>SUYQ01000013.1 GCA_015060325.1 Bacteroidales bacterium | reverse complement strand
GAAGGTGATGCTACCAGCGGTACAGGCGGATATTACCTTGGCGGAATCTGTGCATATAATATAGCATTGGGTGCTGCCGGCGAAATGAAGAACTGTAAGAATTATGGCGACATTACATTTGCTGCAGCTCCTAAGGGCCATGTCTACTGTGCTGGAGTATCCGGTTCGTCTGCTACAAATAATGTGTTGACGCTGACAGGATGCGAGAATCATGGTAAGGTGCAGTTTACTGGTGAAAATACAGCAGGCAAGGACATCAACCTCGGAGGTATCACAGCTATTGCCAATAAAGTAACTTTCACTTCATGTGCAAACCTCGGTGCTGTTGAGTCAAATGCTGCAGGTACTAACGCAGGTTTGACCAATATCGGTGGATTCGTCGGTGTCATGAATAATGCATGCGGGACAATTACCGACTGTGTGAATGGTTCTTCAACTGATGCTTCCAAAGGTGCTGTTACAAACAACGCTGCTTCTTCTAAAGTAGTGCGTATGGGCGGCTTTGTAGGATCTGTGTACAGCAAGAAAATTGACGTTACAGGTTTCAAGAACTACGGAACCATTACAAATGCAGGTGCTGTAACAGCTTGGACTGCTGTTGGTGGTGTTGCCGGATATATCGGCTCTATGACTGAGACTAACACAGTATCAGGCTGTGAGAATCACGGATTGGTAAATTCGACAAAAGTGTCAGGACGAACTGCGGTCGGCGGTATCGTAGGATTCATCCAGTATGCAAATACAACTGTCACAGGCTGTAAGAATCATGGTGAGGTGAAGAATACAGGAACGTCACCAGCCAATACAGGCGTGACAGTGGCAGGTATTGTCGGCCGAATCGAAGCAGCAGAAAATGGAAATAATACCATCAGCTTGTGTGAAAACAGAGGCCAGATTTCTTATGCGGCTAAAAATGAAAGTGATGCTGAGTATTTGAGCGGTGTTGCCGGTATCCTTGGAGGCCACACAGGAAAATACAGCGGTGGAGCATATAGCTCAGCTACTGTAGCTATCAGTGATTGCAGTAACTGGAATGTCATCGAGAAAACTAAAGACGGAAACAACAATATCTTCCTCGGTGGTATTGCTGCCTTCCTTTACGGACCAGAGGGCTCTGCCAACCATGTTGCGAATATCAGCAATTGTACAAACAATGCTGATGCTTCTGTGCTCAATAATTCGACCAACTATGGTGGATGGTATACTTATACAGGTGGAATAGTAGGTCATCATACCGTTTCCGGTCAGATGAGTGACTGTAAGAACTATGCAGAAGTGACCAGTACAGCTTTGACTTCATCATCTGCATGGGATGCTATCCGTGTAGGAGGAATCGGAGGTTCTGTTGCATTTACATCAATGGAGAACTGCAGCAATTATGGTGTTGTCAGTGACCAGTCAAATTCCAATTCCGGTATCGTAGGCGGTGTAGTCGGCAGAGTCATCGGTAAAGGCCTTACTATGACAAACTGTGATAATGAAGGCGCAGTTTCCGGTAAGTTCAACAATTCGACTAAACGTACCCTGCTTGCTGTCGGTGGTGTTGTCGGAGTAAGTTCCCCTAAACTCGTCATGACAAAGTGTGACAATAAGGGAAATGTATCTCAGTACAATACCTGTACAACTACTCTTGAGATGGTCGGCGGTCTGGTTGCATACACTGCAGAATTGGCTGAAATCAGCGAATGCAGCAGCAAGGCTACAATCACTTCAGCAAGGGGTACCAATTATGATTATGTAGGAGCATTCATCGGACGTTTCCTGAAACCTGCAAGCACCATCACATCTTCTAGTGTAGCTGGTACTTTCAATGGAACAGCGTTGTCAGAAACCAACTATACCACTTATTGTTTCGGAACTAAATCTGAGAACAAGACTACTACAGGTATAACTTTCGGAACGAATTGAACTTCCGTTGGGCCGGAGTATAATCTGGTAGGTACGGTCACTGATGCAGTGACCGGCCTGCCGATTGCCGGAGTTCCGGTGACAGATGGTTACACGTTCACTGTGACTGATCATAATGGCGATTATGCCTTTAAGGGCAACAGCAATGCACGATCAGTATATATCACAGTTCCGGCAGGGTATGAAATCCCTACGGATGGTAACAATCACCCGGCCTATTACAAAAACGGAAATTTTGGCGATACGTCGCAGAAGCACGTAAACGATTTTCAGCTGACCCCTCGCAGCTCGTTAAGCGATAAGTTTACCCTTGCCGTTGCTGCTGACATCCATGTATCGAATGATTCGGACCTGAGCAAATTCTCAGGCAGAAGCCTTCCTGACATGATCTCAACCCTGGACAGCTACTGTACAGGTGATTACTCGGAATGCATCACGATTCTTGCAGGCGACCAGATGACGGACAATATGTCCATGATGCAGCCTTTCAAGAATGCCCTTGCAGGCAAGACCGTAGGTGGCCGCAAGCAGACATTCCTGCATTGCATCGGAAATCATGATTTTGATGCGGAGTATTTCAACAGCTACACAGGTTCATTTTCTGACAATATTGCAAGAACATACGTTGCAGAGAAGACATTCGTTGATAATTTCGGACCGACAGACTATTCGCTGAACATAGGCAAGGCGCATATCGTCGTGATGAACAACATGAAGGTTACAGGTGCAGGAAGCAATAGTGTCAATGTTACTTTTGCATTCTCCAATCCGCAGGTGGAATGGCTGAAGGCCGATCTGGATCTGGTGGAAAATCCTCAGGACAAGGTTGTGATCCTTTGTGTTCACGTTCCGATAATGGGATATGAAACCTATACGAATTTTACGAATGTACTTAATGAGTTGGCAAGATTCCATGAAGTGCATATCGTTTCAGGACACGCCCATTGGCTCCGTAACCACGAACACAGCGTGACAGCAGCCGGAGGAAGCAAGATATATGAGCATAACCTCCAGATGATGGGCGGAATGTGGTGGAACACCAACCTTTCTGTGGACGGTTCTCCTGCCGGATACGGACTCATGAAGTTCAACGGCAAGCAGCTTTATGAAAGCGTCAACAAGACGGTCGGAGCGGATATGGACTATCAGCTCAGGGTGTATGACGGAAACGCAACATACAATTCATTAACTGGTAATGCCGGTGGCTCATCTCAGCACCTTACTGGCTCATACAACTGGGGAAACAATCTCAAAGGTAAGTTCATAGCCAGAGTCTGGGATGCTGATGCTGACAACTGGACTGTTGAGTTTGTGAAGGATGGTGTTTCCTATCCGATGACAAGGCTATCGGGACAGCTTGATCAATGTACGTTCGGTTACAGCTGGATGTTCCATGATTGTCCTGGCGGAGGCAGTGAAGCCTATAAGTTGAACAGTGACAACTACTGGGTGATCGACGCTCCAAGCGGAGATCCGGCAAACGAAACCAACTGGAAGATTGTCGCAACTCACAGGCCTTCTGCTTCTAGGACCATTGTCTATGAAAGGAATGTCCTTCAGACGGACTTCTCAGGGTTTGCCTATGGGGCAAGTTTCCCTGTCAACAAGTAAACAACTAAAACAGATATATGCAAAATCGAATTCAAAGGTTTGTGACACTGATGCTGGCCATTGTGCTGGCATCTGGTGTTATGTCCGCTCAGACCAGAAAGGTTACAGGACTGGTAATCGATGAGATGGGTGTCCCTCTCATCGGTTCAGTCGTGGTATCCCAGGATGGTAAGAACGGCGTGATGACAGACGACAAAGGAGAGTTCTCTTTTGATGTCCGTTCCAATGACCAGACAATTTCCGTGTCTTTCCTCGGCTATCTGACTCAGAATGTGGATATTACAGGAAAGACCAATGTCAAGGTCCAGTTGCTTCCGGATCCGAACAACTCGCTCAACGAGGTGGTCGTGATCGGTTATGGTGAAGTGAAGAAGGCTGACCTTACCGGTGCGGTAGGCAGCGTGAAGATGTCTGACATCAAGGATGCTCCGGGACTTTCGGTGGATCAGGCGCTTCAGGGAAGAATCGCAGGTGTGGATATCATGTCCACAACCGGCGAGCCAGGTGCAGCAACTTCGATCCGTATCCGTGGTACACGTTCGATCACAGCTTCCAACGAGCCTCTCATCGTCGTTGACGGTGTGGCTGGAGCTGTCACCGATCTGAATGACATCAACTCGGAAGACATTGAAAGCATCTCTGTGCTTAAGGATGCATCGTCGACTGCGATCTATGGCTCCAGGGGATCAAACGGTGTCATCATGGTCACAACCAAGGGTGGATTCACAACCAAGCCTAACATCACTTTCAAGGCCCAGTTCGGAGCATCGAAGATCGCCCGTACCCTGGACCTGATGAATGCTGAGGAGTTCATCAGATACAGAAGGTCGATCAATGCGGCCGGCGGACACCTCTCTCATGGAAATCTTCCGGCGTATGACCCTGCATTCGATCCTGCAGCTTACGGAGAGGGTACAAACTGGCTTGATGAGATCTCGAGGGTTGCGATGTACCAGAACTACAACTTCTCGATGAGCGGAAAGGAAAACAAGCTTCACTACTATACCGCTCTCGGCTACACCGACCAGCAGGGAGTCGTGAAGGGCAGCGGAATGTCCCGTGTCACCACCCGTCTGAACCTTGCATATAAGATATTCAAATGGATGACGCTTTCTTACCGTGGTTCATACACATACCAGAGACAGCTTCCGAACAGGGCAGCCATCGGCGGAACCAGCATCTATAACGGTGCCATCTACCTTTCTCCCCTGATCTCTCCTGAGGATAACTACAATCCTATCTTCGAGAACGGTATGTACATCAACAACCCGGCGAAGACTATCGAGATGACGGAAAACATCCAGGACCGTCATACTACTTTCAATACAGCCATCGTGGAGATCATGCCTGTTGACGGGATGGTGATCACCAGCCACAATACATACATGCTCTATGGCCGCAAGGACTACAGGTTTTATCCGAGCTACCTTCCTGCGAAGGTAGAGGGTGAGGGCGCTGAGGCGTATCGTTATGAGGGTGATGCATACAGGTTCTCTTCTGAAAACACCATATCGTATAAGAAGAAGTTCAGCAGAGGACACAACCTTGACGCCCTTCTCGGATTTACCGTATCCAACGAGTCTACCAATCTGCTGTCTCTCAATGCAAAGGGACTTCTTGTCGACGGCCTGAAGTGGAACAATATGAACGGTATCAGCTCAAAGGAGAACTATACCGCCACATCTGCCAACACCAAGGTTGTCCGTGAGTCCTTGCTTGCGAGATTCAACTACAACTACAAGAGCAAGTATTACCTGACATTCACAGGCCGTTACGACGGATCGTCCAACTTTGCGGATAATCACAAGTGGGGCTTCTTCCCTTCAGGAGCATTCAAGTGGAACCTGAAGCAGGAGAATTTCCTCCGCAGGGTAAAGAACATCGACGAGCTGTCGCTCAGACTCAGTGCCGGTCTCACCGGTAACGATGCCATCCCTACATACAACTCTCTGGAGGCATACACCAGCTCGACAGGCGGCTATCTCTTCGACGGCACTCAGTCTGCAGCATACTATCTCAACCGTATCGCCAATCCTGACCTTACATGGGAGAAGACATTCCTTGCCAATCTCGGTATCGACCTCTCGGTACTTAACGGAAGACTGAAGTTTACAGCAGAAGCGTATACTTCTTATACCAATGACCTCCTGCTTAGCGTACAGGTGCCTCAGACTACCGGATTCAACAGCAGATTCACAAATCTCGGAAGGACTACCAACAGCGGTGTCGAACTCACCATCGATTCACGTAATATCGATACCAAGGATTTTTCATGGACCACTACCTTCACCATCTCACACAACCGTCAGATGGTCGAGGACATCGGACATGAGAACTATGTCGCTACCCTCGAAAGCTGGGGTAACAGCAAGTACATGATGTATGGATACAGGAAGGGATATCCGCTGAACTCGCTCTGGGGATTCGAGTACGCAGGTCCTTGGCAGAATGAGGAGCAGCTGAAGCAGTACTATCAGGACTCCAACACATACGTGTCTTCTACATTGGCTGACAAGAACAACAACGATGCAGTCAAGACTCTGCTCGGACTTCCTAAGTATGTGGACCAGGACCAGAACGGAGTGCTTTCCGAGAAGGACCTTGTATATCTGGGCAATTCGGATCCTGTCCTCTACGGAGGTCTGAACAATATCTTCCATTGGAAGAATTTCCAGTTCTCGATGTACTTCATCTACTCTTTGGGCGGAAGCATCTACAACTGGTCTGAGATGTTCATGGGCGGCGGTATCGTAACCAACCAGTACCGCTACATGCTTGATGCATGGCATCCTGTACGTAATCCTGACAGCTGGAACCCGAGACCTGGCAAGGACTACAACCTCATGCCAAGCTCAAGACAGGTTCATGACGCTTCATACCTGAGGCTCAAGACTGTCAGCATCGCCTACACTCTTCCATTCAAGAAGGGCAACACATTCAAGGACATGACCTTCACTCTCACAGGCGACAACCTCGCATTGTGGACCAAGTACAACGGATTCGATCCGGATGTGTCTACCAACAGCAGCAACTCTACTCTCAGACGTGTGGATATGGGTGCATATCCTAAAGCGAGAATGGTGGTTCTCAGTGTTCAACTTCGTTATTAATGGAGGATATGGAAATGAAAAGAATATTAAAGAATATCCTGCTTGCTTCAGTCCTTTGTATTGCAGCATCATGCTCTCTTAAGGAGGAACCTACATTCTTTGTGAACAAGCACAACTTCTATAAGACTGTAGATCAGTGCAAGGCTGCATTGAACTCATGTTATGCTCCTTTGAACAATATCTATGTTGCGGACTTCATGATCGCTACAGAGGCCTGCAGTGACCTTTGGCGTTCGTCTTCGTCGTCAGGTGACTCTTCGCTTGATGTCTCTCCATCCAAGCCGCAGGTCGGTGCCAGGGTGTGGGAGAACTGCTACAAGGGCATCATGTACTGCAATGAGGCCATTGCAAACATTGAGACGGCTCCGATCGATGACAATCTCAAAGCTCCTCTTGCGGCAGAAGGCCGTGTGATGAGAGCCATGTACTATTACATCCTGACATCGATGTTCGACGGTGTGCCTTACTACACATGTATGGTCGACAGCTATGCGGTGCAGGACAGCATCCGTTACCTGGAGCGTACTCCGGCTGACACAATCAGAATGAGACTCTACAAGGATCTGCGTGATAATGCGATCCCTTACTTCACTGAAGAGAACGGTCTGAAGGTGCGCGGTGGCGAGGCTCCGAACAACAGAAGCGGATATGCCCACGGACTTATGCTGATGGCCAAGTTCGCGATGTGGAACCAGGAGTGGGAGATGGCACTTGCTCCGCTTGATTCGCTCGAGAAGCTTTACGGTGACCTGTCCGAGGCAACCTATCCTTTGCATGAGGTGCAGTGGAGATACAAGAACACAGCCGAGAGCATTTTCGAGATCCAGCATGAGTATTCGCGTGACGGCGTGAGATACTACGGTAATGTGGCAGCTATCATGACGCCTAAATACGACAGGTCTAAGGATCTTTTCGATGGCGTTCAGCTGACAGGATACGGCACCACTCTCCCTAACTGGAATTCACTCAGGGCTACTGACTACTACACTCTGTTCCGCCCTGCATATGGAAAGGTGACTTCTGAGTCAGGAGCCAAGTGCCTGTTTGATCCGCTTCCTCTTACTTATGACCTTACAGCTACATATAAGGCTGGAGACGGAAGGGAAAGATACCTTACCAAGATCGACCTCGAGGCATGGGCCAAGAAGGAGATCAGAGGAAAGAAGATCGACCGTAGAATCGAGTATGCCGTAGGATTGGGTAACTACGAGACCGGTGGAACCTTCGGCGAGACCAGGACATGGGGAATCGGCTGGGCCGGATCGAAATTCTGGTGTCCTGATATGGAAAACACATATGACTCCAACAATTACCGTATCTTCAGATATGCCGATGCAGTGCTCATGATGGCTGAGTGTCATGCCGAGCTGGAACACGATCCTGCCCTGTGCATGCGTTACCTGAACATGGTACGTGAAAGAGCAGATGTGGATCCGTATACCGACTTTACCGGATATGAGGACTTCCTGACTTTCCTCCGCGCTGAAAGGGCAAGAGAGCTCGGCGGTGAGTTCATGAGAAAGTTTGACCTGGTGCGCTGGGGCATCTGGTATGATGAGGTCAAGAAGTATAATGCACAGATCAAGAACAATGCACAGCCTTGTCACAGATACTATCCTATCCCAGACAAGCAGTGCGCTTTGTCCGGATATGCCCTGAGCAATCCTGAGTATGAGGCATCCGGTCTTAATTGATGAATTATGAAGAATATATATAGATTTATCTGCATCCTTTTCGTCTGCATTGCGGCAATGCCTGCATGTCAGAACAAATTTGAGGAAGAGTATGAGGAGCTTGAACTCGATTATGAGAAGATCGATGTCAAGCACGAAGGTGGCAAGTATACCTTCATGGTGTATTGCTCGGGCGACTGGACCATCAGTCTGGACAGGGACGTCGACTGGGTCACTTTCGACAAGACTTCCGGAACAGGAGTGACCATGGTCACTGTCGAGTTTGCTCAGAATGAAGCACTCAAGAGGTCTTTCAACATGACCATTTCAGACGGTGTGGAAACCAAGGTGATACCTGTGGTCCAGGTATCTCCGATAACTAAGATCGTGATGGAATTCCTGAATCAGGAGGGCATCGACCTTGCTGATTGCGCAGGTACGGTAGTGGCGAAGCTCAGATCCAATCTGCCGCCGTCATTCATCGGAACACTTGTTC
Organism: Bacteroidales bacterium; assembly: GCA_015060325.1. Classification (GTDB taxonomy): domain Bacteria; phylum Bacteroidota; class Bacteroidia; order Bacteroidales; family UBA932; genus Cryptobacteroides. The sequence goes on along the minus strand of SUYQ01000013.1, from coordinate 58,536 downwards.
CGGAGACCGATTCGAAGTGGATCGAGAGCTGCAAGATCGGAAATGCTTCCGGTGAGTCTGAGTATGTCTATGACGTTTCTTTCCAGGTCCCTGCAAATGACAGCGGAGTGGAAAGGATAGCAACGATTTCATTGCAGTTCACCGATCCTGACGAGGTTCAGTATAAGGCTGAGGTGATTGTGCGTCAGAGCAATCAGCCGGGAAGACTGATCCTGGATGACAGCGTGGTATATGGTCCTGAAGAGAAGGAATGTTTCGAGACTGTCAAGGGAGGACTCATGAACTTTACCGGAATTGCCGAAAAGGTTGAGTGTACTGTTTCCAACGATGAATTCATCAAGGATGTAAGGCTGGATGGCGGAATGCTCCGCTACACTTTGCTTGAGAACGAGACTTCATCCAGCAGGGAAGCGGTAATCACTCTTGTCTACGAAGGAACAACTGCAGAGATCAAGGTGGTGCAGATGGATGCCGGTGTGCGCTCGATCATCGAGATCGCTACTGCCGAAGAACTCCTTGCATGGAATGAGAACGCAGCTTCATGGAAACCTGAAGACCGCGTGTTCCTGAAATCAGACATAGATTGCAAGGGAGTGATCACATCTGACAACTGGACTCCTAATCAGTTCAGCGGTGTCTTCCACGGAAACGGCAAGACCATTGACAATTTCGTGATCGAGAAGGAGGGACATGCTGCATTCTTCAGGAAACTGCAGGGTGCTACCGTCCAGGACCTTACTTTCGGTGAGGGATGTTCGTTTACAGCAACAGCTCCTGCGGGTGATGTGGTATATGCTGCCAGCCTTGCAGGTGAGGTGCGTGGTGGAGTCACAATTACAGATGTGGCTAACTACGGAGATGTCAGGATTTCTCAGGATGCGGCAAGCGGTGCAAAGGGAGACTATCTCGGTGGTATCTGTGCTTATTTCCTTGCCGATTCTGATTCAAGGATGACCGGGTGCCGTAACTATGGCGACCTGACATATTCTGCATCAGCAGCAGGTACGGTTTATTGTGGTGGTGTAGCTGCATTGGCGGCTACAAAAGTCGGTCTGACGATGACAGGCTGCGAGAATCACGGTACTGTATTGTTCGACGGAACCAACAGCACCAAGGTTGATGTCAACCTCGGAGGTATCGCAGCAATTGCCAACACAGTCAACTTCGACTCATGCGTCAATCTCGGTGCTGTGAAGTCAAGCACTTCTACAGCAGTTACCGGTGCTACCAACATCGGTGGTATCGTAGGATTCATGAACAATGCGTGCGGTACGATCACAAACTGTGTGAATGGTGAGGCCGGTTCTGCAAAGGGTGCTCTGACTAATGATTCACCAGCATCTGGCGTAGTACGTATCGGTGGATTCGTGGGATCGATCATCAGCAAGCCTATAGACGTTACAGGTTTCAAGAACTATGGCCCTGTCACAAACAACGGTGCTGTCAGCAACTGGACTGCACTCGGCGGCGTAGTCGGCAACATAGGTGGAGTAGCTGATGTAAATACAGTATCAGGCTGCGAAAACCATGGAAAAGTGTCGAATACCAAGGTAGTCAGCCGTGTTTCTCTCGGCGGTGTTGTCGGAATGATTCAGAAGGCTAATACAGTAGTGACCGGCAACAGGAACGCAGGAAAGGTGACAAATACCGGAGATGCGCCTGCCGGTATCGGAGTCACTCTCGGTGGTATCGTGGGACGAATTGAGGCTGCGACTGACGGTGAAAATGCAATCAGGGACAACGCAAACAGCGGTGACGTCATTTTTGCTGCTGCGGGTGCTGAGGATGGAACCATGCTTAGCGGTGTTGCGGGAATCCTTGGCGGTCATGCCGGTAATATTGCAGACAAGGTCTATCAGCCATGTAAGCTCACTATCGACAACTGTTCAAATACAGGAAAGGTTGAGAAGACCGGAGCCGGTGCATCACGCATGTATGTCGGCGGAATCGCAGCCTTCCTTAACGGTGTTCCAAACAGCGATACTCATGTTACGGATGTGACCGGCTGTACAAATGGCGGTGCCGTCCTTAACGGCTCGACAGGAGCAGGTGAGTGGAGCACATTTACCGGCGGAATCGTGGGATACTACCATGTTGCCGGAACATTGAAGGGTTGTGTGAACAACGGTTCTGTTACCAACACTACAAGTGCCCAGCTCAAGAACAGCTTCAAGCATTTCAGACTTGGAGGTATTGTCGGAAGTGCAGAGAACGGCATAGTTACAGACTGTACCAACAACGGTGAGGTCAAGGATGCATCTGAAACAAATGCAGGATGTGTCGGCGGTATCGTCGGATATGCTCCTACCAAGGCAATCACATTGACAGACTGTGATAACAAGAACTCCGTTACAGTCGGCTTCAACTCTGCCGCCAATCCATATCCTATGGCGATCGGAGGAGTCCTTGGTTACGCTGACGAAGCTGTGACCCTTGACGGTTGCGACAACACAGGTGATGTGACCAACGACAGGAAGACGACGGCCTTGAACATCTATATGGGAGGTCTCGTCGGCCAGATGCCGAACAAGAGTCTTGTTGTGAAGAACTGTACAATGAGCGGAACCCTCACAAACAATGCAAGCGGTGGAAAGGCTACTTTGGGTGCAGTTGTCGGCATCTGCTATGACAATACGATAACAGGTACCCATAGTACCATGGCAGTAAATAATACCTACGCAAATCAGTATATCGGCGGATTCATCGGACAGGTCGAGGCGAATAAGACTACTACCATAAGCAACTGTTCTGTTGCTGCAGATGTGGTCTCAAGCGGTGCTGGATATTCTGGAATGTTTGTGGGCCGTCTGACAGATCAGACAAAGGATGGCAAGATCACCACAACCCTCACAAACATCTGGGTAAAGGGCTCTTTCGAAGGTACAGCCCTGACTGCGGATAACTATAAGAGCATGTGCTTCGGTACCGGATCGGATTACAAGGTGACCGACAGCATACAGTTCGGCGACTTCAAATGATAATGAATGTTGATATGAAGCATATAATCTCAGTATGCATTCTTGCACTTCTGGGACAGTTCTGCCTTGCCGGTCCGATCAGTGACCTGGCAGGGCGTGCTGTTCCTGGCTATCGCCCGATCCTTTCAGGTGTGCCTCTTATGGAGGTCATCGTGATCAGCGAGTGCGAGAATGAAAATGTGGCATTGAATCCCAATACCACCTATCAGGATGTCGACATGTCGATGACCAGAAAGGTGGCTTATGTGCAGGAAACCGACGGCAGCAGAGGCATGCGTCTGATCTTTGATGCAGGAGCATACAATGACCTGCACAGATACGATGTCATCACTCTTGATGTCAACGGAGGCAGACTGAGGGTGAGTGACAGGACGGGTTCCGTTACGGTTGCCGGTCTCACTCCTACTGCTGTTATTTCCAGAAGGCCTGGTTCGGCAGAGAGTGTCACTGTGAAGGAGAAGCTCATCAGCGAACTGACCGACGACGACATCTACACGATGGTGACATTGAAGGATATCGAGTTTGCCTTCAAGGATGGCGCCATCATCAATATCAAGGAGAACTACGGACAGTACGTCGAGAAGTACCACAAGGAGTATAAGAAGGAGGTAAATTTCCGTATGGACGGAGGCCGTGCCATGATGAGGGATGCCCATGGTGATGCGATCGGCATGGCGGTCAATACCCTCTGTGACTGGCGAAGGGACGGCGACGGTGTCCCTCAGGGCTCAGGCAAGCTTACAGGTGTGCTGACAGACGAGCAGATGCGCAGGTACGGAAGCAACACAGGACGCTATCTGATCCGTCCTCTTGCAAAGAGCGACATAAACATCGATCCTAAGAAGAAGTCTTCAGCATGGACCATGCTGACAGGATGGATTCTTGACGGTCTCAACGGAAAGCTCCTGGACTATGAGAATGCGGGTCCGAGCGAGGAACGCCAGAGCGGGGACAGGATCTTGAGTGATACGGGAGGAAAGGCCTACATCTGGACCGATACCGGTGCCAAGACCTATACGACCAGCGACTGGAACAACCTCACTCCTGCACGACAGGGAGCCGTCTGGAACGGTGCCATCATGTTTGACTGCCTTGCCAAGGACTGGTATAAATGGAACAACATGGGAATGGCAGAGTCTGCAAATTCCATCTTTGTCGAGTTCTCGGCTGCCAAGGTGAAGCCTGGCCAGCCGATGCAACTGTGTTTCGAGATGGCTGCGGGAGATATCAACATGGTGAACTCATGGGGTTTTCCTGCAAGATGGATGGTGCAGTGTTCTGTTGATGGCGGCGAATTCGTGACCCTGCAGGAAGCATGTACGGGAGATGATTCCTTCTCTCTCCGTCCTCTTCCATGCTGGAGCAAGAAGGTCAATACCGGCAAGTACAACAAGAATTTCCATACCCAGTATGATTTCGGTATCGGCTCTCAGGGACATGTGTTCAACCTTCCGGCTGAGGTTGCAGGCAAGCAGAATGTCATCATAAGGCTGACTCCGGCCGGCGTGATGGGCTTTGCACTCCGTTCAAACCCTCACGAGCCTGCTGAGGTTCCCGGAAGCTACGACATAACCCCTGCGTCTGAGGCAAAGGCCCTTATTTCAATAGGATCGATTTTCATCGAATATAAAAAGTAAAGTTCATGATGCGTAAACTGATTTTATCGATAATTGCAGTATTGTGTTTTACTCAGGTCTCCTACGGATGGGCATGGGCTCATAAGCTTATCGGCTATATGGCGATGCGCAACTGTACGGAAACGACCAGAGCACAGCTGGACAGGTACCTTGACGTTCCTCTGTCGGACATTTCATTGTGGATGGACGTCTATCGTGACTATGACTGGGGCGGCATGGACTGGAGTGAAGCTCCGGATTATATACGCGGTACCACATACTGGCACATGTTCTCGATCGACAAGAACGGAAAGGTCATGATGGAGTCCGGAAGGCAGGATCCCAACGGTAACGGTTTTCCATATCTGGTCAAATCTATCGAGACACTGAAGAACTATAAGGAACTGCCGGATTCGGTGGTGGTGATCAACCTGAAGTATCTGACCCATCTGATGGGTGACGCCCACTGTCCTGCACATTACTATTACGAGAATATGCCGGCAGACCTCAAGGGCGTTTCCGGTCTGGATTCGAGATGGGGCTTCGAGAACGGAAAGTACAACGGCAAGGTGGACTCCTATCATGGACTTTTTGACCGTGGACCTGAAAGGGTGCATCCTGAGTTCAATCAGAAGCTCAAGCCTTTTACGGAGCATATAGATACGATGAGCGTCGCTTCACGCAGGGAAATCGTAGCCGGTACGGTTCAGGACTGGATCGACGAGAGCGGTGCAAGGTGCTGGGAGATATATGATGAGTGGGGATGGAAGCCCGGAAACGAGTATGACGATTCATTCTACAGGGAGCATGGCGATTTCATAATCTATCAGATACAGATATGCGCCTATCGTCTTGCGCATACGCTTAATACGATATTTGATCCAGAGTACAAGGGCCTATGAGGAAAGTGATATTCATGATTTCGCTTCTTGTGGCGGGAGTGACTTCAGGAGCGCAGGAGGCGGATACTCTTGCAACGGGCCAGAAGAAGAGCGAAAGAAACATGCTGCTCAATGCCGAGTCTGCTTCGACTCCGCGTGAGATCAACATCGGTCTGCCTGAAAGCGGCGGTGGCGCCAAGGTGTATGTTGACGGAATGGCTCATGGAATAAGCCTTCCGCGCAGCCAGTATCATTGGGCCGGCGGCCATATGTTCGTGCCGAAGGGCTCTATCAGCCTTATGGATGCCGTGATCACAGCCGGCGAGATAAGCGTCCTTCTTGACTCCAGGACAAGGGTGGGAGGAGATGAGTTCTCAGGCGCGTTTACGATAGGTTCTTCCACCAACGGACTCATCCGCTTTGACGGAGCGGTAAGCGGTCCGGTGAAGAATGCTCCGGGCTGGTATTTCTCCATAGGCGCGTATGTAAACAATGACCCTACCAATGTCAATGCTCCGAACCGTCCGTTCGTGGACAAGAAGCAGATGTACAATGTGGCTCTGAGCAGAAGGTGGGGCAGATCAACTCTGGATGCGGCATACAGATTCTCTGTGTGCAATGACAACATCGACGGAGGATATTCCTTTGCACCTTTCGTATATAATGGTGACGGAACGATCTCGCCTTTCGGCAATTTCAGACTCGGAAGGGACTGCTATTTCACTGCTGATGATGCGGTAAGGTATATGGAGGTCCGTGACGGAAGCATAAAGCATGCGTCTTTGGGCAATATGGACCATCGCTACCTTCATGATTTCTCTGTCATGTTCAACCACAGGCATGACAGCGGCTGGAATCTGGATGCGAAGCTTCATGTCCTTTACATGCAGCCGAGCCAGTCGGCCAAGATCGGTCTTGCCGGAATCGACAATGTGACCGATGCAAAGGGATTTACCTCTGCTGACGGATCTGCATATTCAGGATACCTGCAGAACCGTCTCGTGACTGTGGACAACCAGGAGGAACTGGATGTGGACCTGCGTTTTACTGCGGACAGACGTTTCAATCCGCAGCATAAGCTTCGTCTGGGAGCGGAACTCCTGTTCTCTTCCCAGATGCACTCGGCTTCTACATTCTATTATGCACATACTGTCGAGGCAAATCCGTCCCGACTCTATAAGAACGGCCAGCCTACATGGGGAATGAACATGAGCGGACTTTTCTATGATTCATACCGTTTCAGCGTTCCTCTCTATGCTCTGCATGACTACACTCCTGCCGAGCGTCTACTGTTCCGTACTGGTGTGCGTCTTTGCCCTCTATATGAGAACATGCTTCATGCACCGCGTTTCGGTGACGAGGAGATCAACAGGAGGGTCGAGGGATTCAACCTTGCGGACAGGAATCTGTCCGAGTTGCGTCGTATGGAGCTTCCTGCCTTGGATTTTGCAGTTTCCGAGCATATAAGCCTCAGGCTTGTGGACAGACTGTTCTTCATTGCAGAAGGCTTCTGCAGCATGACTTCGATGAACGGAGCGTATTACAAGAGCGAGAGGATCCCTACAGGTGAGGCCATGGGAAATGCATTCGGACGAGGCGGACTTATGTATGACAACAAGTGGATGAATGTCACAGCCCTGGCTTCATATATCGCCAGCTGGAACAATGCAAGGGTGATGACCGTGACCAAGCAGATCGGCGGAGTCAGCGAGACCATTCCTTGGACAGCCCAGTACGGAATCGGCACCTTGGGATTCACCCTCGACGGAAATGTCCATTTCGGCGGCTTCAACATGCACCTTCTCGGAACATGGCAGGATCCGCGCTATAAGGACTATACCAATGAGTTTGTCTTCAGCGACGGTTCGAAGGAAGTGATAGACTACACCGGAAAGCATGTCACAGGTATTTCTCAGTGGATGCTGGAGATAGATCCGTCATACACATGGAAGAATTTCAGGGTCTGGGCAAGCGCACGCTATTACAGCCGTCAGTATGTGAGCCGTACCAATCTGGCATATTTCGCCGGACACTGGGAGACCTTTGCCGGAGTTGACTGGAACATAATCGAGCCGTTGAAGCTGTCTGTCAATTTTGTGAATGTCCTCTTCCAGAATGGTGCTAAGGGCAGCATTGATGTGGCGGATACTATTACCGACGCTTCGCTGCTGAATGATTATGTGATGGCCGGATCGTATATCAGACCGTTTACGATTGATTTTATGTTGACATATAAATTTTAATGGGATATGAGAGTGCTGATGTTTTTGGTGGCGTTATGTATGACCGCTACAAATCTTTTTGCTGATTCCTTTGAAGATCTCAGAGGCCGGGTCGGCAATAAGGGAAGCATTGTTCTGCCTCAGGGAACGGAGATAGAGGGAATAATCGTGAGCGACTATAAGTCTCATAATATGGAAACTCCGGTTCAGGTGTCAGCCAAGGCAGTTGATCTTGGCGATAATTTCCGTACGGCATATATTCAGAGCCTTGACGGAAAATATGGTTTCCGAGTGGTGTTCAACAGTGTATATGACAACCGTTTCCCGCGTTTCTCACGCGTGAAGATCGATCTCGGCGGCGCTGTCCTGACCAAGGAGGATGATCCTGAAAGGTACACTATAAGTAACCTTGTGGGAGCCTTTGTCTCGGTGCTGGAGGAAAATGCCCAGGTGGCTCCTAAGGTGCGTCATATAGGCGAACTTACAGATGATGACCTGTATACCTTCGTGACCTTGGCGGATGTCGAGTTCATGTCGAAGGAAGGCGCATATACCAATGTTCACGAGAAGAAGGTGGCAAGGACCTATATCAATGATTTCAAGACCCATGTGGACGGTCCGATAGATGGTTCGGGCCTGTTGCTGAAAGATAACCGTGGAGATGATATCTTCATGCCTGTCAATACCAAATGTACATGGAGACGCGATGGCGACAGGGTGCCTCAGGGGGTAGGTGATGTGGACGGCGTGCTTGTTCATACTGTCCTCCGCCGATATGGTGATATCGGACGCTATGCGATCCGTCCGGCAACTGACAAGGATATCAGGATCCCGATGGAGAGCGCATCTTCGTATGAGACCATAGCAGAATGGAACTGGGACAGGAACTATGATGTGGCGCTGAATCTTGAGAATCAGGGACTTAAGGAGTGGATCTTCGGTGATGTATGCTCTCCTGACAGGGTGCTTCCGGATGTGGGCCAGGGATTCCTTTCCACTACGGCAGGCGCTATGATGAGACTCGATGCGGAGTGGAATTCACGTTGTGTGCATGATGGAAACGACGCAGGTTCGGGTGCCAGGGAATATTCTGTGCTGAGGCTTAACTCTGATACGAAGGACTGGTATATCTTCGAGGGTGACAAGATTGTCGGTGCCAACGCCGTACTTGTGGAGACTTCAACCAAGGGTTATGAAGGCAGCGCCGTGTCATTCGAATTCACCTTCAGTGCAGGAAACTGCTCGGCGGACCTTTCGTGGGGATTCCCAGGAGAGTGGCAGGTGGCATACAGCGTGGACGGAAGGAACTTCATACCTGTCCAGAAGACTTTCCTGCTCCGTCCTCTGTGGTACAGCCCTGCCAATGTGAAGGATCTTGAGGGAGTGAGGGACCTTTGCTATGATGCCGCTCCCGGTTCGATCGAGTGCAGGGTGACTCTTCCGGCATTCCTGCTCGGCAAGGATAAGGTATATTTCAGGATATATCCTATGAGCGGCAAGCTGACTGTCCTGCCTGAGAATCCTGCGGATGACATCAACAGCGGCACAATGAGGAACGGATTTTCGCATCAGTTTGTGCTGAGACTCGGTAAGGTATCTGTCAAATCACTTAAAAACCAGTAATAAATAATGAAGAAACTTTTGCTTTTTGCATTGCTGATCAGTGCGGTGGCTTTCGGAAGGGAAAAAGAGAAGCCGTTGTATCTTGATCCGACAGCGGACATTGAGGAGAGGATTGAGGATGCCTTGAGCCGCATGACCTTGGATGAGAAGATAGCAATCATCCATGCACAGTCAACTTTTTCGCTCCCTGGAGTGAAGAGACTGGGCATCCCTGAGCTTTGGACCAGTGACGGCCCTCACGGCGTGCGTCCTGAGGTGCCATGGAACGACTGGGGAAATCCTGGTTGGAATAATGACTCCTGCGTCGCATTCCCGGCTCTTACCTGCCTGGCAGCGACCTGGAACAGGGATGTTGCGCAGAAGTATGGAAACGCTCTCGGAGAGGAGGCTCTTTTCAGAAAGAAGGATGTGATCCTCGGCCCTGGAGTCAATATGTACAGAAGTCCTCTCGGAGGACGTAATTTCGAATATATGGGAGAGGATCCTTTCCTGGCTGGAAAGATGGCTGTCCCTTATATCCACGGTCTGCAGGACAACGGTGTCGCTGCCTGTGTGAAGCATTATGCACTCAACAATGAGGAGCGTCACCGCCACAAGACCGACGTCGAGGTCAGCGAGCGAGCTCTCCGCGAGATCTATCTTCCGGCCTTTGAAATGGCTGTAAAGGAAGGAGGTGCATGGAGCATCATGGCCAGTTATAACCTTTTCCGAGGCACTCACTGCTGCCACAACGGCTATCTCATCAATGATATCCTGAAAGGCGAGTGGGGATTTGACGGACTTGTGATGTCTGACTGGGCTGGAACACATGATACCAGGGAGGCTGTGCTCGGAGGTCTTGATGTCGAGTTCGGCACCAAGGTAGGAAAGAAGATGCCTGCGGGAGAAAGCGTATATGATATATATTATCTTGCACGTCCGTATAAGGAGGGTATCCTTTCCGGTGAGTTCAGTGAAGAGGGACTGGACAACAGGGTACGCAGAGTGCTGCGTATCATCTTCAGGACATCGATGAACAGAAACAAACCTTTCGGCTCGATGTGCAACCAGGAGCACCTTGATGTTGCAAGGGAAGTTGCTCAGGAGGGTATCGTGCTTCTCAAGAATGAGTCAGACGTACTGCCTGTAAAGAAGGCCCGCAAGATATCTGTGGTAGGTGAGAATGCCTATAAGAAGATGTGTATCGGAGGAGGTTCATCTATGCTGAAGCCTATCTATGAGATGTCTCCGCTTGAGGGCATTACAGAAAGGGCTGCAAAGGAGAATATCGAGGTTGTGTATTCACGTGGTTATGTCGGCGATACCACTACCACTCAGGACGGAATATCTTCGTTCCAGAACCTTGTTGACAACAGAAGCAAGGAGGAACTGATTGCCGAGGCTGTGGCTAATTCCCGTGATGCGGATTATGTGATATATGTCGGCGGACTTAACAAGTCCCTCCATCAGGACTGCGAAAACCGTGACAGACTGGAGTATGGACTTCCATACGGTCAGGACGAACTCATCTCGGCTCTGGCAGAGGTTAATCCTAACCTTACCGTTGTAATCATCAGTGGTAATGCCGTTGCAATGCCATGGATTGAGGAGGTGCCGTCGGTAGTGCTCGGATGGTATGGCGGATCCGAGGGCGGACGTGCAATAGCGGATGTGCTTTTCGGAGATGTCAATCCCAGCGGAAAGCTTCCGTTCTCATTCCCTGTGAAGCTCGAGGACAATCCTGCCCACTACAATGGCAAGACCTTCCCTACAAGAGGCAAGAACTACTATGACGAAGGAATATTCCTCGGATACAGATGGCACGACAAGATGGGCATCAAGCCTCTCTTTGCGTTCGGTCACGGACTGAGCTATACAGATTTCAAGTATGGTGAGGTGAAGCTGTCTTCGGCAAAGATCCGTGAAGGAAAGAACCTGACAGTGAAGATTCCTGTAACCAATGCCGGTTCTGTGGCTGGATCTGAGGTCGTTCAGGTCTATGTACATGACTGCGAGGCTTCAGTTGAAATGCCTGCAAAGCAGCTCAAGGGCTTTGAGAAGGTATATCTCCAGCCGGGCGAGACCAAGGTCGTGACCGTCACATTGGGACCGGATGCATTCCGTTTCTTCGACGAGCAGTCAATGGACTGGAAGACAGAGCCGGGAGACTTTGAAATCCTCGTGGGTTCCGCTTCGGATGACATCAGACAGACCGCAGTAGTGAAACTGCAGTAAATTATATTGTGTGTGAAAAAATGGGGATGACTTTGAGAGCCATCCCCATTTTTTTTATAGATTGTAGCCGCTGATCTTTACTTCCGGCTTGTTGCCTCTCGTGTCGGCTTCGTACCATTTAAGCGACACTGTCTTCTTTTCGCCAGGCATCAGGGAGAAGTAGTTGTCTTCGTAGAACATAGGCAGTATCTGCTCTCCGTCCTTCTGACCTACCACATTCAGACGTATCATCACTGCCGGGACATCGCTCATATTCTCCAGAGTGACTGTGCCTCTCCATGTGCCGTCGGCATCCATTTCTGAAGAAACTGACGACCTCACCTTGGCCTTGGCCATGTCCTTCATCGCCTGGTGGTTGCCGTATTCCTTGCCGTTGATGTAGAAGTTGTCGGAGATCACCTTTCCGTCCTTTCTGAGGTAGAGCTTTATGAAATGGACCTCAGACAGTTCTTCAGGGAACTCGATTCCGAAGCATTTCAATGTACTGTCTTCCTTGCTGTCGACTGCTGACTTCATGCTCCACTTCACTGTGCCGTCCATATTCATTATGAGTGCTTCTGCAGTGAGTCCGGTCTGATCTCCTCCGTGGTAGTTCACCACTTCTATTACATTTTCAGCAGGGTTCCACTGTATGTGCAGAGGCTCAGCTCCCTTCTTGCATCCGAAATATGAAGCATTAGGCTCGAGGAACCAGTCGTATGTCTGCCATGTCATGGATGGCCATGCAGGGTGTGACATCCAGAGGAGAAGACCCTTTCTGTTGATGCTTCGTGACTCGAACATGCCCTTGTAGCCGTCGTAGTTGACGAACTGTGCCTGTTCTGAGAATTCCTTTGCTGTCTCTGCCTTTCCGTAGCCCAGTTCTATGATCTCATTGAATGAACTTGCCCTCTGGGCTCCGTTGAGGGTGTAGTCATGCTGGCCCCAAAGGATGCTCTTAGGCTCCAGAGCGTCCGGAGCGAATGTCCTGAGCATGGATTCGTAGGTCAGTACTGACGGCATGCCCCTCTCGCTGTGGAACTTCGTGTTTCCCTTCTTGTATGTGAAGTATCCCTTGTGGGTCAGTGCACGGTAAGGACCGTGACCGCTCACGCTGCCGTCTGCCGAACTTGGTATATAATATAGGTCGGAATGCCACTTGTCTATGATCTGGCGCAGGCCGTTGTCGAGTTCTTCAGGCGGGAATCCTTCGTTTCGGCCGCAGTAGATTACCATCGACGGGTAGCGTCTGATCTTCTTCACAAGGTCTTCAGCATTTGCCAGGAACATCGCATTGTCCTGAGGGTTCGGGCCGTCATAAGGGTTTGCGAGCCAGAAGTCCTGCCATACCATGATTCCGTATCTGTCACATGCTTCATACAGTTCCGTGTCTCCGATCTGTCCCACCCAGTTTCGCAGGATGGTGAAGTTCATGTCCGCATGATAGGCCACAGCTATGTCATATTCACGTGCCCTGTATGTAAGATTGTTCTCCGAAAATCCCCAGTTTCCGCCTCGTCCGACAAAGCGTCGTCCGTTGATGTATAGGAAGAGCACTTCATCGATCTCCTTTGCATCCACCTGGCGTATGCCGACGTTGAAGTCAGTCCTGTCTGATACTTTTCCGTCGATCTCAAACGTGAAGTCGGCCTTGTAGAGGTTCTGCTCTCCGTAGCCGTTAGGCCACCACAGCTTCGGATCCTTCATGTTGAGCTGTCCGTATTCCGCAGGGTCGAAGATGATGTTGCGTTCCTCTCCCGGAGCCAATGTCACGTCCTTTGAGAACTCTATGCCTCCGATGTGTCCTCTGAGGATGCCGCTGACAGCTTTGCTGCTGCTGTTCTTGGCGATTACCTCAGGAGTCAGGACTGCCGAAGTGGTGTCAGGCAATGGAAGTACTGTCTTTACGTATGGTGCATCAAGGCTTACAGGACCTTCCTTTCTGATCCTTACCTCGTTCCAGATGCCGATGTTCCTTCCCCTGATGGTGCTGATCCAGTCCCAGCCGATGGTGGCATGGAAGGTAGGGTTGTCATATCCGAGGATGCCTCCGTTTCGTCCGGTGTCATTCTCGTTCTTCTCCTTTACAGATCCAGGGTTGGCGTTCTTTATTGTTCTGACAGCCAATGTGTTGGTGCCGGCTTTGGCAAGGTCGGTGATGTCGAACCTGCCTCTGATGAACGCTCCGTCGATCCTTCCGAGATACTTGCCGTTCATGAATATCTCTGCCTTCCAGTTGATGCCGTCAAAGTCGAGCCAAAGTTTCTCGCCAATGAGGCTTTCAGGTAGTTCGAACTCATTTCTGTACCAGAAGTCTGAATTGAAATATGAGTCTGAGATCTGGAAGATGTTGTCGGCATAGTTCGGGTCAGGGACAGCACCGAGGTTGATGTAGCTGCTGAGGACGGTGCCAGGAACGGTTGCTGTCAGCCATCTGCTGTCGTCGAATGACTCCGCTGATATTTCAGTGCCCGCAGCGTCCGTGAGGTTGGCTCTGACAAGCTTCCAGTTGCCGCCTGAGAGAGTCATTTCATTGTCCGATAGAGCCGGCGCTTCCTTAGGTGTCGCCGTCAGTCCTCCCGTTCCCCATACTTCCATTTCGGTGAGCATGATCGGGGTCTTTCCGTCTCCCTCCATGAGCACTCTGACATATCTTCCTTTGCCCTTGGCATTTATGGTTTCTGTCATGCTTGCGCCGGCAGAGGTCTTTGCGAAGTCCTTCCAGCTTTCAGCGTCGTCCGATACCTGGATTTTTGCTGAAGAAGGCTTTTGCAGCCACTTCAGTACTACCTTGTCAAAGGAGGCCTTTGCTCCGAGGTCAATATATATCCACTCCTGCTCCTTGCCCAGGCTCATCCATGTGCTGTTGAAATGCTTTGACGGGATGATCTGAAGCTGCTCCTCGCCGTTGAAGAAGTTTATGTCCGAGCCGATCCACTGCTCGGCTCCTTTCATTTCCATCTCGACACGTATGGCAGAGTAGCTCTCTGACTTCGGAAGTCTGACGTCGAGGTTGAATTTTCTTGTAGGGAGCAGCTGGTTGCCAAGTGCGTCCGCCTTGTCAGGGTCGGAATGCCCGCGTGGCTTGGATTCGCGGCCTATCAGTTCATCTCCTTTTATTGTCTTCAGCACGGTCCACTCCTTTCCGTCCTCGGATGCGGAAATCCTTACTTCATGGCTGCCGTCTGCGTTTTCCTCCAGGTATGAAACCAGTATCTCGCCGTCAATCCGGTCAAATTCCTCTGTCCATCCGTTGTGAAGCGCGATCTCGAAGTATGCCTTCGGACCGAAGAAGCTAGGCATCGTGTAAGGATGCTGGTCCACGAACCACTCTCTTTCCCTTTTCGGATTCTTTTCGGCCGAAGTCTCCATGGTCAGATACTTCGGAAGGGAAGTCTCTGCGATTCCGTCGGCAATGAGCTGGCCTGTGAGGCAGTAGTCGTGGCTGGAAGAATGATATACGGTCCTGTTGAGTGCCAGGTTCCTGTATGATTTGTCTGCTGAGAGTCTTGGAGAGAAGTCTTCATCCGGATTGCCCGGATAGATGCCGATGCCGCGGTTGTACTTTATAGGCTTCTGCGTATAGGTGAGACTGTATTTCCCGTCTGTTATCTGATCGATGGTGAAAGCGTCGTATACGAGAGTGTAGCCTGCGCCGCTGGTAGGGTAGTAGGTCTTTTCTTCATACATGATTCCTACCTTGCCGTCAGACAGCTGGGCCATTACCGAGTAAGCCGATCCGATGTTTGTCACGCGGTATGAGCCTTCCCAGTCGCGTGCTATCTCTTCAGGTGAATACTCCTTGTCGAGGTCCAGTCCCTTGTAGTAGATGCTTACATTCGAGCGGCGTGGACCGGCAGGAGCGGACTGCAGGAGCAGCATCATCTTCTGTCCGTCGCTATTGCGGTAGACCGGAACTGAGAGCAGCTCTCCGTTGCATGAGTTTCCTTTTGTCACCACGCCTGAGTTGTGGCTGCTTGAATGAGCCATGGTTCCCCATGTTCCTGTGGCTTTCCTTATGTTCTTGAAGTCGAAGATGTTGAACATCCTTCCTTCTTTGTCTGTGCGCGAGCTGATCACTACATCACCGTCCGGCAGCTCCTCCACCTTGGCTTCGTTGGCCCCCTCGGTGATCGGCGGAACATCAGTTCCTCCGAGGACTTTCCAGCTTGCTCCGAAGTCGTCCGAGTACAGTACGTAGTTAAGCCACTTGTCGTTTCCTGCGATCTGAAGCGCTGCACAGTAAAGACGATAGTATTTCCCAGTCTTGACATGGCGGCTCTGCACGATCCTTCCGGAAGTTATGAACATCGACTTCGCCGCACCGTAGACGTTGCTGTCGAAGAGGCCGAAAAGCTCATCCGTGATGTCCTCCGGAGCACTCCATGTCGCTCCCTTGTCGTCGCTGTACATGCGTGTGATGCGTAGATGACAGTCCTGTGTCCCTTCTGTGAACGCTATGTTTCCGGCTGCGCACATCAGCAGGATCCTGCCGCTTTCGCGGTCAGCCGCGATGCATGGATCGCCGAAGCCTACATTCATGAAGTCAGGAGAATCCTTCCCCTTGCCTTCGACCACGGTGATGATCTCGTCCCATGTCCTGCCATCGTCATGGCTGACGCTGGCTCTGAGGTCCACGCGACCGTCCTTTACGATCCCGATGTCGTTCCTTGAGAACCTGTAGTCCGCCACAGCTACTACTGTCCCGTCTTCAAGCGCAGCGATCGCCGGAATGCGATAGTGGACTGCAGTGTCGCTTCTGCTGATGAATACTTCTCTTCTGTCATGTCCGGCTGCGGAGCCTGCAACGAGCAGAGAGAGTGCGATAAGTAATGATTTAACTCTCATGCTGGTCTTTAATTATATACATGACAAAAATACACTTATAATATTATAGTTCCAAATTTGTTTTTTCAAATTGAAAAGAAATGAAGAAAAATATAGCGTTTTTGCTTGCGTTTGTTTTTAAATCGGTTAAAAATATTTACATTTGTGAAAATTTCGAAAAAATATGAGAATAAACAGTTCAGAAGGTGTGTGCTCTCCGAAAAAGCTCCTGTGCTTTGATCTTGACGGTACCCTGTCACAGCATAAAAGCCATCTGCCGGAGGCAAACAAGGCTCTGCTTAGAAAGCTGGATGCCAAATATAAGCTGATTATGGTGGGAGCGGGAAATGCTCCCCGCATCTACAATCAGATGGAGCAGTTTCCGATAGATATCATCGCGAACTACGGCATGCAGGAGAGTGTTGTCGAGAACGGCGAGTTCAAGATCATCCGTGAGGATACCGTAGCCGCAGACCGTGATTATTTCAACACTACCTGCCAGTACCTCAGAGAAAAATACGGATATACCGAGTATGCGGGCGGGCATCTGGAGTTCCATCCTTCTGGTATGGTCACCTTCTGCCTGATCGGCAGCGGCGCCAGGATCGAAGACAAGGTGGTGTTCGATCCTGACAGAAGCAAGCGCAGGGTGCTTTATGATGAGATATGTTCGCTTTTCCCTGAACATGCAGTATACATCGGAGGTTCTTCTTCGTTCGATTTCGCTCCGAAAAAGTACAACAAGTACGATGCGATCATGAAGTATGCTTCCGAGCATGGCTATGCGGAGGAGGAGATCCTGTATATAGGCGACGACTTCGGTGACGGCGGCGGAGACAGCCATGTGCGCATTTACGGAATGGACTATGTCCAGGTGGATGATTACACCAAGCTTCCTGAACTTTTGGATTTTCTTCTTTAAAAATTGGAAAAATCTTAAATTAAAGATTTCGCTGTGCGAAAGTACCTTGTTTCGAGACCTTCAGGTCGATAGTAAGTCCCCTTTCCGAGAAAGGGGATTTAGGGGATAGGTAACGTAGATAAAAAAAGTGCGGTGGGTAAAAGAATTTTAATTGGTATTTGACGTGAATAAGATTGAGAGCGCTCTTCAGAGAGCCAGAGACACAAAGGCGTTGATTATCGGCAGAGGAACCGTCTGCCGTACAGCTGAGATGTTCGCCGGCCTGTTTCCGGGACAGAAAGCTGTGATAGTAGCAGATGAGAATACATGGGCAGTGGCCGGTTCCTATGCCCGGAAGTCACTTGATGAGGCTGGAATAGTTTCTGAAAAGCCGTATATCTTCCCGGCCGAGGATTTTTATGCCGAGTGGCAGCATATCGAGACCCTTAAGTTATATCTTGAGCCGATCGATGCTGTGGCGATTGCAGTGGGATCGGGAGTCATCAACGATACTGTGAAGCTTGTTTCGCACCTCCTGGGCAGAAGATATATGTGCGTGGGTACGGCTGCTTCTATGGACGGCTTCACGGCTTACGGCGCTTCCATCACAAAGGACGGCAACAAGCAGACATTCGACTGTCCGGCTCCGCTGGGATTTGTCATGGATTCAGAGATTGCTGCTGCGGCGCCGAAGGAGCTGGCAGCTTCCGGCTATGCAGACCTGATAGCCAAGATCCCTGCCGGTGCAGACTGGATGCTGGCTGATGTGGTAGGAAGCGAGAAGATCGATGACTTCGCATGGGACCTTGTCCAGAACGGCCTCAAGGAGTCTCTCTCCGAGCCTGCTGCCGTGTTTGCAGGAGATGTTGAAAAGACCCAGGCTCTGGCTGACGGACTTCTTATGAGCGGCTTCGCAATGCAGGCCATCCAGTCAAGCCGTCCGGCTTCCGGAACCGAACACCAGTATTCGCATTGCTGGGATATGGAGGATCTGTGCTTCGAAGGAAAGCATGTGTCGCACGGATTCAAGGTCGGAATCGGTACACTGGTCTCTACAGCTGAGCTTGAGTTCCTACTCGAAAAGGGACTGGAAAACATTGATGTCGAGGCTGCTGTGGCTGCATGGAAGAGCTGGGATGAGACCGAAAAGGAAATCATGCGTCTTATGGAAGGCAAGCCTGGCCATATAGCACGTGCCCTTGTGGAAACCAAAGGCAAATATGTTGACGCAGACGGACTCAGGACTCAGCTTCAGATTCTGAAGGACGCATGGCCTGAACTCAGCCGCAGGATACGTGAGCAGATAATACCGTTTGAGCAGGTTCGCGAGAATCTGAAACTTGTGGGAGCTCCATATGAGCCTGAAATGATCGGGGTGACCCGTGAACGTTTCCGTCAGACCGTTTCCTATATTCCTTTCATGAGGAGCAGATTCACGAATATTGATGTGATCTACCGTCTCGGATGGATGGAGGAGTTCGTTGAAAGGATGTTTGGCAAGGGCGGAATCTGGGAAGTCTAGAAAAAGTTTGTAAATTCGCGGAAATTTATTTTTACTTAAGCTGAATAATGGCGATTGACAACAACATCAAGAAGAAGTACCACTATTGGGAATGGCGCACGATTGCAGTTCTGTTTGTGGGTTATGCTCTGTTTTATTTTGTGAGGAAGAACCTTGGAATGGCTATCCCTGCCATGGAGAAGGAACTTGACATCACCAAGACCGAATTAGGTGTATTCCTTACTATTCATAGCATAATATACGGAGTATCCCGCTACATTAACGGAATCCTTGTAGACCGTTTCAGCAAGAAGAAGATCATGTCTCTTGGACTGCTGCTGACATGTGTCGTCAACATCATGATATGTTTCAGTCCGAAACTCAACGGAGTGCTGAATCTTCTTGACTCGGAAGGAAAGGCTACTATGGGCCTTGTATATCTCATAGGAACTCTCTGGGTGTTCAATGGCTACTTTCAGGGAATGGGTGTGCCGCCGTGCGTGAGCCTTATGGCGCACTGGATCAAGCCTAATGAGCTGGCTACCAAGCAGTCTCTATGGAATGTGTCTCATTCCATAGGTGCAGGAATCGTTGTGGCTTTGTGTGGATTCATGCTGGATACATGGGGATATAGCGTATGGTACCTGTGCTTCCTTGTTCCAGCCCTTCTGGCTTTGATCGGAGTGCCTCTTCTATGGTATGGACTCAAGGATGATCCGACAGATGTGGGACTTCCTACGCTGGAGCAGATGGAGCAGATGGAACAGTCCGGTGGATCAAAGAAGGCAGAGAAGAACCCTCTTGAAAATATAAGCGAATCTAAACGCAAGAAGATCGTCAACAGGATGGTCTATGCCAATCCATACATATGGATAATAGCCGTTTCCAATTTCTGCATATATGTGATCCGTCTCACCATTCTTGACTGGGGAGGATCATTTCTGACTGAGGAGAAGGGTATGGGAATCGCTGCGGCCGGAAATATGCTTGCGACTACGGAAATCATAGGAGGATCATTGGGAATGCTTCTTGCCGGATGGATTTCGGACAAGTTCTTTGGCAGCAAGGCTCACAGGACCTGTTTCTTCTGTATAGTATTCGCGACGCTTTCGTTCCTGCTTTTCTGGCAATGTGACTCGCTGGTGCTGTCGTTCATCTTCCTCGTACTGTCAGCATTCTTTATCTATGGACCTCAGGCTCTGTATGGAGTATGTGCTTCCCAGCAGGCTACCAAATTTGCTGCAGGTACAGGCAATGGCATCATCGGCATATTCGGCTATGCAAGTTCTTTGATTTCAGGTGTGGTATTCGGTGCGATGGCAGAATCAGGTGGATGGGATCAGGTCTTCCTTATTTCCGTCATATTCGGAGCAGTTGGAGCTATCGCCATCGGTCTTATGTGGAAGGCACCTGCTGACGGATATGAAAAGCTGAACAAAGTGATAAAGGAGGTTGAATAGTATGAGTACAAATCACAACAAGATGATGTCTCCGGAGCTGAAGGAAAGACTCTCCAGGATCAAACATGTGGCTTTGGATATGGATGGTACCATCTACCTTGGCAGCACGCTGTTTCCGTTTACAAAGGATTTTCTTGCAAAGATGGCAGGGGAGGGCATAGACTACTCGTTCCTGACCAACAATCCGTCAAAGTCAGTTGCCGACTATCTCAAGAAGCTGGAAGGTCTCGGAATCGAGGCTGATGAGGAGAATATGTACACTACATCCCTTGCAGCTATCGATTATATCAAGGCTCATTATCCTCAGGCCCGCAGGCTTTTCCTACTGGGTACGCCAAGCATGGTCTCTCAGTTTGAGAAGTCCGGGTTCGTTTCGTGCGAGGACAGTGCTGATGACAGACCTGATGTGCTGGTTGTTGCTTTTGACATGACCCTGGAATATTCGCGTCTGTGCCGTGCTGCATGGTGGGCGTCACAGGGTGTGCCTTATATCGCGACCAACCCTGACCGCGTGTGTCCTACAGACCAGCCGGTCGTTCTTGTAGATTGTGGCTCGATCTGCAAATGTATAGAGCATGCTACAGGCCGTCAGCCTGACATAACTCTCGGAAAGCCGGATCCTAACATGCTTAAGGGCATTCTTGACAGGCATGGACTGAAGCCGGAAGAGATAGCCATGGTGGGTGACCGTATCTACACCGATACGGCGATGGCTCATAATGCTGGTGCGTTCGGCGTGCTTGTCCTTTCCGGAGAAACCACTCTGGAGACTGCCGAAAAGGTTGCCGAAGATGCCAGGAACAATCCTGCCCCCGAATTCTTCCCTCCTGATCTGATTGTCAGGGATATAGAAGAGTTGGGAGAACTGCTGCTTGCCAGCAGAAGATAACGTCTGATCATGAATTTTACTGTCAACATATTGGGTACGGCTTCGGCCATGCCTAAGGCAGAAAGATATCCAAGCGCCCAGATAGTCGATGTACGTGGGCGCTTGTTTATGTTTGATTGTGGAGAGGGAGCGCAGATGCAGCTCCGAAAGGCCGGAGTCTCTTTTCTTAAGATCGAGCATATCTGTCTGAGCCATGTCCACGGGGATCATATCTTCGGTATGTTCGGCCTGCTGTCCACGATGTCGATGCTGGGCAGGACGGCTCCTCTTGCCATCTACGCCCCTAAGTCCTTCGCTCCGACGCTGGAGTTCTTCAGGAAGAACTTCGGAGAGGGGATTCTATATGAGATCCGGCATGTGGAGCTGGAGATGACCTCTCCTGAAGTCATTTATGAGAACCGCAATGTGGAACTTCTGGCTTTCCCTCTGAACCATCGGGTCGAGACTTTCGGCTTCATGATCCGTGAAAAGATGCCGCAGTTCAATGTGCATAAGGATGCCATCGGAAAGTACTCACTGACCTTGGCTGAGATCGGTGCTCTGAAAAGAGGGGAGGATGTGGTGCGTGAGGATATGGTCATCAGCAATCGGGAGGCCGCCTATCTTCCGTTCACTCCGCGCAGCTATGCATATTGCAGCGACACCGCACCTTTTTCTGAGCTTCCGGAGTGGGTGCGAGGGGTGAATCTGCTGTATCATGAGGCTACCTTTCCGGCCGAGATGTCCGAAATGGCGGAAAAGACTTTCCATTCCACAACCCTTCAGGCGGCGCAGTGTGCCTTGGATGCCGGAGCCGGACGTCTGATAGTGGGACATTATTCTTCGAGGTATCCTTCCGTGGATTTCTTTCTTGATGAATTGAGGTCCGTGTTCCCTAATTCGGACCTTGTGCATGATCTTGACGTGATTGAAATTTCATTTGAATGATTTTATTTGTAAATTCGCAGGATTAATCTTTTTGAATCTGTATGAAGAAGACTTGCCTGTTTTTTACAGTCCTTTTATCCTTTGTCTTTCTGGCTGCGCAGCAGGAGCCTGAGAAGAAACCTCATTGGGATGTATATATTGAGAAATATTCAGGCTATGCTGTCGAGGAGATGCTTCGAAGCGGCGTTCCTGCCAGCATCACTCTTGCTCAGGGAATGCTGGAGTCGGATTATGGCCGTTCCTATCTTGCCGTAAATGCTAACAATCACTTTGGCATTATGTGTCATGACTCGTGGGACGGAGATTGGATTGAGGCTGTGGATGCCGGCTTGCGTGGTAAGTTCCGTGTTTATAAGACTGCTCTGGGATCATACGAGGACCATTCTGATTTCCTTCGTGCAAACAAGAGGTACCGCAGTCTGTTTGAACTGGACAGATATGACTATAAGGGATGGGCGATAGGTCTTGACAGTGCGGGCTATGCTTTGGATTCCACATATGCTACCAAATTGATTTCCATAATAGAGCGATATGATCTCACTAAGTTTGACCATATGACAAAGGTGCCTTCTGCTGATAAGGACAAGCCGAAGAAGCCTAAGAGGGAAAAGAAGGACAGGAAGGACCGTAAGTCTGCGTCAGTGCGTTCTGAGCAGAAACCGGTTGTTGTGGTCACAGCCGAGCAGGAGGAGCCTCTGAATGAGCGTCAGCGCAAGTCATACAGATACAATCTTGCAAGGGAGATGTACTCTCAGAATGGTGTGCCTTTCATCTATTCATGCGGTGGAGAGTCATATTCAGACATAGCGCGTCAGTATGATCTTTTCCTGGGCGAGATTCTTAAGTATAATGATGCTTCGGGGGACTGCGAACTTCCTGTCGGTTCGGTTGTCTATCTTCAGGCAAAGAAGAACAGGGCTGCAAAGGGATTTGAGGAGTATGTCGTAGAGGAAGGCATGGGCTTGTGGGAGATATCTCAGAAGTTTGCCGTCAAGGTGAAGAAGCTCCGCAAGATGAACGGGTTTGCTGAGGATCATGTTCCTGCAGCGGGTGATGTAATCGTTTTGAGATAGTCCTATGAAGACGAGGGCAAAGATTCTTATAGTTGTTGCGGCCGTTTTGCTGGTGGCAACTGTCATAGCAGGATATCTTGGTTATGGTTATTATAAGGTCCACAAGAAATCGAACTTTACCAAGGAATATATTCTGTATGTGTATCCTGACATGTCTTTGGGAGAAATAATGGATTCGTTGGATTCCGGAGCAGGCATGAAGAGCCGTGATGCAATGAAAAAGGCGTTTGAATCCGAGAATGCCGCTTCGCGTCTTAAGCCGGGAAAATACAGGATATCCAAGTCAGATCCTAGCATTTATGTTGCGCGTATGCTGACGCGTGGCTGGCAGGAACCTCATTCGTTGACTCTTTCGGGAACAATGCGCAACAAGGGCGTCATCGCCAAGAAGATCAGCTATCAGATGATGGTGGATTCTGCTGCTGTCGCTTCTGCGCTGAATGATGCTGAATTTCTTGCCGGATATGGATTCACGCCTGAGGATGTGTTCGGATTGATTCTGCCGGACACCTATGAGATGTACTGGACGGCATCTGTTGAGGAGATCTTTGATCGTTTGAAGAAGGAGTATGATGCTTTCTGGACGCCTGAGAGGCTGGAGAAGGCAAAGGCCCAGAAGCTGTCACAGAAGGAAGTGTCAGTGGTCGCATCCATTGTGAGCGGGGAGACACTCAAGGATTTTGAGTATCCGGTCATAGCCGGTGTCTATCTCAACCGCCTCAGGAAGGGAATGAAGCTTCAGGCAGATCCTACCGTATGCTTCTGCTTCGATTATACTCTTGACAGGGTGCTCAAGAAGCATCTTACCGTAGATTCTCCTTATAATACATATAAGTATGCAGGCCTTCCTCCGGCTCCTATCAATGTGCCTCCGAAGGCATGTCTGGATGCGGTGCTGAATCCGGACAAGAACGGCTACATATACTTCTGTGCAAGTGCTGCATTCGATGGCACGCACAAGTTCGCGGTAGGGTATAAGGAACACCAGAAGAATGCCCGCGAGTTCCAGCGGGCGCTGACCAAGCGCAACAGGGAACGCGCCGCTGCTGCCCAGTAGCCGCTCAGATCTTCACGCCGATGTAGTGCGGACCGAAGCGCTCGAAGGCTGCGCGGTCGAGCGCATCCTGATGGTCAGGGTGGGCGATGCTGATGAGCAGTTTTGCCCTTTCCTGCATCGAGCGGCCGTAGAGGTCCACTGCTCCGTACTCGGTCACGACATAGTGTACATGCGGTCTGGTCGTAACTACTCCGCCGCCTTCTATGATGGTAGGGGCAATCTTGCTGCCTCCCTTGTTGGTTGTCGAAGGCATGGCTATGATGGCTTTTCCCTGAGGAGCGAGTGATGCGCCGTAGATGAAGTCCACCTGGCCGCCGACTCCCGAGTAGAACCTGGTTCCGATCGAGTCTGCGCAGACCTGTCCGGTAAGGTCGATCTGTACTGCCGAATTGATGGCTGTCATCTTAGGGTTCTTCGCGATGACGAACGGATCGTTGGTATATCCTACATCCATCATGGCAACCATAGGGTTGTCGTCGATGAAGTCATAAACTTTCTGCGAACCCATAAGGAAGGTCGATACGAGTTTGCCCTTGTCTGTTACCTTGTTCGATCCGTTTATCACACCCTTCTCAACGAGTTCGAGGACACCGTCAGCGAACATCTCGGTGTGCACTCCGAGGTTCTTGTGGCTTCCCAGCTGTGCGAGCACTGCGTTCGGAATGGCTCCGATACCCATCTGGAGACATGCGCCGTCCTCGATGAGTCCTGCACAATGCTTTCCGATAGCAATCTCGACCTCATTCGGCTCACTGAAATGAGCCGGCTCAAGAGGTTCGTTGCCTTCCACGAATATGTCGATCATGTCCATAGGGATCATAGCCTGGCCCCATGCGCGAGGAACGTTAGGGTTTACTACCGCGATCACTGTCTTGGCGCACTCGATGGCTGCAAGGGTCGCATCCACTGATGTGCCGAGCGACACGTAGCCGTGCTTGTCAGGAGGACATACCTGAATCATTGCCACGTCGCAGCGGAGGGCTCCGCAACGGTAAAGTTTCTGGGTTTCGCTAAGGAAAACCGGAATGTAGTCTGCATATCCGGCCTGGACTCCCTTGCGCACGTTGGCTCCTACGAAGAATGCCTGGTGGAAGAATATTCCGTCGTATTTCGGGTCTGAGTAAGGCGCCGGTCCCTCGGTGTGGAGGTGGTGGATGCGGACATCCTGAAGTTCACCTCTGTCTCCGCGGGCGCAGAGTGCATCAATAAGGATACGTGGCGCACTTGCCACACTGCTCAAATGGACATGGTCGCCTGACTTGACAACCTTTACGGCCTCCTCTGCCGAAACAAACTTGATCTCTTTACGCATGATTGTGTGATTAGCTCATCAAAGATAGCTATTTTTTGCAGAATTGCTAACTTTGCATGCTACATTGTCGTCCCCGACATGATCGTGGATTTGTGACGGCCCATTGTCATCCTGACCTGCTCCTCTGTCATCCTGAGCGCAGCGAAGGATCTTTACACGAAACAGATAAATGAATATGCATACAAGAGAAGAAAAACTACAGGCATTCGGAAGGATACTGGATGTGCTGGACGAATTAAGGGTCAAGTGCCCTTGGGACCGCAAGCAGACCAATGAGTCGCTTCGGCCGCAGACCCTTGAGGAGGTATATGAACTCAGTGATGCGATCCTCAAAGGGGAGGAGCATGAACTGTCGAAGGAGCTTGGCGATGTGCTCCTTCATGTACTTTTCTATGCCAAGATAGGCGAGGAGAAGGAGCATTTCGACATAGTGGACGTGATCAATTTTCTTTGCGACAAGCTTATCTATCGCCATCCGCATGTGTTCTCATCGGCTGAGGTGGGTGATGCCGAGGATGTGATCAAGCAGTGGGAGATGCTCAAGACCAAGGAAAAGGATGGCAACAAGAGGGTGCTCTCAGGAGTACCTGATGGTCTTCCGCCGCTTCTCAAGGCATACCGCATGCAGGACAAGGCGCGCGGAGTGGGCTTCGACTGGGAGTGCAAGGAGCAGGTATGGGACAAGGTGAAGGAGGAAATGGGCGAGTACCAGGCAGAGCTTGATGCGATGGCAGCAGCCGAGTCAGACGAGGAACGCAAGGCGGCGTATGACCGCGCGGAGGAGGAACTTGGTGATTTCCTTTTCGCTACCGTAAATGCTGCACGTCTATATGGTCTGAATCCTGATACGGCTCTCGAGCGTACATGCGCGAAGTTCCGTCGCCGTTTCACCTATCTCGAGGAGCAGACCATCCGCAAAGGCCGCAACCTCAAGGATATGACGCTGGCGGAAATGGACGCAATCTGGGACGAAGGCAAAGCGAAAGGTTTGTAATGAAGATTCTTCGCTTCGCTCAGAATGACATTACTCATGGAATACCACAGTCTGAACAGCCCTCTGTCATCCAGGTCCTGTTTCTCAGTCATCCAGGTCCTGTTTCTCTGTCATCCAGGTCCTGCTTCTCAGTCATCCAGAGTTTTCCCATTGTCATCCTGAGTTATCCCATTGTCATTCCTGAGTTTTCCCATTGTCATCCTGAGCGTAGCGAAGGATCTTTAAACCAATAAGTTATGATTTACGATTGGCAGGAAAGAACAGCAATGCTGACAGGGGAGGAAATGCTTGATCATTTCCGCGCCTCGACAGTGGCTGTCATCGGAGTCGGCGGCGTAGGAGGCTACGCCGCCGAGATGATCGTGCGTGCCGGAGTCGGCCATCTCATCATCCTTGACAGCGACGATGTCTCTGTAACCAACAAGAACCGTCAGCTGCTGGCCCTGGACTCCACTGTCGGCAAACCGAAGTGCGATGTTCTCGCAGCCAGACTGAAAGATATAAACCCTGAACTGGATCTTATCATTATTAAGGAATACCTCGAGGCGGAAAAGGCTGGGGAAGTGCTGGGTGCATACAAGATCGACTTCCTTGTAGACGCGATTGATACGCTTTCACCTAAGCTCCACCTTATCAAATACTGCATGGACAATGGCATTCCGCTCGTGTCTTCCATGGGCGCAGGAGCAAAATATGACGCCACCAAAGTCCGCCTGACCGATGTCTCCAAGTCATTCAACTGCCCGCTGGCATATATCGTCCGCAAGAGACTCCGCCATATGGGCATCAAAAAAGGCTTTCAGGTCGTCTTCTCCGAAGAGCTTCCGGACAAGGAATCGATAGTCCCATGCGAAGACCGCAACAAGAAATCCCAGGTCGGCACCATATCCTACATCCCCGCCGTCTTCGGCTGCACATGCGCCCAGGCGGTCATCACAGGACTGATGGCTAAGTCTGAAACATCAGATAATAAAGCATGATGAGAAAGATTCTGGTACTGTCAATATGCCTGGCAGTGAGTTTTGCAGCAAGTGCACAGAATGACCTGACTTTCGTTGAGGCTGAGGATCCTGTTGCACTGACCGCAGAACAGAAAGCCCAGTGGGAAAAGGTAAGCGGAAAGCTTAATGCCGCTTGGGGCGATTCGGACTTCGCTTATAAGAGAAGCGTTGTCCCGACTGAAGTCTCATCGGAACCATTCCGTCTGACAGTATGGAAAGGCGAACGCGCCTCTGCCCTTATCGTTTTGTGGAGTGCCAAGGCAAAGAAGCGTGTGGAATGTAAGGTCGGTGATTTTAAAGCTGATGGAGCTCAGCTGCCATCTTCTGTCGCGTCAGCACATTTCGTACGCTATACCCTTGGAGATCAGCAGACTCCTGAGTTCATGAGGACTCATCGCTACAAGAAAGGCAAGACTCCTGCAGTGCTTGCACCTGATATGCTGGACTCTCTTTCAAGTTTATATATGGAGGCTCGTACTGTTCGTCCTGTGTGGGTGAGCATCAATGTCCCTCAGGACGCAGAGCCTGGTCTCTATAATGCCGATGTGGAGGTGAGGAACGGGCGCGATAAGGTCGTTCTTCCTCTCGAACTGGAGGTCGTGAACCATACTTTGCAGACTCCGGACAAATGGTCATATCATCTTGATCTGTGGCAGCATCCTTCTGCTGTGGCACGTGCATATGGCGTAGAACTATGGAGCGATGCTCATTTCGAGGCCATGAAGCCGCTCATGAAGAGGCTGGCAGATGCAGGCCAGAAGGTAATCACGGCTACTCTCAACAAGGATCCATGGAACCATCAGTGCTTTGATGCATATGAACCTATGATTGCTTGGACAAGGCATCAGGACGGCTCATGGAGCTATGACTATCGGATTTTTGACAGGTGGGTGCAGCTTATGATTGACCTCGGAATCGACAGGGAGATCAACTGTTACTCTATGGTTCCTTGGAACTGCGAACTTGAATACATGGATGAGGCTAAGGGCAAGACCGTCACTGTCAAGGCAGAGCCTGGTACGGACATTTTTACAGAGATATGGACCCCGTTCCTCATTGATTTCAAGAAGCATCTTGAGGCGAAGGGCTGGCTTGAGATTGCAAACATTGCAATGGATGAGCGCTCTCCTGAAGCCATGCAGGCAGCTGCAGATGTGCTTATGTCCTGCGCCCCGGAGATGGGATTCGCACTTGCGGACAATCACCGCTCATACAAGAAGTTCACGATGATGCGTGACGTCTGTGTGGCTATCCATCATGCTGTAGTAAGCCAGGAGGATATCGACATGCGTCGTGAACAGGACTTCTATACTACATTCTACGTGTGCTGCAACCCTTCATTTCCGAATACATTTTCGACTTCTCAGCCTTATGAGAGCGAACTTCTCGGATGGTATAACATAGCTCATGACTATGATGGAATGCTCCGTTGGGCATATAATTCGTGGGCAGCCGACCCTCAATATGACTCTCGTTTTGGGAAGTGGCTCAGCGGTGACACATATCTGGTATATCCTTTCAACCGCTCGTCCGTGCGCTTCGAAAAACTCATCGACGGAATCGAAGTCGCGGAGAAGGTCAGACAGCTCCGCAGAGAAGGCGTGGATGTGACCGAGGTTGAGGCGGTTTTGCAGAAGATTCGTGACACGGACATTACGGACTACCGCTATCCTTGGCATGAGCTGATGTCAGAGGCTCGCAAGGCCTTGGATGAGGTTTCGCGCAGATAGGGAGTGTCAATCGGTGAGTATTGTTCGTAACGGAAAAATTTTATTATCTTTGCACGCTTAAATAAACCATTATATGGCAGACAATTCACTTTTGGAGAAGGTATTGGGCCTTCAGGAGAAATATGAGGGACTTCAGGCACAGCTCGCTGACCCTGAGGTTATTTCTGATATGAAGAAATTCGTGCAGCTGAACAAGGAGTACAAGGAACTGACTCCGATCATCGAGGCTGGAAACGAGTTCAAGAGGATAATCGAGAACTATGAGATGGCAAAGGAGATCCTCGCCACTGAGAAGGATGAAGACCTTCGCGAGATGGCTAAGGAAGAGATTGCCGAGATAGAACCTACCCTTCCTGAGTGGGAGGAGAAGATCAAGCTGCTGCTCATTCCTGCAGACCCGCAGGACAGCAAGAACGCGATTCTTGAGATCCGTGGCGGTTCAGGTGGAGACGAGGCTGCCATCTTTGCCGGTGACCTGTTCCGTATGTACTCGAAGTATATAGAGACCCGTGGCTGGAGACTGGAAGTCACTACGCAGGCAGAAGGTGCTGCCGGCGGATTCAAGGAAATTGTCTGCAAGGTGACTGGTGACGGTGTTTACGGCGTGCTGAAGTATGAGTCAGGAGTTCACCGTGTACAGCGCGTGCCTCAGACCGAGACTCAGGGCCGTGTACATACCTCTGCAGCATCCGTAGCTGTGCTTCCTGAGGCTGATGAGTTTGATATCGAGCTCAATATGAACGATATCCGCAAGGATACATTCTGTTCTTCAGGTCCTGGCGGTCAGTCGGTGAACACGACTTATTCGGCTATCCGTCTTACCCACATTCCTACCGGTCTGGTGGTTCAGTGTCAGGACGAGAAGTCACAGCTCAAGAACTTCGACAAGGCTCTCGCCGAGCTCCGTACACGTCTCTACAACATGGAGTACGAGAAGTACCTCGCCGAGATCTCAGCAAAGAGAAAGACTATGGTGGCAGGCGGTGACCGTTCGGCAAAGATCCGTACATACAACTATCCTCAGTCACGTGTTACCGACCACCGCATCAACTACACGATGTACAACCTCCCTGTCTTCATGGACGGTGCGATCCAGGACGTGATCGACCAGCTCCAGATAGCCGAGAACGCCGAGCGTCTCAAGGCAGCGGAATAATTGGTAATAGCGTGCTCGGTCGTCGTTTTGTGGTACGACCAAGCACGGCAATATGCCTCACAGAACGATATAACGCAGGTTAGTGTGCTCGGTGGTCAACCAAAACGACCACCGAGCACGTTTTATGTTGCTGAGAGTGAGGGTGTTATGTGACCATGTTCGCATGGCTGCGGGGTGCTTTTGTTGTCCTTTCTATCCGTTGCTAATTAGTATTGTGTAGAGTGCGCGGCACCGTCGTCGGAATATACGGTCTCCGACGACTACAGCTCAGGCGCTGCGGAGAGCTCGACCCTGAGGGGCTCTCCGCGCGCCTGGCTGTTGCCTTTTAGCCACCCATTATATATATGTACGTGCTCGAAGGGCGGCAAAATGTACCCTTTAATCACATGTTTCGGTTGAGAATGGAGTGCTTGGTCATGAAATGCTCGATACTCGTCCAAGCGGTATCGTTTTTATGCAGAAAAAGCATGTTTGCGGTACAGCTTGTGCCCGAATTGCTCGAAACTCGTCCAAGCTGTCCCAACTTTCGAAACGCGGAGTTCTGCATGTGATCCGCAAAGATCCTTCGCTTCGCTCAGGATGACAGAGAGACGCTCAGGATGACAGAATGGCGCTCAGGATGACAATGGGGCGCTCAGGACTATACATTAGGCTGGCGCGTATCTTGTTGTGGGCCAATTACTTACGTAAACCGCGTGCCGCATTTGGGGAGCACGCGGTTTGGGGAAGTGGTTGACTGTCAGTGAATTATGCGCCAGGAAACAGGAGGACTAAACAGAAAACGACCGGATTTCCGGTCGTCTGTCGTTTAGTCTTCCATCGGTTCCAGCAGGGGACTCTGTTCGGTAAAGTAGCTCAGCACTGCGTCTGTGTAGGTCTTGGTGACCGGGAGGGGCTGGATGGCTTCGTTTGCCAGATCAAGGAAGTATCCGTCGCTCTCTTTTCTGAGCATCGAGACTTTCTTGATGTTCACGATATATTTCCTGTTGCACCTCACAAGGCCGCTGTCCTTGAAACTTTCCTCTACCGTCTTCAATCTGCATCGCAGCATGTACTGCTTGAGTTCTGCCTTGCTGTCTGTGTACCATACCTTGATATAGTTATCGTCGGATTCGATGTAATAGAGGTTTTCCGGACTGAGAGAGAGCTTCAATGTGCCGCTGTTGTCGAACAAGGTTATCTTATGCTTTGATGCATTCTCCCGAGGCGCCTCATCAGTGACTACATGTTCGTAGTTCATCAGTCTGATGGTGTTGTTCTTGTCGATGATCGCGAAATACATTCCGGCTATCAGATATGGGATGCCCAATGCTATCGTGCCGTATAGGAATGCACGCGAGAAGGTGTCTATGAGAGGTTCGTGATAATCCGGGATGATGTTGGATGTTATCCATGTGTATATCAGGCTGACGATAACGATCTCTAATATGCACCACAGTATGTATCCGAGATAGTTCATTGAAATGAACCTCTTGCATCTGTACATCGCCACTCGGCTCAGGATAAGGGACAGTATCGATGTACCTACGAAAGTCAACGTGAAGAAGAATGTCTGGGTGTCTCCTCCTCCCAGAACGAACCATGCCGTGTCAGAAAAAGGGATGTATATGTTCAGGAATATTACCGCGAACAATACCGCAAAAGTCACGGTACCTATAAGTTGATATTTTCCAAGCAGATAGCTCGGTAATTTCTTCCAAAGAAACATTAAATTCGGGTTTTAGTGAAGGCAAAAGTATGAAATTTTGCCCCAAATACCAAAAAATTACCACCGCCAGGACAAACCTCCCTGCCTTTCGCCAAACGTGACCGCCTCCTGCCACATTAGTTTTTTCCTTGTTGTGCGAGGGTATAATTTTGCCTTCGAATTTTTAAACGCTACGACAAGATGAGAATAGTAGGAACGGGAAGTGTACTCCCTGAAAAGGTGGTTACAAACGACATGCTGGCTGAGTTTCTGGACACCAGTGATGAGTGGATCACAACCAGGACCGGAGTGAAGAGCCGCCATGTGATTTCATATGAAAAACTTGAAGACATGGCCATAGATGCTGCCAACAAGGCATTGACAGATGCCGGGATGAAAGCGGAAGATCTGGATTTCATAATCTGCTCCAATGTTGTAAATGAATATATCACTCCTCAGCTGAGCTGTATAATCCAGGGAGGAATAGGAGCGACATGTCCATGCATAGACATCAACTGCGCTTGTGCAGGTTTTATCTATGCTCTTGAGATCGCCGAGTCTTTCTATCAGGCTGGAAAAGTCAGGAATGTGCTGATCGTATGCGCAGAGGAACCTACCCGCATGACTGATTGGTCGGACAGGAGGACATGTGTGCTTTTCGGTGATGGTGCAGGTGCTGCTGTGCTGGCCCCTGGCGACAATATCAAGAGCATCAAGCTGTCCTCGTCCAGTGCCACCGACAAGCTATGGCAGTGCCGGATGCTTCAGCCTACACCCTATATTACAAAAGAGGAAAAGGATGTGCCTTTGCAGATGAAGGGACAGGATGTATTCAAGTTTGCAGTAAAGGCAGCCGGCAAGGATATTACAAGAGTTCTGGAGGAGACCGGGAGGAAGCCTGAGGAGGTGGACCATTATCTTCTCCACCAGGCCAACATCAGGATAATCAATGCAATCCAGGACTATCTCGGGCAGCCCGCAGAGAAATTCCCCGTAAACGTTCACGATCATGGCAACTCTTCAAGCTCATGCTGTCCTATCCTGCTTGATGAATGCCATAGAAGCGGCCGGTTCAAGAAAGGGGATCTGATAGCAATGAGCGCATTTGGAGCCGGTTTTGTCTCTGGGGCGGTATTATTCGAGTGGTAACTTGACTATGTAAAAAAAGTAGTATATTTGTTTCGCTAAATATAATCTTATGATAAAAAGCAGAATTTGTGAAATGCTCGGAATCAAGTATCCGGTATTTCAGGGTGGTATGGCTTGGGTAGCTGACGCATCGTTGGCGGCAGCTGTGTCAAATGCTGGCGGATTGGGAATCATATCCTCAATCAATGCCGGAACAGAAGCCGTACGAAATGAAATCAGAAAATGTAGAGAACTGACTGACAAGCCGTTCGCAGTCAATATAATGCTTCAGGCACCGAATGCTCCGGAGATCGCTCAGATGGTTGTCGAGGAAGGTGTCAGGATCCTTACTACCGGAGCCGGATCTCCTGCAAAATATATGGAAACATGGAAGGCTGCGGGAATCAAGGTCATTCCGGTCGTGGCTTCAGTTGCTCTTGCACTCAAGATGCAGCAGGCAGGTGCAGATGCGGTGGTTGCTGAAGGTGCCGAGTCCGGCGGACATGTCGGTGAACTTCACACCATGCCTCTCGTTCCGCAGGTGGTTGATGCTCTGGATATTCCGGTGATCGCAGCCGGAGGTATATGCGACGGCAGAGGTGCAGCAGCAGCTTTCATGCTTGGAGCAGAAGGAATACAGGTCGGTACCCGTTTCCTCGTAGCGGAGGAATGTACTGTCCATCAGGAATATAAGGACAAGATCCTTAAGGCGTCGGATATCTCCACTACTGTAACTGGAAAGACTCTCGGTCACCCTGTCCGTTCGCTCAAGACCCCGTTCTCGAAGTCTTTTGCAAAGATGGAGGCTGATCCTTCTACCTCACAGGAGGATATACTTGCATTCGGAAGCGGTGCTCTGCGAAAGGCTGTGAAGGAAGGTGACAGGAACGGAAGCTACATGGCAGGTGAGTGTGCCGGTATGGTAAGAAAGGCAGAGCCTGCCAAAGATATAGTCGAGGACCTTATCCTCGGAGCAGAGAAGGTGATAGCTGATTTTGCTTCCCGCCTTTAACGAAATAAATTTAACCTTTGATAAAATATGACAAGAAGAGTAGTCGTGACAGGAACGGGTGTGATTACCCCTGTCGGAAATGATGTGCAGACGTATTGGAAAAATCTTCTCGACGGAGTTTGCGGTATTGATTTCATTACCTCTATCCCGACTGAAGACCTGCCTGTGAAGATTGCCGGCGAGGTAAAGGATTTTTCACCTGCTGATTATGGCATCGAACCTCCTTTTGCAAGGAAACAGGATAAATTCACAATCTACGCAGTGGCAGCTGCATGGCAGGCTGTTCAGGAAGCTGGCCTCAATTCGGGTGAAGATGGAAATATCGATCCGTTCAGATATGGAGTATACGTTGGTTCAGGCATCGGCGGATTCACCACTCAGGTGCGTGAGACAGAGAAACTTATAAAGGAAGGTGCCAAATGGGTGTCACCTCTTTTCATCCCGACCATGATTGCAAATATCGCTGCCGGAAACATTGCCATCAGGAACAATGCGTGTGGCCCATGCCTTCCGGTTGTGACAGCATGTGCGACTTCTACGCATGCAATAGGTGAGGCATATCGCGCGATCAAGCATGGATATGCAGACGCGGTGATTGCCGGAGGAACGGAGGCGGCGGTAATTCCGCTTGGCATTGCCGGCTTTGCAAATGCCAAGGCTCTGTCCAGGGCAGAGGATCCTAAATATGCTTCCCTGCCGTTCAATAAGAACCGCGGAGGTTTTGTCATGGCGGAAGGTGCTGCGATGCTTGTGCTCGAAGAATATGAGCACGCAGTGGCACGTGGGGCAAACATAATAGCGGAAGTATGTGGATATGGAAACACATGTGATGCGCACCATGTCACAGCTCCTCGTCCTGACGGCATCACTCAGGCTGCTGCCATCAGGCAGGCACTTGACGAAGCCGGATACACCTCAGATGATGTTCTTTATATAAATGCACACGGAACAGGTACTGCCCTCAATGACGTTTCAGAGACTGCGGCATTCAAACTTGCACTTGGCGAAGATGCCTATAAGGCTCATATAAGCTCGACCAAGGGATCTACCGGTCATATGCTTGGGGCTGCCGGTGCGGTCGAGGCTGTTGCCTGCGTACTCGCACTCAAGAACGGTGTCGTACCTCCGACCGTCAATCTGGATGAGATCGAACCTGAGTGTGACCTTGATTATACTCCGAACAGACCGGTGGAGGCTCCGCTTACAATCGCGATTTCAGACTCGCTCGGATTTGGCGGACATAACGGATGTGTTGCTTTCAGAAAACTTTAACTTGGATTATATCAGTACTTTAACTTGGAAATTTATTTTAACTTAAAAGATTCAAAACCATTTCAAAAATGAACAGAGAAGAATTGAAGCAGTATCTGCCTCATCGTGATCCCATGCTTCTGGTGGATGAGATAGATATCGATGCGGATGGAATTGCGCACGCCAAGTACCGCATCAGGGAAGATGAGTTCTTCTGCCGGGGACATTTTCCCGGAAACCCGATCGTGCCGGGGGTGATCCAGTGCGAAATCATGGCTCAGAGCTGTGCGTTGCTGGTAAAGGATGAGATTGTGGGGAAAACCACTCTCTACAGCGGCATTGATAATGTCAGGTTCAAGAACATCATCAGGCCAGGTGATCTCTGTGAGATCACTGCAAGACTTAAAGGAATGAGGGGGAACATGTTCTTCTGCCAGGCATCGATCCACGTGAACGGTACTTTGTGCTGCAAGGGGGATCTTTCTTTTGCACTGGTTTAGGCTTGTTGAACTACATAAGCCAATGCGAGGCGTCCTCGCCTGCGGCTATGGAATTACGGATGGTGGTCGACGAAATGTCGACCATCTCTGCTTTCAGCAGCTCTATCCGGTAGGATGGATCTTCGGAAAGAAGATCCTGCCTTATGGCCGGAAGGTCATATCCCCGACGGGGGAATACCGCGGCGCCATATTCCTTCAGGATGCGCCTGTAGTCGCGCCAGCGACGTATGTCTGCAAGATTGTCCGCTCCCATGATAAGTGTGAACCGGTTGGCAGGCTCGCGTTCAGAGAGCGCGTCCAAAGTGCGGATGGTGTAGTGCGGAGCCGGCATATGCAGCTCGATATCGTCTACCTTTACATTGAGCCCGGGATGTCTTTGGACTGCTTGGAGTGCCGCTTCGTAACGCTCCGGTCCGCTATCGCCGCTGATGCCGTCCTTCAGCGGGTTTTTAGGAGATACTATAAGGTATACGCAGTCATACCCGGCTACTTCCGTCATGTGCTTCATCACAGCAAGGTGACCGATGTGAAGGGGATTGAACGATCCGCCGTATACCGCTATGTTTCTTTTTGTCATTTCGAGCGAGCGAAGCGAGTCGAGAAATCTATTTCTTCAAGAACTCATCAATAAGCCCTTCCGCCTCTGCCTTGGCCTTTGCAAGGTCATCATTTACAAGCACATAGTCGAATTTGCCGGCAGCAAATTCCATCTCAGACGCGGCCTTCGCCACGCGTCGCTCTATTGCCTCCTCGGTGTCTGTTCCGCGACCGACAAGTCGCTCGCGAAGAACCTCCACCGACGGAGCCTGGATGAATACCGACAGCGCCTGGTCTCCGAAGATGCGTTTCAGATTGACGCCTCCCTGGACATCGATGTCGAACACGATTGCATGTCCCTTCGCCCAGATACGCTCCACTTCAGACCTGAGGGTGCCGTAGAACGAGCCTGCATAGACTTCCTCATATTCCACGAACTTGTCCTCGGCAATCATCTTCCTGAATTCGTCTGCACTGAAGAAATAATATTCCACTCCGTGCTGCTCCTTTCCACGCGGGGCACGGGATGTTGCGGATATTGAGAATTCCAGGTCCGGACGGAGGCCGAGAAGATGGTTTACGATTGTGCTTTTGCCTGCTCCTGAAGGGGCTGAGAAGATGATGACTTTGTTTGACATGTCTGTTTCGGTTATTTGTAAAGATCCTTCGCTTCGCTCAGGATGACATTTTTTTGCTCATGATGACATTAAAAGTTCAAGATGACATTATTAATGTCTCGTGATGAGATTTATATTTTTAATATTCGACAAAAATAGTTAATTTTGCCAAGATTTTGTGATAACGAAACGATTTTTAAACAAATTATACGATTATGATTTCTTACAAAGATCTTGGTCTTGTGAACACAAGAGAGATGTTCGCAAAGGCAATCGAGGGTGGCTACGCTATCCCTGCATTCAACTTCAACAACATGGAGCAGCTTCAGGCTATCATCTCAGCAGCAGCTGAGACTAAGTCTCCGGTTATCCTTCAGGTATCAAAGGGCGCTCGTCAGTACGCTAACCAGACTCTTCTCCGCTACATGGCAGAGGGTGCTGTAGAGTACGCAAAGGAGCTCGGTTGGGAGAATCCTCAGATCGTTCTTCACCTCGACCATGGTGATTCATTCGAGACTTGCAAGAGCTGCATCGACATGGGCTTCTCTTCAGTTATGATCGACGGTTCACACCTTCCATACGAGGAGAACGTTGCTCTTACAAAGAAGGTTGTTGAGTATGCACACCAGTTCGACGTAACAGTTGAGGGTGAGCTCGGCGTTCTCGCAGGTGTTGAGGACGAGGTTAGCTCAGACCACCACACATACACCAAGCCAGAGGAGGTTGTAGACTTCGTTTCACGCACAGGCTGCGACTCTCTCGCTATCTCTATCGGAACATCACACGGAGCATACAAGTTCACTCCAGAGCAGTGCACAGTAGATCCTGAGACCGGTCTCCTCGTACCTCCAATGCTTGCTTTCGACGTTCTCGAGGGTGTTGAGAAGGAACTTCCTGGATTCCCTATCGTTCTCCACGGTTCATCATCAGTTCCACAGGACGAGGTTGCTACAATCAACAAGTATGGCGGTGCTCTCAAGGCTGCTATCGGTATTCCTGAGCCATGGCTCCGCAAGGCAGCTGAGTCTGCAGTATGCAAGATCAACATCGACTCTGACTCACGTCTCGCTATGACAGCTGCTATCCGCGAGGTGTTCGCAAACAAGCCAGCTGAGTTCGACCCACGTAAGTACCTCGGTCCTGCACGTGACAACATGAAGAAGCTCTACATCCACAAGATCGTAAACGTTCTTGGTTCAAACGGAAAGGCTGAGTAATTCAGAATCAATATCTTAAAGGAGGATTTCTGCGAGGAAGTCCTCCTTTTTTCATACCCGTCTTTGACATATTGCAGAAAAAAGTTATATTTGCGAGTTAATGGTTGAATATTGACCCGATTTAAACGATCTGAATATAATGAAGACAAATTTCTTTTTTGCAGCTTTAGCAATTGCGGCTCTGGCAGTGGTTTCATGTAACAATAACGAGGGTGAAGTCCTCGCTGTACGTCTTGACAAGACTGCCATTGAATTGGTAAAGGGTGAGAGCGTTCAGCTGAACGCGACTGTAGTTCCTGATCAGGATGCCGAACTTACATGGTTCTCTCAGGACGAGCAGTATGTCACAGTCGATCCGAATGGTGTCGTGACAGCAGTCGGACTCAAGAAGGATGATCCGACATCCGATCAGGTCACACCTGTTTCCGTATATGTGAAGTATCAGAACGGTGCGGACGAGTGCCTGGTTACAGTGCTTCCTCTGGCTCCAGAGAAAGTTGAAATCGAATATGAAGGCAACACTGTGAAGCTGGATCCTGGTGAGACAGTCCAGCTCAAGGCAAGACTTTATCCGGAGGATGCTGATCTGACTGATCTTGAGTGGACTACAGATTATGCGGCATGTGCAATGGTTGACAGCGAGACAGGACTTGTAAAGGCCATTGCTCCTGGCTTTGCTACAATCAGAGCCTCATACAACGACAAGATTTATGATGAGATCAATGTTCAGGTGAATGTGATTGAACCTACTGCTGTCGCTATCGATCCGTCTGCACTGACTATGGACAAAGGTACCAAGTATAGACTTAAGCCGGTTCTTACCCCATCCAATGCTTCCGGTGCTGACATGGTCTGGACGTCACTCGATCAGCATGTCGTGACTGTAGATAAGGAGACAGGTGTCGTTACTGCCGTTTCACAGGGACAGGCTGCAGTTCGTCTTCAGATGGGTAAGCTTTCCGGTGAATGTATAGTAACTGTAAAATAATCATGTAATCATATGAAGAATCTTGTAAAAACTTTATGTATTGTCGGCCTTTTTGCATTGGCGGTTGTCGGATGTAAGAAACATCCTCAGGAGGTGCAGGTCACAATACACCTGAATAAGGAGTTGATAACCAGTCTGCCTGTAGGCAGCGAGCAGACTCTTGTGGCTACGGTAAAGCCGGAGGATGCTGCTGTTTCTGTCATCTGGAGCTCTGACAATGAAAAGGTTGCTGTAGTGAATGATGAAGGTGTCGTTACCGGCGTGGCTCCGGGAACAGCTGTGATCACGGCAAAGGCTGATGATGCAGTTGCGACATGTAAGGTCACAGTTACTGCTGTAAAGCCGACCAAGATAGAGCTGAGTTCAAGAACTCTTGAGCTTACTGTCGGTTCCGAGCATGCCCTTGAGGTTAAGATCACTCCTGAAAATGCTGTTGCAGACGACATTACCTGGTATACGACAGATGATAAGGTGGCTACAGTCAAGGATGGTCTGGTAAAGGCCGTTGCCAAGGGCGATGCCACGATTACTGTAAAATGCAATGGTGGTGAACTTGCTGCCGTATGTCAGGTAAAGGTGACCGAGGAGAATACAGTCATCAAGCCTACAGCAGTGGAGGTCGCTCCTGAAACATTGGCTCTCAAGGTAGGCGAGAAGGGTACTCTTACTGTAACATATACTCCTTCAAACGCTGAGGTCACCGATCTTGTGTGGGAAACAAGTGACAATACTGTTGCGACTGTTGCAGATGGAGAAGTTACTGCTTTGAAGGCAGGAGAGGCTCTGATTACTGCCAAGTGCAATAATGGCGAGCTTTCATCTTCATGCAAAGTTACTGTGACGGCGGAAACGGAGCCAGACCCAACTCCGGATCCGGAACCGGATAAATTGATTGCCGTAACGATTGTGCCGCAGGATGGTAAAACGGATGTTCAGGTTGGAGAGCATCTCAATCTTACAGCTGTATATACTCCTTCAGATGCAAAGCCTAACTCGGTTTCATGGACTGTAGATAATGAAATTCTCGCAACCATAGATCAGAATGGTGTGCTCGAGGGCGTACTTGCAACCAAAGGTTCGGACAATAACTGGATGGAAGTAGTCGTTACTGTTACAGCAGACGGACTGTCTACCAACCTGCGTGTGAGAGTTATTCCGAAACAGGCTGAAGATATTCAGTTCTCGGTTCCGGAAAACAATCAGATAAAGATCGGATCCGGATGGAGATTTGAACCTAAAGTTTACCCTGAGGACCTGGGCTTTGGAGTCTTGGCCATATCTGACCCATTCGGTAATATTTCAGATGGCTTCTATACAAATCCATCTGCACCTGGCAGGTATAGCTATACATTTACTCTGGCAGATCACGAAAATCTTGTTAATGAGTATAAGTTGTCAAGGTCTGTAAGTCTTGATGTGATTCCATATTGGGTCGAGACTGTCTCGTTGCCGGAGTCGCTCAGCATGGAAGCAGGGTCAAGTCTAACACTTACTCCTGCATTCACTTCAGATGTAGAAGGTTATCAGCCTACATATAAGGACGTAGTATGGTCTTCATCAGACAAAACTGTAGCTACTGTGAACGAGAGGACAGGAGAGATAAGTGCACTTAAGGCTGGTACTGTAGAAATTACAGTCACTACATGCCACTCTTGGTCTGTACCATCAGGCGAATCTCACAAGTCGGCGACATGTGTCGTTACCATCGATGAGCCTGCAGTCGCTCTTAATATAGGTGACTACTATTATTCAGACGGTACATGGTCATCTGAGCTGGATCCATCGAAGAAGGTCATTGGCATCGTCTTCTCTAAGGCAAATGCCGCAGCATCGGATTCTCATCTGGCGTCTGATTATCCGGGCTGTACCCACGGTCTCGTATTGAGCACTGAGGAACTTCTTACCTCTTGTGCGGAGGGACGTTCCTGGTCTTGGCTGGATCTTGGAAACTGGTGTTATGGCAACGGTTATGGTCAGTTCTATGACCTTGATAAGCCTGTAGGTTACTCAAACACTCTCGGATTCGAGGCTGCAAATGCTGCTGCGATCCAGTCATATGGCTATACCATTGACTTTACAATGTTCAATTCGACCTCGCAGTTGATGTCTCATAGAGACGCTGTTGCTGTTCCGTCAACTGCAAGTCGCTGGTACATTCCTTCTTATAAGGAGATGGTGATGCTCTATGAGAATGTGGGTCTTGTGAATGAAAGACTTGAAGCAGTAGGAGGAGACGTACTTTCTGTGACACGTGCATTCTATGATGATATCAGTTATCAGTACTGGTGCTCGACATTTGATCTGAGCAATAAGGTTATCCGTGCTTTCTCTATGCTTAGTGGTGATTGGCATGGATCCAAGACAGAAGGCACCAAGCTGGGTTGCAGAGTTGTTCTGGCTTTCTAAAAACAGAAATATCGTATATATATAAACCGTCCGACAGTCAAATCGCTGATTTACTGTCGGACGGTTTCTTTTGGGAATAGCCTTTACCGGAGGCTTACTCTCTAAAGTGTTTCAATAGTTTCCTTGTCCAGCCCTGTGGTATTCAGAATCGTATCATTATCCACTCCAGACATCTTGAGCTTTCTAGCTATCTCTAACTGTGCTTCAGCCTTTCCTTCTTTTCTGGCATAATCAAGCTGATTTTTCAAGTCTCTTTCTGTTGTCATGTTTTCTATAATTTTATAGCGTGTATCTTCATCCATCTCCAACAATTCACCCATCTCGAATATCGTATCGAAAACCTCGTGTTTCAATGCCTCGGGTCTTTCTTGGAGCTTCTGCATGTTTTTCAGGCAAAAGTACATGCCTTCTAATATGTCACCATC
This sequence comes from Bacteroidales bacterium, assembly GCA_015060325.1. Lineage (GTDB taxonomy): Bacteria > Bacteroidota > Bacteroidia > Bacteroidales > UBA932 > Cryptobacteroides. The sequence continues at coordinate 16,427 of SUYQ01000013.1, read as the reverse complement.
CAATTCTTCTGCCGTCTTCTGTCGTCCATAAGGTCTGCATACTTGAATTACGTTAGCATAAAAATTAAATCTGTAAAGTTAAACATAGTCCACCATGGGCGTAATTTTAATGCTTCCTCCCCTTCAAGTCCCCACAAATGTGCAAAAAAATCTGCATCAAGGCAACACCAAGATGCAGATTTTTCTTTAACAAACTTTTTCTAGATGTCGTTGTTATTGGACTTCTTCCACTTCATAGAAGAACCATTTACGAGGAGTGTTGCTTGTGGATCCCAATGCAAGGCTGGAACCATTCCAATAGATAGTTGATTCATAGTTGAAGCTGCCCAAGCCATTACCCTTACGATACCAGATGTCTATGTCTTTACGGTCTCCTGTCTCTCCTGTCCATCTGTTACCGAACATCATCATCATTCCATAGCCTTCATCAACTCCAAAATAGAGGCTGGTTGAAAGATACTTGTTATTATATTCTGACTTAAGCTTACCTACTACCTTTGACCCGTAGCCGTTATTAGAGTTATTCAACTCACCTTCCTTTACTTCAGCATAATAGTCATACATGAACACATATTCAGAAGTGTATTCCTGTCCAATAGAATATGATGCATAAGCTTCTTCTACAGACTGACTGTCGTTGACTTTCCAGCAGTATGGCTGTATGGTTGTGCCATCGGCAAAGAAAATCATGTATTTCTTTCCATCCGTAAGGTCTGCAGCGTAAGATACGGCAGATTTAATCTTGTACTTGCGCTCAGCTGCATCCTGAGTTACGGAAATGTTCTTGGTTATGGTTCCGACAGTCACTGTGATTGTTGCTGTACGGGCCTCATATGTTGTGTTTGCTGCAGCTGTAATCGTCACTGATCCGTTGCCTTTGCCTGACTGAGCTGAAACTGTCAGCCAATCTGCATCATCTGAAACTGTCCAATCTGTATTGGATGTTACTGAAACTGTTGATGAACCACCATCTTTTGTGAATGAAAGAGACTCGGTGTCAAGTTCCAGTTCCGCTACGAAAGAGAAGTCAAGTCCAGACACAAAGTTAAATCTTTCGACCTTAGCCCTTGTAAAGGTAACTGAAGATGCGAGCGATTTCTTGCATGTCAGACCTTCTGAATTTGTGAATTCGAAGTCAAGTCCTGAACCGTGAGTTCCCGGCCATACTACCACATAGTAGATGCCGCCTGGCTGAAGTGTCTTTCCTTCAGGTGCTACGATGCTTACTGACGGGTTGCCTGCAACTGCCTGGAAGGTAAGGGTGCCGTCTTCATTAGCATAACCTGTCGCCCATGGGTCATCATGGTTGTAACCCTCTTTTCCGTATGGTATCTCAAACTTTCCTGAAAGAGCCACACCATTCTTTGATGAAACAGCTATTGATTTTACATCTGCAGCAGTAGATGGCAATGTAATCTTGAGCAGAGCACATGCGTTGATGAAGCTAAGGCTTGCTTTGTTCGCAATGAAATCATCCTTGTATACTTTAGCATATGAGAAATTTACTCCTGACTGGAAAGAGTTCAGGACGGCAATCTGCTCTGCAGGTAGGTCATATGAAACTTCAGTCTCTGCATCACTATACCAACCACTTCGCTTAGAATATATGGTAGCGGATGATGGGTATACAGCGAGTCCGTAGTCGCGGTATCGGTCATTGTTAGAATTCCAGTTCCAGCTGTCGGTCGTAAACCATGAGGATGCAACTGTCTCCTGGTCAGAAGTTGATGTAAATGTACCCACGCTGCTGACTATGGTGTTGTCCTTTCCCGTTATCGGGAAGAATCCCACCTTGACCTGGTCTCCGTTTGACCAATGCACGAGACTTCCGTCTACGAGAGTGGTCTTGGTGGCGTCGACATCTTCTGCAGATGGAGCAGCAGCCTCAAATGTGATGGTCTGGTACTCTACGGCTGGTGTTTCGTCTACCGGATTTTCCTTAGTACATGAAACAAGTGCAGCGAAGGCTGCAAGACAAAATAATATCTTCTTCATAGTTCAGCCTCCGTATTAAAGTTCATAAATACCGCCTTCTGAGAATTCCTCGTGAGAAATACCCTCAACGCTTGAACAAAGAACGCCTTCTGACTGGAACAGTACTACTTTTGCAGATGGAGAAACATAGTCTCCATTGAGAGCGGCAGGCGTAGCCGCATTTGATTTCACGTTTTTAACCATAATTATATTAAGTTTTAAATCGCAGTTTGCTTAAGTTTAGGCAACTTAAGCCGCAAAGTTATGACTTATTTTTAATAAAATCAATTACTTGACATTTTTTTTGCTGTGTATGGCGTAATGTGGAACTTTTTACATAATTTTGTATGTTTTGATAATTATAAAGCTAACTTATGAAAAGCTCTTTCCGTACTTTCCTGCTGTTGATGACAATAGTATTGGCATCAATGGCTTCTTGTGTCAATGGTGAAGTGTCTGAGCCACTGACAAATACTCAGGCTGATCCGAATATGCCTGCCTTATCTGAGCAGGTTGCATATATGGAGGCCAGCGTCAGTGATCTGAATGCGTTGATTGATGCTCTGGATTCAGAATGCGCCTCACTTCTTGAGGCCAAGAATCAACTTCAGAAACATATAGACCATCTGAAAGATGGCTCCTCGATGAAGGAGGCCGCTATGGCAGCGATGCGATTGCAGGCAAGCATCGCAGAGGCTGTGGCTTCTGTCGATACTGAGGGGTGCCAGGATCTGATGGATAGGCTCGAGACAGGAGTCATGCTCTGGCTGGGAGAGGATCTGTCTTACGTTTATCCTTTGACCTATGCTTCTTCAAAGGCTGCGGGACTGGTTTCGGACATGGAGAATTCAAAACTCTATGTTGATGGTATCGCTTCCGATATAGAGGCCGGACTGAGAAAGGAAATCGGAGCGGAGGAGATCAATTCCCTTGACAAGGCCTTGACATCTGAGATGGAATCTGCTTCTGAAATGAACGTGGAGCTGTCGGGCCTTCTGGCTGATGTCGAGCAGGAATATGAGCAGTTCATCGCTCTTTCGTGTTCATCAGAGAATGACTACGACATGGAGCGCTTGAAATCACTTAACAAATCGGTGGAACAGACCCTCAAGTCGGTTGATGATTCATTCGCCGGCCTTGTCGCAAGAGTTGCTGAGTGCGAGGCTCAGCTTGCGTCACTCCTCGAGAGGATAGAAGATCTGGAAGGAAAAGTGGATGGTCTGCTTGATATGATACAGTCAGTGACTTTTGTTTCGGAAACTTCGGAAAACGGTGCTGTCGCATACTATAATCTCTCTCCGCAGCTTACTGCAGATGGCATGATGAAAAGAATCCCGACAAGCCAGATAGAGCTGTATTATATTGTGCGCCCGGCTTCCGCCTCAATGGCATTGGCCGGCAGTGGTGTCTGGAATAACGAAATGAAGGTCTTGGGGTATTATGCGGACATTATCCCTACAAAGGTTGTCAATCCCAATGATATCAAGGAATTTACAATTCAGGATGTGGTTGTGGATGCTCAAGCAGGCTTTATCAAGGTAAAGATTGCAAACTCTCTTTCCGAGGACTTCTATTTCAGAAGGACAGGGGTGAAGATGGCATTGTCCATTACCACAGGCAATACTGACATGACTTCTCAGTTTGTTGATGTGGCTCCAGTAGATCATAGTGGTGACGTATATGTGGAGACACTTAAACTGTCTTCAGGCAGCGTTGAAGTGGAAAATGGACAGAAAGTCAGATTGTCTGCAGAACTGACACCTGAGGAACTGACTACTCCTGGGGTCGTGTGGACCTCGTCAGACAATAACATTGCATCTGTTGATGAAAATGGTGTAGTGACAGGAAACGGTGTCGGTTCAGCTGTGATTACCGCTACGACGAAGAGCATCAATGAGTGGGGAAAGAAGCTGACTGCTTCATGTACTGTCAAGGTGATTCCTTCAGTCAAGATTGTCGGCTCAGATGTAGTTGAGGAGGGCGGTCAGACAACGCTCAGGCTTCAGAGCCCGAACTATATATCATCGGAATTTATCAAATGGGACGTGGGAATCGCGTATAGGAACGATTCCGGTGAGGTTACGACCTTTAGTACGAATCAGGCATTCGCTTCAATAGATGCTGATGGCGTTGTGAAAGGTCTGACAATGTATTATGACTATACCAATAAGGATTATGTTCCGGTTACAGTCAGATGTACGGTAGAAGGCGCTGTGCCGATTGTATTATATCATGATATCAGAGTTGTTGCAGTCCAGCCGCAGGGAATATCGATAATCGGCATGTCTGACACCGATACACAGATAAAGACAAAGTATCAGCAGGCATTGGAACTTTATGGTACAATCAAACCTGCAAATGTCAATTCTGAATACTTCAAACTATCTTATCTGGGAAATACGCCTAATTTTGAGGGCTATTTTTCAGCATCGGCAGTCGGTACTTTCAATGTTACGGTCAGTGTCCAGCCTGGTGGAACGGGACAGTATAATTTTATGTATCCAAAGGGCAAACAGATGGCGCGAAACTTCAGTGTGATTGTGGAGCCTTACTATGTGAACTCATTGTCACTTCCTTCATCGTTCACTATGAATCCAAATCAGACTGCAACCCTTTCTGCTACCTTTACATCGGATGTAGCCGGCAAGGAACCGACATATAAGAACCTTAAGTGGACATCTTCTGACCCAAGCATCGTTTCTGTAAATGAGACGACCGGTGAGATGACCTCGCATAAGACAGGAACAGTGACCATCACAGCTACGACTTCACATGAGGATGCTGTCCCAAGCGGACAGTCCCAGAAGTCTGCCCAGTGTGAGGTGACAGTCAAGAATCCGGTAGCTCCTATAGCTGTGGGTGATTACTATTATAGTGACGGAACATGGTCGACTACCCGCAACACAAGCAAGACCGTCATTGGAGTAGTCTTTGCTACAGCAAATGCAGTGGCATCTGATCCTGAATTGAGAAAGGATTATCCTAATTGTACCAACGGTCTGGTGGTCAGCACAAAGGAGTATACATCAGCATGTGCGTCTGGCCGTGGATGGAGTTATGCTGACTTAGGAAACTGGTGCTCGGGCAGTGGCTATACATATTATAACGACACATCGAATCCATGCGGATACTCCAATACGAAGGGATATATGGCTGCCAACGCGGCTTCAATCCAGTCATATGGATATACAATCAACTTTACATTGTTCAATTCGTCGTCACCTGTGGCGCAGCATAGGGCGTCGGTAAGCGCTCCTTCGTCGGCCAGTGCGTGGTATGTTCCGTCATACAAGGAAATGCAGCTGCTTTATGAAAACAGAGAGGCTGTAAACAATGCGATCAACAGTGTCTCAGGTGATCCTCTGCATGTGGCCAGGGCTAATTATGACGACTACTATTATCAATATTGGTGCTCTACCTTCGACTTGGACCAAAAGATTGTGATGGCATTCAATATGACTAATGGAAGTTGGTACGGAAGCAAGACTGATGGTACCGTGCTCCCAGTCCGTGTAATCCTTGCATTCTAAATGACTTCACGATGAAAAGATATAGTACATTGATATTGTCTCTTGGGGCGATGCTGATCTCTTCCTGCCATCAGGAGGAGATCGGGGATGTCCCTCAGATGCGTGAAGTGTCCATAGTGGCTACAGCTTCGGACACAAAGACTGTCATGCAGCAGAATGCTGTCATGTGGGAAGACGGGGATGCCATTGATGTGGTTTTCGCAGGACCGTCATCGTTTTCTGTGACAGAATTCACCACTGCGATAGAAGAGGGGACTGCTGCTTCAGCTAGATTTAGCGGAAGTCTTGCTCCGGAGGTCTCTCTGGCAGGAGGATTTGCTGAGCAAGGTTTTGCGGTCTATCCGAAGGGAACTGTCGGCCCTGACGGAGCCGTAAGGTTTGAACTCCCTGCCGAGCAGACTACAAGGGAAGATGGAACATTCCTTTCAGGCATGAACCTGTCCTCTGCGTCTGTTTCTCTTGCTGAAATCGAGTCGGACGGAACTGCCGATGCAAGATTCATGAATGCGTTCTCAGTCCTCAGGTTCAAGCTGTCTTCAGATGTGACAAGACTGACCTTGACCGGAACGTCTCCGCTTGCCGGAACTGCTCCTCTGAAGCTACTTGCAGGTGGTGATGATTCAGACGGACGTCTGGTGATAGATGAAGAAGAGGAGTGGAATGATGCTGAGAGAAGCTTGAGTGTCAGCATCTTGCCTTCTGGCGGAGCATCCTGCTTCACTGAAGGTGTCGTGTATAATCTGCTCGTTCTGCCTGGTACGCATACATCTCTGACTCTTGATGTCGAGTATGCTTCCGAGGCGTTTGGAACATATGTCAAGTCCGTCAATAAGAGTTTCGTCTTCGAGCCTTCAAAGTTCTACACTCTTAATTTCAAATCGGATTCGGATGAGCTTGTAAGCGAGCTCGCAGGAAGAGTCGGTGCTGTAGAAGATGCCATTGCGGGGATTGGAGATCTTGAGGATCAGGCTGAGAAACTCCAGGATCTGCTCTCTCAGCTCCAGTCTGTTGTTCTGATGACCGAATATACCGATAATTCGGCCTATGCATCGTATGCTCGAGGTATGTATTCATTGTTGAAGAAGGATATACGTCTCGATTATGTGGTGCGTCCTTCAGGAGTGATGCAATCCATCCTTAACCTGTGCGCGGATGATGTTTCTTCGGTATTCAATGCGATAGTCAATCATAAGAACGGATCGACCGGCAGACTTTCCGTAAAGGACGCTGCTCTTGAAGGAGATATCCTTTCTGTCACTTTTGATGCTGCCAATCTGCCGTCCTCGTTCTATGACGGTACTGCGGCTGCGGCTGTTGCGCTTGAGATTTCAGATGGGAATACCGAGATCCTTTCGGACTTTGCAAACCTTGTCCCTCGCGAGAGTGCTGTGCTGAATATTGTCAAGACAAGCTCTGTTCCGGTTTTGAGGGGTGCACGTCTGATGCTGCCGTTTTCTTATGCGGCTTATGATATTGGAGCATGTAAGGTGACTTTCTCTGATGTCAGGGGATTCTCTTCAGCTCCAAGCGTCAGCCTCAACAGCGGATCAGGTTATATATATGCTGATTTCGATGCGGCTTGCGATCCTTCTCAGATGAGCTTTACCGTGACTTTGTCATGCGGGGAAGAAGCCGATGTGCAGAATATTACTTTTGCGGATGGCGGCTCTTTCATCGTTGAGACTTCAGGTGAGGTGGACTATATCGGCGGAGAGGTGTCGCTTGAAGTGACATCCAACAGTTTCGGAAACTATTCTTCCGAGCTTCAGGGCGGAGGCAGCTGGATATATCAGACAAATGTCGGTAATAACTCCAATTTTACGGTAGAAAGCAATACGTCGTCAAGGAGAACGGCAAATGTGGTCTATTCGATCCAGAATGGAGCAGTATCATATGTCAAGACTGTCGAGCTGGTTCAGAAGGCATATGGCTCTGCCATTGACGAAAGCCGTTATCATCAGAACAAGTCTATGTTGACGCTCAATGAGGCTACTGCCGGATATACTCCTTTGAATGTGGTCATTGTTGGAGATGGATACCAGAAGAAGGATCTTCAGAAGGGCGGCAAGTTCGAAAGAGCGGCAAGGTCCGCGTGTGAGGCCTTCTTCGGAGTTGAGCCGTATAAGTCGTTCCGTGACCGCTTCAATGTCATGATGGTAGCTTATGAGTCTGTAGACGAGGGCATATCATACGAGGGCGGTGTACAGAAGAACACATACTTCAAGTCTTATTGCAAGGGTTCCGGTGATACATATGTCAACCTTCAGGGAGGAGATTATTCATCAGTAATCAATGTCGTCAAGAATGATCTGGGGCTTTCAGCGGATGCCTCATATTATAGGACAATAGTCCTGCTGCTGATCAATACTTCCGAAGGCGTGGGATCCAATGCTGCTGTTTATCGCGCGTCATATGGCAATGCAAACCTGCTTGGAGAGTCATATGCTTCGTTTGCGCTTGCTATGGTGGCTGCAAATACATCAGAGACCAACAACCTCATCAGGCATGAGGCAGGCGGCCATGCGTTCGGACGTCTCGGCGATGAGTATCAGGGCAAGACTTATGGCAGCGACCTTGATGATCTTCATGGTATAGGCTGGTACAGGAATGTCACGACGGATCAGAGCAAGTGGAACTGGAACGAATTCTCGGGTCTTGCCGGCTATGAAGATGTTACTTATTATATGCCGTCCGGCGCTAACTTCTGGTGTCCGACGCCGCATACGACAAACAGTATAATGTACAACAATCTGAATAAGTTCAATGCTCCGTCAAGGCGTATCATATTTGAAAGAATCATACGCCAGACCGAGGGGGCATCAGCATACAGCTGGGGAAGATTCCTGGACTATGATAAGCGGAATCTGTAGGCAATACATTCAGATGCAAAAAAAATGATGACCGACGGTCATCATTTTTTTGTTGATATATAATCCTTGTAGTCTTCCATTGAACGAAGAACGACGTCTTTCGCTACGTCAGGACCGTAGATGCTGATGAACTTCATACGTTCTGTGTGCTCTCCCGGTATGTCCTTGTATGTGCTGAAGTAATGGATGAGGCGACGGATGATTGCAGGCGGAACCTGCTCGATGTCGGTCATCATGCCGTATACTGCGTCGCTCATGAGTACTGCTATGATCTTGTCGTCTGCCTGATTGTGGTCCAGAAGTCTGAGTCCTCCGATAGGGCGTGCCTTGGCGATGATGTCTCCATGGGTCACATCCTTCTCTGTCAGAATACAGATATCCAGAGGGTCACCGTCTCCTTCGACATCGTTTCTGACGAGGGCCTTGTTTGTGAGCTCCGCCATCTTCGGACCGCAATATGTCCTTGGAAGGAAACCGTATAGCGATGGCACTATGTTGGAGAATTTCTGCGGTCTGTCGAGTGTCAGATATCCGGATTCCTTGTCCACTTCGTATTTCACTGTGTCTGTAGGCACGATCTCGATGAATGCCCTTACCTCTTCAGGTACCTTGTCTCCGAGGCTGATTCCATGCCACGGATGGGCCTTGTGTGCTTTCTGATAATTCATATCGAATAGTTTAGTCTTTACAAAGGTAGAAATTATTTGTCATTCTGAGCGCACTTTCTGTCATTCTGAGCGCCCTTTCTGTCATTCTGAGCGCAGCGAAGAATCTTTTCCCCCACAATCCTCGCTGCTATGCCTACAAGCTCCTCGCATGGACGCTTCTTGTAGTACTCCGGGGTGCGGTCCGAAGGCTCCGGTGACTCTGTAGGTGCTGGAGCACTGCTGCCCATCGGTACGAGGCCGAGGAGCTCCTTGCATACGATGGAGCCGTTGATGGCCTTGAAGTCTGCGGCCATTTCCTGTACGAGGGCATAATTGGCTGTGCGCCATTCCTTTACCGACGGGTCGGATGCGGGTCTTATCAGCCCCGCCAGCATGACCATGCCGCTGACGCTGCCGCATACTTCGCGCATTCTTCCCATGCCTCCGCCGAAGCCGGAGGACAGCGCCGCTGCGGTCTGGTCATCCAGTCCGAAAACATCATTATATGCCAGCACAACTGCCTGACAGCAGTTGTAGCCTCCTTCCTTGAAAAGCCTCCTGGCCTTTGCTGCTCTTTCTTCTATGTTGATTTCTTTCATATTTCTGTCTTTGGTAGATTCCTCGACTCGCTTTGCTCGCTCGGAATGACAGTGTGGTCAGTTCTCCCGGAATGACAGTGTGGCCATTGCTATCAGACTGACAGTGCCATAGCTGTCATTTCGACTGAGCGTAGCGAATGGAGAAATCTACATTCTGGTTATCTTCACTACATTCTTCAGGATGCGGATCTGCGATGTCACCTTGTCGAGCTCCAGGCTGCTTGGCACGGCGATCTTCATGGTGATGTCATATGTGCCCTGCCTGTCGTTCTCCACTACGTTGAACATCCTTATGGATGCTCTGAACGAATTGACGATGTCCATGATCTCGTTTATCACAGAAGGTTCCAGTGCCGCGATGATGCGCAGGCCTGTCTGGAAGTTTCCTGTGCTCGGGTTTTCGCTCCACTTCACTTTCTGGATACGGTATGGATACATATCCATCAGACGTGCCGCATTAGGGCATGACATGCGGTGGATCTTGATGCCTTCTGTCCTTGTGACGAATCCGAATACGTCATCTCCGAACACCGGGTTGCAGCATCTCGCCATCCTGTAGTCCAGCCCCTTGACGTTTCTGGCGTCGATGACCAGGATGTCGTCGCTGCCTTTCTCCTGCACCAGTGACTTCGGTTTAGCTGCATCCTCAGCCTGCGGCGTCTGAGATATTGATCCCTGAGTCATCTCCAGGATCATCTCCTTGATGTCGGCAACGTTTATGCTCTCGTCTCCGATTGCAGCATAGAATGCGTTGGTGGTCTTGAACTGAAGTTTCTTGAGGATTGCTGCAAGTATCTCGTCTTCAAGCTCCATCTTCCAGTTCTTCAGACGGCGTCCGAGAATTTCCTTTCCGTCTGCAGCCTTCTGGAACTCGGCTTCACTCAGCTTCTGGCGGATCTTGTTCCTGGCCTTGTTGGTGACCACGAAGTTCAGCCAGTCCTTTGACGGCTTCTGGTTCTTGCCGGACATAATGTCCACAACGTCTCCTGTCTTCAGCTTCTCGTTTATGCGGACAGGCTTTCCATTGACTTTTCCGCCTGTACATTTGATTCCGAGATTGGTGTGGATCTCGAAGGCAAAGTCCAGCACGGTAGCACCTGCCGCCAGCTTGCGAAGTTCGCCTGACGGGGTGAACACGAATATTTCTTTATCCTGGATGCTGTAGACCTCATCCTCGTAATATGCCGCCATCGGGTCGTTCTCTGAGCCCAGCGGGCTTTCAAGCGCCTTCCTTACGGCCGCCAGCCATTTGTCCAGCGTCTCTTCGTGCTGTATTCCCTTATATGACCAGTGCGATGCAAGTCCGCTTTCGGCCATGTCGTCCATACGTTTTGTGCGTATCTGGACCTCCAGAGAACTGCCTTCCTTGTTCTTTACTGTTATGTGCAGGGATTCGTATCCGTTAGGCTTAGGATTGGTGATCCAGTCGCGCAGACGTTTTGTGTCAGACTTGTATTTTTCTGTGACGTAGGAGAATACCTTCCAGCAGAGTGCGTGTTCGATGTCCCTGTCCTCTTCGCAGTCGATGATGAACCTGATTGCGAATACGTCGAAGACGCCCTCGAAAGGCACATTCTGCTTCTTCATCTTCTTGTAGATGGACAGTGCTGTCTTGGTGCGGACCTTGAGTTTGTATTTGATGCCTTCGTCACTGAGTTTCTGCTTCAGAGGCTCGATGAACTGGGTCATGAGCTTCTCCCTGTCGCTCTCAGTGCTCTTGAGCTTGTTGGTGATGGTCCTGTACTGCTCAGGCTCTGCATATCTGAAATAGATGTCCTCCATCTCGCTCTTGATGTTGTATAGTCCGAGCTGGTGGGCGAGGGGAATGTACAGCATCTGGGTCTCCAGGATCTTCCTTTCGCGCGAGAGTTTCGGGAACATCTCGAGCGAACGCATTATCTCCAGCCTGTCTGCAATCTTCAGCACTGTGACGCGCGGGTCGCGTGAGTATGATGCTATGAGCTTCTTGTAGTTCTCGGCCTCAAGCTTCGTATCCTTGGGCTTGATCGTCGATATCTTGTTCAGTCCGTCCACTATGGTCAGCACATCCTTGCCGAACCTGGCGCTTGCTATGTCGGTTTCCGGGAAGAAACGTGTGGCTTCATGTAGGAAGACAGCTGCTATACATTCGGCCGAGAGACCGATCTCGTCATATGCAATGCGTGCTACGGCCATCGGATGCTCGATAAAAGGGCTTCCGTTGCTTCTTGTCTGGTCCTTCAGGGCCTCTGCCGCTATGTCGTATGCCTTCAGGACTGTCTCCAGTCCTGCTTCGTCATACCTTGGGAATATTTCTGATATATGTTGTTTCATGATGTTTTCTGTTTGGTTTAAAGATCCTTCGCTGCGCTCAGGATGACAGTGGGAGGCGCTCAGGATGACAGTGGAAGGAGCTCAGGATGACAGTGGGAGGGCTCAGGATGACTTCCAGACTTTCAGGTACTGCTGGAGGGCCCACATCTCGTCGCGGTACTTGGCTGCTGCCTGGAAGTCCAGATCTGCCGCGGCTTTCTCCATGTTCCTCTTCGCCTGCTCGACAGCTTTCTCCACCTGAGGGCGCGTCATCGACCGGATTACAGGGTCCTGGAGTACCGCTGCCAGGTCGGCCTGCAGATATCCGTCCACATATGCCGAGTTGCTTTCGCGTTTCGAGTCATGTCCGAGTCCTACGCTTATGCGGCCTTTGCCAAGGTCGCTAGGGTCGGGGATATACTGCGGATTGTCGTATGAATTGGCTGCGCTGACGCGTCCGCTTCCATGACTTCCGGTCTCTTTCAGCAGTACGTTCTGCTTGATTCCGACCTGCGTAGGCGTGATGTTATGCAACTTGTTATATTCCATCTGTTTGCTGCGTCTCCTGTCAGTCTCGTATATGGTCTGCTGCATCGAATCCGTAATGGTGTCTGCATACATGATCACGAGTCCGTTTACGTTTCGTGCCGCTCGTCCCGCTGTCTGCGTGAGGGCTCTTCCGCTTCGCAGGAATCCCTCCTTGTCCGCATCCAGAATCGCCACAAGCGATACTGTAGGTATGTCCAGACCTTCTCGCAGCAGGTTCACTCCCACCAGCACGTCGAACAGTCCGTTCTTGAAGTCCTCGATGATCTCGACCCTTTCCATCGTGTCGACGTCGGAATGGATATACCGGCATCGGACTCCCATCTTGGTGAGGTATTTTTCCAGTTCTTCGGCCATCCTCTTGGTGAGAGTCGTGACGAGCACCCTTTCATCCAGTTCGGCTCTCTTGCGGATCTCTTCCAGCAGGTCATCCACCTGGTTCTCTATCGGACGGACCTCGATAGGAGGGTCAAGAAGGCCGGTCGGACGCACTACCTGTTCTACTACAAGTCCCTCTGATTTTTCGAGTTCATATTCTGCTGGTGTGGCGCTGACAAACACTTTCTGACCTGTGATCTCTTCGAATTCATCGAATTTCAGCGGGCGGTTGTCCGCGGCTGCCGGAAGGCGGAAACCATATTCGACGAGTACCGACTTCCTGGAATGGTCGCCTCCGTACATCGCCCTGATCTGTGGCAGAGTCACATGGCTCTCGTCGATGAAGGTGATGAAGTCCTTAGGGAAATAGTCTATCAGGCAGAACGGACGCATGCCTTCGTCACGGCCGTCGAAATATCTCGAATAGTTCTCGATTCCGGGGCAGTATCCCATCTCCTTGATGAACTCGATGTCATATTCTACGCGCTGTTTCAACCTCTTGGCTTCCAGGTGCTTGCCTATGCTCTTGAAATATTCGCACTGGGCGGACATGTCGTCCAGGATCTGGTTCACTGCCTTGAAGCTGCGCTCCTTTGTCGTCACGAAGTTGCCGGCAGGGTAGATGGAGATCTCGTCAAGTTCGTCGATGAATGCTCCTGTCAGAGGGTCGATGATCGAGATCATCTCCACTTCGTCACCGAAGAATTCGATGCGTATGGCGTTCTCTCCATATCCGATGCATACGTCGACCGTGTCTCCGCGCACGCGGAATGTTCCTCGCTTGAAGTCAGTCTCCGTGCGGCTGTAGAGCGCATCCACCAGCTGATACAGCAGTCTTGTCATGCTTCTCTGTTCGCCGCGTTTCACTGTCACCGTCTGGGCATGGAAATCTGCCGGATTTCCGATGCCATAAAGGCATGAGACACTTGATATTACTATTACATCGCGTCGACCCGAAAGCAGGGCTGATGCGGCGCTGAGACGGAGTTTCTCTATCTCGTCGTTGATGCTCAGGTCCTTTTCTATATATGTGTCCGTTACCGGAAGATAGGCTTCAGGCTGGTAGTAGTCATAGTATGATACGAAATACTCGACTGCGTTGTTCGGGAAGAACGACTTGAATTCGCCGTACAGCTGTGCGGCGAGGGTCTTGTTGTGGCTCAGGATCAGGGCAGGGCGCTGGAGCTTTTCGATGACATTCGCCATCGTGAATGTCTTTCCGGACCCGGTGACGCCAAGCAGCGTCACCGCGTCGACCCCGTCATTCAGAGCATTGCAGATGCCCTTGATTGCCGAAGGCTGGTCTCCCGAAGGCCTGTATTCCGAATCTATCTTGAACTTTGCCATAATCCTATCCGTTGTTTCCGCTTCTTTGCATTCTGAGCGTTCCCTCCTGTCATTCTGAGCGTTCCCTCCTGTCATTCTGATCGTTCCCTCCTGTCATTCTGAGCGTCAGCGAAGAATCTTTCAAATAACAACGCAAATATAACTAATATCCATCATTTCCCTTTCAGAAAAATTATTATCTTTGCATGATTTTCGGCTCCTGTCATTTCGAGCGAGCATTGCGAGTCGAGAAATCTTTGAAAACAACGTTTTATAAAACAATAGTACTATTATGGTTTATTCACACGAAGTGCAGCAGATGTGCTGCGTAAAGAAGGGACCTAACCACGGTCCGGCTCCAATTCCTGAAGAAGGAAAGTGGGTAAAATCAAAGCAGATTACTGATATCTCTGGCCTTACACACGGTATCGGCTGGTGTGCGCCTCAGCAGGGTGCCTGCAAGCTTACCCTCAACGTTAAGGAAGGTATCATCCAGGAGGCTCTCGTAGAGACAATCGGCTGCTCAGGTATGACTCACTCAGCTGCTATGGCATCTGAGATTCTCCCTGGCAAGACTCTCCTCGAGGCTCTCAACACTGACCTCGTTTGCGACGCTATCAACACTGCAATGCGCGAGCTCTTCCTCCAGATCGTTTACGGACGTACTCAGTCAGCATTCTCTGAGGGTGGTCTTATGATCGGTGCAGGTCTTGAGGACCTCGGAAAGGGACTCCGCTCACAGGTAGGTACTCTCTATGGTACTCTCGCAAAGGGTCCTCGCTACCTCGAGATGGCAGAGGGTTACATCAAGACTCTCGCTCTCGACAAGAACGACGAGATCTGCGGATACCAGTTCGTACACCTCGGACGCTTCATGGACCTCATCAAGAAGGGCGTTGACGCTAATGAGGCTCTCGCACAGGTAACAGGAACTTATGGCCGTTTCTCTGAGGAGGCCGGTGCAGTTAAATACATTGACCCACGTCACGAATAATAAGGAGGAAAGACTATGATTAGAGAAGTAAAATTCGAAAGCCAGGATCGTCGTATCAAGCAGATCCTCGCTGTACTCAACGAGAACGGTATCGCTTCTATCGAGGAGGCAAACGCAATCTGCGATCAGTATGGTCTCGATCCTTATATGACATGTGAGGAGACTCAGCCTATCTGCTTCGAGAACGCAAAGTGGGCTTATGTAGTAGGATGTGCAATCGCTCTCAAGAAGGGTTGCAAGAACGCAGCTGAGGCAGCTGAGGCCATCGGTCTCGGTCTCCAGGCATTCTGCATCCCTGGTTCAGTTGCTGACGACCGTAAGGTTGGTCTCGGCCACGGTAACCTCGCAGCTATGCTCCTCCGCGAGGAGACAAAGTGCTTCGCATTCCTCGCAGGTCACGAGTCATTCGCAGCAGCAGAAGGTGCCATCAAGATCGCAGCCAAGGCTGACAAGGTCCGCAAGGAGCCTCTCCGCGTGATCCTCAACGGTCTCGGCAAGGACGCAGCTCAGATCATCGCCCGCATCAACGGCTTCACATATGTACAGACTGAGTTCGACTACTTCACCGGTGAACTCAAGGAAGTACGCCGCATCGCATACAGCGACGGTCCACGCGCAAAGGTTAACTGCTACGGTGCAGACGACGTACGCGAGGGTGTAGCAATCATGTGGCACGAGGGTGTTGACGTATCTATCACCGGTAACTCAACAAACCCTACACGTTTCCAGCACCCAACAGCTGGTACATACAAGAAGGAGCGCGTGCTCGCAGGCAAGCCATACTTCTCAGTAGCATCAGGTGGTGGTACAGGCCGTACACTTCACCCAGACAACATGGCTGCAGGTCCAGCTTCATACGGTATGACCGACACTATGGGTCGTATGCACTCTGACGCACAGTTCGCAGGTTCTTCATCAGTTCCAGCACACGTTGAGATGATGGGATTCCTCGGAATCGGTAACAACCCTATGGTAGGTTGTACAGTTGCTTGTGCGGTTGACGTTGCTACTGCGCTGAATAAGTAAGAGATTGCCGGTCAAGCCGGCAATGACGTTATGACCATGCCGGCAATGACGTCATCCCCGACCTGATCGGGCATCTCATTACCAAATAACTGCAGAGACATCCTTTCGAGGGTGTCTCTTTTTTGTAGTACGCCCAGCATGGGCATGCTCTAACGGGTGAAAGTCCCTAATGCGCCCTAATGACGGGAAGCATATAGCCAAAGGCAAGGGTGTCCATCGTGAGGTGGAATCTGAAGGAAGCCGGC
>SUYQ01000037.1 GCA_015060325.1 Bacteroidales bacterium | reverse complement strand
ACCTCGTTACACTTAGGAGGTGCGGCTGGCTGAGAAGTCATGACCGCTTTTGGCCTTTAAAGATAGTATCTGGGCTTGATTTTTATTCTAACGGGCGTAAAAACGAAAGTTTTTATGTAAGTTTGTAAGTTAAAACTAATGTGTCAATCTTAATTCCAAACATATGTCAAGAAAACTAGTAGTGGGAATCACTCAGGGGGACGGCAATGGCATCAGCTACGAAGTGATCATCAAGGCTTTAGCTGACGAGAGGATGCTCGATCTCTGCACACCGGTAATATACGGATCTTCAAAGATATTCGGCTTCTACAAGAAGCAGATCCACAACATCGAACAGATCAACACCAACGTGATCAATTCGGCAAAGGATGTGCACCAGAAGAGGGTGAACATCGTGAACTGCCTTCCTGAAAATGTCTTCGTGGAGCCTGGTCAGCCGACTCCGGAGTCTGCCAAATCTGCAATGACCGCACTCGAAAGAGCGGTTCAGGACATAAAGGACGGATATATCGATGTGCTCGTCACAGCTCCTATCAACAAGAGGGCTATGGTCGGAGAAGGATTCGGATACACCGGCCACACCGAATATCTGGAAAAGGAATTCGGTGTAGATGAGGTGGCGATGATCATGGTGTGTGACAAGCTCAAGGTAGGAGTCGTCACAGGACATATCCCTCTCAAGGATGTCACATCCGCAATCACAACTGAAAAGATCCTCAGCAAGCTTCGCCTGATGAAGGCGTCTCTCGTGAGGGATTTCTGTATAGATGCTCCGAAGATCGCTGTCCTCGGACTCAATCCGCACTGCGGTGACGGAGGACTCCTCGGCGATGAAGAGCAGCAGATCATCCTTCCGGCTGTGCAGGCGGCGGTAGAAGAGGGTATCATGGCATTCGGACCTTACTCGGCAGACGGATTCTTCGGTCTCGGCAACTATGCGAAATACGATGCGGTTCTGGCAATGTACCACGATCAGGGACTCACCCCGTTCAAGGCACTCGCATTCGAGGATGGAGTCAATTACACTGCCGGCCTTCCTATCGTGAGGACATCTCCTGACCATGGAACTGCCTATGAAATGGCCGGACGCGACATAGCTGACCCTCGTTCCATGAAGGCTGCAATCTACACAGCGATAGATATTTACAACCGTCAGGCAGAATATGATGACCTTGTTGAGAACCGTATGCTCACCAAAGCCCCTGACACAGAAATCAAGCCTAAGGGCGGTAGAATCATAGAGTGATGACCCAGCAGCAAAGACCCCCGATCTTCCTCTACACAGACGGTGCGTCCAGCGGCAATCCCGGCCCTGGGGGCTATGGCGTCGTGCTTAAATGTGCCGGTATCAGCAAGGAAATGTCGGAGGGATTCTGCATGACGACCAACAACCGGATGGAACTACTGGCCGTAATCAAAGGCCTTGAGGCCATAAAGTGGGACAATGCCGAGGTTCATGTCTACAGCGATTCCTCATATGTGGTGAATGCGATCAACAAGGGCTGGCTCCAGAACTGGAAGATGAAAGGTTATGCAAAGGTCAAGAATCCGGACCTCTGGATGCGTTTCGAGCCTCTTCTGCACAAGCATCGCGTGGCCTTCCACTGGATAAAGGGACATGCCGGGCATCCTGAAAACGAGCGCTGCGACGCTCTTGCAGTCGCAGCGGGAGCAGGAGCGGTCGCTGCCGGAAGGCAGCTTCCTCCCGATCCGGGATATAAAGATGAAGAAACATTATTATGAAAGGTATAGTACTGGCGGGTGGTTCGGGTACTCGACTTTACCCGATCACCAAAGGAGTCAGCAAACAGCTGCTTCCTATCTTTGACAAACCGATGGTATACTACCCGATTTCTGTGCTCATGCAGGCAGGAATCAGGGAAATCCTCATCATCTCCACCCCGGAGGACCTGCCGGCATTCCGTCGTCTGCTTTCGGACGGAAGTGACTTCGGTGTCAGCTTCACCTATGCCGTCCAGCCTTCCCCTGACGGACTTGCGCAGGCATTCATAATAGGTGAGGAATTTATCGGAGATGACTCTGTCTGCATGGTCCTGGGAGACAATATCTACCATGGATCCGGTTTTGAACCGATGCTTAAGCGCGCATATGAAAGAGCTGAGAATGAGGGAGTTGCTACGGTATTCGGATATTGGGTAAGTGATCCTCAGAGATATGGTGTCGCTGAATTTGACAAGAACGGAAACTGTGTAGGAATCGAGGAGAAACCGAAGGAACCGAAATCCAATTACGCTGTCACAGGACTATATTTCTATCCGAGCAGGGTGGTTCAGGTAGCTAAGTCGATAAAACCGTCCGCAAGGGGAGAACTGGAGATAACGGCTGTCAATCAGGATTTTCTTGAGGCTGGACAACTTAAGGTAGAGACGCTTGGAAGAGGATTCGCATGGCTTGATACGGGTACTCATGACTCTCTCTCTGAGGCATCGACTTTCATAGAAGTGATCGAAAAGAGACAGGGACTTAAGATAGCATGTCTTGAGGCCATTGCATATGAGAAGGGTTGGATCACAGCGGAAAAACTCCGGGAGGTTGCGCGTCCTATGGCTAAGAATCCTTATGGCCAGTATCTCTTGAGACTTATTGAAAGGAAATGAAGGTAACAAAGACATTTATAGAAGGCTTGCTCCTCATAGAGCCGGATGTCCATGGTGACAGCCGAGGCTATTTCATGGAATCGTTCAATGCCAGAACATTCCGGGAGGCGACCGGCATTGATGCGGACTTTGTTCAGGATAATGAAAGCAAGTCTTCGTATGGAGTTGTCCGTGGGCTGCATTTTCAGCGTCCTCCACATGCTCAGGCAAAGCTTGTGCGTGTTGTGGAAGGCAGGGTGCTGGATGTGGCGGTTGACCTGCGTGAGGGCTCTGAGACATATGGAAAGCACGTTGCTGTTGAACTCTCTGAAGAAAACCACTTCCAGATGTATATTCCCAAAGGGTTTGCCCATGGATTTTCTGTCTTGTCCGAGAAAGTAGTGTTTCAGTATAAGTGTGACGACTATTATGCTCCCGAAACAGAGGGGGCATTGGCATGGGACGATCCGGATCTGGCAATAGACTGGAGGATCCCTCACGAGTCGGTCCGCCTGTCGGAAAAGGATAAGAACCATCCGCGATTGAAAGATTTGAAAGTATGAAGATATTGGTAATAGGAGCACTAGGACAGCTCGGCAATGAAATCAGGCAGATGAGTTCGTCTTCGTCGCACAATTTCGTCTTTGCAGATGTAAGAGGGGATGGAGATGAGGTGCATCCTCTGGATATTGCTGATGAAGACAGTGTGATGGACTTCGTTTCGTCAGACATAGACGTAATTATCAATTGTGCGGCCTACAATGATGTCGATGGAGCTGAAACTGACGAAGATACCGCATTCAGGATCAATAGCCGCGCTGTGGGGATTCTGGCAGAGGCTGCGCTGAAGACCGATGCCCTCCTGATTCACTTCTCTTCCGATTATGTGTTTGACGGAAGAGCAAACGTCCCATATACCGAGACAGATGAACCGTCTCCTATAGGGACCTACGGCCGTTCGAAGCTTGCTGGAGAGAATGCCATCCGCCAGTCCGGATGCAGATATATGATCTTCAGGACGTCGTGGCTGTACAGCCAGACAGGACGTAATTTCTTCAAGACCATAGCAAACAAATGCGCGGAATCCGGTTCGATTAAGGTGGTGGTTGACCAGACGGGTACCCCGACATGCGCCTACGACCTTGCATTCCTTATAATGCATATCATCGAAAACGGAATGACAGACAAGACAGGTCTGTATCATTACTCTGACGAGGGTACAGCCACATGGTATGACTTTGCATATGCGATCAACTCTGCCCTGGGCTATACCTGCAGAGTCGAGCCGTGCAGGAGCTCTGAATTTCCGAGAAAGGCTGGCAGGCCGAGCTATTCAGTACTGGACAAGAAGAAGGTAAAAGAAACATTTGGAATTGAGATCCCTCACTGGAGGGAATCTCTGGAGATGTTTATCATGCAATATGAATGACTGAACTTACAAATATGTTAATCTATGAAACAGAAATTTGCCATTGTACTTTCTGTACTTATGCTGATTGCATCAGTAGATCTCGCTGCCCAGGAACGCAGCAGACATCGCCGCTACCATGAATTCTCAGCACATGGATTCGGAATAGACTTCGGATATGTCCATTCATCCTACAGGACGACGGACTGGGCTACAGACGAAGTGGAGACTTCGGCCGGACTTGACGGTTTCAAGGTGGGCCTCACCAAGGATTTCAGGATTGTCCCTGAGGCATTGTATTTTCAGGTAGGTCTCAACTATATCTATCAGAACGATGCCCGCAATGAAAACATATCTGTTCCTGGAATAGATAACGGTCTGAGGATAGTAGGGGACCGTACAGAGCATTATGTCGCCCTGCCTCTCAAGCTCAAATATACCTATGGCATTACAGATCGCATAGGTATAGCGGTGGAAGCTGGTCCTACTCTGCTTTTGGGAGCCTCATCCAAGATGAAGTACAGGACCAGATTTGAGGATGGACAGTCAAGCATTGTTACCTATAATATATATAAGGGAGAAATGGATGCCAGTCAGGCGGCAGGTGACAAGTTTGATCTGGAGGACTGGATGGTGACTACCGGAATGCTTCCCGAGGGTAGCCTAAAGAGGTTCGATGTCATGCTTGGAGCTTCAGTCGGTGCGGATTTCTTCAACAAGCTGGAGGTGCGTCTCGGTTATGACTGGGGACTTGTGAACAGATACAGAAAGGAACTGGCAGACGACCTGAAGATGCGTCGCGGACAGTTCAATCTGACAGTAGGAGTCCGCTTTTAAATGACAAAGTGGCAGGAAATCAGTCGTTTTTTTGACAAATGACTATTTTTCATTATTTTTGTGGGTTGTTTGCATAAATGTGTGCAGACGACCCACAAAAGTATAATATAAAGTATAAGATATGTCGATAGCTAGTATTTTTAAGAAATTGTTCGGAACAAAGGCCGACAGGGACATGAAGCAGCTGATGCCAAAGATGCAGGAAGTCCTGAAGGCTTATGAAACGATAGACAGACTCTCCGATGATGAACTCAGGGCAAAGTGTGACGAGCTTAAGGTCATCATCAGGAATGCAATCGCAGCTGATGAACAGCGTATTGCTGAAATCAAGGAAAATCTTGAGAAGGAGCTCCCTGTGGCAGAGAAGGAGGCTCTCGCAACAGAAGCAGACAAACTGGTGAAAAAGGTTGACGAGACCATCGAGAAGACTCTCGATGAGATTCTCCCTCAGGCTTTTGCTATCGTGAAGTCTACAGCACGCCGCTTCAAGGAGAACCCTGTCATCAAGGTGAAGGCGACTCAGTTTGACCGCGACCTCAGCGCTACCAAGGACTTCGTGACCATCGAAGGCGACTATGCTCTCTGGCAGAACCATTGGGTGGCCGGCGGAAACGAGATCACTTGGGATATGGTGCACTATGACGTGCAGCTCATCGGCGGTATCGTACTCCATCAGGGAAAGATTGCCGAGATGGCTACAGGAGAGGGTAAGACTCTCGTGGCTACTCTGCCTGTATTCCTCAATGCACTTGCCGGAAAGGGTGTGCATGTCGTGACAGTCAACGACTACCTCTCAAAGCGTGACTCCGAGTGGATGGGACCTCTCTATCAGTTCCATGGCCTTAGCGTGGACTGTATCGACAAACATGAGCCGAACAGTGCAGCGCGTAGAAAGGCCTACAGATGTGACATCACTTTCGGTACGAACAACGAATTCGGTTTCGACTATCTTCGTGACAACATGGCCACAGCGATGGAGGACCTCGTTCAGCGCAAGCATCACTTTGCAATTGTCGATGAGGTCGACTCAGTCCTCATCGATGACGCCCGTACTCCTCTGATCATCTCAGGCCCTGTTCCAAAGGGCGAGGACCAGCAGTTCGCAGAGTTCAAGCCGCTTGTGGAGCGTCTCTACAATGTACAGAAAAGCCTCGTGACATCCCTTCTTAATGAAGCGAAGCGACTTATAGCTGCCGGTAACGAGCAGGACGGAGGTATCCTTCTCTTCAGAGCCTACAAGGGATATCCTAAATACAAGCCTCTTATCAAGTTCCTCAGCGAGCCGGGCATGAAGCAGCTCCTCCTGAAGGTAGAGAACCGTTTCATCCAGGACAATGAGCGCGAGATGCCTTTCATCACGGATGAACTCTACTTTGTCATCAATGAGAAACAGCACTCTGTCGACATGACAGACAAGGGACGTGACCTTATCACAGGAAATCTTGATGATCCTAATTTCTTCGTGCTCCCTGACGTTGGCGAGGAAAATGCCAAGATCAAGGAGGATGCAACACTTTCCGAGGAAGAGAAACAGATAAAGAGAGACGAAGTCAATGCCGATTATGCACTCAAGTCAGAGCGTGTCCACACTGTAAGCCAGCTCCTCAAGGCATATACGATGTTCGACAAGGAGATTGACTACATCATCCAGGACGGCAAGATCAAGATCGTCGACGAACAGACCGGCCGTATCATGGAAGGACGTCGCTGGAGCGACGGACTCCACCAGGCTGTCGAGGCCAAGGAAAACGTGAAGGTTGAGGCAGCTACCCAGACATTCGCGACCATCACCCTCCAGAACTATTTCCGTATGTACCACAAGCTTTCAGGTATGACCGGTACGGCGGAAACCGAGGCTGGTGAGTTCTGGGCCATATACAAGCTCGATGTGGTTGTAATCCCTACCAACAGGCCGATTGCCCGTATTGACCAGAACGACCTTATATACAAGACAAAGAAGGCGAAGTTCGAGGCTGTGATCGCAAAGATCGGAGAACTCACCGAGCAGGGACGTCCGGTGCTTGTCGGTACCACCGACGTCGAGACTTCCGAGCTCCTGAGCCGTATGCTCCGTCTTCGTGGAATCCAGCATCAGGTCCTCAATGCCAAGCAGCATGCACGTGAGGCAGAGGTCGTAAGACATGCCGGAGAGGCAGGAACGGTGACCATCGCCACCAATATGGCCGGTCGTGGTACCGACATCAAGCTTCCGCCTGAAGTGAAGGATGCCGGCGGACTTGCAATCATCGGTACGGAACGTCATGACAGCCGCCGCGTTGACCGTCAGCTCCGTGGACGTTCTGGACGTCAGGGAGACCCAGGTTCATCGATCTTCTATGTGTCTCTCGAGGATAAGCTGATGCGACTCTTCGGTTCCGAGAGAATTGCTGGTGTAGTCGACAAACTGGGAATGAAGGATGATGAGGCTCTTGAGGCTTCAATGCTCAGCAAATCAATCGAAAAGGCTCAGAAAAAGGTCGAGGAGATCAACTTCGGATCACGTAAGAGGCTTCTTGAATATGACGATATCATGAACTCTCAGCGTGAGGCCATCTACAGCAAGAGACGTAATGCTCTTTCTGGTGAGAGGATCGAGATCGATGTGGTCAATATGATGCAGGACCTTGCATTCATCTATGCCGAGAAGGTTTCAGAAATGTCATATGAGGAGTTTGTGGATACTATCAAGTCGTCTCTATCTGTCGACCTTGCTGCAGAGGAGCACAAGTCTTTAAGCGATCTGTTCCTCAGTCGTGAGACCTTTACCAAAGGAAATACCAATGAAATCGCTCAGATCATAACAAATAACATGACTGCGGTCTACAACCGCAAGATGAACGTCATCAAGCAGAGGACGCTGCCGATCCTTCGCTCTATCGCAGCAAAGGAAGGCGTTGCAATGCCTGATGATGCGAAGATACGTATCCCGATTTCTGACGGTAGGAGAGTATACCCGGTTGTCATCAACATCAAGAAGACAATAGAGTCAGAAGGTAACGAACTTGTACGTGCGATCAGCAAATCCATCACTCTCTATCGTATAGATGAGAGCTGGAAGGAACATCTCCGTGAGATGGATGACCTGAAGCAGTCAGTCCAGAATGCTACATATGAGCAGAAGGATCCGCTCCTTATCTACAAGTTTGAGAGCTTCAACCTGTTCAGTGCAATGCTTGAGGAACTTAACAAGAATGTTACAGCATTCCTCCTCAGAGCAAACATTCCGCTCAGGGATGGCGGAAACCAGACTGCTGAGGCTCCTGCAGCTCCGCGCAAGCCGGATATGAGCCAGATGAATACAAGCAGGACTGACCTTGTGACAAATTCAGGCGAGCCTAAGAGCAAGATGCCGGTACATGTGGAGAAGCAGGTGGGCAGAAACGATCCATGCCCATGCGGCTCCGGAAAGAAGTTCAAGAACTGCCACGGAAAACCTCAGGCGTAGTGTCAGTCCGAGCGAGGCAAACTCTGTCATTTCTTTCGCTGGCGCTCAAGTGACTTCGTCGATTATGAACGGGCATAGCGAGTCGAGAAAACTGAAATAAATTTAAACTAATGATATTATGGCAAAATCAGAACCGACATTGAATGTGAATTCAATCAGCCGAATTTCTGCCGGCACAGTCATCAAAGGTGAGATCCTTTCTCCAACAGATATCCGCATTGACGGAACTTTCGAAGGAAGGGTTCAATCGAAAGGCCGTGTTGTGCTGGGGGAAACTGCTTCTGTCAAGGGTGACATCATCTGCAACAACATCGACCTTTGGGGTAAGGTGGAGGGTAACATCTTCGTGAAAGATACTCTCTCACTCAAGGCTGGCTGCACCATGGATGGAAACCTCCATGCACGTCGCCTGTCAGTTGAATTGGGCGCTATCTTCAACGGAAGCTGCAAGACCATCACTGAAGCAGAGTTCGAAAAGCTCGCTGGCGCTCAGCAGCAGGCTTCTCAGCCTGCAACCCAGCAGAAGCCAGCTCAGCAGGTGCGCGCAAACTAAACCGCTTCGCGGACTGTTGCAGCCCCGCTTCGCTGCCGGTTGCGGATGCGCCTTTCTGGCGCAGAATCGGCTCGCCGATGGATGCAGACCTGCTTCGCTAGTGCAGAATCGCCCCGCCGATGGATGCAGGCCTGATTCGCTGTTGTAGCCCCGCTTCGCAGGCGGTTGCAGAATCGTTTCACTGTTGCAGCCACGCTTCGCTGGCGGTTGCGGATGTGCTTTTCTGGCGCAGAATCGCCTCGCCGATGGATGCAGACCTGCTTCGCTGGTGCAGAATCGCCCCGCCGATCAGCTACATAGTGCCGAACACGATCGTGTTCGGCATTTTTGTGCGCTTCACCACACCGTCACCACACCGTCACCATACCGTCACTGCACCGTAACCGGTTCCCTCCACGCGCCTTCCACGTGCTATCCCCGCCATCTATCGCTCAGTATCCCGGTTCGTCACCTGTCCCATACTTTCAGCTAGCCACCCATCCAATACTTTCAGTCAACCACCTGGTTAAAACCCTTGGGAGGGGCAACAGGGCTTAGAATGCTGTCAGCGGCCCATCAGGACTCCCACTGGTACATATCTCCGCACCCTTGGGATGCTCAATCGTCTGTCTACGCTCTGTACGCTACATCTCCGCTCCCAAGGGTTTTGCTCACCTGTACTTCCGGGTGTGCCATGTGATGCCAGCCTCCTGGCCAAACCCTTCTTCCGAGTGTGCCAAGTGATGCCAGCCTTCTGGCCAAACCCTTGGGAGGGGCAATCGTGTTTGTGTGCTGTCAGCGGCTCGTTTGGAATTTCACTGGTACATATCTCCGCACCCTTGGGATGCTCAATCGTCTATCTACGCTCTGTACGCCACATCCCCGCTCCCAAGGGTTTTGCTCGCGGGTACTTTGCATTGTACCATGTGTCAAATTACACATTATGTGAGGCCTCAATCAGCTCATTGTATCAGGCGTCATGCGAACTTTATCCTGATCCGTAGTACACTGTCGATTATCTGTGCCATGAACTTAGGTCATGTGACCCAAAAGTATTATGGAAAGGCAACAGTCAAGTGTGGAGCGAGCCTTTCGAGGAGCTCGCGCAGCACTTGATCTGTAATCGCCGGAGATCGTATATTCCGGCGATGGTGACTCGATAATAATGCCTCACATCATATTCATACACCAATTTCTTATGATGTTCCTTGCTGAGCCAACCATGAAATGTGTGATTCCCTAATAATTTTTCAGGTCATCCCTCCGGGGCCGCCATCCGGTTCGCCATTCGGTTCGCTTCGGGCCAAACCCTTGGGAGGGACAATCGTGTTTCTGTGCTGTCAGCGGCCAGTTTGGACTCCCACTGGTACATATCTCCGCACCCTTGGGATGCTCAATCGTCTGTCTACGCTCTGTACGCCACATCCCCGCTCCCAAGGGTTTTACTCGCGGGAACTTCCGGGTGTGCCAAGTGATCCCAGCCTTCCGTTTCCAGGGTTTTGCTCGTCTGATACTGCTATATGTCTATCAAAGTGGATGTTGCCTAGCTGCTGAAATTTGTTTGATTTTTTATAAAAATTAAACAAATTTTGACTATAAAATCCCCTCTGTACATATTTATAACACCGATTTTTTACTTTATCCGCGTAACTTTTTTTTACGCGGATAAGTATTCGGACCTTTGTGAAAAATATGTTCCACTATATTACTCACTATGATATGAACTATAAACTAGACCATGATCGTGAAAGTTATTTTCATGTATGTACTGATGGTGATGCAATACCATGGATGTTTCAGGATGACGATGACTTTATTGCCGGAGTCAATCGCATCGGACTTTGTGTGCTTAAAACTTATGTAGATGTAATTGCCTTTATCCTGATGGATAATCATGTTCATTTCGTGCTATATGGTACTTCGTTAAAGTGTAAGCAGTTTATCAACTACTATAAGATGCTTACCGGGAAATGGCTTCACAACAAGTATGGCCTGAAGGATTATCTTAGACTTCTGCCTACGGAAATGATACCCATTGCTGATGAAGATAGTCTGCTTAATACATTGGCCTATATAGATCGCAACTCTATTGTTGCAGGGTATAAGTATCTCCCATATGAATACCCTTGGGGATCTGCAAAGTATATGTTTCGTGATAGGGCGGGGTGTGCGGCGAAGGATATGCTTAAAGCATTGGGGGAACTGTCTCATAGTGAACAGATAATACTTCTGAAAACGAAGTCAAGACTACCAGGGGAGTGGCTGATTGATGCTAGGGGAATGATCCATCCGATCTCATTCATGGATTTTTCCCGTGTGGAGAAAATTTTCCGAACATCATCCAGATATGCATACTATATGGCAAAGAAACTTGAAGGACATGTGGAAATGCAACTGACCCAATCTAGAAAAGTCTTTATCCCGGACAAGGAACTTCGGCAGATAGCAAAGAAAATTTCTGCCCGACAATTCGGCACAGAAAATATCCTGTCGCTTGATGTGAACTCTCGTCTTGTCCTAGCAAAATATCTCCGCTATGATTATGCATCCACAGTAAAACAGATTTCCAGAATGGTCCGTCTTGATGATGAAATACTTAAAGGATTCTTGTAGTACAAACCTTCGAGTCAACAGCTCGGTTCATTCCCGGCTAGAACTTCAGTGAGAGCCTTTGTCCACCCCTTCGGCCTGATCCTCCCGATTGACTCTCGGTCAGAACTTTTCGGTTCAAACTTATGTTCACCTCTGGGTCAGCCTTCCCGGTCATCCCTCTCGGTCAGCCTCCTGGCCAAACCCTTGGGATGGGCAATCGCGTTTGTGTGCTGTCAGCGGCCAGTTTGGACTCCCACTGGTACATATCTCCGCACCCTTGGGATGCTCAATCGTCTGTCTACGCTCTGTACGCCACATCCCCGCTCCCAAGGGTTTTGCTCGCGGGAACTTTGCATTGTACCATGTGTCAAATTACACATTATGTGAGGTCTCAAGCAGCTCATTGTATCAGGCGTCATGCGAACTTTATCCTGATCCGTAGTACACTGTCGATTATCTGTGCCATGAACTTAGGTCATGTGACCCAAAAGTATGATGGAAAGGCAACAGTCAAGTGTGGAGCGAGCCTTTCGAGGAGCTCGCGCAGCACTTGATCTGTAATCGCCGGAGATCGTATATTCCGGCGATGGTGACTCGATAATAATGCCTCACATCATATTCATACACCAATTTCTTCTGATGTTCCTTGCTGAGCCAACCATGAAATGTGTGATTCCCTAATAATTTTTCAGGTCATCCCTCCGTGGCCGCCATCCGGTTCGCCATTCGGTTCGCTTCACGGCCAAACCCTTGGGAGGGGCAATCGCGTTTGTGTGCTGTCTGCGGCCTGTTTGGACTCCTACTGGTACATATCTCCGCACCCATGGGATGCTCAATCGTCTGTCTACGCTCCGTGTACCACATCCCCGCTCCCAAGGGTTTTGCTCGTCTGCGCCTCACGCGCACTCTACGTCACGTGCACATATGGGAGTAGATCGTGAGAAATAAGATCCTTCGCTACGCTCAGGATGACAGGGGCACTCAGGATGACAGAGGACACTCAGGATGACAGGGGCACTCAGGATGACAGTGGGCACTCAGGATGAAGGGGAGGCTCGCATGTCTGTCTCCGCATGTCCACCCCGCTCATAACCAGGTCTATCGACCCAGAGATACAAAACAAGAGACCTACGGGTCTCTTGTTTTGTGTTGAGAAGGGACTCAAGAAATGGGCAAACTCCGTAAATCTTATAATATTTCAGGAGTTGACTCCGTAAATCTTTTAAGATTTAAGGAATTTATATATATTTGCACAGAACAAAAAATAGACACTATGATTACAAGAGCCATAGAGGATAGAATAAACAATGCCCTTGCAAAGAAAAAAGCAGTAACCATAATGGGGCCGCGTCAGGTAGGAAAATCAACTCTTGCTGATGCCATAATTCCGAAAGATGCAAAAGTCCTTGAAATCAACGGTGACAACACCGACGTGCAGACCATGTTTGCAAACGTCGATGAGGCCAAGATGAAGATTCTCATTGGAAACAATAACTTCTTATTTGTTGACGAGGCTCAAAAGATCGAGAATGTCGGCAATATGCTTAAGATCGTGGCAGAGAAGTTCAAGGATGTTAAAATCATCGTAACAGGTAGTTCCGCATTCAAACTGGCTGAGGCCGTAAACGAGTCCTTAACCGGCAGAAAGCGCGAATTCAAACTCTATCCGATGTCATTCAAAGAAATGGCTGATGACACAAGCGTTTTGGAAGAATCCAGAATGATTGACCACAGACTTATCTATGGCTATTATCCCGAAGTCGTAACCTCACCAGGAGATGAAAAAGGAGTTCTCAAGGAACTCATAGACAGCTACCTCTACAAAGATGTCATGGAGGAGAACAACATTGCCAAGCCGGACAAACTCGTCAAACTGGTGCAGGCTCTTGCATTCCAGATAGGCTCAACAGTGTCAGCGAATGAACTCGCTGGCCTAGTCGGCATTGACGCAAAGACAGTGGAGCGTTACATAGAAATTCTCGAAAAGAGTTACATAATATTTACACTTCCATCATACGCAAAGAACCAGCGAAACGAGCTCAAATTCGCGCGCAAACTCTACTTCTGGGATATGGGAATCCGCAATGGTGTCATAGGAAATATGGCACCCGTCTCCCTCAGATCCCCAGAGGAACTTGGTCATATGTGGGAGAACTTCGTAATTGCTGAGCGCCTCAAGAGAAACGAATATGCAGGCAGAACGTTCGTACAACATTACTTTTGGCGTACCCAGCAGAAGAAAGAGGTGGATCTTATCGAAATCGAGGACGGCGTAATGAGCGGATATGAAATCAAGAGGAAGGAGGGTAAGCGCGTAGGTGCCCCAGCTTCCTTCACTGCAGCCTACCCTGACGCACACTTCGAGTGTATCACTCCAACTGATCTG
>SUYQ01000043.1 GCA_015060325.1 Bacteroidales bacterium | reverse complement strand
GTAAGCATCCGGTGACGCACGTATTGACAATTTGAAAAAGAAGGCTCCGAGTCTGCACGAGTTTGTACGATTCGGAGCCGATTTGTATCAAGTTGTTCCAAGTCGGAACGAGTTGGTGCTATTCGGTAACGGGTTGGCGGGATGCTACCCATTCCCTGGGGAGAAGTTCGGCAATGTCGCGCTTGTCCCGATTGTAGTAAGGGAGTTTGCAGAGCACGTCCTCCATCCATTCCCTAGGATCTACGCCAACGCTCTGGCAGGAGCTTATAAGAGAGTAGACTATCGCCGCTCTGTATGCTGATGCATCATTGCCGCAGAAGAGCCAAT
The DNA here is from genome assembly GCA_015060325.1 of Bacteroidales bacterium. Lineage (GTDB taxonomy): Bacteria > Bacteroidota > Bacteroidia > Bacteroidales > UBA932 > Cryptobacteroides. The sequence goes on along the minus strand of SUYQ01000043.1, from coordinate 2,272 downwards.
TTTTGCGTCCGAGAGCAAGGGGGCGAACTACATTTTCAATGAGATTGTTGTCGATGAGGATTCGGCCGTCATTAACGAAGGTTGAGAGTCTTGGAAGTAGCGAGAACGCATATGTGATTGCCTTTCCCACGCGGCTTTGAGGAAGTACAGTCACCCAGACTCCTTCCATCCACTTCTCAAAGTCACAGATTATAGGATATGATTCCTTCTGGCGCAGTTCCTTCCTCTGCTCCGGAGTGAGCCCCTGTTCATCAGCTCTCTTTTCAATAGCATAGAGGCTTGCGATGACATTTATAGCATGACTTGCATGTGCCTTGTTTTCATCCAAAGCATCAACCCATTTTCGGCGCGCATGAGCCCAGCAGCCGGCCATAGTTATACCTTTTGCTTTCTCGAACTGATTGTATGCGGCATAACCGTCAGACTGCAGGATGCCCTGGAACGATGTGAACAGTTCCTTTGCAACCTCGCCTTCACGGCTGCCCAGATCGTAATGGAACACGACCTCTCCCGTCAGGACATCCCTGACGACCCACATATAACCCTTTCTGGTCTTCTTGTCATCCATCACAGGTACGGTGCTTTCGTCAACCTGTACATATTCACCCCGCAACACCCTCTTTTTCAGCAGCCGGTATAGCGGGTGCAGCATTTCAACCGCCGCTTCATACCATCCGCCTATCGTGGAGTCCGGTATCGTTATCCCGGATTCCTTGTACTGCTTGATCATGCGGTAGAAGGGTAGATGATACATGAACTTGGATATTATCAGATCCGTGAGGACTGATGCTCCTGCCATGCAGCGGTCTACCGGAGCTAAAGGGAGTGGAGCAATCTGGATTTTCCTGTCTTCCGGCAGATTGTCCTTGACCTCTGATTTGTGGATGACCTTTACACGGATGGTCTTTGATACGTACATCTTTGCAGGTACGCGTTCAAGACGCGATGTCTCCTCCTGGCCAATAATGACGTAGTCTGGAAGGAGATTGCCTTCCTTGTCGGTTGTACCGTCAGGATAGATGTAGGTCTCTACTGTAGGGAGGCCCGTAGTATCAAGCGAACGACGTGCAGGTTTCTCTTTAACAGCAATGGTCTTGACTATTGTGAGGTCTGTCTTTGCATTAGCCTTTTCTGCCTCTGCCTTCTGTTCGTCGGTGATTGCCTCTGTACTGAAAAGTGACAGTTGGGCGGGATCTACGGGAAGATGCTTCTCACTCATCTGACCGAAGACTTTCTTGCGGAGCCAGTACAGCTGGTCTTCCAAAGAAGCTATCTTCTCATCCTTCTTGATTATGACTTCGGACGACTTGACAAGACTCTCCTTGAGCCTTGCGTTTTCTGCTTCAAGCTGCATTATGCGTTCTTCCAAAGTCACTTTTTGTCCCTTTTATTATATATGTAAAGGTACGAAAAAAGTGGCACATACGCAACTCTATTGCGGTTTTATATAAAAGTTTCTGCAACTATTTTCGCAGGCTGTGCAGGCGATCCAACCGCTGCTGACGACTGTCGGGTTTCTCTATGATTCCCTCGACGATCATTACAAGATCCCGCCATTCTATGGTGCCGGCCACCTCATCCTCGTGGATGTTTGACGGGCTGCCAAAGGTCCCGGCTTCAAGAAGTTTCGAGTAGATCACAAGACCGCCTGGCTCCCAATGAAGAAGCTTGATTCTGTTGCGGGACTTATTCATGAAGATGTAGACATCACCATTGTAAGGATCCAGACCCATTGAGTTGCTCACGATTCCGCTCAAGGTGTAATAACTCTTGCGCATGTCTGTAGGCTGGTTGTACAGCCAATACTTCATACTGTCGTTAAGGCTGAACATGGCCACACGATGCTAGGATGATTGACTGAAGTACCCTGGTATCCATTTCACCGGAGATGCGCATCATTGTCCCATTGGAAGTTCTCAGTTCTACACTCAGATTCCTGGGCTCGTCGCTCTGTCGTTTTGTTTTCGACCTTTGCCCAGGCTTTGCAGCAAATGAAGGCATGGGAACGAAGCCATCGCCGGATCTCAATTGAAGGAATGAGCCTTGGGACTTTTCCGAGGCTTCCTCCTCAGCATACTTAGCTTTGGATTCATAGAATCGCCATGTAGGAATCCCGAGTTCCTGAAGCCTGGCCTTGTAGGTAATCTGATTGGTCTGGCAGTGGGTTATAATCTCTGCCACTTCTTCTCGTGTCATCATATCATTGTCGTTTTACCGACAAAGATCGCGGACGCGAATTAGTTTTCTATGACGTGGCTGACCGGATGCTTAC
>SUYQ01000036.1 GCA_015060325.1 Bacteroidales bacterium | reverse complement strand
CCTCGTTACACTTAGGAGGTGCGGCTGGCTGAGAAGTCATGACCGCTTTTGGCCTTTAAAGATAGTATCTGGGCTTGATTTTTATTCTAACGGGCGTAAAAACGAAAGTTTTTATGTAAGTTTGTTTTCATTTTAAATTATTGCTTATGAATATCCTTCATATCACAGATTTTCACTATTCTCAGAAGTCTATACAAGCTTCATCTACAGTTGTGAATGCTATAATTGCTGCCATTAAACGTGAGAATATTACAATTGACTTAATTATTTTCTCTGGTGATTTAGTAAATGATGGGTCTCAATATGAATCGTTTAATGATGCATCCAATACATTATTTACACCGCTATGTCGCGATTTGTCTGTAGATAGGAGGAATGTTGTTTTCTGTCCAGGAAATCATGATATTGACAGAACAATGATCCATTCGGCCGCTAAGTCTTTCTTTGATTCAAACATTGTTGATGTTGATTCATTGAATTCTTTTTATACGAATAAGTCGGATTCAATGTTTCTGGATTCCCTGAAACCTTTGAAGAATTATAAGCACTTTTTGTCTACCTATCATACAACAGGTAATGATGATGTTATTGAGGACCTGTACTCAATACATTATAGAACGGTTGATAATAATACAATTGCAATTGCTTGTTTATATACATCCTGGGTATCTGCACTAGATAGGGAAGGTAGGAATGACAAAGGAAATTTGTTGGTTCCTCCGGAAGTCTTGTCAGAAATAGTGGGACACTTAAAACAGGTATCTAATATTCATAAAAAGGTGATTGTATTACATCATCCATTATATTTCTTAAAGGAATATAATTTCTATGAACTTGAGAATCAGTTGTATAATGAGTTTGATGTAATGTTTACAGGCCATGTACATAAAATATTGTCTACATCTAGACATAGTGGGGTTAGTGGCATTTTTGAACATGTTTCTAAGGCTTCGCTTTCTTTGGGCGAATCACAAGGATGTTCAATAATTTCATTAGATCAGATAGAAGAGAATACTATCAGGGTTAGGGAAGTATCATTTATAAGCGATGTAAGCGAGTGTCATATTTCTCCCGAAGTAGTCCATACAATACCATGTGGAGAAGAAAAGATAAAAGCTATACAGTTTAGGAAGAAAATAGCTGATAAAATTAGTATAGAAAAAGAGAATGCAAATAAATTGCTTCTGATTCATGAGGATGAAGAAAGTCAGGATTTCATGTCTCTTTATAGTCATCCTGTTATAAAAAGTGAGTCTGATGATGCATTAGGGTCTAACCAATCTTATTTGTTGACTTTTTCAGAAATTGTCGAGAGTGAAGCCAGTATACTTTTATTGGGAAAGGATAAGTGTGGTAAAACGTCATTGTTAAAAAGAATACAAATAGAATATTTACTAAATTACACTAAGTATGAAATTGTTCCGTTTTATTTAGATTGTAAAGAGTATGCTCAGAAAATTGATGATACCGTAGATTTAATATATGATATTAGGAACTATTATAGTGTTAATACTGAGAAAGCGAAGAGTATTGTATCGAACGGAAAATTTGTTTTACTCATAGATAACTATACTCCCAATACAGGTGCAGCAAATATTATAAATGATTTTCTTGCAGAATATGGTGTTAGATTTGTTGTTTGCTCTGAATATAATGTGTATCGTACTCCTGATAGTTATAACTTTTCAGATACAACATTTGATACATACTATTTCCATGATTTACGGAGAGTTGAGATTGTCAAGTATACAGAAAAGAGGTTGCAAAAACCCGAAAAATGTGCAAAGGCACAAGATAAAATTATTCAATTATGTCGTCAATTAGAACTTCCGTTAAATTATTGGACAATTTCCTTGTTGTTGTTGATTCATGAGAAGTCATCGGATGCATATTCAAAGAATCTGTTTTCAATATTAGACGTATGTATTGACGAGATTTTTGGAAAGAAAAGACTTGCAATATCTCATACAAAGATTAGTTTCACGCAGTTAAAGGCTGTATGTGCTAATTTGTCTAAATTTCTATTTGTTGAGAAAATGGATAATGTGTTTAGCGCAACTCCAACTGAGATTATCGGGAACATTAACGATTTTATTGCGGAAAATGATCGCATCTCAATGACGGCAGATGAAATTTTTAAATTTTTCGTTTTGTGTGGAATATTAAAACAAAAAGATGTCTCTAATAATTTATATGTATTTCGTCTAAATGGTTTCTTTGAGTATTTCTTGGCATATCAGATGACAAGAGACAAAGCGTTTATGGCAGATATACTAAAGGATGAAAGACTATATCTGGCTTTTAAGAATCAGTTGGAAATTTATAGCGGATTTAAGCGAGATGATGCAGATTTTTTAAAATGCATATTTGAAAAAACGTATGCCCAAACAAGTCCTGCGTTTGAGAAATATGATGATAATAAGGACAAAGAACTACTTGGTAAAATTCACAACATCTCAAGGTTAGAGGAAGCTTGTCGTAAGATTTCTATCGAGAAGTCTCTATCAGCAATTGAAAAGGCTGAATTTGAAGACATGGCCGATGAGTTGAGTGCTCACTCAGAAGTCCATCCATTGCAAGTATTTAATACGGAGACAATGAACCCAGATGTACTTGAAAGGTATCTCTCTATTTTGGGGCGCGTGTATCGTAATTTAGATGAAATAATGGGACACAAAGACCTAAAACAGGAGGTGTTTGATTATTTAATTGATTCTTATTGCGACTTGACGTTCTTTATCATTGATGAGATGGCGAGGATGGCCGAAGATGAGGCTTCTCAAAATGATTATAGTTTTAGTGAGGCACAAGAAATGGGTTTGTATAAGATTATGACGACTTTTAGTCCGTTATTGACGCAAGTGATGTTATTTGATAGTATAGGTCATTATAATATCGAAAATATTATCAAGACCGAAATCCAGAAGCTTGAGCAAAATCCAGCGGAGAACCAATATAAGTTATATGTATATTATTTCATACTAACAGATATCGACTTGGAGGGGAATATGGAATATATAGTTCGAGCATTGTCTAATATCACTATACCTGTGTTAAAATATATGTTGTTGTTGAAGTTAAACTATTATATGGCATTTAAGGGCGGTAATAATAAGAACCTTCAGAACAAATTATCGAGGCATATTCAATCGGCAAAAAAACTATTAGACTCCAAACTTGATGTAAATTCAATGCAAAAACAATTAACAGAACAGAGGAAAGGTGCAGATAGTATTTCACAGAAAGGTGCTTTATAAGGGATCAGTGTGCGTAAAATGAGGTGGTGACTCACTTATTTTGCAACTTATTAATAGTATCTCGCCAAAAACTCGCCAGAAACACAATAAAGAAAATCGGAAGTCTTTGAGTATCAAAGACTTCCGATTTTTTTTGTTTCGTGATTCGGTTGGGATTCGAACCCAAGACCCACAGCTTAGAAGGCTGTTGCTCTATCCAACTGAGCTACCGAACCGATCCGTATGTGCTTTTTGTGGGCAGATTCTGCCCCGAGCAGGGGCTGCTGACACTTAAAGCGGGTGCAAATATAGTGGAAAACTTTGAATTGTCAAAATTTTTGATGGTTTGTGAGCACTCATGTGCGGAGGAACGGTGCGTGCCGTGCTGTAAGGGAGGTCTAGAGGGGATATTCAGGATAACATGCTCACTCATACGCCGAGAGGCGGTGCATGGAGGTGGTGGATGGGGCAGGGGAGAGGTCGGAGGACCAGGTGAGGATGAGGGTATCGCCGTTGCGCCGGGCGGAGAGGAGCGTTACCTGGAGACCGTCGTAGGTGAGGGTGAGACCTTCGAACCATGCCTGTGAGCCGTTGCTTTCATATGTCCCGAATGCTCCAGCGGCGTCAGGACTCAGGACTGAGATCTGATTGTCACATAGGAATTCTAGGGTGATCTTGCCCAGCGGTTCTTCTTCGGAGGTCCAAAGGGTTCTGTAGAACCTGTCGTCAGGTTCGTCGTAGATGCATGATGTGCTAAGTAGTGCTGCGGCCATTATGTGGATGATGGCAAGGCAGCGGAGGGTTGTCCGTTTCATAATTGCAGCCTGTCATTTGGTCTGACAGGCTGCAATTCAATGATTATGCCTTTTCTTTTTTCGATGATCTGCTTCCTGCATATTCGATCACGGTGACAAGCAGGAATCCGACCACTGCAAATATCACCGCGCTGGTCACCTGAAGGTCGATCGAGCCGGCATGCTGTTCTAGGATGCCGGCCGGAAGTGGCTGATCTGCAAATGCTTTGGCGACTTCCGGATTCTGTGCCTTGATGATGGCTTCAGTATTGCTCCATGGCCATACTTTCACCAGAGAGCCTATGATGAAGCCGGCGAGGACTATGAGTGTTTCCTTGTTCCAGCGTCCGAGCAGCCAATGGAGGAACTTAGAGAATCCCAGTATACCTATTACAGCTCCGACTGCAAATACGGAAAGTATAGCAAGATTGCTTCCGACATTGACTCCTGAGGTGAGTTCGGTGATGCGGCTCATTATATACTGGTATTTGCCCAGAATCAGAAGAATGAAGCTTCCTGAAATGCCGGGGAGAATCATCGCGCAGATGGCGATGGCTCCGCTGAGGAAGATGAACCACATGGCATCTGTAGTTTGTGTCGGAGTGAGCGTGCAGACTGCCACGCCAAGAATCATTCCTACTACGAGCAGGCATATTTCCTTGATGCGCCATCCCGATATGCCTCGGATAATGAATAGGGATGATGCCACGATGAGTCCGAAGAAGAATGCCCAGGTCTGGATCGGGTGGTCGTTGAGGAGACTCTGCATGGCTCCTGCTATGACGACGACGCTGAATCCGATTCCTATTATCAAAGAAAGCAGGAATGAACCGTTGATGTGCTTCCAGAACGCCTTGAACTGCTTGCTGAATAAAAGATGCAGTGCCTCCTTGTTGATGGATGCGATAGATCCGACGAATTCATCATAGATACCCATGATGAAGGCGATAGTGCCGCCGGAAACTCCCGGTATTACATCAGCGGCGCCCATGCAGGCTCCTTTGACGGATATCATGAAATTTTTATGAAGGTCCATTGTCCTATTCTATTTTTGATATGAATTCTGTGATTGCCTTGAATATGAGCCTTGAATCGGACCTGAGGTCTTCATTCTGGCTGCCTGAAAAGACTATGTCATATACATGTCCCGGATAGGGAGATCTGCCTATCTTGAATCGTGCATCAGCGCATTTGCTTGAGTAGTCGACGGCCGGGCAGAAGTCATTAACAAGAGATACGAAAAGGTCGGTCCGTTCTTCCATCAGACCTCGTGCACTGGCCATATCCGGAAACCCCAGCCAGTCCAGTTCCTTTCTTAGGAAGGTGGTCTGGATGCTGGTGAGTACCATTTCGTTCTTGTTGAGTTTTCTCAGGTCAAGAAAATAGATGTTTGCCTTGATGCCATTTGTCTTGCACCAGCCCAGAATGTCTTCCTTGAGCTGATCGAATCCCGGTTCGGCAGCATCGATGAGGAAGTTGGCTGATGAGATCTTGCTCAGCGGGAGAAGACCTGTAGGGGTCTTGCTTGCTTCTTTCTTCAGCTTATGCTTTCGGAATATGTCTTTCAGTCTCTCGAACATAATATGCTATTGTGCCGGTGTGTTTGCTGCGATCAGTTCGCGGATTTCCTTCTTGGCGGCTTTCCAGCGCGGTATGTCGATCTTGGTGCCGACCACTTCTACAACCTTGGCGGCTATGATCGATCCGATCTCGCCGCATACCTTGAGCGGCATTCCGAGTGAGTGCGCATAGAGGAAACCTGCTGCATATGTGTCTCCTGCGCCGGTTGCGTCGATAGGGGCTGCAGGCCATGCCTTGATGTAGTGGTATTCGTCACCGCTCTTGACCATCGATCCTTCCTTTCCAACCTTCACAACTGCTATCTTGCAACGGCTTGCGATGTCGTCGAGAGCTTCTCTAGGCTCGAGTTTGGTGAATGCCTTTGCTTCTGTTTCGTTGGCAAAGACGATGTCCACGTAGTTCTCCACGATGTCATGGAGGAATGCGATGTTGGACTCGACCACGTTGTATGATGCCATGTCGATGGAGATGATGCATCCGGCTTCCTTGGCGAGTTCCACGGCCCTGCGGATGGTAGCCTGGTTCTGTACCAGATATCCTTCAATGTGAAAGTAGTCATATCCCTGGAAGTACTCGAGCTTAAGGTCCTCAGGGACGAGTTCGAGGGCGGCTCCGAGGTATACTGCAAATGTCCTTTCGGCGTTAGGAGCTGTGATGAAGACCATCGCCCTGCCCGAAGAGTTCACTCCTTTCAGGAGCATTGACTTGATGCCGTACTGCTCCTGGTCGCTCTTGAATAGATGGCCGAGGTCGTCGTCGCCGACTTTGCCGATGAATCCGGATTCCATGCCGAAGATGGCTGTTCCGGTGATTGTGTTGGCAGCCGAGCCTCCGGCTACGAGCTGCACGCCCATCGGTTTGAGGGTCTTCCAGATCTTGTCTCCGGTTTCCATGTCCACATGCTGCATGCTTCCTCTCGGAAGGTGGAATTCCTTCAGAAACTTGTCGTCCGGAAGTATAGCAAGAATGTCTGTGAGGGCATTGCCGATGCCTAATATCGAAGCCATAAACGAACTATTTTTGGTTGAATCTACAAAGTTACAAAACTTTTGGATAAATTTGCGGCCATGATTATGAAACCTACTATCAAGAACATATTAAAATATATGCTCTCATTCGTCCTGGCATTCGTGCTTCTATGGTTCTCTTTCCGTGAAGTCGAGTGGGATACCTTCATTTCAGAGCTCAGGAAGTGTAATTGGGGCTATATTCTGCTGTCTATGGTGGCGGGCTCTGTAGCGTTTTGGGTTCGTGGACTTCGCTGGCGTCAGCTGCTTCTCCCGTTTGATGACAGCATATCGTCCATAACGACATTCAATGGCATCAATATCGCCAATATATCCAACTTTGTATTTCCGCGTCTGGGGGAGTTTGTCCGCTGCGGTGTGATCGTCAGGAGGTCAGAGCCCGTAGACAGCTCGGATCCGCTCAGAAAGAAGGCTTCATACGACAAGGTTCTGGGTACGGTGGTCATGGAACGTGCATGGGAACTGCTGGTGATGATTCTTCTTCTGGGGGTTGTGATTGTCGGAGGATTTGACCGCTATGGTCCGTTCTTCGTTGACGAGATATGGGGGCCGATGTCCCAACGCTTTGGGGCAGGTATATGGGCCATGCTGGCCGGGGGTCTCCTTCTTATCGCTGGTGCCATATATCTTATATGGCGTCTGCGCGAAAGAAACGGCTTCTGCCAGAAGGTATGGGGCGTGTTCAAGGGAGTAGGACAGGGATTTGCAAGCTGTCTGAAGATGGACCGCAAGTGGCTTTTCTTTGCTTATACCCTTCTGATCTGGCTCTTGTATTGGCTTATGGCAGCTGGTACAATCTGGGCGGTGCCGTCTATTGAGGGATTGAATCTTATAGATGCTCTTTTTATTTCTCTGATCGGAGGCCTTGGATTTGCTGTTCCTGTTCCGGGAGGCATCGGAGCCTTTCATTATGTGATCTCGCTGGCGCTTCTTGGCGTCTATGGAATCCCTATGGAGACTGGTGTGATATATGCTACCTTGTCTCATTCTTCGCAGGCTCTGACCCAGATACTTTTCGGCGCAGGATCATATGTATATGAGTCTTTGCGAAAATAATTTTGGCACGGTACTTGCAATTAAATCAGTCAAAGTTGGTTTAGTTGTTAATAATAGGGTTATAAAAGAAACATGCCGGTCGTGATGACCGGCATGTTCATTATATGTCTGTTCCAGATTATTTTAAAATCAGTTCCACCGGACAGTGGTCGGATCCGAAGATGTCCGAGTGGATTCTGGCTCCCACGAGTCTGTCGCGAAGGTCTTCGCTTGTTACGAAATAGTCGATACGCCAGCCTGCATTCCTCTGGCGTGCCTGGAAACGGTATGACCACCATGAATATGCATCCTTGAGTCCCGGATAGAAATGGCGGAAGGTGTCGATGTATCCTGCTTCGAGCAGCTGGGTGAACTTTCCGCGTTCTTCATCGGTGAATCCGGCGTTACGGTGGTTGCTGGAAGGGTTCTTGAGGTCGATTTCCTGATGGGCTACGTTGAGGTCTCCGCAGACGATGACGCCTTTCTTTGCTTTGAGCCCATTTAGATATGCCCTGAAATCGTCCTCCCACCTCATCCTGTACTCCAGCCTGCGGAGGTCATCCTGTGAGTTCGGGGTGTAGACACATACAAGATAGAAGTCCTCCATCTCGAGAGTGATGACGCGGCCTTCGTGGTCGTGCTCATCAATCCCGATTCCGTAGCTTACGCTGATGGGGTCGTGTTTTGTATAGACTGCCGTACCTGAGTATCCTTTCTTTTCGGCGTAGTTCCAGAATGAACGGTAGCCCGGAAATTCCAGATCCAGCTGCCCCGCCTGCATCTTGGTCTCCTGCAGACAGAAGAAGTCCGCATCAAGGTCTACGAAGATATCCGCAAATCCCTTTCCGCACACGGCCCTCAGGCCGTTCACATTCCATGAAATGAACTTATACATATCTTACTCCAATGTCCATTCTGTGCCTTCCTTGGTGTCCTTGATCTGGATGCCGAGCGCCTTGAGGTCGTCGCGGATGCGGTCGCTGGTAGCCCAGTCTTTTGCCGCCTTTGCCGCCTTGCGCTGCTCGAGGACCATCTGCACCAGTCCGTCGATGGTCTCCATCGCCTTGCCGCCTTCGTTCTCTTCGTCACGAAGTCCGAGAACTCCTGTCACGATGTTGTCGAACAGGTCCACAAGTGCCTTGTAGTCAGACGCATCGAGCTGGATCTTCCTGTCCTTTGCTGTGTTGATGATGCGGATGGCGTCGAAGATGTGGGCGAGTGCGATAGGGGTGTTGAGGTCGTCGCAGAGTGCTTCGTATACGTTCTCCACAATAGCCTTCACCTCGGCGTTCGATGCTGTGACTGCGTCAGGAGCGGTTGCTGATACAAACTGTCCGTATGCCAATGCCGGTGCTGCCTGAACACCTGCCGCCGCAGCCAGCGCCTTGAGGTCCTTGGCTGCCTGGTGGATCCTCTTGAGGCCCTTTTCCGCTGCCTGGAGTGCTTCGTTGCTGAAGTCGAGGGTTCCGCGGTAGTGTGCCTGAAGGATGAAGAAGCGGACTGTCATCGGTGTGTATGCCTGCTCAAGCTTAGGGTGCTTGCCGGCGAAAAGTTCAGGAAGAGTGATGAAGTTGCCGAGCGACTTGCCCATCTTCTTGCCCTCGATGGTGATCATGTTATTGTGCATCCAGTACTTCACGCCGCTTGTTCCGCGAGAAGCTGTGTTCTGTGCGATCTCACACTCATGGTGAGGGAAAAGAAGGTCCATTCCGCCTCCGTGGATGTCGAACTCCTTGCCGAGGTACTTCTCGCTCATGGCAGAGCACTCGAGATGCCAGCCTGGGAATCCGTCGCTCCAAGGTGACGGCCAGCGCATGATGTGCTCCGGCGACGCCTTCTTCCAGAGGGCGAAGTCGTACGAAGCACGCTTGTCCTGCTGTCCGTCCAGGTCGCGTGTGCCTTCCTTCACCTCGTCAAGGGTGCGGCCGGAAAGCACACCGTATTTATGGTCCTTGTCGTACTTGAGGACGTCGAAATATATCGATCCGTTGCTTTCGTATGCATATCCTGCCTCGAGGATCTTCTTCACGAGGTCTATCTGCTCGATGATGTGTCCTGAGGCGCGAGGCTCGATCGATGGCGGAGCCACGTTGAGCATCCTCATGGCCTCATGGTATGCGAGCGTGCATCTCTGCACCACTTCCATAGGCTCGAGCTGCTCCAGGCGAGCCTTCTTTGCAATCTTGTCCTCTCCCTCGTCAGCATCATGCTCGAGATGTCCTACATCTGTGATGTTGCGGACATAGCGCACCTTGTAGCCAAGGTGGGTGAGCAGCTTGACGAAAACGTCATATGTCACGCCTGGCCTTGCATGGCCTAGATGTGCATCTCCATATACGGTAGGGCCGCACACATAAAGGCCTACATGTCCTTCATTGAGCGGCTTGAATAACTCTTTCTTCCTCGAAAGAGAATTGGTTATATATAAATCTCTCATATTGCAGTTGTTTCAATCCTACAAAGGTAATCAATTATTTGATTAAAACCGGTAACGTATGGCTATGCTGGGGATAAATCCAAGCATTCCGTTGTCATAGAACCCGGTCTTGCTGCCAAAGTTGATTCTTGTCCCGCTTACCGGGTCCCGGAGTCTGCCGTCATTTACATGGACACCGAAGTACGGCCTGATGTCAAGGGCCAGAATCAGTGGGAAGTCAAACACATACTCTATACCGACCTGGACTGCTACAGCAGCCATCCATCCGTTGTCATAATATCCCCTTATGGCATTGTCGGTTTCGTATGGAACTATATCGTCCACAAAGCCTATTGCAAGTCCGGGGCCCGCATATAATCCCCATGCTCCCTTTGCTGTCCATGCAGGACGTGCCCATACGAAGTTATATGTAAAAGCAGCCTTGATGCCGGGATTGCCGTTCAGATTGTAGCCATGGTCAAGTCCCAGGTCACATTCAATGAATTGGCGCGAGTTGATGTCATGCTCATATGAAGCGTCAAAGTCAGATGCTCCAAAGCGTATACCCATTGCTTTCGGCTGTGCTGAGGCAGTTATTGCAGCAATGGCCAGCATAGCTGTGATCAATAGCTTTTTCATATTCGGCTTCATATGAAATGTCTTTTTTTGTGGTCAGTCTTGCAAAGATATAAAAAAACGACGACCAGTCGCCTGATCGTCGTATAAATCTGAGTTCCTTACTCTTAGAATGCGTAGCGTACGCCGAGAGCTGGCATTACGCTCCAGTGGAAACCGTAGTTGAAACCGTATCCGAGAGTAGGGCGGAGGTCAAATGAAAGCTGGAGAGGGAACCAGAACTTGTACTCGAGTCCTACCATACCCGCAGCTGCGAGGTGGAAGTATGAGTTGTCGCCGATGAGGTTCATACCTACAGCAGCACCAGGACCTGCGTAGAATCCCCATTCTCCTCTGTCAGTCCAGTTTGGCTGAGCTATCATGAAGTTGTAAACAACCGAACCGTCAAGTGAGTTGAAGTTGTTAAGTCCGAGGTTAGCCTCGAGGAAGTCAGCTCCGAAGCTGTGCTGATACGATGCTTCAACGCCCCATCCGAGCTTGATACCGACAGCTCTAGGCTGAGCTGATGCAGCTACTGAAAAACCAAGTACCATTGCTGCGATAAGAATGATTTTTTTCATAATTGATATTATTAAGGTTAATGTTAAAATACACGTTACCATTGCAAAGATATAAAAACTTTGACAGATATGCTATCTATCGCTGTCTTTTGTTTATGCAAGATGAATGGCGCGCAATGTAATACCCTGAGTGTTAATGCTTTAGCTGTTCTATATGTTGGATTTATTCGCGATATTGATGGGCTAAGTTGTTGTCTTATAGTTACTTATGTTGCGCAGCTGCTGATGTGCAGATATTTTCTGATCTGAAATGGTTTTGCTGATGTGTTGCTTGATAAGGCTTTCATGAGTTTCTGTTTTGATGCCTCGTCCAAAGTGATCACATCTCCGGCATTCTCGAATCCGTGCGCGTGCAGGTACCTATAGATTTCCCTATATTCGAGATCGGATTTTCCGTGCATCGTTTCCATGATATCATACTCGCTTCCAGTATTGGAGTTGATGGCAGTAAGCATGTTTTCATAACTTCCGTAGCATGCAGCCAGATGGTCATACCTGATTGCAGCCGAATATCTGGATATTATGTAATCCGTCAGCTGGTTTCTTTCAGCTGCATTCAGACTTTTGAACATCCGGTCGAGCTGGGGATATGTCAGGTGCCGTCCTCGTTTCACGCAGCCGTCCACTTCGCTTTTGGCTCGCCTCATGGCATATGATGCATACCTTATCTGGATGGCGTCAGAATAAGGGTGGGTGCTGTATCCATATGCAAGAAAGTTCCATCGGTAGTCTTGGGCCAGTCTGCACAGGTATCTTTCTACAGGATTGTTGAACAGGTAAGCTATAGCAGTCCTCAAACGTTTCAGTCCCACTTTGGGCGCTTTCCCGATCCTTTCTGTGAAAACAGGACCTGATCTGCCATGAGCTCTGTTGAACTCCTTGACGAAATTTATATTCACCGCTTTGATGAAACTGGAGAACTGTCCGTGACTTCTGGCTGAAACCAGTGAGTGGATATGGTCTATCATCAGACATAATCCATAGATTGTTACATTATATCTGGGAGCCTGAGTCATGAATATTGTGAAGTAGACCAGATAGTCCTGCACTTCATAGAATATATTGAAACCTGTTTCCGTTCGCTGGTATGTGTGGTGTACTTCTCCGTTAATAAATTTCATAAGTGTTCTCGGTGCAATGTAAACTCTTTATTACTAATTACTTAGCCTTCTGTTATGTCGCTTTTTTGTGCGGTACTTGGATGTTAATATACTGATAGTCAGTGAATTGTGTTGCGCAAGGCTGTATCTCTGCGAGATGCCGAGCCGTTGTCTGCGCAAGGCCGGGCGGAGCCGTTGTCTGCGCTGCGTCGCCCATGAGCTACCCGCCTGATCCGCCGGCAAATTTAGAGTCCGTCAATCTGAAACAGTTAAAGAAAAAGAAAAGAGTTGTTAAAAAAAGAGAAAAAATTTAAAGAAAAAGAAAAATCTGCATGCTAACAGTTATATTTGTAGGTAAACTTATTGACTATGAAGCGTATTATATCATTCATATCTGCTGTCCTGCTGGTCATAGCCGGGTTTGCTGTCGTTTCATGTGAGAGTCCTGAAAAGCAGGATGATTCTGTTACCCGTCCCGAGGAGAATGGTCCGGGGGAAGACGGAAACGAGGGGAGTACGGACAATGGCAAGCCGGATTCGGGAGACAAGCCTGGCCACGATGAGGATCCGGGCGAGAAGGAGTTCGTGATACTTTTTACGAATGACTTCCATAGTCAGATCGAACCGCTCAGCAAGGAGGAGACCTACAATGCTGACAGGGGAGGCATCAAACGCATCAAGGCGCTTGTGGACAGTGTGCGTACTGCCGAGCCGCACGTGCTGTTGGCTGATGCGGGCGACCTTGTGCAGGGGACCTATTATTTCAGTCTGCTCAACGGAGTTGTCGAGATGATGATACTGGAAGAACTGGGCTATGATGTGCGCACGTTGGGTAACCATGAGTTCGACAAGAAGATGATAGGTCTGGGTGATATGCTTTCAATGAGTTCGGTGCCGGTGGTGACTTCCAACTATGACTTTTCTCAGACCCTTCTGTCGCAATATATGCGCAATTCGATTATTCTGGAATCGGGAAATACAAAGGTGGGTTTCATAGGACTTAACGTGATGCTGACCAATCTTGTCGATCCGAGCTCATGCCAGGGCGTGATATGGCAGAATGCAATCAATGTCGCTGATCAGGAAGCGAAAAAGCTGCGCGACCAGGGTGCTGATATCGTCATCGCTCTGTCCCATCTGGGGTATGAAAAGAACAGCGACATCGTGTATTATGACAGGGGCATTGCGTTGAATACCAGACATATAGATATGATAATAGGCGGTCACACCCATACTTTCCTTAATTATGCTGACTATGTGACCAACCTGGACGGTGACAAGGTGCCTGTCGTGCAGACCGGTTGCAAGGGAATATGTCTTGGCTATGCTAAGATAAGGATTAATGAAAACGGCAAGCCGTCATTTACATATAAACTGATTCCGGTAAAGAACCACCTTGACAAGAAACTGGATCCTGCCTTTTCAGACATGATCGATACATATTCGGCAGCTGTGAAGAAGGAGATGGATGTGGTGATCGGAACATGCCCGTCTGCGATAAGGAAAGGTTCGCCAGAGAGCCCGCTGGGCAATCTGACCGGAGATGCCCTTGTCTGGATGGCGCAAGATAAATATGGGGTAAAGGCTGATGTCGGTCTATATAACAGCGGCGGTATCAGAGCGGAGATTTCTGCAGGAGACCTTACTGTGGGTGATGTGTATGCGGTCTATCCTTTCGATAATGTACTTTCTCTTGTGACGCTTAAAGGAAGTGACCTGATGAGGCTTTTTGACTATGTCGCATCCAGCGGTGGCCTTCCTATAAGCAAGAGTGTCAGGATGGTCATAAAGGACAAGAAGGTAAAGTCTGTGACGGTTAACGGCCAGCCGGTGGATAACAATAAGGTATATACTGTCGCAACTATTGACTACCTTGTGAATCTTGGTCGTTACGGTCTGGAGAATGCGGTAAGCAGAAATGATTCACCTGACATCATCCGGGATAACTTCGTGGAGTATTTCAGGTATCTTGCCCTGCAGAACGGAGGCAGGATAACGGCATCCAAGGACGGACGCATTACTAAGGAATGATCATAAAAAAAGGGAACGACTCATCATCGTTCCCTTTTGTAGTACGCCCAGCATGGGCATGCTCTAACGGGTGAAAGTCCCTAATGCGCCCTAATGACGGGAAGCATATAGCCAAAGGCAAGGGTGTCCATCGTGAGGTGGAATCTGAAGGAAGCCGGCG
>SUYQ01000035.1 GCA_015060325.1 Bacteroidales bacterium | reverse complement strand
ATCCTTACGGCCATATTGACGGAGTGATGCTGGTTGATCTTTTCGGTCATATAAGGCCGGATTACAAGGTGATGGTAAACAAGTTCCTCGGAAGGATAGAAGCCTTAGGAGGTAATTTCATATGTGTTACTCCGACTGGGGAAGAGCGTACGGCTCCGACGAGAGATAGTATCCAGGGCGTGAAGGATGCAGTTGCACACATTCGTGCCGGAGGGGTTCTGGGACTATTCCCATCCGGTGCTGTATCTGATCTGAGCATAAAGGACCGCTGCATAAGGGACAGGGAGTGGCAGGAGCCTGTCATAAAGCTGATAAAGAAACTTAATGTACCGATTGTCCCTGTGCATTTCCTTGATAGAAATTCAAACTTCTACTACTCACTTGGACTGATTGACTGGAAGGTAAGATTATTACGTCTGATTGCAGAAATCTTCAACAAGAGAGGGAAACGCACGAGAATTGCTATTGGAACTGTCATATCACCCGAAGAGCAGGATGAGTTTTCAGACATACGGCAGTTCGGTAGTTTTTTGAGAAATAAGGTTTATAATCAATACTGAAATGGAGAATAACAAAGCAGATGCGGTAAGGATTCAGACATCTGTCCTGAACGCGCTTGAGAAGAAGGTTCTGGTATGGCTTGCAGAACGCCAGCCAAGATGGATGACCTCAGACATTCTTACATATATCGGAACTTTCGGAGCAGTTGTCATTGCTGCCGGATACATTCTGTCAGCATGGAATATCAATTTTCTATGGCTCAGTTCATTAGGTTTCATAATAAACTGGTATGGAGATTCTCTGGACGGAACTCTTGCCAGAGTACGAAAGACGCAAAGGCCGGTTTACGGATATTATCTGGACCATACGATAGACGCCATCAATGAAGTGATGATATTCGTGGGTGTCGGCCTTTCCGGACTGATGCACCTTGAGATCGCGTTGCTTGCACTTGTCATGTACCTCCTGATGACCATCAATGTAAGTATCAACGCCCACCTGAAGAAGGAATTCAAGCTGACTTATGCCAGCATGGGACCGACAGAGTTCAGAATCATCATGATAATCATCAATACTCTGTTCGCTTTGATCCGTCCACTTCGAGAGTTCTCCCACTCCTTCACGCTTTGCGGACACACATTCACACTTGGTGCATTGGATTATATAGGTATTCTGATCATCGTCATATTGGCGCTGATGCATCTGACGACTGTACGAAAAGACATCAAGGACTATGCGAAGATGGATCCGATGCCTAAGAGAGATTAACTGATGCCGAATCTTCTGATAAGATATGCCAAGTTTGCAGGCACAAGCGCGGTCGGCTCGGTAGTCGATACGCTTGTGCTCTGGCTCTTGTCAGACCTCGTATTCACTAAAGGATACTGGGGAGAATATATAATATCTCCGTTCATTTCATTCCAGTGTGCTGTCGCTTTCAATTTCACGATTTCATATTTCTATGTATGGAAGGACAGGACACGAAAGCGCCCCGATGCTTCAGTACGCAGATTCTTCAAGCTATTCGGAGCATATGACATTTCGGCTTCAGTCGTGTTCTTATTCAGGTTGGGGGTGCTGCTACTTATAGAAAGATTCACAGGCTGGGATGTGGTAATCTGCAACCTCATAGCCATGTGCTTTTCAGGAATCATCAACTTTACAATCAACAACCTTCTGATATTCAAAAAGAAAAAGATTTCATGACAGGCCAGATTCTGAAATATGTATTCATTCTGACGGTAATTCTCGGCACTATCTTAGTGATAATCACCGAGAACCGTAATCCGGTCAAGACTCTTGCCTGGTGTGTGGTTCTGGTGTTCATGCCTTTCATCGGTTTCATCCTGTATATTCTGTTCGGTATGGATAACAGGCATAGGAGACTGATCAGGAAGGAAGAATATGACCGGCTCAAGGGTATGACTGAAATCATGCAGAAGGATGATATCGTCAGTGAAATCCCGGACAGGCACAAGCCGTTGGTCACAATGTTGTCTAGAGCAAACGGGGCATATCCTCTTTCAGGTAACAATGTGGAGATAATGACGGACTTCACTACCATGTCTGACCGACTTGTAAGGGACATCGAAAGCGCCCGGCACCACATCAATATCCTGTTCTTCAAATTCGAGGACGATCCGGCAGGAAACAAGATTGCAGATGCTTTGATAAGGAAATCTAAGGAAGGGGTCCAGGTCCGTATTATATATGATGAAGCCGGGAATATGATGGTCCCACGCAGGTTTTACAGGCGCTTGAGGAAACACGGAATCCAGGTAAGGGGCTTCATACGCATATTTCTGCCTATTCTCTCCCGTGATTATAATTCACGCAATCACCGCAAGGTAGTCGTCATTGATGGAAAGGTCGGTTATATGGGAGGGATGAATATCGCCCAGAGATACGCCGAGGGGATCAAATGGGGGATATGGCGGGATACCCATATCAGGATTACCGGTCCCGCCGTATCTGAACTTCAGACATCATTCCTGACAGATTGGAAGTTCACCAAGGGAGATACTCCAAATCTGGATTCAATGTACCCGCATAACGAGTCTTGCGGAAATACGCTCATGCAGATCGTGACAGGTGGATCGATGGATAGATGGAACATAATGATGCAGGCATATATGACCGCCATTGCAGGCAGTCGCAAGTATGCATATATACAGTCACCTTATTTCATACCGCCGGAACCTCTTATGCGTGTTCTGCAGAACGCAGCCCTGAGCGGAGTGGATGTCAGGATTATGATTCCATATCGTGGCGACAAAGGTATTCTGCCTCCTTTGGCATCCAAGTCATACATCGAGGATGCACTGACTGCGGGAATAAAGATATACTTCTACAGGAAGGGATACATGCACGCAAAGACCCTCGTAATCGATGACTGTCTCGTGACAATCGGCTCGACCAACATAGACTTCCGAGGCTTCGAGCAAGACTTCGAGATAAATGCGTTCATGTATGATGAGGTTCTTGCCTGTCAGCAGAGAGACATTTTTCTTCAGGACCAGAACGACTCGCAACTTATCAACCTTGAAGAGTGGGAAACGCGTCCTCGGTTGGAAAAGGCTATGGAATCTTTTGCCAGAATATTTTCACAAGTCCTATAATTTACCTTTTTGCTATCACAACCGATCAGGCAAAAAGGCTTGAGTCAATTGGTAATTTTGCCTGGCGCATATTTCGCTGATTCTCAGCGTATTATAGAAAGTGCGTGCTCCCTTTGGGGAGCACGCACTTTTAGGAACTAGCTGATTTTCATGTGGTTATGCGCCAGGGATTTTCCGCCGTATGTGCTGCTAAAGGGGGATGCTGGAACAGTAATGACAGACCGCTTGGTCGAATAATTGCTCAAAAGCGACCAAGCGGTCCTCAAATCAACGTAAATAGTGTCGTTTCTGGCACCGCTTGGCCGTTTTTCCGCTATTTCTCGACCAAGCGGTCAGCTAAAGAAGAAAAATGAGTATCTTTGAGCCATGGAATATTTGTCAAAACAGAGATACGACGAGCTTGCGTCCGAACTTAACCACCTTATCAGTGTGGTCTATCCAGAGGTGAGGGAACAGGTTGCGGAGACGAGTGCTCAGGGGGACAGGAGCGAGAATGCCGGCTACCGTGAAGCGAGGAGGAGGCAGGCGAAGACCATCAGCCGCATCCGTTTCCTGCAGAAGATCCTTGAGCATTCCCGTGTGATCGATCCGGACGCGCTTCCGAAAGACCGGGTCTGTCTGCTGAGCCATGTCGAATTCACGAACCTCGCGACAAATGCTCGGATGAAATTCGAGATAGTCAGCCCTCACGAGATGAACCTCGAAGCAGGAAAGATCTCTCTGAAATCGCCGATTGGAGCAGCTCTGATGGGCAAGAAGGTCGGGGAAATAGCCGAGGCTCAGACCCCTTCCGGAATCCTCCGTCTAAGGATTGACAGCATCACGCTATAACCTTAACTCCATATTCTTCTGAAGAATCCGATAAGAGACTTGATGAAATTGGTGTTTTCGGTGTGGTCCTTCGGAGTGATATAGGCGATGACATCTGAACAATCAGCCGTGAGTCCCATCTTTGATGCTTGCGTGAGGAAGGCCCGGGCATATGTCTCATCAGGGAAATTCTGCTGGAAATCAACAGTGAATGTGTCTCCGACAGACATCATCTGCAGGCTTATGCCCTTGGTGCCGCTGCTGTATACATGTATGGATTCGATGTATTTTTCAGCGTCTCCCATATTCGCCCGGCCTGTGTAACTGCAGATGAACGAATTTATCGGACGGGAGGTAAAACCGGAAACCGTTTCAACCTTCTTCTCGTAACTTCCGAGCGAATCCAGCATGTCTGACATCATCTTCATCACGCTTGCGCTGCAACGTGCAGAATCAGTCTCCTTCTGCTTTGCAATCAATGACCTGAAATGGGTGCCTAACTCTGTCATGTCCATATCCTGTTCAGCAGCTCCATATGGCAGATAAATCGAGGATACGCAGTTCCTGAAGGTGTTGGGCAGCCCTATGCTTTCCCTCCAGTCACAGCTCATGCTGCAAAGGATCTGCTCGGCGGCATCAGGATTTACAGCCTTGACCCCCTTCTGCATCAGAATGGTCATCAGTATGGCAGGAGTGCAGTTGTTTGCCTTGCAGACTTTCATAACCTTGTTGACATCGAATGTCATCTCGTAACGCCAACTCATGCCTCCGGCATCCTCACCGTTCTGCACTTCCGGTATTGCAAATGCCGTCCTGTCAGCCACATATACCTTGGACTTGTCGAACTCAAGGTTGCCGTCATTTACCGGATCGGCAGTCTCTCCCGGGAGCATGCCTTCTCCGAACAGCCTTACGTCCGGTATCCTGACATTGTTGTGGGGATATCTGAAATTCAGATAGTAGTACAGCAGTGTCTTGATGAACTGCATAATGCCCCTTCCGTCACACATGGCGTGGTGGAAAGAAATGAAAATGCGGTTCTTATGGAATGTGATGTCGAGCAGATTGTTTGAAGTGGTGCTGCCACCGAGCGGACGCAGTTTCTTCACGCGTGCCGGTGGGGGACTGACAATGTTCTCACACAGATATACGCTTCCGTCTATAGTCTTGAAACGGCTCTTGAAATATGGATATCTTTTATATGCCAGTCTTGCCGCACGCTGCATGCAGCTGTGATTGACGTCGCTTTTCATTCTGATTTCAAATACCTGGCTCTCGGTGCCTCCCTTTCGATAAAGGAAAGTTTCGCCAGCCCTTATCTTCATTCTGAATCTATCGCTCATAGTCTGAATATTATCTTAACAAAGATAATCGGTTAACTAATAGCAGATTAAGCAGATTTTCCGTAAGATTGGGCAGTTTTACCGATTAGTCTGCTTTATATGATCATCATTTCGAATCATCAGGAGTGAGGACGCGAAATAAATCAGTCGGCGAAACGGGAATTTGCTTCATTCATGCTAGAAGTTGCAGGTAGTACATAAAAACCGTTTTTTGTGTAGTACCTGTCATCCAAATGGCCTTTAAATGAATGATTTAATGGTAGGTACTACATAAAACCAGATATTTATGTAGTACCTGCAATGGTACCTGCAATGATCTGTTAAATGAAGGCACAGTCAAACAAACCCTGATTTATTATTTAAGCGACCGGCAGAAAAATGACTGATTTTATGATGGACGGTCCCTGTTTTTAAGGATTATGTGCCATTTTCGGGACCGTCCGACAAGTTTTCTTGCGATTTAGTGATGGACGGTCTGGAAAAGACATGAATCAGATCCCCGATCAAGTCGGGGATGACGTAGTGATCAAGTCGGGGATGACGGGATACGTGATTTATGTAGCTCTTCATTGCATAAAGTGCCAAATGTGTTATATTTGAATAATAATATTTTACTGCCAGCAAAAAAAATATGGATCAGCCAGTATTGAATGCACATAACAAGCAGGAATATGAGCCGGCGCATACTGCCGAGCACATACTGAATGCCACGATGGTGAAGATTTTCGGATGTCCCCGTTCCAGAAATGCCCATGTGGAGAAGAAGAAATCCAAGTGTGATTATATCCTTGATGCTGAGCCCACTGCAGAACAGGTTAAGGCTGTCGAGGAGAAGGTCAACGAGGTGATCTCTAAGCATCTTGATGTCACCATAGAGTTCATGTCTCATGACCAGGCCGCTGACATTGTTGACCTGAGCAAGCTGCCTGAAGATGCTTCCGAGACGCTTCGTATAGTCAGAATCGGAGATTATGACGCTTGCGCATGCATCGGAGCCCATGTCGGAAATACCTCAGAGGTCGGTACGTTCAAGATCATCAGTCATTCATACGAGAACGGCATATTGCGCCTCAGGTGGAAGGTTATTCAATGAAAGCATATCATGCTTTTCAGGACTTGTCAGACTGCCAGTGTACTCATTAAGAAAAGCAATGAGAATACAAGGAGATTGACTGCTGTCCTGCCCAGAACAGGATTCAGACCGGCTCCTGTCGAACGTCTGAGCATCAGCCATGTATTCAGGTGCATGATAAGAAAAACTGCAGGCACTGCATAAGCCCAGGACTCCAGTATCTGCCAGACGGGTATCATCAGAGCCATTCCAACAATGCCGCAGAGCAGATAGACTATACACATGAACCTGCGTCCGAAAATGACTACCGTAGTTCGCTTGCCGACAGCTGCGTCGTCCTCCATATCCCTGTAATTGTTGACAATCAGTACATTTGCCGCAAGGAGACCGACTGCGACAGATGTAGGCATGATGATACCAAGACCACCCCAGGAGTCTGTCTGAAGGAAACATGTAAGTGACACAGGGACGATTCCGAAGAAGATAATCACTGACAGATCTCCAAGCCCATGATGCGACAAGGGGTATGGGCCGGCGCTGTATGCTAAAGCGAAGATCATTATCAGAACACCGGCAATGACCAGCCACCAGGGACCGTAGAAAAGCATTGTGCATCCTACGGCAGCCGCCAGTGCAAGAACTGTAAAGGTGGCCATTTTCATAGATTCTGGAGAGATCTCTCCTTCTGTCACGCCTCTGCGGAATCCGGCGCGTCCTTTTCTGTCGATGCCGTTCATGAAATCATAATACTCGTTGCCGAAATTTGCGGCTATCTGTGCAAGAATGGCAAATAGCAGACATGTCAGAGCCGGGACAGCCTTGAAAGAGTCAAGCATGATGGCGTAGCCGGTACCTGCAATTACTCCCGCTACGCTGACAGGGAGTGTTCTGAGCCTCATGGCTTCGATCCATTTCTTGATCATAGAGCAGACTTCTTACCGACATACATACGGCATATTCCGAAGGTAAAAGGAGTATGCTCTACTGTATCAAATCCGGCGGACTTCATCATCTGAATGAACTTATCCAGGGCAGGGAATCTGAGAACCGAGGCCGGCAGGTATTCGTATGCTCCACGATCTCCCGATATAAGACCGCCGACAGCGGGCAGAATCTTCAGGAAATATAGTTTGTAGCACCAGCGGATTATCCGATTGGAAGGAACGGACAATTCGAGGATCACAAGTTTCCCACCTGGGGAGAGTACCCTGAACATTTCACTGAGACCTGTCTCGAGATGTTCGAAATTACGCACACCGA
Organism: Bacteroidales bacterium; assembly: GCA_015060325.1. GTDB lineage: Bacteria > Bacteroidota > Bacteroidia > Bacteroidales > UBA932 > Cryptobacteroides. The sequence continues at coordinate 8,430 of SUYQ01000035.1, read as the reverse complement.
ATCCTACGGATATGCGGTCGAATCTTCCATCCGGGTATGGAAGCGCTTCACAGTCAGCCGTCGACAATTCAGCATCAACACCGGCTTTAGCGATCTTTTCCCTGCCTACAGCCATCATTCCTTCAGAGATGTCCACACCTATTACTTCGCTTCCCGTAGCTACCTTCCGTGCGATCTCAATTGTAAAGTCAGCGGTTCCGCAAGCCACGTCAAGGACCTTCATCGGCCGCTCCTCGTCTGCAATCTGGCGTACCGCCTTCTTTCTCCAGCGCTTGTCGATATTGAGGGAAAGGATATGATTCAACCTGTCATAGTCAGGGGCAATATTGTCAAACAGTCTTCTGATTCCTTCCTTTTTAGCCATATGTGTTGATAGAGTTTTTATGTTATGTTATGTTATGTTATGTTCAGTCAAGTCATTGAATGTTCCTATGTAAAGGTACAAGAATTTTTCTAATTTTGTCAAATGGAATTCTAAACGTAATAAAAAGAATGAATGCGGAAGCCAAAGTAAAAATCTCGAGATTCTTCAGGATATATGTCGTAGATGCGCTCAGCTACATGGCCATGGGACTTTTCTGTTCCTTGATCCTGGGGCTTATCATCAAGCAGATTTCCCTGATTCCCGGTCTGGATTTCCTGACAGATATTGCAGCTTTGCTCCAGTCATCACATGTGGTTGGAGCTTCAATAGGCCTTGCAATCGCTTACGGACAGAAACGTGACATGCTTGTAACCATATCTGCGGTTGCAGTCGGCGCCCTCGGATATCAGTTCGGAGGCCCTATAGGTGCATATCTGGCTGCCCTGCTCGGTGTAGAAGCCGGATCACTGGTATCCAAGCGAACACCTGTAGACATAATTCTTACTCCACTTGTCGCCATTGTTGCAGGAGGCCTTTTTGCAAAATATTGCTGTTCGCCGATAAATGATTGGGTCATGTCTTTGGGCGAACTGATCAACCGTGCTACTACCCTGAACCCGTTCATTATGGGAATAGTGGTATCCGTCTCGGTCGGCTGCCTCCTGACGCTTCCTGTCAGTTCGGCTGCTCTGTGCATATCCATCGGAATCAGCGGTCTGGCTGCTGGTGCTGCGACTGCCGGTTGCTGCGCTCAGATGGTAGGGTTTGCCGTCATAAGTTATAAGGATAACGGGATAGGAGGTCTTATATCCCAAGGTCTAGGTACATCGATGCTGCAGATTGGAAATATAGCACGCAAACCCATAATCTGGCTTGCACCTACTCTTACCTCGGCCATTCTAGGCCCAGTGTCGACAATGTGGCTGGAAATGACAAACAATGCAGCTGGTGCCGGAATGGGCACGGCTGGTCTTGTCGGTCCTCTCGGATGCTGGGATACGATGGCGGCCACTTCCGATCACGGACTTCTCGTTGCAGAAATCATTGGTCTGTACATAGTTGCGCCTGCAATTCTCAGCCTGTTCTTCCATATGATTATGAAACATCTCGGCTGGGTCAAGGACGGGGACATGAAACTTCAGGCCTAGTTGTCTGCTCCTGTAAGAACAGTTCCGGATCAGCCACTCATACGGGAACGTCGTATGGCGCCTCAGGTGGAAGGTGGGTCAATCATCCTGCCAGATATATTGCATGAAGATGTTGGCGAATTCTTCCCAGTTGTACCATTGATGGCCGCCTCGTGATATGTGCAGCCTGTATTGGTAGCCGTTCTTTTCAAGGTATCTGCAGAATCGTTTCATGCGCGGATAATAGATATCCGCCTTTCCTACCATGATGTAGTACAGTTCAGGTGGTGTGCTGAACTGGGTCTGCATCTTTGTCTTCAGACCTTTGTAAAACGACGAGTGTTCACTTCTTCTCAGTACAGGATGTACCATTGAGGAGAACAAGCCGACATAGTCGAACATGGCCGGAGCATTTGCAGATATGTACATGGACTGCATTGCTCCGATGGAAAGTCCGGCAATCGCCCTGTGCTCTTTGTCGGAGCAGGTCCTGTACAGACTGTCTATGGTACGGACCACATCATTGACAAATGCCGCTTCCACCGTTCCGTCTATCTCAAACAATGACTCCATGGCTCCTTTCAGGCGGGATTTGCCATAGTCCTCTTCGTCCTCGTACTGGTTTACGTTAGGAAATACAACGATAGTTTCCTTCATCTTTGACGCTGAAGTCAGGCTGTCTATGTTGTGCAGGATGTTTCCTTTTCTGATCCATGAGAGTTCGTTACCCCTTGCTCCATGCAGCATATACAGGACAGGATATCTATCCGTGTTTTCATAATAATCCTCCGGAAGATAGACGAACATTCTTCTTTGGGCCGGTCCTTCTCCGGAGGACCGGTACATGCATTCTTCGAGCAGACCTTCATAGCGGATATCTGCATTGACAGCCGGATATTGTGGGTTTGCATTGTATCTGGATGTCCCGCATGACGCAACAATAAGCAATGTCCCTAGTGCAGATGCCGCTCTATGAAACAGTATGTGCCATCGCTTCTTCATACATCCTTATGATCTTTGCTGTAGATATGGCAGCATCATATCCTTTGATTGACTCTCGATATTCGTCTCCCATCCTTATTCTCTCATCCTGGTGCTCGATCCACCAATCTATCTTTTCAGCCAGTTCCTTACTGTCAAGGACGGTAAAGAGGCTCCTTTCGTCGAGCGCGAACTGACTTGTTGAAGATAGCTTGCTTTTGGCAATAACCGGCACTGCACCTTGCTGCAGTGCCTCCATGCATGACAGTCCTTCGACTTCGACAATGGCGCAATGGATGTAAAGATATGATGATGCAGCCAGGGACTTCAGTTCGTCGGAGGTGTAGAAACCGAATACAGGTTCATATCTGAGGACACCGTCTTCAACCAGCTCGTGAGCTGCCTTTCTGATCTGTCCTGCTTTCGGACCATTGCCCGCAAAGTGAAGCTCGATCTCTTTTGCGTGCCTTGAGTACCGCATTGCTACTATCAGGGTCTGTTGCGACTTTTCGTTGGACAACCGTCCTGTACATAGTATCCTGTATGGCGATCCATAAGTCTCCGGCGATGGCTTTGAACCGGAATGCTCTATTCCGTTTGAGATCACATACAGGGGTGACGTGTAGCCGTTCTCCTGAAGATGCTCTTTGACTGTCTGAGTAGGGCATTGGACGCATACGCAATGATTGTATACTGCGCTGCTCCACCATCTGTTTATCAGATGGTTGATGAAGGTGTCATATCCGATTCCGAGATTGGCGGTGATGTTCTCCGTAAACGTGTGATAGGTGCCCACGCATGGCTTCCCATATTCATCTGCAATCTTTACTACAGCAGCCTCCAAAGGAAATCCTTCCATCAGGTGTATCACATCTGCCCATCCGACTCCTTTGCGGATCACTTCAGGATCTATTCTGGAAAACATGAACCCGTTGGACCTGATCAGAGGCTCGAAAAACGGGAATACGAAATGCTTGAGAGGGTAGTCCGGCTGAGGACCGTTCCTGTCGGGATTTTCGCACGAGAGTATGCGAACATCCACTCCTGATCCTGAAAGGCGTGACTTCAGCGACTGCACGGCAGTGCAGACCCCGTTGCCCTTCAGAAATACATTATTTGATACTAACAATACTTTCATGGTCGGTCAAGAATCTAGTGAAACATATCTACATTCCTGACCTAAACAAAGACTATTCCGCCAGCCTGGTTCCCAAAAGCATTATGGCCGCTCCTCGGTTTACAGTGGGGCTTCGTTCCGTCCTTTTCTGACAGCTCCAAGCAGAACTACAAGGCGGCAACTGACCGGGTCCCGCTGGTGACTGTCCTCCAGACAGTCAATGATGATCGTCTCGCTTTTGTTTGTATCATCTAAGATGTTTATTGACCTTTGAAAAGTTATCTATTTCATCGTACCCTTCTATGTTAACAAGGAAGGCTACATCTAGAGATGACCATTGATACAAATGATATCAATAAAGCAAAATCTTGTTTATAGGTCCGTACATATAGTATTATTTGTTACATTTGTTTAATATTTAAAATGACATCAATGAGACGGCTTCTTTTCATTATTACCTCACTGTATTTGCTTTGGGCATGTTCACCTGACAATACTGGTAGTCTTAATCCCGATGAAATTCTCAAACCATCTGATTATGGAGACTTTATTCTTCAAGAGAACGTAATATTCTTTTCTGAATCCTTTGAGGAATATGTAAATGTTATTGACACATTGACAATCAAGATTAGTAACAAAGTACCTGAAGAATACATTCCAGCAACGGGTGACATTATCTACTGCATGAAAACAATGAATAGTCCTTATGGCTTCATTGGACGTGTAGTAGACATTGATACAGGAAACAACACTTCTACGTATTATACAGAAACTATTGATTTGACTGATATCTTCAAGGAATTACACATTAACACAAGTGTACCAATTCCAGAGGATATGGACCATTTTATTGATTCCGATGGATCGCGTATTGCTATAACACACGAATCAAATGACATTTGGGAACGTTTGTCCGCTTCGCCACAAGACACGTCAAACGTAGAAACTAAAGCGCAGGGTTCTAATACTATAGCTCACACTCTAGGTATTGGTATTGAAAGCGAATATTTCGAGGGCAAGTTCTATGTCGGATTATCTGCTTCAATTATAATCGATATCTCAGATGGAAAGCTAAATGATTTATCATACGAGATATCACGTAGTAGTGGCATCGAAGGATTACTAAAAGTGGAGCATGGCAGTAAGGATGATGGTAAGATAAAACTACTCGAAAAGACAATAATGCTTCCAGGAGCATTAACTGTTGGGCCGCTCATTTTGACAACAGACTTGATTGCAGAGGCAGGATTTATTGTAAACGGAGAGGTATCATTGCAAGGAAGAATTGGTTATGAATTTGAGAACGTCACATATAGATATTCCTATAATGGAGGAAAACCAACTGCCGAAAACATACCGAACAATATAGAGGGAAATAAATACTTTATGTTGAGTAAGTTTGAAGCAAAAGCTGATGTCGGAATGTATGAAAGTGCCGCTCTAGAGATGGCTCTTTATCACAGAAACTTGTTAGCATTAGGTGCTAGTGCTGAGGCGTCTTTCACGACTTCCATAGGTGGTGAGATATCATTTGATTCTAAGGAACTTTTATCACTAAATCCTACAATTAAGATTGGCCCTACATTGACCACAGGTCTGTATTGCCATAGTAAACTATTCAAGTTCAGCGGAGAAGATGAAAAGTTCGGAATGTTTCAAAGACATCAGTTAGGCGAATTTGAAGTTAAGTTGTTTCCTGAATTCATGAACACTGTTAGCAAATACATTAATGGAAAAATAACTTCAACTACACAGCTTGTCAAGAATAATTTTGTAAGAACAACTGAGGAAGGATTTGCCCTTTTCAAGAAAGGTGAAAATGAAACGCCTTTGGAACATAAACAGTTAGAAATCCACTCTACTAAAGCAGGCAATACCGAGGGTAGCTGTACTTTTGAGATCGGCAATCCCGATGATTACATCACTAAACCATACGTAATTGCAGATGGAAAGTATTTCTATTTAGAAAATAGATGGGTAGACCTCGGTCTCCCTTCCGGCATCCTCTGGGCAGCATACAATGTGGGAGCGACATCACCAGAAGAATATGGTAATTATTATGCTTGGGGAGAAACAGCAACGAAAAGCAGTTATACTATAGAAAATTATACACACTGTACTATAACTGGATATGATGAAGAGGGGTGGCCTATAGGTTATTATCATTCAATTGGTGATGACATAAGTGGATCAAAATATGATGTAGCTAACATTAAATGGGGGAGCGGAGCAAGAATGCCATCTAAAAAGGAGTTTAAAGAATTATATGAAAATTGTTCACATAAAATAGGAGAGTACAACAATATAATTGGATGCTACTTTTACGGTCCTAATAACAATAGAATTTTTCTTCCTTTGGCAGGTGTAAAGAATCCTGTTATTGATGAAGTCGGCTACGATGGCTTATATTGGGCTTCAACTTGTGAATATGTTGGTTGCCCAGATTTTATGGATATTTGCATTTACTCGGATGCTATAATATGGATTGATTCAGGAGGCGATGGGTATATGGGATTCTCCGTTCGTCCTGTAAAAGATCCAGAATCAGAACAAACTGATTAATAATATATCAATAGGACAAGGGACCCACTTTTTTGAAGATCAAACACAATTGAGCCCCTTTTGTGGCTCTTTTTTTAAAAAGTAGTATATTCTTTCGGAGGATATCTTGTAAGAGGGAAAGCATGTTTTAAATCAGCCGACTGGCTTGTCGGAGAAGTATCATTAAAGGTGCAACATGTCACAAGATTATATCGACATGTTGCGCCTCTTATTTGCGTATTCCGGCGCAATGTCGGCAAGTCAGGCAGGTTTTCATTCGATTTAATGATGGACGGTGTCTTTTTGGGGGGGGATTTTGCACCATTTTCGGGACCGTCCGACAAGTTTTCAGGCGATTTAGTGATGGACGCTCCCGGAAATTGGAGAGTTCTTAGTAGGGCAGACAATTTTTACATTTCAGCCATCTTTCTGCCGGCATCGAATGACTTCTGCAGGTCCTCTTCCCAATGTGCATCACGCCATTGACGTTTTGCCTCTTCTGAGAACCCTGCGAGTTCATAGCGGCTGTAGTCATGAACCTGATAAGTATTGTAAGCTACGATCTTCTGCGGCTGGCCGAGCGCTCTTGTGATGCAGTATTCCATGGAGCCGAAGCCATTGCTGTTGTTTCTTTCAGGTGTTCCGTTCATGGCTTCGATCAGAACCACTGGAATCTGTTTCGGTGCAGTCATGCTGTAGTCATTATACGATAACCAAGGGAAGGACAGGCGTTCCAGGAATGCACGCATCTGGCCGGTCACTTCGCCGAAGTAGATAGGGGAGCCAAGTACAAGGCCGTCCGCGATGGATATTTCCTCGAGAACAGGTGAGAGTCCGTCCTTGAATCTGCAGACGTTGGATACTCTGTCTTTCAGTTTGCAGGCCATGCATGACATACATCCCTTATAGTCCATGTCGTACAGGCGAATTGTCTTGACCTCGATGTGTTCGCCGGCAGATTTTGCGCCTTCTGCGAATTTCTGCAGCATCTGCGCTGTGTTCATGTTGCAGCGTGGACCGCCGTCTATGATTATTATCTTTTTCATGTCCTTCTGTTTTTTCTTATTGCTTGAGATATTCATGCCATTACCATATAAATGGAATTACCTTATACTTTACACGCTTCATATACTCCTTGTAACCGTCCAGACCTTCTGAAAGGACTGTCTCCTCATTCCGGATCCTCTTGGCGATCACGGGTATGTATCCGAGCATGATGATGAATGATATCGGAGATCCGAGGACCAGCGGCATTGATAGAAACATGATGACTGTAGCCATATACATCGGATGGCGCACAATGCCATATAGTCCGGTATCAATGACTTTCTGTCCCTCCTGAACTTCGATGGTTCTGGAGAGGTACTCGTTTTCCCGCAATACTTCCGCATATAATAAGTAGGAGAGAATAAAGAGGGCAGCGGCCGTCCATACAGTCCAGTCCGGCAACATCCACCAATCGAACCTCCAGTTCAGACCTGCGTTGACGAATGATAGAGTGAAAAGCAGACCACTTAATGCCACAACTGCTTTCTGCTCTTCTTCTTTCTCTTTGGCATTCAGTCTTTTGCGGAGCAGGTCCGGATTCTTGGCAAGCATGACGATTCCTGCAATGAGCATTGGTACAAACAGGACGCCCATCAGAAGCCATCCCTGCCAATAAGCAAATGATCCTGCAGGCAGAAACACCAGCAGTCCTATCAGTAAGATCCCGGCAAGAAATTTAATCAATGCTTGTGTCAATAATGTCCTGTTCATATTGCATTCGTGTTATTCTGCTTGCCACTCTTCCGGATTAATGATCCAACGCTTTCCCGGGCCTGAGTGGAGCTTTGTGAGTACCGTAATACTGTCGCATCCCAGTCACGATCTACGTTTGCAAAGTTATCAGTATCAGTGAATATATACAATAGCTCACCTGGGACTTCGTGAAAAGATGGATTTGGATTCAGCTTACTAAAGCCAAATGCCGCTTTATATACAACGAATCCCCGACGCTAATGCCGAGGATTGTAATTGTTAGATAAATGGGAATTTAGTCTCGTCTTAAAAAAAACAGTCTGTTTTTCGGAGACGATGCCCATTTTTGCTTATTTCTTGTTGTTATCATGTATCGTATTAGAAAAAATGGGCTATTTTTCCAAGACGATTTATTGCATTTTGGAGGTAAATCCCGATTTAACTGTGTAAATATATCTCTTTTTTATAGATATTACAACTCAAGAAATTTTAAATGTGTACCAATTTGGTACTTTATTTGAAAAATGATATATTTGCAAAACTAAATAGAATGAAAATGG
>SUYQ01000012.1 GCA_015060325.1 Bacteroidales bacterium | reverse complement strand
ACCTCGTTACACTTAGGAGGTGCGGCTGGCTGAGAAGTCATGACCGCTTTTGGCCTTTAAAGATAGTATCTGGGCTTGATTTTTATTCTAACGGGCGTAAAAACGAAAGTTTTTATGTAAGTTTGTATGTTTATACCTAACAACTAAACTATATGCTGAGAAAAATCAGAATTATTATGGCAGCGATATTCTTTCTTGGAGTAACACTGCTGTTTTTAGATTTCACGGGAACGGTTCATGCCTGGCTGGGATGGATGGCAAAGATCCAGTTCCTGCCAGCAGTTCTCGCGGCTAATGTTCTTGTAATTGCAGGACTTGTCATCCTTACTCTGCTGTTCGGCAGGGTATATTGCTCGGTGATCTGTCCATTGGGAGTGATGCAGGACATAATTTCATGGACACGGGGCAGACTGAAAAAGAAGAACAGATTTCGTTTCAGCTATAGCCCTGCCAACAACTGGATGAGATATGGAATGCTGGCACTTTTCATCATTGCCATAATCCTTGGAATACACTCACTGGTTGCCATCCTTGCTCCATACAGCGCATACGGAAGGATTGCTTCGAATCTGTTCGCTCCTGTATGGCAATGGGGAAACAATCTCCTTGCAGACTGGGCAGAGCGCGCAGACAGCTACAGCTTCTACAGTGTAGAGATCTGGATAAAGTCAATGCCGGTGTTCATCATCGCGATCGCAACCTTCATAATAGTGTTCATTCTTGCATGGACCAAGGGAAGGACATGGTGCAACACCGTATGTCCGGTAGGCACCATACTTGGTTTCCTGTCAAGATTCAGTCTGTTTGCACCTGTAATTGATACCGAGAAGTGCCGAAATTGCGGACTGTGCGGAAAGCAATGCAAGTCTTCATGCATCAACATGAAGGAACACAAGATCGACTACAGCAGATGTGTAGCCTGCATGGATTGCATAGGGGCATGCAAGGAGGGAGCGATACATTTTGCATTGAGATACCCGGTCAAGCCGGGTATGACGAAAGAGTCACATTGTCATTTCGACCGAGATAAGCGAGTGGAGAAATCTACCGACCAGAGCCGTCGCCAATTCCTCACCACCAGCGTCCTTGTCATTACAGCAACAGCGCTAAAGGCGCAGGATATGAAAGTGGACGGAGGACTGGCTGATGTAAGCAATGCCATGGCTCCTCAGCGACGGACTCCTATAGTTCCGGCCGGATCTGAAAGTCTCAGCAACTTCAACAGCCACTGTACAGGATGCCAGTTATGCGTAAGCGTATGCCCGAATCAGGTACTCAGACCATCATCAGACCTGGAGACACTCATGCAGCCTGTGATGTCATACGAACGAGGATATTGCCGTCCGGAGTGCAACAAATGCTCACAGGTATGTCCGGCAGGAGCGATCAAGCCGATCACAAAGGAGGAAAAGTCATCGATTCAGATAGGACATGCAGTAGTGAACCTCAAGGCCTGTGTGGTAAATACCGACAATGTGAAATGTGGCAACTGTGCACGTCACTGCAAGGTCGGAGCCATCCGGATGGTCCGCAAGAATCCAGAAGACAACTCATCACCGATGATACCAGTCGTGAACGTAGAGAAATGTATCGGTTGCGGAGCATGTGAGAATCTCTGCCCGGCAAGGCCACTTGCAGCAATACATGTCGAAGGAAATCAAAAGCACAGATATCTCTAAATGAAAAGACTATGAAAGATAACATCAATAGAAGAGAGTTTCTGAAATCTGCCGGCTTTGCAGCACTGGGTATCTGTACGATCGCATCAATATCAGGATGTGCCAACTCATCATCAGACAAACGCAAGGCACCAGCACCTATGGACCTTGATGGCGAGATGACATACAGGACTCATCCTGAAAACGGAGACAAGGTAAGCATACTTGGCTATGGCTGCATGAGATGGCCGATGATAAAGGACTCAGACGGCAAGGACATAATCGATCAGGAAACGACTAACCAGCTTGTAGACTATGCTATTGAATATGGCGTCAATTATTTTGACACCTCTCCGGTGTATCTGCAGGGTCAGAGTGAAAAGGCAACTGGAATTGCCCTCAAGCGTCATCCGCGCGAAAGTTACTTCATCGCCACCAAACTCTCGAACTTCAGCAACTACACACGGGAAAACTCCCTGGAGATGTACTATAAATCCTTTGAGAACCTACAGACCGACTATATCGACTACTACCTTCTTCACTCGATCGGCGGGGGCGGAATAGAACATTTCAATGCAAGATACGTTGAAAACGGAATGCTGGACTTCCTGATGGAGGAACGCAAGGCAGGACGTATAAGAAATCTCGGGTTCTCGTTCCATGGGAACTCGGAGGCATTCGATCAGTTCATGGATCTGCATGAGAAATACCACTGGGACTTTGTCCAGATTCAGTTGAACTACATGGACTGGAAACATGCGACAGGACGCAATGCGAATGCCGAATATCTTCAGCAGGAACTGGACAAAAGGGGTATACCTTCAATAATAATGGAACCACTGCTGGGAGGTAGACTTTCCAAGGTACCTGATCATATTGCTGACCGTCTGCTGGAGCGCAATCCTGAAGGAAGCGTTGCGTCATGGGCGTTCCGATTTGCAGGCACCCCGAAAGGAGTCCTATGCGTACTTAGCGGAATGACCTATATGGAGCATCTTCAGGACAACCTGAAGACCTACTCCCCTCTTGTTCCGCTCAATGAAGACGAACTGGAATTCCTCGATGAGACTGCGGTACTCATGCAGAAATACCCTACCATACCATGTAATGACTGCAAATACTGCATGCCATGTACATACGGAATCGATATTCCGGCAATCCTCCTGCACTACAACAAATGTGTGAATGAAGGAAATATGGCACAAAGCAGGTCAGATGCAAACTACAGCAAGGCAAGGAGAGCATATCTGGTAAGCTATGACCGAGCTGTACCAAAGTTAAGGCAGGCAGCCCGATGCATCGGATGCGGTCAATGTACAAGCCACTGTCCGCAAAGCATCGACATTCCAAAAGAAATCCACAAGATAGACAGATATGTAGAAGCCTTGAGGGCAGACACCCTGAAATAAAATGAAGATGGGATGACCGGTCGGTCATCCCATCATTTTTTCATTCCTAGAGAACCGGAGCAGACTCCTCTGCCTTGGTTACAGGCATATAATGTGTCTCCACCTCGTCAGGTATAGCCTCTCTCTTGAATGTAAGAGAATAGTCAGGCATAGCGACTGATGTGAGTACCAGCGAATTGCCGGAAGCGCTTACCTTATAGTCGTGCGCCCACGGAGTGTAGTCCGAATATGTTCCGGTAATCACCTCACCATCAAACTTATACTTGCCCTTGTAGAGATAGTGCGGACCATCTCCCACCTTCTGATAAAGATCGAAGGTATAGTCGGATGAAAGTCCGAGATAGATGTCGATCTCAACACCGGACTCAACGCCAGAGTAGTGCCACTCACCTACGACCTTCTCAAGCTTTTCAGTCTCAGGATCGGTGCATGCAGCAAAGGCGAACAGTGCGGCAGCTGCAAAAAGGAATATCTTAGTAAACTTTTTCATACAAATCATCATTTTAGAGCCATCCACCGTTTTCTGCTACCGAATCACGTGACAGGAGAGAAACCTCTCTTGTGAATTCGCTTCCACCCATCACAGCACCTGTAGCTACATTGTCACCGCCGGCAATCGCAGTGATACGGATCTTTGCTGAACCATACTTCGTACACTTGATGAACAATCGTCCGTTATTGATATACGGTTCACCTTCTATTCCGAGAGTTTCACGAGTCTCATCACTGATCTCAAGCTTGGTGTAAGTAAGATTTGCTGCAGGAGCGCCAAAGCATGGCACGAGCGAAACCTTAGACTCCTCGCCAACCTTTGCAATAAGATTCGGCGTTCCCTCGATGTTCATCAGAAGTTTCCATGTATCAATTGCACCGGTACCCATCTTCCTCCAAAACGGAGTAAGGTCGAAATCCACTCCGTTAGCAGTCTTGGTTGAAGTCTCGATATAATAGTCGATGTCGTTTACAGACGAATAGAGGATTCCGAGGAATTCATCATAAGTCATGGTCTTTCCTATCTCCAGAGCATATGAAAGTCCTAGAGCGACCACACCGGAAACATGCGGACATGCCATTGATGTACCCTGCATCCAGCCATAATTCGAATCATAATTTTCAGATTCCACTGCTGTAGTGGAAAGGATCTGAGCACGCTCGGAAGTCGTCGACAGATTGATTGCAACATCTCCGCCAGGAGCTGCTATATTACATCCGGGACCATAATTGGTGTAGTTTGTAGGAAGAAAGTCCGGACCGAATGCAGTAACTGAAATAATCTCCTTGTGGGCAGCAGGGTATCCGGCCATGGCAACGCCATCATTACCTGCCGCAAAGATGATTATATTCCTGTCGACAGGAGAATCATTGCAATCAGGATTCTCCGCCTTATACTCCCTGAAGTATCTCAAAGCGTCCATCTCTACTGAGTATGTCGCCTCAAAACCTGCATCTGATGTAATGAATCCACCCTCATTACCATAAGAACACTGGAGGATGCATGCTCCCATCTGCGCGGCGTAATGGTATGCTCTGGCACGTGCTCCTACCGTTGCGGAGCTGGCACCTGAGAACACCTGGCAAGACATGATGCGGCAACCGTCATCATTACCGGTTCCTCCTGCGATACCACTGATACCTATACCATTATTGTTTACTGCTGCAATGGTACCGGCCACGTGGGTTCCGTGGCTTACATCACCAGGCTCATTCCAACTGATCTCCTTCGGATACTTCTCCGTATGGAGGAAGTTCCATCCATGGATATCATCTACATATCCGTTGTCGTCATCATCTTCACCGTTACCGGGAATTTCGCCTGGATTGACCCACATATTGTCAACCAGATCCGGGTGGGTATACTTGACACCCTCATCACATACGGCAACGATGATTCTACGGTCTCCTGCAGTAAGTCCCCATGCATTCTTGACATTGATGTCTGCGCCATATCTTGATGTCTCGGCTACACTCATGTCCTTGTTGTTGATGTAATGCCACTGATCTACAAGCATAGGGTCATTGAACGGAAGATTGAACTCACCATAGCCTCTGCCTGCAAATGGTTTCCACTCGATAGGGGCATCACTTCCGAAACGCCTTTCATATGTGGTATTGAACTGGATTGCAGCAACACTGCTGAGCTCAGCCATATCTTCGGCAGCACTTATCACCCCTGTCTCAGACGGGAACGAAAGAAGATACCAACGGTGAAGTCCATATCTTTTTGACAATTCATCATCTGTCTTAGGGAATAGCTTCTCCACATATTCAACTCCCAGCTGCTCACACGCATGATTCCACTCAGGCGTACCTTCACCTTCAGCTAGCATAAGAGCAAGATCTTCATCTAGATAAACCAGGAGTGTACCTTCCTGAGCATTGTCTGCAGAGTTCACGCACTTTGTAAGAAGCGGCGCTTCCGGCGTAGCGATCTGCTCCTGTGCAGGCTCCTCCAACTGAGAGCAGCCTGCTGCAACAACCGCTGCAGGAATAAGGATACTGAAAATTCTTTTAATCATATCGGATTTCATATTTAATCAGGTTATAAAGAAACATTCGCTCTATGTGCAGCAGGTTTCATATCAATCGACTCGATTATCTGCATGTTGTCCAGATCTAGATAGTTCTTCACACGAACCTGCTGGCGAGCCTGCTCAAATGAAGTTCTAAGGAATCCATCAAAAGTCTCCACACAGTTTGCAGGTCCGCGCTTGATGATCCTATCGAGTTCCATCACAGCGGCCACAGAAGCTGATGCATTCGCAGCATTCTCTTCCTCCCTGCGCTCGTCAATGATCGGATCTGGATCAAGATCCTCTCTTACCAGAAGCATGCTTGTGACAAGATCGATCAGACCTGTATACGTGGTATGATTAGGGTCCTGGTATGCGAGGACAGCAAAGCCATCCACCACCTCACCGTAATCAGCAAACATTCCTGAATCAAAGATCGCCAGATAGCCATCACGCACAAATGCTCCCATCAGTCCCATGCGTCCGCCATATGCAGAACCGCTCGCAGTATACATCAGAGCTGAAGGGTAATACAATGTACCGTCATTGTAGAAACTTTCGAATGCCTGCTCAAAGTTATAGAGCAGATTGTCATAATATATGAATGAGTACGAATCATCCTCAAGGCCGAAGTGTCTTGCCTTAGGGAAGAGTCCCTTTATGATGACAAATTCATAACCGGACATGCTTGGCGTATAACCTTCAGGGTAATCCGGGCTTACATTCACATCACCGATATATGCTCTCGAATACATGTCACCTTCCATTGCATAATAGTGATAATTGCCATAATATCCGGCCTTTCCTGCAGGAATCAGATTCATGTCGACATCAGACAGATCATATTCTGCAAGACGTGCATCCCACTCGCCGGCAGTCTTTGCCTCAGAGACAAAGAACTCCTCACGATAGCCGTTGTAGGCCTTGATCACGAGGACATATTCAGTACCCGGAACAAGGTAGCCCTGCTTAAGAGCCAGACCGCTTCCATTCACAAGGTCAAGACTCGCCTTGTTCATCTGAGACTCGACAATCTCCTTCTTGACCTCCTCTTCATGGCCAATCCACTTATCCTTCGAGTAGAGACCGGCATGCAGCCTCTGGATATTCTTACCTGAGATATAGATCTCCAGGGAATTCTTTGAAGTAAGGCCATCCGCAGCATACTTATCAGAGCAGATGAGACCGCTGCTGAGAATCACCTTGTTTGCATCATCACCTGCCTTAAGGTATCCGAATGGTGCAAATGATGTGGCACGATGATTACCTGCCACATCAAATCCGGCAGCAACCACAGTGTATATTCCGGTCTCATCGAATGAATAGTCTACAGCAGAAGAACGGTTGACTGTAATGACCTCTCCTGTCTCCTCCTCGCCTGCAACGGAAGCAATCAGTCGCGCCTTCTCTTCAACCACAGACTCGGCAAGAGTACCCTCGAATACGGCAAGACGGACAGAAGTTATATCAGAACCCATGGTAACATTGACAGCAAGATTACCATACTCGTCAGAAACACCAGGCTGTATTTCAAGTTCATACTCCTTGGCCCTATATCCCGGAAGAATGATTCTATGGAGACCTGAGGAGTTGGTAGGATACCATCCCATCGTCTCCAGTTTCATTTCAAGGGAGCCATAAGGGAATTCGATGACACCATCCTTAAGTGTTCCATATACAGATGCAATTGAAGGATCGAAGTCATCTGAATTCTCAACAACATAAGATCCGACACTCATCATTCCATACTGAGGTGACATGATCGCACCCGTCTTGAATGTAGGGATCCAGACCTTTTCAGGATCGGTCGCATCTATATAGGTATAGTGCTGTGATACGCAGATGTTTGACATGTTGGCGTTGAACATCTCGCTCATATAACTTTCACTGTATACGTCGAATGTCCTGTAATATCCCGGCATGTCATCCCTTTCCTGCAGAACAATATTCCTCTCAAGATTAGGATTGGAAACCGCAAACCACTCAGGGAAGATACCGTCACGCCACTTTCCGTAAACCTCTCCGTTCGGTCCAACCACATCGTTCCACTTTACTCTGGTTACGCTGAAGCTGATGTGAGTCGGATTCGAAGAATACTTCGACACATACTCGTCACCTTCCAGAACAAGGGTACATTCATACGTAGTGGCTATCTTTGCCGACGGGAAATGCACCACTACCTCGGCAGTCGACTCACCATCCTTGAAGATGATCTCATCAATTGTGAAGACCGGGTAGTTTGACTTGATGCTGACAGGAACACTGATTGTTCCTCTAGGATTGGTCCTACGCGCCACAAAAGTCAGGGTTGTAGGATCATCCGGTTCTATCTGAAGATCACCCAATCCTGTCTGAGCAGGGAAATATACACCATAGCAGTTTTCACTGTCAAGTTCACCAGGTGCATGGATTTCCTCCTCAACGCAAGAAACCAAGGCAAGCGACAGCAGGGCTGTCATCATATATATAAAATATCTCTTCATCTCTATGTGATTTTATAGAATCTCTATCTTATCTGACGGATCCGGATTGTTAAGACTCTCATCGATCGCAGTGTTTGACTGGAACTCAGCGCGTGTTATCACGATATTCCACTGTGGCGATCTGCGCTGGGTTCTGAGCTTGAATACACCGGCATGATTTGAGGCAGACCTATCAATAGGCTGGTCAAGACGCTTATAGTCATAAAGCAGGATTCCCTCACCCCAGAATTCGATTCTCTTCTGAAGAAGGAGCTCCTTCTTGAAAGTTTCCAGATCAGCACCTGCAGGTATCCTGCTATAGCTGGCATCGCGATACTCACGCATGAATTCCTTCAGAAGTTCCACGCCCTTTGCAGCATTGAGATGATACTGAGCCTCCATCTCGATGAAATACATCTCCTCAATTCTCATCAGGCAGTAGTCGATCGCATTTCCGACATTGAAGTCATTACACTCGCCCTGGGCCGGACGGAACTTCAAGGCCACATATGGCTTGGCTGCAGGACGTCCCTGACCCTCAAGGAATCTGGTTCTGTCCTCATCAGTTCCGGCAAAACGATACTTTCCGGATGTCCACTCCTCCTTATTCGGTCCCAGCCATGAAAGCTTTCTGAAGTCAGTATCAGGAACTGCATCATAGAGAAGCTGGCTTGCTCCGAACTGAGCATAACATGCATAACCCCAGGCAGCCTCAGAAGACATATGCGAGGTGAAAGTAAGAAGGTTGTTGAGATTCTCTGATGACAATGCGAGGCCCCATATCCATGCGTTGTTGGAAGAAGCACTGTTGAAACCGGTAGTAGGGTTTGTCCACTGCTCCTCGGTAAGAGGGGTCTTGCCGCTCTCATCTATCACCTTACGTGCATATTCGGCAGCCTTTGCGAACATCTCCTGATTGTATCCGGTTCTTTCATAACCGAGTTCCAGATATGCCCTCGCATAAAGGCCATAAACCATCATGAGCGTAGGCTGCGAGAATGTTGTTACTGAAGGGTCAAGATTTTCTTCAGCCTTCCTGAGATCCTCCAGAATGAAAGCATACATTTCGTCACGCTTCACACGGGGATTCCTCTTACAATCCTCGATGGTAGTGTTCTCATCGACAATAGGAACTGTAAGTTCATATATCTGTGACGGTATGGTGACCTCTGCCGTCTCCTTTGGCTCATAGAGTCGTGCGAGGTCAAGGTAGCACCATGCCCTGTAGGCATATGCCTGTCCGAGGTTGTTCTTCAACCGTATCATAGTCTCCTCGTCGGCACCATCCTCGATCGCCGGAACCATTGATGCTATCACATCGTTGGCAAGTCTGATCCATGTATAGTACATATCCCAGAAGTATGCACAATATGTATACTGATACCCCTGGGCCTGGTTGAGGTCATATGCATAGAATCTGTTATAATAAGGGTTGTCAGCCATTGTAGCGAGATCCTCAAGCATATGCTCCAGACGAAGATGAATGCCAGGGATACCGAAGTCAGTATGATCACCGTAGGAACCGGCATAGCCTCCTGTACCGGAAGTACCCATGCTGGCCGGCATGGCATTGATCATTGACATCAAGGCAAAATCTGATGCGGAAACCTGATCCTGTGTAACCGAACCTCCTACAGGAACGGATTCCTTGATGCAGGAAGCGGACAGAACAGCCGCAGCAAGAATTGCAGAAACTTTCAGTATTGTTTTCTTCATAGTCTTATCCTCCTCCTATTAGAATGTAATATTGATACCACCGGTGATTGTTCTGACAGGCGAGTTGCTTGCATAGTTAGAACCTCCGGAGAAGCTGCTTCGAGGGTCAAGACCCTGTCTGTAAGACCAGTACCAGATGTTGTCACATGCAACATATACTCTCATCCTTTCAACTTTGATCTTGCTTGTAACAGAAGACGGGATGGTGTATCCGATCTGTGCATTCTGGAAGTTGAGATAGCTTCCGGGAACAAGGAATCTGTCTGATGAAGCATTGATATTCTGGTCGTTATACACGAAACGTGGAATGTCAGAGTCCTTGTTTTCAGGAGTCCAGGCCTTAAGTACGTCCTTATGGAAGTTCGAACCCACCGAGCCGCCAGGAGGAGACATATAGCTTGCATATCCTGAGTCATAGGTAAGACCTCCGATCGAATATGTAAAGCTTGCTGAAATATCGAAATTATAGAAGTCGAATGATGTTCCGAAACCTCCGTAGAGAGAAGGAGTAGGGTCATCACACAGATACTCGGTGGCCTCAGAATACTCTGAAGTCATGGTTGTTCCGATCACGTTACCAGACTCGTCAAGAATATCCTTATACCACATAGGAAGACCGTTTGTCTTGTCTATGCCCGCATATTTAGGCATGAGGAAGGTATTGAGAGGAAGTCCCTCTGCCACGAACTTGTTTCCTGACGCATAACCGAAATATCCGTCGATCTCGCGGTTCTTGTGGGTATCAGGAAGCATGATGATCTTATTGGTATAATGGGTGAAGTTTGCATACGCCCCCCAACGGAAGTTCCTCCTGTCCATGATGGTTCCATTGACAGCGAACTCGATGCCGGAGTTTCTCATGTCACCGATATTGTCATAATATCCGCTGAAACCATATGAAATAGGAATCGACACGAAATAAAGCATGTCTGATGTCAGACGGTAGAAATATTCAACCGAACCGGAGAGCCTTCCCCTGAAGAGGTCGAAATCAAATCCGGCGTTGAAGTTTGTATTGGTCTCCCATGTGATGTCAGGGTTACCGATGGATCCTCTCTTCACACCGATCTCACCGTCGCTGTTGGTGATCGAGTACATATCTGTATAGAGGTAATCAGCGATATTGTCGTTACCCTGCGAACCTATGGAAGCCTTCAGCTTGAGCATGTCCACCCAACGGAGGTTGAACCAAGGCTCATGATTGATCAGCCAGCCTCCACCGAGAGACCAGAAATTACCCCAACGATGATCAGGATGGAAGCGCGACGAAGCGTCACGACGGAACGATGCACTGGCAAAGATCCTGTTCTGGTAGTCGTACTGGGCTCTGAGGAAGTATCCCTCGTTATTATAGTCCGAGCGCGCTGAAGCAGCAGTCTGACCGTCAATTACAGCACCGCCGAGTTCGGTGTTGTTCAGCGAGAACATCTTGCTCTTTGAAGCGCCGAGGTTCACACCTGTAGACTTGTACCACTCGTGACCGAGAAGGACTGTGACATGATGGTAGTCAGCGAATGTCCTGTCCCAGTTGAGGAGCTGCTGGAGGTTCAGATAGAACGAACGGCCATGGCTCTTGGAAATGATACCGCCGTTCGGAGCGAACTGACCGTAGTACATGTTGTTGATGCTGGTGCTGCGGGTCTCATCCACACCGACACCGGCATTGAATGTAAACGTAAAGTCCTTCAGGAACTTGACCTCGACATATCCCGTACCGTTGACCGCATTTCCTTCGCTGTTGTTTGTATCGAGAGTAACAGTCTGGAGCGCATTGGCATTTCCCGAGATAGGACGCGAGAGACCGGCATTGCTACCGTCACCGAAGTCATATCTCTTGTTGCCGTACTGGTCGTACTTGATGCTTCCGTCGGCATTCCTGAGGTACACAGGATAGATCGGAGCCACCATTGTAGCGAATCCGAAGATGTTTCCTACCGAACCGGCAGATCCCTCGTCCGAGTTACCGTTGTTCCAGTTGAAGTTGGTATAACCCATGTTCATTCCGACCTTCAGCCATTCCTTGGCCTGATAGTCAGCCCTGATACGTGCGGTGTAACGATACATGTCTCCACCATCCACGATAGCCTTGTTGTTGAGATATCCGAACGAGGCAAATATCTGTGCATTGCCTGTTGTTCCGGCTACATTTACGTTATACTCCTGACGAAGCGAGTTCTTATATGTCGCATCCATCCAGTCGTCCGGCTGGAGCCAGAACTGTTCGCCCATGTAGTTTACAAGGCGTCCCGGAGTCGCATACGGATTCAGCTTGCCGTTGCTTCCGATGAGGTTCTGTCCTTCAGGAACCGTGAATGTAAGGTATCCGAGACCACCGTCTGCTGCCGCACCTGTAACATTGGTTGCAGCAAGGATATTGGCCTCCTCGTTTGACATTCCCTTCTCAAGCCTGTAGTAGTTGTAAAGAGCGTTGTAATGAGTCTCATAGTACTGACCGGGATCTGTTATGTAGTCATAACTCTTGAGCGCCTTGGTGTTGAGACCCCATTTAGCATCAACAGTCACCTTTGCCTCGCCGAGTTTCGCCTTCTTTGTAGTGATCATGATGACACCGTTTGCACCGCGGGCACCATAGAGGGCATTTGAGGCTGCATCCTTGAGGACTGTCATGGACTCGATGTCGGCCGAGTTAAGATTATTCATATCACCGCTATAAGGCACGCCATCCACCACATAAAGCGGAGCTGTTCCTGCGTTGATGGAGCTGATTCCTCGGATCATGATGGAAGGAGAACTTCCGAGCGAACCGGAAGAGGTCGTCATCTGCACACCCGCAACCATACCTTCGAGGGCACGGGTAACATCCGAAGACTGCGTTTTCTGGATGTCTTCGGATTTCACTACTGTTGCGGAACCTGTGAAAGACTCTTTTGTTGCGGTACCGAACGCCACAACGATCGTTTCCTCAATCATCTCCGAATCCGGGTCAAGTTCAACATCGTGCACAGCCTTGGAAGCCACCTGCACTTCTGCATCCTTATAACCGACTGAAGAGAAAATCAGGACACCGTCAGCAGGAACCGAAATGGAATAGATTCCATCCAGGTCAGCCATACCTCCCACCATCGTGCCTTTAAGCTGAATGGCAGCAAACGGGATAGGCTCCCCTGTCGACGAATCCTTTACAGTTCCGGTCACCGTCATATTCTGGGCATGAGCCCACGACGACACCATCATTGCCAGAACTGCAAGAAAAAGTTTAAGTTTTGTCATGAGTTATTCAGTTGTTAATAATTCAGTTGATTTAATAAAGCAAACAAAGATAGAGTTTTATTGCAAATTAGCCATACTCATGAGAGCATTTTTTTAAAAAAGACACTATTATTTATTGAGCTGCTGCTTACGGATTGTAAGTTCATTCGGAACAAAAAAAAGCAAGAGGACGCTCCCTTTGACGGTTGCGCCCTCTTGTTAACGGATTGCACTTACAATTTTTAATTACCATATCCTGGATTCTGCTGTAAAAGTCCTTTTGAAAGGTCAATTTCCTCAACAGGAAGCGGAAGAACGGTCTTATAATCCGTAGCCGAGACTACAAATGACCCATTTTCAACTGTTCGTCCGTTCCTCCACAGATCAAATGCAATCTGGCCTTCTCCGAAAAGTTCCTTGCGCCTCTCATCAAGAATCTCCTCCAACGTGACTTCCGCCACATCTACATACCCGTCTATTCTTTGGGATCTGAGAGCATTGAGATACCGGGCAGCATCTTCACCCAGATGTACAGCCGCCTCAGCAGCAATAAGATACACCTCAGAAAGCCTGATCACCTTTATATTGTTGGCATAAGCAGGAACCGAAGCTCCCGCATTTCCCGGATACTTCAACGGATAATATCCGGTATGATAATCCGACACCCCATCCGGGGCCTCGGAACAATCGGCCACCATCTTCGAACGCACATCTCCCGGCGTTTGCTGCAGCCATTCATAAAACTCCGGCGAAACTCCATACTCAGAGTATCCCATAGGGGACGTGTAATAGCCGGGAGCATATCTCTGCGCATTATAGACGTCAGTCTGCAGGTATTCAAAAATCATTTCATCAGCACCCTCCTGAGACCAGACAGAAGGATATTCATCTATAGTATAAAGAGAATAAGGAGAGCCGGATATGACTTCACGGGCATCTGCCAGAGCGGCTTCGTAATCCCCTCTGTAAAGGTTGGCACGCGCCCTCAGGGCCAGCGCAGCCCAATAATTGACATGGCCGTTCTTCCTTTCCTTGTTCAATCCGCTTTCCACAGCCTTTGTAAAATCATTCACTATGAACTCATACGTATCTTCAAGAGAAGCCCTCTGACCGATATAATCTATATCAAAGACCTTGTCAGCCAATACGATACCATTATTGTTGGAGTTGCCTGAAGTTGGAATTGGAGCGAAGTATGTCGCCAGATGGAAATGGAACAGGCCGCGCATTGCATAAAGTTCCGCCACATATGGCGCCACAGCGTCCTGATCCTCCAGCAGCGCCGCCTTTTCGAGAGCATTATTCACACTCGCAATCGCCGAATACAGATAGTAATAAGCGTTGTAGGTATCAGCCGGAGTCATGGCATATTGGGCCAGACGAGAGGCATTCTGCCCCGAAGATGCCGGCTGATAGGAATCCGGACCTACCAGATCCGCATATATCGACATTTCCGAAGCAACCGTCAGCATTGTTCCGTATGTCGCCACAAAATAAGCTCCATTTACGGCATTCTCAAGGTCTTCGGCACTCGTTATTGCCGTGTCGACAGTGACAGAAGTTGAAGGATTCTGATCCAGAGCATCACAACTGGAAAGAAGCAGAATCGCCGGCAAGATATATATATACTTTTTCATTGCAGTAACAATTTATAAGGTAATGTTGACACCCAGTACAAAAGACTTGGTAACCGGAACATCCACTGTACGGTAACCGTTGATTGCCACATCAGGATCGATATCCGGAGTCGCAGACCAGATCATGAATGGATTGGTAGCCTTGACGTACACCCTCAAGCGCTCCAGATAGCGTTCAACAGGGATATTTACTCCCAATGCGATCTCACGCATCCTTATGTTGTCAGTAGACTTTATAAGCCTGCTTGAGAATCTGTCCCAACGGTATGGATTGTTCATTATCGGCTTCGGATATGACGCATTCCTGTTATCCGGAGTCCAGTAATCCGCAGCATCGGCAGCCGCATTCATCGAAGCCGCCCTGAATCCGTCACTGTGAGTGAAGTAGCCCGGATAGTCAAAGAGCGAACCTCCGAACTGATATGAGATGAGGAACGACAGATCAAGCAGTCCGTCCAGGAAGGTCATGTTGCTTGAAAAACCGCCAATGACATCCGGAACAGCCTTCCCGACAATGGTATTGCCTGCCTCCGAATAATAATTGGTCACCCCTTTCGAATGGTCGTCAGGATCGATCCAGAACTCTCCCAGACCGTTGTCCGGATTCACACCTTTCCAGACGGGAAGGTAGAATGAGTACATGGAGGCACCCTCCCTATGGATATACATGCCGCCATCCCCATAAGGAATGTCAGCGCCTCCGTTAGGAAGATTCTTCACCACAGAACGCTGCCATGTGAAGTTAAGATCTGCCGCCCACGTGAAGTTCAAAAGGTCAATGATCTGTGCACCGATCTCTACTTCAACTCCCTCATTGAGCAGATTCCCGACATTGGAGGTATAGCTGCTGAATCCTGTGACGGCAGAAGCCGGCATGTCGAATATGAGCGAACTCGTATATTTGTTGTAGTACTCGACAGCGAGATCTATCCTATGGTACATGTTCCAGTCAAACCCCACATTGAAGTTTCTAGACTTCTCCCATCCCAATGCATCATTCTCCGGATTGCTCCAATAGATGGCAGCCCCGGTGCCGTATCCACCGGATGCCGAGTAGAGGCCCTTGTAAGAATAATATCCGGAAGGAAGATTTCCGTTCGTTCCGAACGAAGCCTTTATCTTGAAGTCAGAGAACAGTCGCGACACATCTGCCATGAAAGGCTCATTGCTTAGTCTCCATGCGCCTGACACCGACCAGAAATTGGCCCATCTGCTGTCAGGCCCCAGACGTGACGAACCGTCACGCCTGAATGAGGCAGAAGCATAATAGCGGTGGTCATAGTCATAATTGACATTCCCCAGCACAGACAGCATGAATGCCCGATACGTCGCACCTCCCACACCATACATCTGCCCTACCGACAATGCGTTAAGCTTGTCATTCGGGAAATTGTTTGCACCGGAATAAGTATACCTGACCCGGTGGTCAGACAGTTCGAAACCGGCAAGGGCTGAAACATTATGGCTGCCATAGCTGTCACTGAAACGCAGCAGCGACGAATTAGACAGATCCGAGGTCTGGAAGATATATTCCGCACTCAAGCCCTTCATCGCCTGACCGTCAATCGAAGACGGAGCCCACCACAGATACTGCTTGTTATCGATATAATCATATCCGAAAGTATTCGTAAAACTCAGATAATCAGTAAACTTGACCTCTATATCCAGATTTGACAGGCTCCTCATCGTATGAGTCTTGTTGTACTCGGTATCGCTGTCGAACAGAAGATGAGGATTTCCGGTCTGGCCGCTCCAGCTCACATTCTCGTTCCACGAGCCGTCCGGATTCTTCGGTTTTGCTGTAGGATCACTCTGGGTCAGCACACCAAGAGGAGTGGCATATCCCATTCCCTGGGCCTGATTGCTCTGGTCGCTATGTCCCTTGGTAGAAGTGAAAGAAATCATCTGCCTCACCCCCACATTCAGCCAGTCACTGACCTTATGGTCCACATTGACTCGACCGGAGAAACGCTCGAAATAAGACCCCAGCACTATACCGTCCGTATCCGTATAGCCCAATCCGGCATATACCTTCGTCTTCTCCGTACCTGCTGTCAGGCTCAACTGATGGTTCTGCTGAAACGCATTCCGGAATATTTCCCTGGTCCAGTCAGTACTTGTTTTTCCAGACGGATCGGCAGCCATCGAAGCTATCTGGTCACCGGTATACCCATACGAATAGGCTGGATTGATGGCATAGGCATTGTCGCCTGCATCCTTCAGATACTTTATGAACTGAGGGCCGTCCATCATCCTCAAGGCCTTCCCATCCGCCATATTGCTGAGCCCGACCTCACCGCTGTATGTGACGGTAGTCTTTCCCTGACGTCCACGTTTGGTCGTGATCAGGATGACACCGTTAGCAGCCCTTGAGCCATACAAAGAAGCTGCAGCAGCATCCTTAAGGACGGTAACTGATTCTATATCATCCGGATTGATGGTATTCAAGACACCCATGCTTTTATATCCCACATTAAGGTCGCTTGCCGTCGAAGAAGACATCACCACCCCATCCACCACATATAGAGGGGACGTTCCGGCAGATATGGATCCTACACCTCGGATCTGAACGCTTCCGGCCGACCCCGGGTCGCCCGTATCCGAAGCGATGCGCACTCCGGAAATCTTTCCTATCAGACCCTTATCGATCGATTCCACAGAAGCCTGAGCGATATCATCACCGCTTACCTGGGCAGCTGATCCGGTAAAATCCGACTTCGACATTGCCCCATAAGCGACGACTATCACATCATCCAGATACGCACTGTCTTCCATGAGGATGAAATTCACAGTCTTCTCCCCTCCGACAGGCTTTTCCTGAGAGATATACCCAAGATATGAGGCTACAAGCACTGCATCGGCCGGAACTGTCAGTTCAAAACGACCTTCTGAATTCGTAGACCCCCCTTTTGTGGTACCCTTGACCATTATCGTCGCACCTTCCAGAGGATATCCCTCAGGATCGGTGACAGAACCGGTAAGAACCCGGTCCTGTGCCGTTGCAGCCAATGCAAATCCAAGCATAGCTGCCAGCAAGATTACGATTTTCCTACACATAACTAACGATTTTATATTTCATTTTCAGACGTAAGAGGCTGCTACCCAAAAAATTTGCCAAGGGGTAATTCGAACTTGTATTTATCATTTTTTTTATCGAAATTTGCATGTTTTGGATAAGCTCGTCCAATATTTATGTATAACTCTATTTACGAAACTATCAACCGGATGAAAAAATTACAGTTATTTTTCATTACATTGGCGTTACTTGTTGCGTATGAGGCTAACGGCCAGAACATTACAGTAACAGGTATAGTCAAGGATTCATCCAATGAGACAGGAGTGCCGTTCGCATCGATCCAGGTCAAGGGAACGATGATCGGAGCCAGCACCGACGGCGACGGACTCTATTCGATATCAGTACCGGCTGACGGCATCCTGATATTCTCATCCATCGGCTACAAGGACACCGAGATTCCAGTTGCAGGCCAGACAAGACACGATGTGTACCTGCACCCGGACACAGAAATGATTGAAGAAACAATCGTCGTAGCCTTCGGTACAGCAACAAAGGAATCGTTCACAGGTTCCGCAACCGTGGTCAAATCCTCAGACATCGCAAAGACTCAGTCATCTGACGTGACACGCGCACTCGAAGGAGTGGTCGCCGGAGTCCAGATGACGACATCCACCGGATCGCTCGGAAGCTCTCCAAGCATCATGGTCCGCGGTATCAGTTCCATGTCAGCCGGCACAGCACCTCTGTACGTTGTGGACGGAATCCCATACAGCGGAGATATGAACAACATCAATCCGGCCGACATCGAATCGATGACCGTCCTCAAGGATGCTGCATCAAACGCCCTCTACGGAGCACGTGGTGCAAACGGAGTCATCATGATCACGACCAAGAAGGCAAAGAGAGGAGACGCAACCATCAACGTCGAAGCCAAGTGGGGTCTTAATACAAAGGCACTCAAGGACTATGATGTGATCACAGATCCAGGTCAGTACTACGAGGCATACTACAGAGCTCTCAGAAATTACTACGAGCACCCTGATGCAACCACAGACGAGAAAGGCAATATCCTCTACACGCCTGGCCTGAGCAGCCACGAGGCCCATCTGAAGGCCAACCAGACAATGCTCGGAAGCACCAGCGGCGGCGGACTCGGATATCTTGTATACACCATTCCGGACGGACAGTCACTCATCAACACAAACGGAAGGCTTAACCCTAACGCGACGCTCGGACGTCTTGTCGGATACAACGATCAGGAATACTTCCTTTATCCGGACAGCTGGATGGACGAGACATACAGGAACTCACTCCGTCAGGAATACAATATCAGCGTATCGGGAAGCACAGACAAGATTTCTGCCCTCGCATCATTCGGATACCTCAACAACAAGGGTATCATTGACGGATCGGACATGTACAGATACACTGCACGTGTACGTCTGGACTATCAGGCGAAGAACTGGCTGAAGATAGGAGCCAACGTCTCATATACAAATTACAGCTGGAACAACGGCAACTCTGACGAGGGTTCCGGCGGATCGACTGCCAACGTATTCGCAATCGCGACCAACGTAGCCCCTATCTATCCTGTATACATCAGAGACGGAAAGGGCAACATCATCATCGACAAGTACGGCTACAAGAGATATGACTACGGTGAGGGTTCCAACGCAGGAATGACCCGTCCTTATCTCGGCAACTCGAATGCACTTCAGGCAGCATACCTCGACAAGAACAACGCAGAGGGAAATGCCGTGAACGGAACAGCATATGCTGAAGTCAAGTTCCTGAAGGACTTTACATTCACATTCAACGCCGGAGTCGGAGTAGACGAGACCAGAGGTACATCCATCATGAACATGTACTATGGAATGGCGGCCTCTGTGGGCGGTATGATCAACAAATCACACTCAAGATCATTCTACCTCAACCTCCAGCAGCTCCTCAACTACAAGAAGACGATCGCCGGAAGCCACAACATCAGCGTGCTCCTCGGACATGAGAACTACAAGTCCCTCTCATACGGACTCAGCGCGTCAAAGAGCCAGATGTTCTCGATGGAAAACGACGAGCTCAACGGTGCGGTAGTTGACGGAAAGAACGCAGGATCAAGCTTCGGAGAATACAATAACGAGGGATACTTCATCCGCGCACAGTATGACTACCAGAACCGCATCTTCGGCAGCGTGTCATACCGCCGCGACGCCTCTTCGAAATTCCATCCCGATCACCGCTGGGGTAACTTCTGGTCACTCGGTGGAGGCTGGCTCATCAACCAGGAAAGATGGTTCCCCAGACTCCCTTGGCTCGACCTCCTCAAGATCAAGGCATCCATCGGATCACAGGGTAACGACAGCATCAGCAGCTACCTCTATGTAGACACTTATGTCCTGAGCAACAATCAGGACAAGCCTGCTATCAGCTTCGGTGTGAAAGGAAACGAGAACATCACATGGGAGACCAACACCAACTTCAACGCCGGTATCGACTTTGAAGTACTCGGCGGAAGAATTTCCGGTACTGCGGAATACTTCTACAGAAAGACCTCCGACATGCTCTTCTTCTTCACGACCCCTACTTCGATGGGTTACAGCGGATACTATGACAACATCGGAGACATGAGGAACTCCGGAGTCGAGCTATCTGCAAACATCGGCATCATCAGGAACAGGGACATCAGCTGGGACTTCTATCTCAACCTCACCCACTACACAAACAAGATCACAATGCTTCCTTCAGACAAGAAGACAAAGATAGTGGAAGGATACGAAGGTTACGCAAGCGGAACTCGTTTCATCGGAGAGGGACTCCCTCTGAACACATTCTATATACCAAAGTATGCAGGAGTCGATCCACAGACAGGTAAGTCACTCTGGTACATGGATGTAAAGGACAAGAATGACAACGTGATCGGTCAGACCACCACATCAGAATATACAGATGCGACACAATATCTCTGCGGAGCTCCTACTCCGGATCTTTACGGAGGATTCGGAACATCGCTCGAGTTCTACGGATTCGACTTCTCCGCATCGTTCACATATTCGATCGGAGGTCTCTCATATGACTCAGGATATTCTGGATTCATGAGTTCTCCTGTATCATCGAGCATAGGTACAAACTTCCACAAGGACGTATTCAAGGCATGGTCGCATGACAACAAGGACTCAGACATTCCTAGATTCCAGTATCAGGACCAGTACACAGCATCCTCATCAGACAGATTCCTTACCGATGCAAGCTACCTGAACTTCCAGAACGCACAGTTCGGATACACGTTCCCTGAAAGAATTACCCGCAAGATGTTCATCAACCGACTCAGGATCTATGTCGCATGTGACAACATCGTATACTGGTCAAAGAGACAGGGATTCGACCCTCGTTTCAGTTTCAGCGGAACGACCAACAGCGCAGTCAACTCTCCTGTAAGAACAGTTTCAGGAGGTATCAACATAACATTCTAATTTGAAACGCAGATAAAATGAAAAACATACTTATCAGGACAATTGCGATACTGTTTGTTGTACTTTTGCCTGCATCATGCGTAAAAGAGACCTTCCCCAAGGGAAGCACAGTAACAAAAGACCAGCTCGAAGGTGCTGAGCAGTCGCTTACATATATGTTGAGCGGAATCCCTGCAGCCATGATGAATTCCGGAGCAGGAGGTTATGCGTCAACCTACGGAATCCACTGCGATTATGGTATCGCCGCAATACAGATGGCCACCGAATCAATGCTGGAGGACTTTGCAGTGCTCGGTGAAATGAACTACTACTGGTTCGGATCATGGATGCAGAACTCATCCCAGGGATCTGACTACATCTGGTGCGCATATTTCTGGGACACATACTATCAGTGGATAAAGCTTGCAAACGAGATCATCTCGATTGTGGATGACGTAAACGAAGACACAAACGAAGAGGTAAAGCAGGCCCTCGGCCAGGCCTACGCATACAGAGCCATGCTCTATCTTGACCTCGCACGTCTGTACGAGCCCAAGACCAACAAATATACGACAATCACTCCCGACATGCTCGGTCTCACAGTTCCTATCGTGACCGAAGACACTACAGAGGAGATTGCCAAGAACAACCCTAGGGCAACCAGAGAAGAGATGTACCAGTTCATCTTTTCCGATCTCAAGAAGGCAGAAGAATATCTCAAGAATGCAGTAGAGTCATATACAACCCCAGGATTGACAGCAGTTTACGGACTTTATGCACGTGCCTACCTCGAACTTGGTGCAACTTACGCCGAATATCCTTCGGAGGTTCCTGACCCTGCCGTATTTGACATGACAAGCGAAAAAGCATATACGGAAGCTGCAAAATATGCGCGCATGGCGATCGAACGCGGACACCACTCCCCTCTTACCCAGGCACAGTGGGAAGATCCGAGGAACGGATTCAACGACGGAGGGTCCAACAACGCATGGATCTGGGGACTCACAGTATCGGCTGAGAACCTTTCTAACCTCATCGCCAGCGTTGCCCACAGGTCATGCGAGGCCATCTACGGATATGGTGTATGGACTCAATTAGGTGTGAATCAGGCACTTTATGCACAGATCAGCGACGAGGACTTCAGAAAGCACTCATGGCTTGATCCCGGCATGATGGAATACTATAACTACCAGCTTGCCGGCTCGTCAGAAGAGCAGCAGGGTTTCATATACGGATCTATGTACAACTATCCGGCAGTAGCTTATGAAAGCATCAAGTTCCGACCTGCTGACGGCAATGTGATGGACTACACTGTAGGAAACTGCGCCGACTGCTGTCTGATGCGTATCGAGGAGATGTATTTCATCGAGATCGAGGCGGTCCTCGCCACTCAGGGACTCGCCGCAGCTCAGAACCTCCTCAACGACTTCATGCAGGCATACAGATATCCAAGCTATGACTGCTACCTCAAGACCTTGAGCAAGGAGGCGTTCATCAAGGAGATGATGCTCCAGAAGAGAATCGAGTTCTGGGGAGAAGGCATTCTCATCTATGACTACAAGCGTCTGAACCAGAGCATTACAAGAGGATACGAAGGAACCAACGTACCTTCTATCGCAAGATACAACAGCGACGGACGCTCGCCTCAGTGGAACATAGTCATCACACGAGGCGAATATCAGTCCAACAAGGGTATCAAGCATCCGGACCTCAACAACCCGGACCCTACAGAAAAGCTCACACTTTGGGAATAATCAGAGGATAAAACATACCACTATATAATGAAAGCAATGAATACAAGATACATTCTGGCTGCTGCAGCCGTTCTTTCCTTCACTTCCTGTGTAAACGAGGAGATGGAGAAAGCGGCTATGGATCCTGAAGACTGCATGGGTGTCTACTTCCTTGAAGAGCAGGAGAATGCAAGAATGCACACTCTCGAAAAAGGCGTGGACAAGACATCTCTTGAACTCATCGTCAGAAGAAGCAACACAGACAAGGAAGAAGACGTCACATATCGATTCGAGACATACACTCTCGAAAAGGAAGCCGTCACCGACACTTCATACATGGAAGTTCCTGTTTCTGCAGATGACGTATTCGAGTTCGGAGAACTTTATTTCGAGGAAGGCGAACATGAGACCACCATCGAAGTGAACTTCCCAAACATCAGCCTCGGAAAGACATATCACTGTACCCTTTACATAGATGATCCCGACTATGTCTCGTCATACGCTTCGAATGCAAGTTCGATAAGTTTCTCAGTACAGATGTACGAGTGGGAAAAGGTCGGCAAGGGCATCTATAGGGACGCAGTATTCTCTGACATGTTCGCATGGCAGGGACGCTACCTTGAAACAGAAGTGGACATCTACGAGCGCAAGGACATGGAGGGATTCTACCGTCTGGACAACGTTTACAGCCCGGAATACTTCACAAGGCTTGTAGAGGGTGACGAGGCATACGAGAATGATCCGTCACTGGTGAACGGATACCGCGGATATATCGACGAGAATGCACGTCTGTATCTCGATGCGACCGATCCGTCACACGTATACTTCCCTGCTCAGAAGACAGGTTTCAGCGACCCTTCAATGGGTGATCTCATGATCGCATCTGACGTTACAGAGGTATTCGGAAGCGCCAGCAACCTCCTTTACGGAACCCTCAAGGACGGTATAATCACATTCCCTAAGAACGGACTCCTCCTTGGAATGGGCGGCTACT
This sequence comes from Bacteroidales bacterium, assembly GCA_015060325.1. GTDB lineage: Bacteria > Bacteroidota > Bacteroidia > Bacteroidales > UBA932 > Cryptobacteroides. The sequence continues at coordinate 55,555 of SUYQ01000012.1, read as the reverse complement.
ACTACTTTGCCAACACATCAGGCAAGTTCCGTCTTGTCCTTCCGGGATATGAAGCAACCGACTACGCAATCGACCTCAAGAGCGAAGAGACCGACGAAAACGGCAACGTGCCTGTCACATTCAGCCTTGCTAAAGACGTCGCAAAGGTAAGATACGCTCTTTTCGAAGGCAGCGTAAGCGACGTGGAGATGGATGCAAAGGTAAAGGAAGTGCAGAATTCTTCTGATGCCCTTGAGTTCACAAGAGCCACAGGAAAGCCTGGCGAGGAAACTTACGACATAAAGCCATGGGCAGATGAGGCAAAGACAAGTTTCTACACCCTCATCGCTTGTGCATACGACGAAAAAGGCAACTATAAGGAATACGCATCCGTAGAATTCGGCTATGTAAAGCCAGGCGATACCAAGGACATCGACATAACCTTCGGAGTAACGGTTTCGGACAGATATGCCTCAGACAACCCTCTCGAGAACTACTCATCTGAAAACTCATTCCAGTATTGGATCAGAGGAAAGGGCATCACTCATGCCATGATCAACTACTACCCTACCTCATATTACAAGACTTATGAGGACATGATCAAGGAAGAACTGATGAGATACGGTTCGGTCGACAACGCAACCCTCAAGAAACTCAACAACAGCGAGATTTCCGGAGTTGTGGGCAACAACCTCCTTGCAGGCACAAGCTACACATTCGTAATCTATGCAGGCAACGGATTCCGAAGCGGATTCATCACACATGAATTCTCCACCACAGGTACCCCTGACATGATGAAGAAGGCATACTACTGGGAAGATCTTCTTGAAAACCAGCCTTCAGCTGAAAGCATCACTGAAAGCGAGTGGATCCCTGTTTCCGTCGATATCTTCAACTCAAAGGCTACAGGCAGGACCATAAGAGGAAACGACCGCGCAAGAAGCGTGAAGTTCACTCTCGAGGACGGCAAGATGAAGGCATCAGGACTGTTCCCATCACTCAAGAACAATCCTGAAATCACATTCGACTATAAGGACGGTCTGATGTACACAATGGAAAACGAACTTGAAAAGGTGACAATCAAGGACTCGACCAACATCATTCCGAGCATGAGATACGAGTACACATACACACCTAAAACAGGTTCACTCAGCGGCAGCGGTTATTTCTATGACACATACGAAGTGGACGGAGAAGAGAGGACAGACATGATGGTGGCAGGATTCGTACACGAGGATATCATTGCAGTTATGGACAACAGAAGCGAAGAACAGTTCTGGGCACTTATTCTCGGAGGATACCAGCAGTTGGGAAGAGAGATGTCCCTTACAGACATAATAGGCGACGCTCACGGAGACCTCCTCCTTGTCAGAAAGGGTTCTCCGCTGCTGGACGGGCTCGACAGGAGCGAATCCAACAAGGCCGATGCCGGACAGAAACTCAGTTCGATAAATACATCCAACTGCATCAGAATGCCGGAGATAAACAGTATCACCAGGAATCTGAAGAAAGCGGATATCGCACACGAAATTGTACAGATTTCAGCAACCAAGGCCGAATAAGCATACGATAACAAGAAAAACATCAACAATATGTCATACATTTCAAGAATAGGACAGTCTCTGATTATTTCGGCAGCATTCATCGCCGTATCATGCGTGAATGAGGTTGTCGAGAATACTCCTGAGAAGGATAGCATATCAGGGAATTCTGTGATGACCAAGATCATAAACACCCCTTCCGACTCTGAGGAAGGAGTACTCCTCGTCCAGTTGAGCAGGGAGGCGGCATCAAGTGTCGCAGAGGGACATAGCATTGCAGCCCAGACCCCTGAAGGACTGGACATCAAGAGTTTCGAGCCTGTTTTCTGCGTTACGGAGCAGAATGCGAAGCACCTCAGGAAGCATCAGCTTGACAGATGGTACAGGATCGAATTCGAAGGCACAGGGCTAGAACTTGCTGCAGCACAACTTGCACAGTTCGCAGAAGTATCCAGAGTGCAGTACAACAAGCTCATCACCTACGGCTCGGACGCCAGAAGCCATGCACCGGCTGAGGAACTTGACGCAACAGCAGACAACATCTTCAACGACCCCAGGCTTTCAGACCAGTGGAACTACCACAACACAGGCAGCAAGACAATTTCCACAGCAGCTGTTGAAGGTGAGGACATTGCTGTAGCAGACGTATGGAGAGAGCTTACCGGCGGTGACAGCGAGATCATTGTAGCCATCATTGACGGACCGGTCAAGTATACCCACGAAGACCTCAAGGAGAACATGTGGACAAATGCCGCAGAAAAGAACGGTGCTCCTGGTGTTGATGACGACGGCAACGGCTACATAGATGACGTTCACGGATGGAACTGTGACGCCAACGAGGGCAGGATCAACTGGAATGCTCCTGGAGAAACAGGGCATGGAACACACGTAGCAGGTATTGTCGGAGCAGTGAACAACAACGGAAGAGGCGTCTGCGGAGTTGCAGGAGGAACAGGTAACGGTGATGGAGTAAGACTCATGGGATGTCAGATATTCACAGGCGGGCAGTCCAGCAACACAGCAGCTGCTGCAATTGCATTCGTATATGCAGCAGACAATGGTGCACATATAGCTCAGTGCTCTTTCGGATATCAGAACGGCAACTATGCATCCGACTATGAATACTTTGCCAACTACAGCATCGAATACTTCGCTATCCAGTACTTCCTTGACAAGGAAAGATTCCAGACAGTCGACAGGAACAGGATCAAAATCATAGACGGCCCATTGGCAATATTCGCATCAGGAAACGACAGTCATCCGTCTGCAAGCTACCCAGGCGCACTCATGGACTGCATCTGCGTTACAGGTCTCGGTCCTGACGGCTATCCTGCATCCTACACCAACTTCGGTCCCGGATGCAATATTGCTGCACCTGGAGGAGACTTCTACCTTAATACCGAGACCAGAAGAAGCAGCATTCTCTCGACCTTCATAAGCGAGGTGAATACGGAGAATGGTGATTATGCATACATGGACGGAACATCTATGGCATGTCCTCATGTGAGCGGTATAGCAGCTTTGGGTCTGGCATATGCAAAGAAGCTTGGAAAGACATTCACAAGAGAGGAATTTACTGCAATGCTGCTCTCAGCTGTAAACGATCTCGACACAAAGCTTTCAGCAGGATACAAGTTCCTCGGTTATGACCAGTCAACTGGAGCGGAACTGCCTTTGCGACCTTACAGCACATATCAGTATCAGATGGGTACCGGAGCTGTGGACGCATGGAAATTCATGATGAACATCGAGGGCACTCCAAGCCTCATGGTCAAGGTGGGTGAAGAATGCAGATATTCCCTCAAGAACTTCTTCGGAGAGGGAGCGGATAGGATGAGCTACGAATCAGTAGAGATGAGCGGTGCTGATATGAAGGCTCTCGGTATCACCAAGAAGCCAAAAATCGAGCACGGAAAGCTAGTGATCAATCCTGGCAAGGTCGGATCTGCAAAGATCACGATAAAGGCTATTGCCGGTGGTGACAACGTTGCCGGTTCAATAACCGGTGACTGGACAGGAAACGGCGACATCGTAACGATTCCGAACGCAAACGGCGGTAAGGGAGGCATGTACATAACAAAGACAATTTCAATCATTTCCAGAGGAGTATCAAGCGACAACGGTGGCTGGCTTTAAAAGACAAAAGGAATTATGAAAAGAATAACAAATATAGTTTTGACACTTGCTGCAGCAGTATGCTTGGCGGCGTCATGTGAGAAGGAAGACAAGGCTCCAGCACTTGATCCGGCCATCGTAGGAGAATGGCATCTTGCTGAAACCCTGGTGGATGGAACTGAACTGGACGGACAATTGGTTGACGTATATCTCGTCCTCAACTCTGACTGCACATTCGAGATCTACCAGAAGAGCGGAAGCCAGAATGACAGGTACGACCTGTATACCGGAACATGCAGCTCTATTGACGGCATCCTTACGGGAACATACAGCAACGGAACCCCTTGGGGCAGCTCGTACAAATATAAGGTTGTCGGAAGCAGCCTTACACTTACAAGCAGCGACCTTCTGGAAGAGCAGATCTACGACAAGGAAAGCGTTCCTGAAGACATCAAGATAAACCCTGACACAAAATCAGGCACCCAGACACCTATACTGTAAATTTCTAAAAACATCGATACAATGAAAAGATTCATTTATATTGCAGGCATCATTGCTGCGGCCCTCATGACATCGTCATGCGAAAAAGAGCCCCAGAAAGGCGATGACACCCTCAATGCAAGCTTCAACTTCACTCTGAAGGTCAGCGAAATAGGAGCAGACTATGCCAAGATCAATGTCCGCCACGACGGACCGGAAGATGTAAGCTGGTATGGATTCGTAACAGACGAGACGACAAAGAGCGATGCAAAGCTGATTGCAGAAAAATACAACGAATTTCTCAAGGCAGGACAGGTCAAAGGTCTCAAGACAGCCAAGAACAGGACAGTGACGGTAGACGGTCTTGAGTCAGACAAGAAATACAAGTATGTTGTATTCGCAATCACCGATGATGTAAAGCTGTACAACAACGTTGATGCAAAATCTGTCACATTCACAACTGGGGTCAATCCATACGTCCTCACACAGACAGACGAATGGAAAATGACACGCAGCAGCCAGCGAATCGACAATATGGAGATCGTAAGCATAGAGTCAACCAGTTCATCACTCTTTGTATGGACCTACATCACAAAGGAATACGTAGAAAGCTTCAACAATATGTATCCGAATGGTCTGGACGTAGAAGTGGATGGCCAATACATGGCGACTCTTGATGCTTTCCAGACATATATCATCAACCAGATCGCAACTATCCAGTACTATGTGAGCCAGGGAGAGAAACTTACTGACTTCACATACAGCTATGACAGATCGAACCCGGACAATAATGTATATCAGATGCCAAGACTTGCATCGGGTGACTATTACTTTGTTGCTTTCGGATTCGAGCCTGACGGATCACACACACAGACCTACTCGGTAAGCGAGCTCGTTACAATTGAAGAAGAGGCCAGCACTCCCGAATACGAGGCGTGGTTCGGAAACTACACATTCTCCGGAAAGGGATTCTGGCTGTTCAAAGATGATGAGGAAATGGGAATGAAATACGGTGATGAGAAGGATGTTACCTACAACATGAGCATCGAGCAGCTTGACAACAACTTCATGTACCTCATCAAAGGATGGGAGTGTGGAGATGACATACTCATGGATATCGAAACCGAAGTCTTTGAGATGAACAAGGAAGATGGCGAATACCTTGCATTCATCGGTTTCTACAATGGCGGAAATCTTGAAATCAGGGAAATCACGCTCACGAACTTCTCTGATGACAATGCTACCTACGGATTCGGACTGTGCGGCTATGCATACAACGAACAGGCTGACGCCTATGCACCTGTAATCCTTGAAGACACTCCTATGGCAATGGCCGAGCCTATCCCGGCAGGAGCCGCAAGCACCACATTAAACGGTCTCAATTTCTCATTCCCAACAGCAACAGGAGCACTGGACATCAAATATGACATGATGGGATATCTCCTCTACGATTATGAGACATTGGCTCCGATGAGCATGTTCAACATGCCTGTCAAATTCCCGATCACAATCGAAAAGGCAGGTACAGCTGATGCATCGACAAGTGCTTCCGTGAAGCAGGGCGTCATGAGAAACCTGAAGAAGTTGCCTATAGGCATCGAACCTGACAAGAACAACAGACCTGTAACATACAGCAGACGATAATCATGGGTCTTCTACGACTTAAAGACAATCTGACAAGACCGGTCGCCCTGACGGCGACGGGTCTTTTTCTATGTGCGGCAGCCATATTCTTTCTGCCGGTCGATCTACCGTACAAGATCACGATTCCGCTGACGATTCTAGGCATCTCGGCTCTATGGCTCTGCCCATGGCAGATTGCCCTAGGGCTGCTGTTTTCAGCCCTAGGCGACCAGATGGGAGCCATGGGAAATCTGCCAGGGCAGATGGGCAGCTTTGCGCTTGCCCACATAATGTACATTGCATATTTTGCAGTGAGGTACTTCAAGAAGGTAGAACGTGACCGCAAACTGACGGCAAAGGCAAAAGGATACCTTACGATGATACTCCTATGTTCGGCAGCCCTGCTGGCGATCGTATTCATAAAGATTGTTCCTGAGGCACCTGCCGGAATCCTGCGCATAGGTACGGCCATCTATGCATGCCTGATATGTTCGATGCTTGTGCTGGCTCTGCTCCAGCGCAGCAGCCTTTTTGCCCTTGGATCGGTACTTTTCGTCTTCTCCGACTTCATACTTGCATGGGTGCTTTTCGTAGAGCCGATAGAGGATAGCAGACTTCTCATCATGATTCCTTACTATGCGGCGCAGTGGCTGCTGTATATAAGATCAACCTCATTCCGGGTCGGACCCGAAATGAGGTTGATGAGATTCTGATATAAGTTTCTGCTAGAGTTCCCAAGCAAGGGCAGAAGCACCAAGGATGGCTGCATCTGATTCCTTAAGCTGAGAATAAACAAGCTGAACCTTGTTTCTCCACAATGGGAGAACGTTTGCGTTCATAGACTCGAGAATCGGCTCTGTAAGGAATTCCTTTGCACGGGCAAGTCCGCCGAAGAGAACGATAGCTTCAGGAGCGCTGAATGCGATGAAATCTGCGAATGAACGGCCGAGGATCTTTCCGGTGAATTCGAAGATCTTGAGCGCAAGCTTGTCACCCTCCTTAGCTGCATCATAAACGTCCTTTGAAGCGATAGTGTCAAGGCTTCTGAGAACAGATGGCTCATCTGAAAGCTCGAGCCACTCACGTGCTGTACGTGCAACACCTGTTGCTGAAGCATAAGTCTCAAGACAGCCTGTCTTGCCGCAACCGCATGTACGTCCGTTGTTGTGAACTGCAGCTGTGTGACCGAGTTCTCCGGCAAAACCGTCATGTCCATATACGACCTCACCATTGATCACGATACCTGAGCCTACGCCTGTACCGAGAGTGATCATGATGAAGTTCTTCATACCTCTTGCAGCACCATAAGTCATTTCACCGACAGCGGCCGCGTTTGCATCGTTTGTAAGAGCTACAGGAAGTCCGCCCATGGCCTCAGAAAGGAGCTTTGAGAACTCTACTCTCTGACGTCCCCAAAGAAGGTTCGGAGCATTTTCGATTGTTCCGGTATAATAGTTTCCGTTAGGAGCACCTACACCGATACCTCTTACCTTGCCCTCTGTGCCTGACTCCTTGATAAGCTTGTTTACTGCCTCAGCAAGTTCAGCAATGTAAGGCTCTACAGTATCATAAGTGTCTGTACGGATGACTGTCTGTGCGAGAACAGTTCCTCTAGCATCAACTACACCGATCTTGGAGGTCTGACCTCCTACGTCGATACCTACTACGTATGATGAATTCATATGTGATATTTAGTTTTAAGAATTATTACTTTGTAGTTTTAACTTTTGAGCCACGAACTGCGAACCAAAGCATATATGCAAGGGCAGCTACAATAACCCAATAGCTGGTCATGAAGCCCGCAGCATCTGCTACCGCATTCTGAACGAGCGGAAGCACGCCACCTCCTACGACCATGGTCATGAAGAGACCTGATGCAAGTGCCGAGTTCTTTCCGAGGCCCTCAACTGAAAGATTGAAGATTGTTCCCCACATGACTGATGTACAAAGACCGCAGCATATAAGAAGGATTGCAGTCAGAGGAACTGCGCTAATGGTTACACTAGCTCCACTTGTAAATATTGCAGCTACCACTAAAATAAGTGCTGCAGAACATGTTACAGTCAGCTGTGTCTTACTTGAAACCTTACTGCTGATCAGACTTGACACGAAACGTCCGACAAGCATGAGAAGCCAGTAGAGTCCGACAAGAGTACCGACAAAACCTGTTTCCATACCTAGACCTTCCTGATAATCAGGATCATCTATCTTTGTCTTATGAGCTTTGCTTTCCTTGACGATGTCTTCCTTTATTTTTGTAGCATCTTTAATAATCAGCTGATAGTCTTCTTTTTCAATCAGACCCTTGCTGCACAGCTTCTTAGAAAGGTCATCCTTAAGTTTTTTAACGTCCTCAGACTCATCAGCAGCTTTTGCCTCTAATGTTTCGATATCTGCATAGAGCTGAGCATTATCCTTGATAGCCGTCTTTAACTGTTCTTTGCTCTTTGTTGTGAGATAGAAGTTAAGAGTACCTGGGATACCTACCTCAACACCCACATACAAGAAGATGGCGATTACACCATATACGAGATGCTTGTGCACAAGAAGGCTCTTGACTGTAGCATTTGATTTCTCCTGCTCAGGCTCAACGAACGGAACAAAAACAAGAACTGCAAATACGACTGCAAACACACCCATCGCGATGTAAAGAACCGGGTTCACGTCAACGATAGCAGTCTTTTTGGTAATCTCACCGATCATCGCCATAACAAGCATCGGAGTAAGAGTTCCGGTCAAAGAGTTGAATGTTCCACCAATCTGAACAAGCTGGTTACCCTTGTTTCCGCTGCCACCGAGAAGGTTGAGCATAGGGTTGACAACTGTATTGAGGATACATACTGAGAATCCGCTGATGAATGCTCCAAGCAGGTATACGAAGAAGTTTGCAGGAAGTCCGGCGATTGATGCACCTACTCCTATCTTTCCCGAAAGGAACTGGATGAGGACTCCAAAGAAGCCGACAGCGACTCCGATGAGAGTAGTTCTCTTATATCCGTATTTCAGAATCAGCTTACCTGCAGGAAGACCCATGAAGAGATATGCAAGGAAGTTCATCATGTTACCCATCATTCCCCAGAAGTTCGAGCCGTCAATACCAGGCTGATTCTTCCAAACGGTACCGATAGGTGCTGCCAGGTTGGTCACAAATGAAATCATTCCGAAAAGGAACATCATGGTAAGGACCGCTACCCAATTGATTTTGTTCTTGTTCATTTTGATAGTTTTTATGTTAATAATTACAGATTCTTCAAAACCGCGCCTAAGTTACGAAAAAAAACGACACGAAACGGTCATTTGAAATGCTTATTTTATATTTTTCAATAAAATAGCAGGGTCCCCTCCCCAAGGGACCCTGCCGTATATAAAACGAACTTAACAAATAGACACGAAATAAATTCAAATGTCTGCATGCAAAGTTAAGGATTAAAATGAAAAATGCAAGATTATTTAAAGATTTTATGAAAACAAGCTTCCCCAACAGAAAATCCTAACCAAATCAGGAATTTCTATATTCTGTAGGAGTCATGCCGGTACGAGCCTTGAAAAATTTATAAAACACCGACTGATTGGGGAAATTCAACTTGTATACGATTTCCTTTATGGTGATGCCGGAATACTTCAAAAGATTCTTTGCCTCCAAAATCACATACGAATCAATCCACTCCGGAGCCGATCTTCCGGTAGTGTTTTTAATGATCTTGGACAGATACTTCGGAGTAAGACACAGTTTATCTGCATAGAAACCTACATTTCTGTACTGCGTATGATAGTCAGAAACAAGCCTCATGAATTTCTCGAATATGACCTTGCTACGTACAGACTTGGTATCATCTTCCCTCTTCAAAGCCTCGACACGCCATGCCCCCATAAGAATATAGAACATCGAAGACAGCGAAGACAGTATTGATTCCTTTTTATACGGAATTTCCGATTGCAGCAGCCCGACGATATGATGGATCAGATTGCAGGTGAGCTTGCCCTCCGTCTCATTCAGCTGTATGGTCGGTTTCTCAAGCATGGACACTCCTTCATTGAAAAGCTTGTTAACCTCTACCTTGAGGCCCTGAGTGAAGTCCCGGGACATAGCCAGACACAGATATCTGACATCTTCCTGAGGCGTATCCATGATTTCGTTCACCCGGATAATGTTTCCTGGTACATTCATGAACACCATCCCCTCTGAAATCTCAAACTCGGTGAGATTGACATTCATTTTCAGACGTCCCTTGATACAATACAGGAACATGAAACCATCAAAACGACATGGATGATTCATCGGCTGATGGCTTTTCTCAAGTCTTGCATCCAATATATAGAAATCATCACCAAGACCTACTGATGGTGATGAAGGGAAAAGGCTTCTGAATCGAGCCAGAGAAATGTTGTGCAGAGTAGAATCTTTCATGATTTACATTGTGATTATTCGACAAATATATAACAAAAATCATACTTTTGTTATTTTTTGAAGAAAATATCCATCCTTTTGACAATAAGTTCATTTCGGCTCAGGATTTGTTTGACATCGTCGCAAAACTGGAAATTTATGGATAAGTATGTTTGCGATCTCTGCGGATACATATATGATCCGGCAGAAGGTGACCCGGAGAACGGAGTAGCACCAGGCACAGCTTTCGAAGACATTCCTGAGACATGGACTTGTCCTGCATGTGGAGTAGGAAAGGAATATTTTGAAAAGGAACGTTAAGAGCAGAAAAAAGACGTGGACCCCGATCAGGGATCCACGTCTTGGTATTTCATGCACAGGCCTTAAAGTGACGCCATGTTCATGTCATTGACAATGTTCTTTCCTTCAGGAGTATAGGCAAACTCCATATTTGCCTTGTAAGCCTCCTCTACCCTTCCGCGGACAACCTTCATGGAACTGTTCAGGAAGTGGTTCTGCTCAGTCCAAGGCTCAGGGAGCACGCAGACCGCTGCAGGGAGCCATCTTTCAGGGAACGCGCCGAAAAGGCGGCCGCCCTTACGATACATATTGACCTCATCCTGAAGTTTCTCAAGCATCTTCACCTTGGCCTCCTTGGTCTCAGGATCGAGTCCGAGCTCCTTGGCGTATGCCTTGAGGGCCTCCTTGTTAGGAGTGATGAGAGCGATTGTATATGGGTCCTGACTGTTGTGAAGGATTGCGCCGTCGATGAACTTCGAGCTTTCAACGAGGTTCTCCTCGATTCCCTCCGGAGAATACTTTTCTCCGTCAGCTGCAATGAGGAGGGACTTGAAGCGTCCTACTACGTAAAGCATCTCAGCATCACGCATATAACCCATGTCTCCGGTGTGGAGCCAGCCGTCAACGATAGTGTCGGCTGTAGACTTAGGATTCTTCCAGTAACCTGCCATCACGTTCTCACCCTTGATACAGATCTCACCCTTCGAACCGAACGGCTGTTCCACTCCGTCGGCATCAAGAATCTTGATCTCCATAGGCTGGACAATCTTTCCTGACGAGCCGAAGATGTGCTTTGCAGGAGAGTTCGCGGAAATGATAGGGGTTGCCTCTGAAAGTCCGTATCCCTGATACATAGGAATGCCGATAGCATAATAATATCTCTGGAGATCGATATCGAGAAGCGCGCCGCCTCCGACGAAGAACTTCATGTTTCCGCCGAGTCCCTGACGTACCTTCTTGAAGAGGATCTTGTCGAAGAGCCACATGACAGGCTTGCGGAAGATATCAGTGAACTGGGTACCCTTGTTGTAACCTTCCTTGTTATACTTGATGGATACCTTGAGGGCATAATTATACATGCGCTCAACTGTCTTTCCGCTCTTCTTGATGGTGGTCTCGATGTTCTTCTTGAAGCTCTTTGCAAGAGTCGGAACCGAAAGCATCACATGTGGCTTGAATTCCTTGATGCTTGACGGGATGTTCCTGAGAGCTTCCTTGCCTGATTTTCCTGACGGAACAGTTCCGATGGAAGCACCATAAGACATCATTGTATAGAAACCTGCAACATGCGCAAAGCAGTGGTCAAGCGGAAGGATGATGAGCATACGGTCATTCTCCTCGACTCCGATAACAGAGTGAGCCTGTTCTACGTTCGCAGTATAATTCCTGTGAGTCAGGAGGATACCTTTAGGGTCTGCGGTCGTTCCTGAAGTATAGCTGATGTTTGCATAGTCGTCCGGTCCGATGGAGCGGTATCTCTCGACAAGCTTCTCCTCGTTTTCTGCAAGAAACTTGTCTCCCATCTCCATGATCTCACCGATATACATCTCATTTTCCTTCATGTCAGCAATCTCGTCGAAAACGATCACCTTCTCGACCATTGGACACTCAGGGAGGATCTTTCTTATCTTCGGAAGCTGGAACTTCGAAGTGATGACATACTTCGAATCAGAGTGCTTCACTCTGAACACCAAGTCATTAGCCTCTTCAAGCTTTATGGAAAGCGGCACATTGACAGCACCTGCAAACAGCACTCCCAACTCACCGATCACCCACATGTTACGTCCTTCGCAGAGGTATGAAATCTTGTCACCCTTCTCAACTCCAAGCGCCATGAGGCCTGCTGCAATACGTTTAGCCTGCTTGAGGGTCTCCTCATATGTTGTCGGCTCCCACTCGTTGGTATCGAGGTTCTTTTCCCAAAGGAAAGGATTCCTGGAAAACTTGGCAACATACTTCTCCACGAAGTCAATGATAGTTATTCTTTCTGCCATAGGTTTTTATTTTATAGATTTAAGGTTTGGTCAGCGCTGGCCTACTCCTGAGTATTCGGGAAAAGGCCGAACAGTTCAGCATCGATCTTGTCGACAACTTCCTGGAAGTCCTCAGGACGGTTCTCGAACTTGATGCGGTCCACGTCAAGGATAAGCAGATTGTGCTTATAGTCCTTGATCCAATTCTCATAACGCTCGTTCAGACCGGTAATGTAGTCTATACGGATGCTCTTCTCGTACTCACGGCCTCTCTTCTGGATCTGGCTCACAAGGTTCGGAATAGAGCTTCTGAGGTAGATAAGGAGATCAGGCGGATTGACAAGCGACATCATGAGGTCGAAGAGGTCCGAATAGTTCTCGAAGTCCCTTGTGCTCATCAGACCCATGCCATGAAGATTCGGAGCAAAGATGCGCGCATCCTCATAGATCGTACGGTCCTGGATGATCACCTCGTCGAGCTTCGAGATGTCCACGACATCCTTGAAACGCTTGTTGAGGAAATATACCTGAAGATTGAATGACCATCTTTCCATGTCGTCGTAGAAGTCGGCGAGGTATGGATTATAGTCTACAGACTCGAATTTAGGAGTCCATCCGTAATGGGCAGCAAGCATCTTTGTGAGAGTTGTCTTTCCGCTGCCGATATTACCTGCGATAGCGATATGCATATAATCGAATTTTTATTGTTTTTTCATGTATATAACTAGGCAAAGTTAATAACTTCTTTTGTATTTTTGCCAAAAGTTAGGATTTAATGACATGATACACATAGAACATTTCACTTTCAACGCCTTCCAGACACGTTGCAATGTAGTTTGGGATTCGGAGGGCTTATGCGCTTTTGTTGATCCGGGATGCAGTTCACAGGCAGAACTCTCCAAACTTACCGACTTCGTTTCATCACGTGGACTACGGCCTGTGTGCATCATGCTTACCCATGCCCATTTCGACCACATCTACGGAACCGACAGTCTGTCCGGCTTCTATGGCGGGCTTCCGGTCTATATGCATCCGGAAGAAAAGTACACTCTGGAGAACACCAACCCTTTTGTATGCAAGCTCTTTGGTCTGCCGCTACCCGAGATTGAATTTGCCCGGAGCCTGCTGAACGGAACATCTGATACAGAATCAGTTCTGAGAACAGTTACCGGCGGTGACGTCATCGAAGTTGGAAGTCTCAGATTCAATGTAGTGGAAACACCGGGCCACACATGCGGAGGCGTATGTTTCTTTGAAGAGACCGAGCGCATCATGTTCACCGGAGACACACTATTCGCCGGAGCCATCGGCCGCACCGACCATCCGGGCGGAGACTATGACAAACTCATAAGGAGCATCATCGAAAACGTCCTTCCGCTTGACGCCCCTAAGACATCCGCGTCCGGCGGTCAGGCCACAGGGCACGCTTTCGGCACTGACGGCCAGGCGACGGAGCACGCTTCCGGCGCTGACGGCTCTATTCCTCAGCAGATCTCCGGCGCAGACGGCCATGCCACGGCGCACGCTTTCGATGCTGACAGTCAGGCTATGGGGCACGCTTCCGGCACTGACGTTCATGCCGCGGGGCACGCCTCCGGCGCCCCCGCTGCCCGCCACACCTCCGTGACGGTCATCCCGGGCCACGGCCCATGCTCCGACCTTGCTACCGAAGGCATGACCAACCCGTTCCTCCTCCCCTTCAACGAACCGTACGACGACTAGACCGCCATCTCGGCTTCTGTCTCTCCATCCTAGCCTCCCCTCGGCTTCAGTGCATCAGGACGGCAAAAGCATCCTGGGGACGAACACACTGAATATCAACAAGATACGCAAACCGCGTGCTCCCCTTTGGCGGCACGCGGTTTTAGCATATCATTGACTATCAGCAACTTACACCCCAGGCTAAAGTTATAATATAACAATATTTCGAATTATTCGGAAAGATTTAAAGATTTTTTCGTCACATTTTTCTTTTTTTTAAACACTTTCTTTTCCGGAGTACATAGATTTGCATCTATAAAAGTCGGACACATGAGAAAGAAGAGAAAGTTTTACCGCGGGCAGGTTAATCATGTCTATCAAAGAAGCATAAATGGAGTCAATCTGTTTTATGGATGGGAAGACTTCATTGTCTTTTATACAATTTTTGCAGTCTGTGCGAGAAGTTCGGGAATTCAAGTTCTTGAATTATGCATTATGCCGAACCATTTTCATATACTTATCCGCACATCATCTGTGCATGAACTCAGCAGTTTTATGGATAGGTTTACATCTTGGTATGTCATGGAATACAACGCATCCATCGGAAGGAAGGGCAAACTTCTGAAGAAAAATTTCGGAAGTGCGCCTAAATGGGACGAAAAGGCTGTAAGGAACGCAATAAATTATATCGGGAACAATCCGGTTGAGAAGAAACTATGCAAAAAAGCAGAAGAATACAGATGGAATTTCCTTGCATTCGCATATAGCAACAATCCTTTTTCCGAACCTATCAGAAGGGAATATGCTTCTACCGCACTAAGAGAGGCATTGAGAGAAGTAGACAATATGGCAAAGATGAACCTACCGTTAAAGCACGGAAGATTGGCCAGGATATCCAGTAAGCTGAAAATCAGAGAAAAAGAACAGCTTATCGACTATATCATCAAGCAGTATCTGCCGTTTGACTATACTGCACTTTCATCATATTATGATTCTTATGAGACGATGCTGACTGCAATGCATTCAAATACAGGCAGCGAACATGATATCAATGAAGACTGGGATCCCGAATCCGATCAGGTGTTCAATGAGATGATCAGGTATGTACAGGACACCAGACCAGAAATGATGACAAGGAAAATAACCATGCTCCCTGATGAAGACAAAATATCCTTGAGCATCGAGTTGCAGCGAAATTTCAACGTGACCTACCGACAGATATGCCGATTTCTGCATATAACCCCAAAAAACACTCAATAATCCTGGGGAGGAAGACACTGAATATCAACAAGATACACAAACCGCGTGCCGTCAAAGGGGAGCACGCGGTTTGCGTAAATCATTGATATCCAACGGAGTGCAGCCCAGGCTAGACAAAGAGGATGGGTTACAGCGTCTGGCCGGCGATGAATTCGCGGAGGATGGAGGTTGGCGGAATGGCGGCGATTTCGGCTGGGGAAAGTGCCACGATATAGTCCAGGAACTTCAGCATGCGGGATGCTTCGGCGTAGGCCGGGGAGGATGGCGATATGCGGCGCAGAAGCGGCTCGGCATAGTATTTCAGTACCGGAAGTTCGAAGATGTGGGCCGAGTTGAAGATGGCATCGGCGTTCTCCTGGAACGGAAAGATGTTGCGGTTCTCTCCACGGCGCACGCTCTGCCAGCGCATGATGGTCTCCTCAGGAATGACACCGCGGGTGCGGTTGTCGCGGATCATACGGCGGAGCATACGGTTGTCGGAAGTCGAGATGTTGTTGTTCTCGTCGATCGACAGTGAAGTCAGAGCTGAGGCATACACACGGAACACTTTGGACGGATCCACTCCCGGGATCATCGCAGGGTTCAGGGCATGGATACCTTCCATGATCAGGATGTCCTTCTCATGAAGCTGCATCATATTGCCTTCAAAGTACTTGCGGCCTTCCTTGAAGTCAAAGCGCGGAATCTCGACCTCCTTGCCTTCAAGAAGATCGTTCAGCTGACGTCCGAGAAGGTCCAGATCCATCGCTCCGAGTGCCTCGAAATCGTATTCGCCGTTCTCGTCGCGCGGAGTCTTTTCGCGCTCCACGAAATAGTTGTCCAGCTCGATGACACGAGGATTCATGCCCAGGATACGGCACTGGAGCGCAAGCCTTTTGGATGTGGATGTCTTTCCGCTGCTTGACGGGCCGGCGATGAAGACAATCTTCACGCTGCCTCGGCGGGCATATATCTGATCGGCGATTTCCGCATATTTACGCTCATGCAATGCCTCAGAAAGATTGATAAGGTCGATTACCTTGCCCGAAAGGACAGCCTTGTTGAGCTTGCCTACTCCACGGACACCCATGATCGAGCACCAGTCAGAATGCTCCTTCAAGGCTGTGGCAAGCTTAGACTGACGCTTCATCGGAAGCACTTTTCCCGGATCTCCGTCCATCGGATACTGGAGGATGAAGCCGTCGTTGAACCCTATGAGTTCAAAAGTGGAGAGCATTCCGGTCGAAGGGATCAGAGGTCCATAGAATGTATCGACATATCCGTCAAGCGTATAGACATTATAGTTGAACCTGCCGATGGTCTTCATCAGGTCGACCTTCTCAGTCTGATGCTGCTTTTCGAATATGCGGCAGCATTCATCGAGGCTCATCATGGTCTTGCCGAAAGGCCGGTCCTCTGCGATGACCTTGCGCATCGCCGAGGCAATTTCTGCGACCTCATCATCAGTCACAAAATATACGCTCGGACGACCGTCATCCATAGGAAGCGCCTCACGGATCTCGCAATAAAGTCCGCTAGGGAGCGAATAATCTATCACCAGCACCTTCTCCGGGAACATCTCACGAACAACCTTCTGAAGGACAAAACAGAGAGAACGGATGTATGTACGGCGCCCGTCAGGATGGTCATATCCGATGAACCTTACGTTATGAGGATTTATTATCTTGTAGTCCAGCGCCTTAAGCTTATTGTCGACCAGAGCTGCAAGTACAGGAACACATGCCTCGGTTCCAGAAGGGCACAGGCGGTCGGCAAGCTGCTGGAGAGTAGTACCGAGAGCTACCCTCTCATATGAATTTACATTTTCGCAATAAATCCTTATATCTTCCATAGTTTCAAGAGTTTACAATTACATATCCAATACTTCCTTCAGGAACGGACCGGTCACGGATTCCGGGTCGCGGGCGATCTGCTCAGGCGTGCCCTCAGCGACGATCATGCCACCGGCACGTCCACCTTCCGGACCCATGTCAAAGAGGTAGTCCACCGACTTGAGCACGTCCATGTTATGCTCGATGATTATCACAGTATTTCCCTGTTCCACAAGCTGTTGCAGCACTCCCATCAGCACCTTTATGTCGTCAAAATGCAGGCCTGTTGTCGGCTCGTCAAGTATATACAGCGTATTTCCCGTGCCCTTACGAGCGAGTTCGGTCGCAAGTTTCATTCGCTGGCTCTCACCTCCGGACAGGGTCACAGCGGACTGGCCGAGACGGACATAGCCCAGGCCGACATCGACCAACGCCTTCAATTTCTGTGCTATGGACGGAATGTTGGCAAAGAACTCGTAGGCCTCGCTTATAGGCATCTCCAGCACGTCATTGATGTTCTTCCCCTTATATTTAACTGCCAGAGTATCACTCTTGTACCGGCGTCCACAACATTCGTTGCACACGACATTCACCGAAGGCAGGAAGTTCATCTCTATGACCTTGATTCCGGCGCCCTTACATTCCTCGCAGCGGCCACCGGCCACATTGAACGAGAAGCGTCCTGCCTTGAATCCGCGCACCTTCGCATCCGGAGTCGCCTCGAAAAGGGTGCGGATGTCATTGAAGACGCCCGTGAAGGTAGCAGGATTGCTTCGCGGGGTACGTCCGATAGGGCTCTGGTCGATCTCGATGAGCTTGTCGATATTCTCAATCCCGACAATGCTGTCATACGGCAGAGGCTGCATCTTGGCATTGTAGAACCTGTTCTTCAGCACAGGCATCAAGGTCTCGTTGATGAGCGACGACTTGCCGCTGCCGCTGACTCCCGCCACTCCGATAAGCATTCCGAGCGGAAAGTCGACATCGACGTTCTTCAGATTGTTGCCGCGGGCGCCTCTGATTCCGAGCGACAGTCCATTGCCTGAGCGCCTCGAAGAAGGTACCGGGATCTGCTGCTCGCCGCGGAGATACTCCAGGGTCGTAGACGGGCCTATGATCATACGGTCTTCAAGGGGGTCTGCGCCAGCGTCGTCTGTTCCAGCTGCCCCGGCTGCGCCTGGCAAAAGGGCCGAGAGAGGCGCTGAAAGGCAGATCTCACCACCGTTGTTTCCGGCTCCCGGGCCGACATCCACCAGCCAGTCCGCTGCCAACATGGTCTCGGCATCATGCTCCACAACCATCACCGAGTTACCCTCGTCGCGAAGCTTCTTGAGCGAAGCGATAAGCTTGCGGTTGTCCCTCTGGTGCAGGCCGATCGACGGCTCGTCGAGGATATAGAGCACATTCACAAGCTTCGATCCGATCTGGGTCGCAAGCCTGATACGCTGGCTCTCGCCGCCTGAAAGCGAGGCAGTTGCGCGGTCAAGAGACAGGTATTCCAGTCCCACATCAAGCAGGAAGGCAGTTCTGTCCTTGAGCTCCTTCAATATGTCGCGCGCGATGAGGCTTTCCCTTGCGGCGAGCTTGCCGTCAAGGGATGCGAACCACTCCGCTAGCTGGCTGATCTCCATGGCCGCAACCTCGGAAATTGTCTTTCCGTCTATCTTGAAATATGTCGTGTCCTTGTTGAGTCTGGTTCCACCGCAGATAGGGCATGTGATCTTTTCCTGGATGTCGCTGACGATTCCCGAGAAGGAAACCATCTCGGAAGAGGCGCCCTCTCCTACTCTGAAGAGTTCGTCGGATCCGAATACCAGCAGAGAGATAATCTCATCCGAAAGATCCTCGACCGGATCATAGAGAGAAAAACCGTACTTGCGGGCTATGGAACGGATGACGTCAAACTTCTTTGTCTCACGTATCTTGCCGAGAGGCACTATCGCTCCGTCAGCAATGGACTTCGAACGGTCTGGGATTATGGTGTCGATGTTTACATCCACGATGATTCCCAGACCCTTGCAATGAGGACAATAGCCCTGAGGGGAGTTGAACGAGAATGAATGCGGAGCAGGCTCGGCGAGCGAAAGTCCCGTATCCGGGCATACAAGATGCTTCGAATAGTGACTTAATTCCTCGGTCTCCATATCCATCACCGCCAACGAACCCTTTCCGAAATTAAGAGCCGACATCACGGAGTCCTTGATACGTTTCGCATCCTTTTCCGAAGGCTTCAGACGGTCGATGACAAGTTCGATGAAATGTGGCTTATAACGGTCCAGAGCCGTGATTTCATTCAGCTCGCATAGCTGTCCGTCGACACGTATCTGAGTGTAGCCGCGCTTGCGCATCTGTTCCAGGAGCTCCTTGTAATGACCCTTTCGGCCACGAACCAGAGGTGCTAGAAGATAGCATTTGCGTCCGGCATAGTTCTCCATGATCAGCGAGACAATCTGTTCGTCGCTGTATCGGACCATAGCCTTGCCGGTCTGAGGAGAATACGCTGTAGACGCACGAGCATAGAGAAGACGCAGGAAATCATAGATTTCCGTAATCGTGCCCACGGTCGAACGGGGGTTGTTGCCGGTAGTCTTCTGCTCGATGGCGATTATAGGACTGAGGCCTGTAATGGACTCTACCTCAGGCTTTTCCAGAATGCCCATAAAGTGCTTTGCATAGGTGGAGAGCGTGTCCATATAGCGGCGCTGACCTTCGGCATAGATAGTGTCAAAGGCAAGGGATGACTTGCCGCTGCCGCTTAGGCCGGTCACCACGACGAACTCCCCACGGGGAATCGAAAGCGACACATTCTTCAGGTTGTGGGCCTTGGCACCTTTGATCTCTATATAATCGTTCTTTTTCTCCATCTTCCGGACTCATTTAAGCAGAAAGACAAATTTACAAAAAATTTTAGTTTGTCTATACTTTTTCTTGGTGGCGCGTAATCAGCTATGAATTAACAACTTAGCGGGCACTGCGTGCCGCCTTTGGGGAGCACGCAGTGCCTGGCAAGCGACTGATATCAGCTGATTATGCGGCACAGATCATCTGGCGCGGAGGTAGGCGTGGCCGAAGCGAGCGGCCGCGGAGCGGCCGAGCTCATCGCGCACCGAAGGGTGCGCGATGGCGATGAGCGCGCGTGCGCGCTCTGCGAGGCTCTTGCCTCGCAGCTCCGCCACACCGTATTCAGTAACTATGTTCTGAATCATGTGGCGGGTGGTGACTACGCCTGCACCTTCTGTCAGCACAGGACGTATCTTTGAAATGCCCTTCTCAGTCATGGACGGGATGGCGATGAACGTCTTTCCGCCTTCGGAAAGAGAGCCGCCGTACATGAAGTCATGCTGGCCGCCGACACCTGAAATGATGCGCGTTCCGACTGAGTCAGCGCACACCTGTCCCGTAAGGTCGACCTCAACGGCAGAGTTGATGGCCATTACCTTAGGATTCTGAGCTATCCTGAACGGATCGTTAGTCCATGCCACATCCTTGAGAACCAGGTCCTTGCGATAGTCCATATACTCGTACAACCGCTTTGATCCGAGGGCAAGGGATGCCACTGAAATGCCAGGCATGACCTTCTTGCACGAATTGTCTATCACACCGCTCTCCAGCAGAGGGAGCACGCCATCCGTGAGAGCCTCGGTATGCAGGCCGAGATGCTTATGATCCTTCAGGGCGGCAAGGACAGCGTTAGGGATACCGCCGACGCCGATCTGAAGCGTAGCTCCGTCAGGTATCATCTCTGCGATATGTCGGCCGATGGCTGTATCTATTTCGTTCGGGACCGCCGTAGGAACCTCCACCAGGGGATCATCCACCTCGACCGCCGCATCGATCCGGGAAACATGGATGAGCGCATCTCCATATGAGAACGGCATAGCCTTATTGATCTGGACTATGACCTTGCGTGCACATTCTGTCGCACTGACAGCCAGATCTGCGGAGATTCCGAATGAACAGTAACCGTCTTCATTCGGAGGCGAAACATTAAGGAAGACGGCATCTACCGGCAGCGTACCGTCCCTGAACAGGCCCGGTATCTCGCCAAGAAAGGCCGGAATCGTGCTGCCATAGCCCTCCGCCAGCCATCGTCTGACATTATTTGCAACAAACAGACTCTTGACATTGAAGGCATCCTTATATTCCGGACGGCAGTATGGCGCATCGCAACGTCCGACAGCAAATGCTGCATAGATGGTCACATCCTTAAGCTCATGTCCCCTGTCGGCAAGGGCCTGAGAGAGCACTTCCGGGATGGAAGTGCTGCCCTGGATGTAGATTCTGTCACCGGACTGTATAAGTTGTACGGCCTGAGCCGCGGTCATTGTTTTCATGTTAGGTTCTTTGTGGGTTTATAGATTTCTCGACTCGCTTCGCTCGCTCGAAATGACAAGGAGAGTCGCTCACAGTGACAATGAGGCTCGCTCGAAATGACAAGGAAAGGCGCTTGCAGTGATAAGGAGATTTACTCGGAAGACAAGGAGGGCCAGTCATTATAACGGATGGTCGGCGGAGAAGAGGCGGAGACGTTCTTCGAGGAGGTCGAACTGCTCCGGACGGTTCAGCTGTGATACGCAGACTCGGACTCCGTTCTGACGGCTTCCTGTAGTAGAAAGCGCAATTGTAGCCATTCCGTAGCGTATCAGTTCAGCCATCAGCTCGCCGCTGACCATATCCTTATACCCGACCGTGTAGAAGAAACCGTCGCTGACCGGCTCGTCGCCGTCCATCGAATAGACGATGTGGAAACCGTTGTCCAGGAACATCTTCTTGCTGATCTTCGCCCTGCGGGCGTATTCGGCGGCGGAGCTGACGAAGTCAAGCTCGCCGTCGGCAGCAGCCCGCAGCATTTCGGCGAGTGCATACTGAGCCGAATGCGTAGCTCCGGACGACACCGCATACAGAACTGCAAACACATAGGCATCACCAAGACGGGACATCTTGTACCATACCGGAAGCAACGGATACTCCCTGTGATACAGAGCATCGGAAATCGCAATTATGGCAATTCTCTGTCCCGCATAGCTGAACATCTTCGATCCGGACATCATTATGATGTAATTGTCCGTATACTTGGCGATGGTCGGCTGGAACGGTGGTTCGAACGGCCTGCCCAGAGGCTTACGGAAATCCATGCACATATATGCAAGATCCTCGATGACAATCGTGTCGTATTTAGTAGCAAGTTCACCTATCGTCTTCAGTTCATCCTCGGTCAGATTGAACCAGGCAGGATTGTTCGGACTAGAATATATGATCGCAGCTATACGACCGGTCGCCAGATGTCTCTCCAGCTCAGGTCCCAGCTTGTCTCCACGGAAATCATATATGTCGAACGAATCACTCGGAATGCCGAGGATTTTAGTCTGGGTACGCTGCACGGGGAATCCGGGATCGATGAAAAGAATGGTATCGCGGTCCTCTACAAGGTGGGAGCACAGCAGGAAGGTAGAGAAACTGCCCTGCATGGATCCGACTGTAGGGATACATCCGAGAGGGGCCACATCAATGTCCAGATATGCCTTCAGGAAACGGGAAGCCTGCTCTTTCAGTTTCGGGATGCCGTACATGTTGGGATATTGGGATGCCACTCCGGAATCGAGCGCCTGCTTCTCTGCCTCAATACCGACACGCATCGGCGGAAGTCCGGGGATACCCATTTCAAGGTGAAGGAATTCGGCGCCGCTATGCGCCTCCAGAGCCTTTGCTATCGCGCCCGACTGTCTGATCGTCGCGCTGGAAATGTCCAGAATGTCCATCTGCTCCAATAAGGAATCGTAGACTTTTTTGTCAATCGGAAGATTCATAATATCCGTTGGCGGGGAGAAACCGCATCAAATATAACAAAAGAGGAGCTAAAAAACAACCTGCCAATCGTTTCTTTTGTTATATTTGCAGTCAAGGAAAGATGCTCGAGTGGCTGAAGAGGCACGCCTGGAAAGCGTGTAGTCGCCTAAAGCGGCTCACGGGTTCGAATCCCGTTCTTTCCGCCAAAGCAATAAAGGATATCATGATTCTTAAATTCGATGAGATGGAACTTTCCCATCTTCCTGCATTCAAAGGCGGAGAAAAGGAGTTTGCTGCCAACATGTTCTTTGACGGCACAAACCGTATCTTCAAGGGATGTCTGATACCGGGAGCATCCATCGGAACCCACACCCATGACGACAGTTGCGAGGTTATCTTCATCCTCAGCGGCAAAGGCCGGCTATATGAGAAAGGTCCCGCCGCCGAAGACCTTCCTGAATATAAGGATGTCACAGCCGGAGACTGTCTGTACTGTCCCAAAGGACATACTCACAGTCTCATGAATCCGGACTCCTCAGAGTCCGACCTGATCTTCTACGCAGTCGTTCCGAAACAATAGAAATCAGATAACGAACCCCGAAAGTCAGACAAAGACTTTCGGGGTTTTGTTATCAGCTGGTCTTGATTCTATTTCAGGCACATCCCTGAGTCGCTTACCAGGAGGTAGAACTGGCCTTCTGACATTGGCACGGTGTGGCTTGAGCCGTTCCAGACAGAACCAGAGTTCTTATAATCATACCACTTGCTGACTCCTGACGGGAGCGCGACACCTATGCTCTGGCTGCCACTGCCGAAGTTGCCGAAGAGGGCGAAGTGCTTACCTTCTGCTGATTTTGCGAAGAGATAGCGGCCGGTCTGCTCGCTGCCACCGACATACCAGCGGAAGTTCACGTCAGAGTCGAAGAAGCGCGGATTGTCCTTACGGAACTTTATGAGCATTGCGTATGTGTCATAGAGTGCCTTGCGCTCGGCAACCGCCATATACTCTGCCGTCTTGCATGGTTTTTTATTGACACGTCCTCCGTTATCTTCGATGCTGATGTCATAGCCGATCTCTCCGAACTGCCAGATCATCTTCGGTCCAGGCGAGAGGAGGAAGAATGCAGCATTGAGTTTCGCACGCTCCATGCGTGTCGCGAAGTCAATAGAGGCGCCATTGTAGTCCCACTGGCCTTCGTAATTGGTCCTCTGCTCGTCGTGGCTTTCCTGGAAACCGACAAGCATACCGAAGTTATTCCAAGCCGCCATCGTACCATCTTCATTGAAGCCGTTGGTCGTGCCAGTGAAATCCGCCTGGGACATATCCCTCTTCATGGCCTTGGTGTATGGATGATTCATGTTTCTCCACACCTTGATGCCGGCCTGACCGAGTTCCCAGTTCTCGTCATCTACAAAATGCTCGCAGATCATCACAGCATCATCGTCAACCGACTGGATATGAGCATTATACTCCTTGATGATATCCACACGGGACTGATCATATGACTCCTCCGTACCCGAATTCTGGGTGAATCCCTTGGTGAGGTCGAAGCGGAAGCCGTCGACCTTGTACTCGGTCATCAGATAGGTAAGGTTCCTCTTCACATGCTCGCGCACCATAGGATTGCTGTGATTCCAGTCATGGTATACGCTCCACATATGAGGAGCATCCACATTGAACCATGGGTTATTCGATGCCGTCTTGTTGTTGGCACTGTCCCAATACATCGCCGCATATGGATGCACGCCTGTCGCATGGTTATATACAACGTCAAGAATGACGGCCATACCCCTCTGGTGGCAGGCATCGATGAATGCCTTATAGTCCTTACGGGTACCGTATGCCTTGTCCATAGCGAAATATGCATGAGTACCATATCCCCAGCTGTCGTTTCCGTCAAACTCCTGGATAGGCATCAGCTCGATGGCATTGACGCCGAGAGTTTCAAGATAGTCAAGCTGGCCCATGGCAGCCTTGATGCTGCCTTCGCCGTATGCATTGTCAGTAAAGTCACGCACCAGAAGCTCATATATTATAAGGTCATTCTTGTCCTCGATGTCATAGTCCTCAACCTGCCAGTCATACTCGTCGCGGTTGATCTTGAACGCCGACACGAAGCCGTTGTCCCTGCCGTAGTGGGTGTCGCCATACTCCTGCGAAAGATTTGGATATGTCGAAGACGAAATCCACTGGTCGTTGCTGCGGTCATACAGGATCTCGGTGTATGGGTCGAATGTCGTCACTGTCACATTTTCACCATATCCAAGCTGATACTGGAACTTATACTGCTTGTCTGGGTTCAGTCCTGTGAGAGTGATCCACCAGCAGCCGCTCTCGTCATCATAACGGAGAGGCTTCTTCGGCTTGCTGCTGTCGCCCCACCAGTTCTCGTCCCAGAGCAGGTTGCAGAAGTCATGAGGTTTGCCCTGATTGTCACGGTCATAGAGAACGAGCGTCACGGTGCTGTTGTCGATGACATTGATACCATGCTGGAGATTTTCAGGCATATATACGCCGTACTGGGAGTCATATACCGGGAGGAAGTTATCTTCGGTCTGCATAGTGCCGCCAGAGTTCCTTGCGATGATTCCGATCTTCTGGACAGGCGTAGTGCCGATTGCTGACACCTCA
Source organism: Bacteroidales bacterium (assembly GCA_015060325.1). Classification (GTDB taxonomy): domain Bacteria; phylum Bacteroidota; class Bacteroidia; order Bacteroidales; family UBA932; genus Cryptobacteroides. The sequence continues at coordinate 29,966 of SUYQ01000012.1, read as the reverse complement.
TCAAACCATTCGCGGATGCTCGGCTCCATCTTCAATGCCCATGTCTTCTCACCGACCAGCGTCATCTTGTATTTGTCTGTATTGGTGCCCCAAGTCGGTGCATGACTGTCTGTATTTACGTTCCTGAGCCATATGTGAGCGTACAGGTCGCCGGTATGGCTGTACAGATGATCGTCCTCCGCAGGCCTATAATATATAGTACATGGCTTGTCAGCGTCCGGCATGCCGGGATCTGTGAAAAAGCCTGTATCCTTGCCGGAGAACAATGTTCCGAGGTCATAGATCGTATTGCGCTTGAACTGCTGCCTCTTGGCAGTGCTCTTGACCGCATACTTATTGTAGTCTCCCTCATCGCTGAACTCCACGGTGAATCCTTTCTCAAACACCACCGGAGCCACTGCGATATAATATGTCTTGCCCTTCTGGAAGTCACCGTTAAGGGATACATATCCAGCTGACGCACCTTCGATGACAGGCTCGCCGTTGTTGTAGTATACCTTGGCTCCTGTTCCTGAAATGCCAAGAGTGGTCGTATATGTTCCTGCAACGAAATTCGACCATGCACCTTTCGCACCTCCATTATTCCACGGATCTGTAATGGTGAACATATGGCTTCCAAGAGTCAGGTCGACGGTCTGGTTCCATTTATTGTCCCAGTTATTGGCTGTCGTACCTCCATTCATACGGCAGAAGATAACGCTCGTACGGCCCGAAGGGATGGCGCATGTGTACATGTTTTCCTGTCCTGACACTTCAGTCATGCTCTCCCACTTCTCTCCGCTTCCACCCCAGAAATACGCCGCAAAGCGTGCTCCATCAGACTTCCACTGAGGGTCTACGGTCAGATAAACATTGCCTTCCTGATAGTATGCAGGCATCTCTCCTTGAATCTCCACCTCGGACATATCGCCCCATACGGTCACATTCTTGATACCGCTGGATCCCATGGTGAACTTCAGAAGCGCAGTCGCATTCTTGAACTTCAAAGTGTTGTCGGTCGAATGCGCCACAGCTATCGCTGCGCTCGGGTCATATGACCCCTCTACCGCAGTCTGATTCGAAGGAATTGTCACATTCGACACATACATGTCATCGAAATCGGCACTGTATGCACCTGTTGCATAAGGATATACGGCAAGCACCTCAGTTTCATCGTACGTACCTTCGCCCGCATAATTGAACGTCGCCTGGCTTGATACACCGTCCACATAAGCAGCGAACTTATGGGTCCCTTTCTTGCCCACAAGGGCTATGGTCTCCTCGCCCTGCCACTTGGACACCTTGCCGTCAAGCACGGCCTTCGTATCCACACCATCCGTATAGGCGGTATATGACGCCACTCCATCCTGAACAGGAGTATTATCCGGCTCCATTACATCCGAAACACAGGATGCCGTAAGAATGATTGAAAATATCAGGGAGATCAATCCCTTCAAAGAAAATTTCATAATTATGATCGGTTAGTTAATATGCACAAAGTTGTGCAAGTTAAGCATATAGCATCATATAAACAAACAAACTCCGACAAACGGTGCATAATTCCAGACGAAGTGCAGGATTTAATCGCTTAACAACAATCACAACCCACCCAGCCCGAACACATTTTGTGATATCCACCCAGCACATGCATATAAAGGAAATGGACACATAAGTCATTGATTCACGGCAAGATAACCACCAACACGGTGGGGCATTCTGCCCCACCGTGTTGGTAGTCAAATCACTGATGGACAGGAAGTTAGGTGACCATCTTTTACGTCATACTTGACGGCAATAGCTTGGCGGACTTTTCTGTGAAACTCGACCGAGCAGTATTGTTTTCTTGATGAATTGTCCTCGTGAAGACATCGCTTGAAATTATTTCATTTTTTATAAGCATGCCAGGTGCCACCGTGCACATTTGTCGACATCGACACAGTCAGGCTCGCCGTGACGTCAAGAAAACCGGCAATCCGTTGACGTCGGTGGCAATTTTCAGCTCAAAATGAAGGTTTTGGCTTCATGACGTCAAAAAACTGCTGATTATTTTGACGTCGCAAAAGGAGAGTCGTCAAGCCAGAGCAGCGAGTGTCATTTGATAATTTGCTTTGATTATGTAATTTTGCAAGACAAGTCTGGATGCCGTAGATCGGAAGGAAGAGTTCTACAACGCGATATAGGTATAGCGTACCTATATCGCGTTTTGTTTTGCACAGACAGTGAAACATAATAACAGACAGGACCATGGAGATTGAAGAACGTAAAACGAAGATTGAAGACAGGATCTTCACAATCAGAGGAAAGCAGGTAATGCTGGACAGGGATCTGGCGAAGCTATATCAGGTTGATGTCTCACAAATGAATCGACAGGTAAAAAGAAATATTGAAAGATTCCCGGATGATTTCATGTTTCAATTAACAAAAGAGGAGCATGAATATTTGAAATGCCAAAATGGCATCTCAAATACGCACGGTGGTGACAGAATGCTACCTTATGCATTTACAGAACACGGCATATCAATGCTGGCAGGACTATTACGAAGTGCAATAGCTATAGAAATAAACATTCGCATCATCAGAGCATTCATAGAATTCAGAAAAATGACACACAGCTACCAATACTTATTTGAACGTATTGAAAATATCGAGCATCGCCAGAATGAGTTTGAGCACAAAGTCGAAAATGCGCTTAACAGAATATGCCACCAAGAGAGCATTCCAAAACAAGGTATCTTCTTCGACGGACAGATTTATGATGCCTATGCTTTTGTGGCAGGACTGATCAGGAAGGCTATGAAAAGGATTATTTTGATTGACAACTACATAGACGAGACAGTGCTGACATTGTTGGATAAAAGAACTGAAGGAGTAACTGCAACCATATGTACAAGGGTGGTTTCCAAACAGTTGCAGCTTGACATTAAAAAGCACAACAAGCAGTATCCTCCTATTGAAGTGCAGATCTTCAGTAAAGCGCACGACAGATTCATGATCATCGACGACGAAGTCTACCTGATCGGGGCATCCATCAAAGACCTTGGCAAAAGATGGTTTGGCTTCACCCTGATGGAGAACACTACGGCAGACGAACTGATTGAAAGAATCTGACGATTCATCTTTGAACCACCTCATTGTCAGTTCGAGCAGGTCAAGAAGTTCAAGTGTGCTCGGTGGTTATTTTTGTCGACCACCAAGCACGGCAACATGCCATCAAGCCCCTTAGAATTCATATTGGCGTGCGCAGTGGTAAGGAGAAATGACCACCGAGCACGGCAACCACCGCAACAGGCATGCTGCCAGCGGCGAGTCCTTTGGCCGAGCTCGCCGATGACGCTCTGCCTGTAGCCGCCGGAGGGTTCTCTGGCGGCGGTGCGTGCATAACATCCAGCAACAAATTATATGAAAGATGCTCGAAGGGCAACAAAACATGCTGGAAGGGCAAATTATCTTACCCTTCGAACATCCACAAAACCGGCAAAAAGACAGCACCATTGCCAACAAATCCGCATAAAGAAAGCCCGAAGCACATCGCCACGGGCTATGATCACAATTTTATAACATACTAATATTTAACAAGTTAAACACATAGTGTACCGCACTTTTGTCTTAAAAGTATATTAGCGTCTCATTGACTTAGGGTTATTGCCATATTCATTTCTTCCGGGCTGGCTATCTAGTGAGAGGAATATTATAGCTGCGATGGATCCTATCACTGAGCAAGAAGCGATTAATATTAAAAGAGTCCACCATCCACTTTTTCCTGTATCATGAAGTCTTCTCACCATGACTGATAATGACGGTAAGAAGAATATCACTTGTATGAAGCATCCCATAAAAAGAGGGACATATGCCACTGCTCCTTCTCCTTCAATTTCAAGCATGCAAAGGGAAAACAAATACAATGGAAGTGTGCAAAGCATATAGAATATATTGAAGTACCAATATTCCGATCTGCGGGCTCTTCCGCGGAAAGTTGCATATTTTTTAAAACAAGATCTAATTGCTTCGCCCATCGTCATACTCTCAGTTGATACCGCAGACTTTTCAAGACTACATCCGCATTTGACACATATAACAGACAACGGATCTGGCTGAGCGCCACAATTATGACAATATTTTGTACCATCACCAGCTAGTACTCCACATGAGAGACAAATAACAGCTCCTTCTTGAAGCTCTGATCCACAATTTTTACAGAATTTCATACCTTATATAATTAAGTTAAGTTATACGATAATGCTGATTACATCTTTAGTATTTCCAACTACAAATATACATCTATTTATAGTTTCTGCAAAATATTTAATCCCGAAGATGTCTTTTTGATGTTGCTTGAGTATTCTTCGCACCGCAGCTGGCATATACGCCAGCCAGCTGCTGCTGCTCAATGCGTTTATGCGGAGCTCGAGCCAAAGGGCTCGGCATAAACTGCATGGCTGCTGCGGGATGTTCAAACGGTTTGGATAATACCCCGGGATTATATAATTTTGCAAGACAAGTCTGGATGCCGTAGATCGGAAGGAAGAGTTCTACAACGCGATATAGGTATAGTCGTACCTGTATCGCGTTTGTTTTGCACAGACAGTGAAACATAATAACATACAGGACCATGGAGATTGAAGAACGTAAAACGAAGATTGAAGACAGGATCTTCACAATCAGAGGAAAGCAGGTAATGCTGGACAGGGATCTGGCGAAGCTATATCACGTTGAAACGAAGCAACTCAACAGAGCTGTTAAACGAAACATTGAAAGATTCCCGGATGATTTCATGTTTCAACTGACAATCGAAGAGTGTTCAAGGTGCCAGATTGGCACCTTGAACATAAAGCAAGGACAAAACATAAAGTACTTACCATACGCATTTACCGAATATGGCATTGCCATGCTTAGCGGAATACTGAGATCCGAGAGTGCAATTTCAGCAAACATCAGAATCATGAGAGCATTTGCGGAGATGAGAAAAATGCTTCCGCAAATCGGTAATATCAACGATAGGATATGCTTACTCGAATATCATCACATATCTATGAAAGAGCAGATAAGCCATACCATTGATAAGGTCGAGTTTTTGATGAATAAATTACAGGATAATGCCCCAACTACATTTAAACAAGGTATCTTCTTCGACGGACAAATTTATGATGCCTATGCTTTTGTGGCAGGACTGATCAGGAAGGCTATGAAAAGGATTATTTTGATTGACAACTACATAGACGAGACAGTGCTGACATTGTTGGATAAAAGGGCGGAAGGAGTAACTGCAACCATCTGTACAAGGATGGTTTCCAAACAGTTGCAGCTTGACATTAAAAAGCACAACAAGCAGTATCCTCCTATTGAAGTGCAGATCTTCAGTAAAGCGCACGACAGATTCATGATCATAGACGATGAAGTATACTTGATCGGGGCATCTATCAAAGACCTTGGCAAAAGATGGTTTGGCTTCACCCTGATGGAGAACACTACGGCAGACGAACTGATTGAAAGAATCTGACGAGACAACAGGGAACTTGAGACGATGGTGCCACCGTGCACACCTATGCGCATTCTACGTCCTTCTGTGGCACGTTGACGTGCACGGTGGTAAGCAAAAATGACCACCGTGCACATTTGTCGATGTCTGAGCCGCAACTACAAACGAGTCAATGGACACGTAAGTCATTGATTCATAGCAAGATGATAGATAACACGGTGGGTCATTCTGCCCCACCGTATTGGTAGTCAAATCACTGATGAACAGGAAGTTAGGTGACCATCTTGTACGTTAAACTTGACGGAGGGGTTTCGGTCAGAAGAAGGGGACCATACTGCTGACAGCAGTATATGTCTAACTTGCCTCCACCTATTCCATAAGCTACTCCACTTCATATTCCACTTCCTATTCTGGGTCATACTCCGGGTCATATTCCGCCATCTATTCCATAACCTACTCCGGTTCATATTCCGGTTCCTAATCCGGTTCCTAATCCGCTAAGGATTTCACTATCCACTATATAGCAAGGGGCGTGGCTATAGTGTTGATTTTGAGTCACTTTGGCCACAGTTAGTTTTTGTAGTACATTGGTTTACAGCGCATTACAAAATCAACGCGTGGCTATAGTGCGGATATTTTGGCACTATAGCCACGTCTGATGCGTCCTATCGAATCGTCAGGTCGGTGCAGATCATTCATGACCCCGCTTCACTGCAGGGAACGCAGACCTGGTTACCCTACTAAACGAGTAGGTGCAAGCGTCCGACAGAAAAATGGCGGATTTTATGATGGACGGTACAGAAATCAGCTCATTTTGAGCCATTTTCGGAACCGTCCGACAGGTTTTCAGGCATTTTGATGATGGACGCGGTCTTTCTAATCATGCCAGACCTGATCAGGCATTCAGACCCCCAGTCATGCTAAGGATAACGAAAATAACTCGAGAGAAGGCAGGCACATTGCAGGAGTTCTGGTCACTATATAGCAAGAGCCCGAGATTTCACCCTCGGGCTCCTGAGAATTATATATCCCAGATGCTGACACTAAATCGTTTCCTCAACCTATTACGCTACCTATATAGTCAAGGGGCGTGGCTATAGTGTTGATTTTGAGTCACTATGGCCACGGTTAGTTTTTGTAGTGCATTGGTTTGCAGCGCATTACAAAATCAATGCGTGGCTATAGTGCGGATATTTTGGCACTATAGCCACGTCTGAGGCGTCCTATCGAATCGTCAGGTCGTTGCAGCTCATTCATGACCCCGCTTCACTGCAGGGAACGCAGACCTGGTTACCCTATTAAACGAGTAGGTGCAAGCGTCCGACAGAAAAATGGCGGATTTTATGATGTACGCTACAGAAATCCGCTCATTTTGAGCCATTTTCGGAACCGTCCGACAGGTTTTCAGGCATTTTGATGATGGACGGTGAATGCTATGTCGGGGCTTTCTAATCATGCCAGACCTGATCAGGCATTCAGACCCCAGTCATGCTAAGGATAACGAAAATAACTCGAGAGAGGGCAAGCACATTGCAGGAGTTCAGGTCACTATATAGCAAGAGCCCGAGGGTGAACCTCGGGCTCCTGAGAAATTAAAGGCTATTTACCTTATTTTGTTGACCATGTACCATCAGTATCTCCCCAACCCGTAATTGTATACATGTTTTTACCTGCTGGAATCGTAAGGTCTGCCGTCTTATTCCACACACCTGTCCATGACTGAGCCGTAGATGAAGGATTTTTTCTTACAAAAATCACCATATCACTCTCTTGAGCAATCTTACACTCATATACACCAGCTGTTGATGAAGCCTTCATGGTTACCCAAGAACCGCTACCTCCTGCTTTCCAATGCCAAACATCAAAGTAAGCTCCTGCCTGATCCCAGAGGGAACTTCCTCCCGCATTCAAATAAATGGTCTTTCCATCCTCCGGTTCCGGTTCAGGTTCAGGAGCGACATATTCACCTACCTTAACGATTTTCATAGTCGTCTCATCGCGTGAGAGATATACATCATATATTGCTGAAACCTTAACTGTAATATTAGCATCACCTTTAGCAACAGTATATAACTCTCCCTCAACTATTTCGGAAGCTGCATAAGTAAGCTGAATTGTCCAATCGTTATCCACTCGGAATTTGAATGTAGTACCTGCAGGCATTTCTACGTCTTCAGCGATATACCAATCACCAACAAGGGACATTACAATATCATTACCATCTGTCCAATTTGTCATTGAACCAGCAATTCCCCAATTCCTAACTTCAGGGAGTGGAATATCACCTGTCTTGACTACCTTCATTGTAGCAGCATCTGCTGAAAGATATACAGAATAGATAGCAGAGACAGCGACCTTCATTCCGTTTCCGTCACCCTGACCATCAACTGTTGTATATTCAGTATTAGCTACAATAGTTGTAAGATTATATGTTTTAAGTTCATCCCAAGTTGTACCAACTCTGAATTTAAATTCGTCAGAAGTCTTGATAGTTACATTTTCTGCAACATACCAACCGTCTACAAGAGTCATTGGAATGTTATCACTCCAATCAGTCATTGTACCAACAATACCCCATTCTTTCTCTACAACTTCTGGCTGATCTGGTGTGCTTTCCTGAGGAGTATCAGACCATTCACCTGCTTCCCAATCTGTGACATTAAAGTATACTTTAGTATCACCTACTAAAGGAATTGCAACGCTGCTCATCTCTGTCCAAACATGATCTGTTTCTGTCTCATTATTCCATGCAAAATCGGAGTACGCAGGATTCATGCGGCAGAAGATTACGCTCTCCATTCCAGCAGGAACAGATACTTCATATACACCATCTGCGTCTTCATCTGTCATTTTAACATCCTCAGCACCACCTACGGAATTGAAGAAATGTGCAGAGAACCACGCATTATCTGCGCTCCATACACCAGGCTGAAGATAAACTTTCTCAACAGTTGCCGGTGCCTCGTACTTGATCTCACCGAGGTTGAGGATTGTGTTGATCTTTGTCTCTACAGATTTGGTTGTAGTCTTTGCTACGAGTTCCTCGCCGCCGTCAATCTTCACCTTGACAGTTACACCACCTTCGAATTTCTGAGGAGCAACTGCGATGTAGTAAGTCTGACCCTTGGCAAAGTACTTATTTGCATCGTCATGGTATGCATAGCACTCTACCCAAGTACCGTACTTGGTTTCTGAGACTTGCTCATTCTGCTGAGTCTCCTCATTCCACTTCTCACTTGTGAACACAGTCTCAAGGCATTCAACAGACTCAACTCCGTCTTCTCCAAGAGTCACATTCACATCACCTGTGATGGCCTCTGATCCGTTTCCATGGAAAATGACATGAGTTACGTTGTCGGTGTTCACAGTGAACTTGAGGAGAGCGTGAGCATTCTTGAATGCGAAGGTGTTGTCCTCTGTATATGCTACCGCAAGAGCTGCAGGGCTGTGATATGTTCCAGCCTGAGCCTGCTGCCATGTAGGGATGTAAGCCTTAGCTGTCTTTGCTGCAACATCAACTGTATATGTACCTGCAGGATAAACTGCGAGGACTGGACGGTATTCGCCGAATCCTTCTGAGTTAGAGAAGTCTACATTTGCTCCAGCTTCTGCTGCTGTAAATGTCCAACCCTTTTCGCCGTCATGAACTGTGATGGCGTCATCAGCCACCCACTCTGACTTCTTTGCTGTCTCGTTGAGGACTGCCTTTGTGTCGGCGCCGTCTGTTGATGCTGTGTAGACTACTGTTTCGCCTACTGCAGGAACCTCCTCCTGCGGAAGTTCCTTGTTGCAAGAGGCTGCTGCGAAGAGAGCAACAGCTGCAACCATGAATGAATAGATCTTTTTCATTGTTCTTGATTCATTGATAGTTAAACATCTGTTACCACTCGAGCTCTTCCTCATTGTAAGTCTCGAAGCTGCTGCACAATACTCCCTCTGAATGAATCTCTGTTACCTTTACTTCAGGAGATTCGTAGCTGCCCCCCCCGAGGGTTGAGTTGGCAGCATTCATTAAGATTTTGTTCATATCGTAATTAGTTAGTTTGTTTGGTCTTTGTTTTTGGTGGCAGGAGATTCTTTCGCTGACGCTCAAGCGACTTCGTCGATAGTCTCGACTCGCTTCGCTCGCTCGAAATGACATGTTCAGCAGAATGTACACGTATAATAACAAACGGTCAAATGCTCGAAAATCCACCTGCCTTGGTTGCTGGCTCTGCCGGAACGGATCCGACAGAGCAGCAATTCCGCAAAGTTATGATTTTTAATTGATTTCTACAAATGAAATGGCAAAACCTCCGCCTGGAGCCATGAACATCGACAGCGTATCCTTTGAAGTAACCTTCTTCTTGGTGATCTTGTAGGCCTGAGGGTTGTTCTTGTAGTGGGCATCCTTTGCGTCTGCATAGATTGTAGCCTCATACTTCTTGCCTGGCTCGAGGAAGTTCAGCGGAACCTTGAGGGTGCGCTCATGATCGTCGGTCACACCGCCGCAGAACCACTGTCCGTTCTTCTTGCCCTGACGTGCCACAACCACATATTCGCCCGGCTCGGCAAGGAGATACTTGGATTGCTTCCAGTCAATGTCCACATCCTTGATGAACTGGAACGCATCCATGAACTGTTCATAGTGCTCCGGAAGGTCAGCCGCCATCTGGAGAGGTGACGAGAGGACAAGATAGAGACCGAGCTGATTGGCGATCGTTGCGTTCACCCATGAGGTGTTCCTTCCCTCTGTAACAGATGCCAGATCCATCACGAAGATACCAGGAGTATAGTCCATAGGACCACCGTTGAGGCGGGTGAACGGAAGGATTGTCACGTGATGTGGCATTGTGCCGCCGAATGCCTGGTACTCTGTACCGCGGGCAGCCTCGGCGCCGATGAGGTTGGGGTATGTACGGCAGAGACCGGTAGGACGAACCATCTCGTGGCCGTTGATCATCACCTGGTGCTCTGCAGCCTTCTTCACAACATGCATATAGTGGTTGATCATCATCTGGCTGTAGTGGTGCTCGCCCGGAGTGACGATGTCGCCTACATATCCGCTCTTGATGCTGTTGTATCCATATTTATCCATAAGATCGAGAGCCTGGTCGAGGTGGCGCTCGTAGTTGCGTACTGAAGACGAAGTCTCATGGTGCATCATGAGTTTCACACCCTTGGAGTGTGCATACTCATTGAGGGCAGCGATGTCGAAGTCAGGATATGGAGTCACGAAGTCGAAGACATAGTCCTTGTTGCAGTTTGCCCAGTCCTCCCAGCCTTCGTTCCATCCCTCGACGAGAACCTGGTCGAAGCCATGCTCTGCAGCGAAGTCGATGTAACGGCGAACGTTCTCATTATTAGCTGAATGGCGTCCGTTAGGAGTAGCCTTCGAATAGTCGGTCCTGCCGAGCTGAACTGAAGCGAAATCATCAGTATAAGCCCAAGAGCCCTTACCTGAGATCATCTCCCACCATACTCCGATGTACTTCACCGGTTTGATCCAGTCGGTAGACTCAAGAGCGCAAGGCTCGTTGAGGTTGAGGATCAGGCGTGAAGCGAGCTGGGCAGTTGCGCTCGGAGCGACCTGAACGGTTCTCCATGGAGAGTTGCAAGGGGTCTGGAGACGACCCTTCCAACCCTGTGCATCAGGGGTCAGATGAGAGGTGAAGACAAGAGTCTTCGGATCAAGCTCGAGGTGCATGCAAGGATAGTCGAGAAGAGCAGCCTCATGAATGTTGATGTAGAGGCCATTGTCAGTGCGCATCTGGAGAGATGTCTGGACACCGTTCACAGAATATGGTGTCTGCGAGTCATTGCCGCAGATAGCATCCTTCATCCTGTCCTGGATCTCGGTGAGACGGCTCTCAGTGAAGTTGTACTCCTGAGTATCGTAGTCGCCAGGGAGCCACCATGCCGTGTGGTCACCTGCCATAGCGAACTGAGTGAGTTCCTCCTTGATCACGAAGTAGCTGAGGTTCTTCTGGTATGGGAACTCATAGCGGAAGCCGAGACCGTCGTTGAAGAGACGGAAACGGATCGACATCTTCTTGTCTGAAGACTTCTGAACGAGGTTGACAAGAAGTTCATTGTAGTTCTCTTCGATTACCTCTTCCTCACCCCATACAGGGTACCAAGGCTGGTTGTATGAAGCAGTATCGAAGCTCTCCAGCACGAATCCTTCTGCAAATGAGTAGCAGTCGGAACGGTCCTCCTTGGAGATGGTGCCGTCTTCGTTGTAGACGAGCTTCTGGGCCTTGAGGACACCGCGGAGTTCGAAACCGAGCTCAGACGGAAGGATGACGTCCTGACCCTCGTATGAAAGGGAATACTGAGGAGTTCCTTCAGCCTCTGTGAGCTGGAATGTGAGTTCAAGCTTTCCGTCCGGAGACTGGAGGGTGTGGACGTCTGTCACTTTCTCCACCGCCGGGCCGGTGCTTACCGCCATGATGGCGCATGCGATTAATGATAGCATTGTGTTCTTATATTAATTATTGTTGTTGTTTATAGATTTCTCGACTCGGCCTTCGGCCTCGCTCGAAATGACAGAGGGACGACTCGCTCGAAATGACAGAGGGACGCTTCGCTCCAAAGGACAGAGGGAGACCGTTCGGTCGAAATGACAGAGGGAGGCCGTTCGGTCGAAATGACAGAGGGAGGCTGCTCGGTCGAAATGACTGGGAGGCGTCGATCGGTCGCAATGACTGAGGGAGGCGGCTCGGTCGCAATGACAGAGGGAGGCGTCGATCGGTCGCAATGACTGGGAGTTGACCGTCATTGCCGGCCTGACCGGCAATCTCCTACCTCTTATACTCTACGACAAGGGCGGTCTTAGGGGCAACGACTGTGGCGTCTGATACCTCGAAAGGCTCGCCGGTGAGCACGTCAACGCCGCCCTGAAGGCCGTCGGTGATCTCCGAGTAGTATGACCAAGGAACGTTCTTGTCCTCAAGGGTGTTGTTGATATATACGAACACGACCGCCTCATCATTGTAACGGAAGTATGCGTATGTATTGTCGCGCGTCATGAAGTGAAGAGTCTTTCCATTGTGGATGACATCTGCTGTCTTTCTCCACTGGAAGAGACGGCTTGCATGGTTGAAGAGGTCAGCGGCCTGACCCTTCTGAACCTCGAGGCCGTCGGTGTTATGTGTCTGAGCCATACGGCCTACCTCTGTGAAGAGGTCAATCTGGTCGCCATCCCATCCGCCTGGGAAATCCACGCGGAGACCAGGATGATCACCAGGATTGCCAGGGTTTGATGAAACGAACATGAGCTCGTCACCTGCGAATATCTGAGGGATGCCTCGCATTGTAGCCATCATGGTCATGGCGATCTTGAGGGCGCGAGGGTCCTTGCGGACACAGTCTCCGATACGGGCTGTGTCGTGGTTGCCAGGGAAGATGAGCATCTTCGAAAGGTCATGATATACGAAATCATGAGAAAGGATGTCATATACCTTGGTCATGCCGGCTCCCCATCCGCCGTTGTCCTCGGCGAGGGCTGCACGCAGAGCGTCGTGGAGCGGGAAGTCCATGATTGAAGGAAGGTGCGAGTCAAAGCCGTCCTTGTTGGCGTTGCCGCCCTGCCAGTATGCAAGCTGAGGGATGGACGAAGTCCAGCACTCGCCTACTATGTTGAAGTTCGGATATTCATTCATGATGGCCTTGCACCATTCTGATGCTGGAACCTTCTCGTTATATGGGTATGTATCCACGCGGAATCCGTTGAGACCGGAATACTCGATCCACCATACTCCCCACTGGACGAAGTACTGGAGTACATATGGATTGTCGAGGTTCATGTCGACCATTGTAGGCACGAACCAGCCGCTTTCCTGGATATAGAGGTCCTTCTTGGAAGCGTTAGGGTCCATGTTGGTAGAGAATGCCACGTTGGTGCCGGTGTATTCAGGGAACTGATGGATCCAGTCCTGGAAAGGAAGATCCTCCATCCACCAGTGCACATAGCTGCAGTGGTTAGGAACGATGTCCATGATGATGCCGATACCTTTCTCCCTTGCCTTGTCGACGAGAGTCTTGTAGAGTTCGTTAGAGCCGAAGCGGGAGTCGATATGATAGTAGTCGGAAGCGGCATATCCGTGGTATGATCCGCGAGGGTCATTATCTTCGAGGAAAGGAGTAGTCCAGATGTAGGTGGCACCGAGGTCGCTGATATAGTCGAGGTGGTCGATCACGCCCTGGATGTCTCCGCCATGACGGCCGTGAGGGTTCTCGCGGTCTGCATCCTCGGTAGTATTCTCAGTAGAATCGTTCGAGGCATCACCGTTTGCAAAGCGGTCAGGCATGATGAGATATACCATGTCGGCAGTGGTGAAGCTCTTGCGCTCGGCAGAGTCTTCTGCGCGAGCTGCGATCTCGTACGGATACTTGAATGTCTTCTTTCCGTTCTTGAATACTATATAATAAGTGCCTGGAGTCGCATCGTCAGCGATTGCCACGTCAACGAACAAATAGTTAGGGCTTTCAGCCTTGTGAACTGCTGCTACAGACACTCCGTTACCGCCTTCGATAGAGACTTCGGCGGCGGAGATGTTCTGTCCCTGGATGAGGAGCTGAAGGTCAGTCTTCATGCCGACCCACCAGGACAAAGGTTCCACTCGGGTCACCTGCTCTTTGGTGGCGTTCTTTACCTTCTTTGGGTTGAATGGTTTTTCTGCTGCTGTTGCTATTGATGAGAGCAGGCAGGTGAGGGTTATTATCGATATTAATTTCTTCATACAATCTGGGGTTTAAGATCCTTCGCTTCGCTCTGGATGACAGGGAGTTACTCCGTTACGATTTCATATGACCATGGAGCCTTGAGCTCGACCTTTACGGTAACCTTGTTGTCCGGGAGGGTGCGGGTGAATACGAGAACGCTGTCCTCAGTCGAAACCACCTCGAACTTTCCGCCCTGGTCGCCGGCAGCGAGTGCAGGATTCTTGTGACGGATAGCGATGAGGTTCTTATAGAAATCGAAATACTCGTTCTTCTCCCATGCCGGAATAGGGTCTTTCGTGAAGAACTCGAATCTCTTGTTCCAGCCCATTTCCTGACCGGTGTAGATCAGAGGCTGACCGTTAGGAAGAGTGAATGTGAGCACAGCCATTGCCCTTACAGCGTCGCCCATTCTCTCGAACTCTGTTCCTGCCCATGAGTTTTCGTCGTGGTTTGATGTGAACATGAGACGGAATGCATCTGCAGGATGTCTTTCGGCGTCCTTCTGGATGTACTCGAGAAGTTCAGGGATGTTCTTCTCACCACGTGCGATGGCGTTCATCATGTGGTGGAGCTCCCATGCGTATGAGGCATTGAAGTCAGAGAGGCTGTGGAGCTTCGGTTCCTCGCCCTCTGCGAGCCAGTACATGTGCGGATAGTCAGCACGGAGGCCGGCGATGGTCTCCTGCCAGAACTCGAGAGGCACCTCGCATGCCATGTCGCAGCGGAATCCGTCAATGCCGCGCTCCATCCAGAAACGGAGGGCACCCTGCATTCCCTTCCATACTTCCTTGTTCTCGTAGTTGAGGTTTGCTGTGTCTGACCAGTCTGCTGTATATGTCGTATTGCCTTCAGCATCACGCTCATACCAATCAGGGGCCTGTCCTGTTACCCATACTGCGTCCGGAGATGTGTGGTTTGCGACCCAGTCGATGATTACGCGAAGTCCGAGCTTGTGAGCTTCTGCAACGAAGTTGTCGAAGTCTTCGAGCGTACCGAACTCAGGGTTGATGTCACAATAGTTTCTTACAGCGTAGTATGAACCGAGATCATCAGGTCCCATCTTGCGGCCTTCTATTCCGATAGGATAGATAGGCATGAGCCAGAGGATGTCGACGCCCATCTCGGCGAGGCGCGGAAGTTCCTTCTGCGCCGCTGCGAATGTGCCTTCCGGAGTGTACTGGCGTACGTTCATTTCATATACGACAGAATTTGCCAGAGGCTGCTGCTCCGATGCTACAGGCTGATGCTCTTTTGACTCGGCCTTTTTGTTTGACTGGCCGCCGCAAGGAATGAGTACCAGGGCTGCTGTGATTGCTATGAGTATTTTTTTCATATTGCTGATGTTTATTCTATGTTTACTGTTGTATTGTCTGGTGCTGATGCTAAGGTAGTGCTGAAATATGAAAATTTCTACGTTACCCCTTTCCTAAATCCTTTCCCTCGGGGAAAGGACTTACTATCGCTCCGCTCAAAGTTGCTGATGTTTGTTCTCTATTTATTGTTGTATTATTTAGATTTCTCGACTCGGCCTTCGGCCTCGCTCGAAATGACAAGTAGTCATTAATTCTCTGCGAGGATGGTTGCTGAGGTTGAGCCGGCGATGATTGTGTTGCCGGTGTATGCGCTGAGGCCGTCAGCATCAGCCTGACCGTTCTGAGCAAGAACGACGTATTCCCCTTCAGGAATGTTCACAGATATCGGTTTCTTCGAGCCGTTGAGGAGCACTGTGAGCGACTTTGCAGAGTCAATACCCTCGAGACCGTTGATGCGGAATGCCACAACGCAAGGGTCATCAACATCGATGAACTCGAGCTTTTCGCGTACGAGCTCAGCATCGCCGAGGCAGAAGCCAGGGTGTGCATGACGGATCGCTGCGAGTGCAGCATAATAGTCGACCAGATCTTTGTACTTTGTCTTGTATGTCCAGTCGATCGCATTGATCTCATCCGGCTGGTTGTAGCTGTTCTTCACGCCCTGCTTGTGGCGGTAGAGTTCCTCACCAGTGAAGATGAACGGAATTCCCTGAGATGTGTAAACCGCTGTCTGAGCAAGCTTTACCATTGCAAGACGCTCAGCCTCAGTCGCATCGGTAGCTTCCTCGAGACGGTCACGCAGACAGTGGTCGTCGTGGCAGCTGACGTAGCTCACATGCTGGAGAGGGTTGTTTGTCCAACGCTCTACGGTCACCTGAGGATGCTCGACGCCACCTGCGATACCGAAATGGATGTTCTCCTTGTTTCCTGCAACACCGTCCATGAAACCGGCATTCTCGCATCCGAGAGGGCCGCGGACCGCGTCGCGGATATTGTCGCTGAACGCTCCGACCTTGTCCATCATATGGGTATTTGCCTTGAGGGCAATCTTCTCGGCAGGATATGCAGGTGCCGAAGCGGCCCAGCCTTCTCCGTAGATCACGACATCAGGGTCGATGGCGTGGAGGCGCTCGCTGATGAGGTTCATGGTCTCGATGTCATGGATGGCCATGAGGTCGAAGCGGAAGCCGTCGATATGATATTCCTTCATCCACCACTCGAGCGACTCGACCATGAATTTCTGGAATCTCTCCTGCTCTGAAGCTGTCTCGTTGCCGCAGCCTGAGCCGTCGAAGTATGTTCCATCCTCACGCATGCGGTAGTAGTATCCCGGTACTGTGCGCTCGAAACCGGTGTTAGGAGCGTGTGTAGTGTGGTTGTAAACGACATCGAGGATCACGCGGAAGCCGGCCTTGTGAAGAGCCTGGATCATCTGCTTGAACTCCTTGATGCGGGTTACAGGATTGAACGGATCCGTTGAGTATGAGCCTTCTACTGCATTGAAATTGAGAGGTTCATAGCCCCAGTTGTATTGGTTGTTCTCAAGATGTTCCTCGTCGATGGATCCGAAATCTGTAGAAGGAAGAAGCTGGACATAGGTCACGCCAAGTTCCTTGAGGTGGTCGATACCTGTTGCGAGACCGTCAGGATTCTTTGTACCTTCCTCGGTCATTGCCAGGTACTTACCCTTGTTTGTTATGCCTGATGTCTCATGGATGGAGAAGTCTCTGTGATGGACCTCGTAAACGATGATGTCGGATGGATCAACTTTCGGGCTCTTGTCCTCATCCCATCCTTCAGGATCTGTCTCGTCCCAGTCGATCACAGCACCACGCCATCCGTTCACACCCACAGCCTTTGCGCCAGGGCCGGCTGTTTCAGGAAGCCATTCGCCATCGATCTTCACCGAGAAAGTGTAGAATGCGCCCTTAAGATCTTCATTGATTGTTGCCTTCCATGTACCATCCTCAGACTTCTGCATCTGAGCTATCTTGAAGGCAGCATCACCCTTGGCACTTTTGTAAAGCCTGAGTTCGGCAGCCTCCGCATCCGGAGACCATACGGCGAACTCGGTCTTGTCACCAAGATATACACACTCCTCGAAAGGAGCGGCTGTCTGTTCCGGAGCTTTCTGAGATGCCTTATTGTTGCCGCACGATACCAGAACGGCTGCAGCCATTGTTCCCATCAGTAATTTCTTTAGTGTTATCATAATTCTTAAATTTTTTCAAAATCTCGCCTGTATCTATTTAGACATCCTACGAATATACGGACAATTTGTTATATATTTTAATATATAAGGCGAATTGCAGAAAGAATATGACGAACGGTCGGATTTTACTGACGAAAAGCGCGGCGCGAAGCTGGCGCGCAACTGTTTGGATGTCAGCGACATCCTGAAACCGCGTGCTCCCCATGGGGAGCACGCAGTTTCAGCAAAGCGCTGATTGACAGCGCTTTGCGCGCCAGGCAGCGGCGGGCGGACGGCGGCAGGCGGCGGGCGGCGGGCGGACGGCGGTCAGCGGCGGCAAGCGGACGGCGGGCGGGCGGCGGCAGGCCGGGCGGACAGCGGCAGGCGGCGGGCAGCGGGCGGAGGTGGGCGGCAGGCCGGGCTAGTAGCCCGGATTCTGGACGAGGGCCTTGTTGGTGGCCAGCTCGGTAGGCGGGATGGCGAAGATGGCCTTATAGTCCGGGAAGGACTGGCCGGCGTATGAATCGCCGCCCTTATAAGGCCACAGGTAGCTGTCCGAACTGAAGAGCCCGAAGCGGATCAGGTCGGTGCGACGGTGAGCTTCCCAGAGAAGCTCGCGGGCGCGCTCCGCGGCGAGGAAATCCGGAGTGATTTCCGTCGGCGGAGCGACGCCGGCCCGAGAGGCGAGAGCCTCGAGGCCTGGCATAGCCAGACCTGGCATGCCGAGCTGCATGCATGCCTCCGCGTAGATCAGATGGATCTCAGCAAGGCGGATCATCGGGAAGTCTACATCGGCAAAGCCTTCGGTGGCCGATGTAGGGAGGAAGGACTGATCGGTCTGATCGTGAGGTATGTTGTTAAATTTCAGACATGACCATCCGTTCATGAAGTTGTACAATGCTCCGTCCATCGACTCTGAACGACCCTTGATATAGAACACCTCTCCGCGGGCATCCTCAGTCTGGTATTCGCCGGTCACATAGTCCTGTCCGCTGACGCCATAGTACTGCGATACGAACTCGTATGGCACACGGAGTCCGGCCCATCCGTTGACCTGTCCGTTAGGACGGGACTGATCTGTGATGTCGGTGGATGCAAGCGAGGCACTGAGGATATATGTGGTGCCCCCGAAGGATTCCGTCTTGTCGGAGTCATAGTCCACCGCCCACAGAAATTCTCCACGGGCCTGAAGATTCTGCCCGTTATCTCCTCTGAAAAGATCTGAATATGAGGGGCTTAAAGCATAGCCCATTCCGTATATCTGTTCGCATACCGCCTTGGCTTCCTGCCACCTTGGTGTGCCGGTATAGACCTCGGAATTCAGATACAGCCGGGCCAGCAGACCGGCAGCGGAACCCTTGTCTGCCCTCGGGTAATTTGACTGCGCAGCAGGCAGTGCGCTATTGTCGGCAAGCAGACTCTGGAGCTCGCTCACGCAATAGTCATATACGTCTTCCCTGCTTGCCTGCTTAGGGAAATAGGTACCTCCGAAAGGCGAGTTCTCCGTTGTGAAGGGCACGTTTCCGAAGCAGTCGAGAGCCATCCAATAGAAGTATGCCCTAAGGAAACGTGCCTCTGCACGATAGACGTCGATTTGAGCAGCCAGATCAGAGTCCACTCCCCTGTCGACAAGCTTGTCGGACGATGTCTGACGCAGGTATTCATTGACCAGTGCAATGCCCTGAAGCGTACGCACATAGACTGCGTAGACCGCATCGTTCTGCACTTCGGTCCATGTATTGGTGTTCAGTGCCCGGACCCAGGCATCATTCTCCCATGAGCATTTGGCCTCGTCGGTGGTGGTTTCCTGCACCGACCAGAATGCTCGGATCAGTTCTGATGCTCCTCCGTCCATCGGCTGCATGTCAGTCAGATCATTGGTGACGAACTGGAAATACAGACGCGTCAGGCCCGCAAGGTATGCCTCCTGAGATGTGCCGTAGACGTATTCCGAGATGGGTTCCGTCTTGTTGAGCGGAAGGGTATCGAGGTCTTTCACGCAGGAGGTAAGGGCTGTCGCTGCAAGTAATATATATATTGTCCGTTTCATATTTTGTAACATTTTTGGTTTGTAGATTTCTCGACTCGGCCTACGGCCTCGCTCGAAATGACAATGGAGACTCCGGTCGCTCGAAATGACAGTGTAAAATCGGTCGCTCGAAATGACAGTGAAGACTTCGGTCATTCGAAATGACAGTGCAACACTGTCGTGATCTGTCTATGCCTCACTGTCATTTCGAGCGAGCGGAGCGAGTCGAGAAATCTGTCATTAAAAATTAACATTCAGCCTTAAAGAGTAGGTCCGTGGACGCGGCCAGATCGTGTTGTCTATGCCGTTTTCCGATATGACTTCCGGATCGATTCCGGTGTAGCGTGTCAACAGAAAGACGTTCTGCACGCCCATAGCGAGCCTGATGTCCGTCTCCCAACGTCCGATTCCACGGAAGGTGTAGCCAAGATTCACATCGTCGAGCCTGAAGAAATATGCATGCTCGAGGAAGTAGTCAGAGTACCATTGCTGGGCGCTGTTCGGAGCCGTGAATCCTGTCTTTCTGACCAGAAGAGCCTGGTTTGGCAGACTACCCGAGTTGAGGTCGAGACTCGCTGTCGAATTGGCCGATGCAAAGTCGTTGAAGACCCAGTTTCCGGCTGCTCCGTGTCCGTTGAGTCCGAAGTCCCAATTGCGATATGCGACCTTGAGATTCACACCGAAATAGAATGTCGGAGCAGGGCTCTTTCCCGTCATGTAGCGGTCTGCCTCAGTGATGACTCCGTCACCGTCAAGATCCACGAATTCATTCTGGACCGGATGCCCCTCCGCATCATATTTCTGCTTATAGGTATAGTATGTATATGGAGCATAGCCCACCATCTGACGGCTCAGATATCCGCCCGTACCTTTCGACAGGGTACCGGTCTCGATATAATAGTTATCATCCTCTGTGACATTGAGTTTCGTGAATTCCGTCCTCTGGAAGGTAGCATTGGCTCCAACCTGCACGCTCCAGTCCCCCGTCTGCACAGGGACACCGCTTACGGCCACTTCAAGTCCCATGTTCCGGATGGATCCGACATTTGTCATGAGGCGGTTGCCGAAATTCGATCCCATAGGTATCTGGACTGAATTCAGAAGGTCCTTCGTATCACGCATATAGGCGTCGATGCTTCCGGTAAGCCGGTCCTTGAAGAAACCGAAATCGAGACCGATGTTATATGTCGTGGTGGTTTCCCATTTTATGGTAGGGTCATAAGCCTGAGGAGTCAACATGTTCATGAATCCTCCCGAGCCCATGTTATACATCCTGTACGGGTCATTGGACATGTTGTAGCGCGCAAGATGGACATAGTCTCCGATGCCGTCCTGCTGGCCGGTCACTCCGACCGAAAGCCTGAGCTTGAGGGCCGAGAGTTCCTTGAACTGCTTCATGAAAGGCTCATGAGCGATGTTCCATGCAAAGGCGCCAGATGGGAAGAATCCCCATCTGTGCGGCTTTGCAAACTTGCTGGAGCCGTCGCCGCGGGCGGTGAACGTGAAAACATAACGGGAATCAATCGAGTAGTTCACTCGTCCGTAGAACGACACGAGAAAATTCTCATTACGATACCACAGATAACGGGTATCTGCCGTTTCGCCAGGCTCCAGCTTTATCTCGTTTGTAACATTGTAGTATGTGATGTTTCTGTTTGCCCAGTAGTTGTTCTGCCATGAATAGCCTGCAAGAACGTCCAGATTGTGGATGCCCCAGGTCTCGTTGTAATTGGCATAAGCTTCTATGAGCTGGCTGCGCGAAAGATTGTATCCTTTCGTGTGCTGGCCGATACGGAGGTTGCCGGTGTCGGCATAGGCCTGGAATGAGCCCGGACGCACACCGTTGTATGAATCCGTCACAGTAATGTCAAGGCCTGTGCTGACGTTGAAGCGCAGCGCCTCGAATCCATGAACCTTGTAGTCGACGGCTATACGGCCGATGAACCTTGTGCTGTGGGCATCGCTGATGCCGTCATAAAGTTGCGAAAGCGGGCTCGGGCCGACAAGGATGTTCGGCGTGAATTCTTCACCACGGCCGTTACCGTAGTTCCAGTAGCCGTTGGTCGTGCTGTAGTCGATGCTTCCATCCGGTTTTCTCCAGTACGGATCCTGGGTAGGGTTGAAGAAAGCAGCCTTGCCGACGACAGATCCGTCCGAATAATCCTGATATGAATATACGCCCTTGAGGTTTATGTCAAAGGTGAGGTGCTTGTCGAGGAAGTTCGGAGTCAGCGCCAGGTCGGCTGTGCCTCTGTCGTATCGAGCGCCTCTCATGGTTCCCTGCTGGCCGAGATATCCTATGGACGCCCTGTATGGCATACGCTGTCCCTTCAGATCACCATATACGCTGAGGCTATGCTCGGTAGCGAATGCTGTCCTGAAGATAAGGTCCTGCCAGTCAGTCTCATACCCTCCGTCAAGCTGAGCTATCCTGTCGCCGGTAGGAGTTCCGGCCGGGTATATGTTTCCGTAAAAGTCCATCAGCTCCGAAGCAGACATCACAGGCACTCTCTTGTCTATATGCTGGATGCTGGCAGAGCCGTTGTAGGAAACCTTCGGAGCGCCACCTTTTCCTTTCTTGGTAGTTATGAGGATGACTCCGTTGGAAGCTCTGGAGCCATAGATTGCAGAGGCAGAAGCGTCCTTCAGGATGGAGAATGATTCGATGTCATTGGGATTGAGCAGGTCCAAGGGATTTGACATAGCCCCACCCGCACCCTGAGCCACCGGGACCCCGTCTATAACGATCAGAGGGTCATTCGAGGCGTTGAGCGATGCCGATCCACGGATACGGATACGTGATCCTGAACCCGGGCCGCCATCTCCGGGAGTTACAAGAACTCCGGCGACCTTACCCTTGATCATATCCTGTGTATTGACTACGGCTCCCCTGTTGATGTCTTCAGCCTTGATCGCCGAGATCGAGCCGGTCATGTCGTCCTTCTTCACGGTACCATAACCGATCACGACTACCTCGTCGAGGTATTCCGAGTCCTCCTTCAGGGTCACGGTCTGGGGAAGCTGAGATGCCTGGAACGTCTGGGACACATAACCTATGCAACTGATTTCGACCGGCGAATCGGGACTGCTGACCGTCAGACTGAAACTTCCGTCAATGCCGGTAGAGGTACCGTTGGTGGTACCCTGCTCCATGACCGTCGCCCCTATCACCGGACCATACTGATCCTGCACTGTTGCGCTGACACCATATCCTCCCTGCGCATACAGGCAAGCGCCACTGGAAAGCACAAGCACCAGTGAGGCTATCATATTTCTTATCCTGTCCATATGAGTTCGTTTATAATTATTCTAAATTACCACACGGCCTCACATAAACAATCCTCAGACCAAACCCGCCTCTCCCCTGCCAAACATCGCGATATCCACCTGAGACCACTCCACATCGCGGGCCATCACTGCTTCTCCAAATCACCTCCCCAAATCACCTCCCCGCACCGGCATCCTTCATCACTACATCACACCGGCATCCTCATCGCACCATGCAATCACATCTTTCATCATCCACTGTCCAGACATCCTGCACAGATATCCTGCACAGATGTTCCGCTCAAATGTTCCGATCAGATGTCCCGCACGCATGTCCCACGTCATCATCATGCATCGTCATCTTGCATAGTCATCTTGCATCACGTTATTGCGTAATCATTCCGCATCTCGTTCTGGAAAACAGGATTTCCAATGGACATGCAAACCACTGGCTATCAGCAGGATGACTATCAACACGGTGGGGCAAAATGCCCCACCGTGTTGATAGTCATCCTATTGTGCATCAAATGGTTACGTGACCATAAGAGATCCTTCGCTGCGCTCAGGATGACAGAGGGCGCTCAGGATGACATGGGGCGGCGGCGATCGAATGACAGGGTGGGTTGCGGAATGACGAAGAGTGCAGAATGACAGGCGGGTGCAGAATGACAGGGAGACTCTCGGGAAGGCGAGATGAAGGGAAGGAAGGCGAGATGGAAGGCAGGCGATGGGAAGGCAGGCGATGGGACTGGGAGGCAAAAGACAGATGCCTGCTGAGGGAGGCTCAGCAGGCATTTGCATAGTGTCACTATAACTGGCGACTATTTTGTCAGGAGACGGAACTCGCCTTCCTTGAGGGTGATGTTACCCGATACTGTGCCGCC
Source organism: Bacteroidales bacterium (assembly GCA_015060325.1). GTDB lineage: Bacteria > Bacteroidota > Bacteroidia > Bacteroidales > UBA932 > Cryptobacteroides. The sequence goes on along the minus strand of SUYQ01000012.1, from coordinate 6,121 downwards.
ATTGATGTAGTCTGTCCATGTGCCGGAAGGAACTGTGTAGGTAGTCTGGCCCTTGCCGAAGTTTCCGACTACGTGGAAGCTCTTTCCGTCGGCTGTACATGTGATTTTCTTCACGTTACCGGTCGGAGTCCATGTGAATGAAGCATCGCTGTCGAAGAAGCGAGGATTTTCACGACGGAACTTCAGGAGTGAAGCATAAGTGTCATAGAGCGCCTTGCGTGCAGGAACTGCCAGATATTCGTCTGTCTTGACAGGCTTCTCACCTGTACGACCGTTATGCTCGATAGAGATGTCATATCCGAGCTCACCGAACTGCCAGATCATCTTAGGACCAGGAACTGTGAGGAAGAATGCTGCAGAAGCACCTGCACGGCGCATTGCCACCTCGAACGGATCATCAGTCGCCCCGCCTGGAGTCACTGAAGGGTCAGCAGGACGCTTGCCAGCCTCCATAAGCCACACCTTCTCAGCTGCAAGGCTGAAGTACACATCATAAGTTCCAGCAGCAGGAACTGCCATATCCTGTGATCCGGAGCCAAGTGTAAGCTTATATTCTGTATTGAGTGGCAGCTTGTAGCCCTTGGTAGAAGCACCATAGTTGAATGCATCATTCCACTCACCCACCTTGCGGATCTTGAACATGTCGTCAGCCTTGAAGGTGACACCCTTCGCAGAGAAGAATGCGCCATCAGCAGCCAGCGTGATATCCGAACTCCAGTTGGTGAGTGTACCGCAGATACCCCATGTCACTGAAGAAGCATCAGCACCTGCACCGTAGCAGAGGCGCTCCTCATCGTGGCTCTCCATGTAGCTTACCCAGCCGCCGTAAAGGTTTTTCTCATATGAACCTGAGAAATCGCCGCTACCGCCGCTGACAGCAGAACGGTAAGTACCGTTCATGTTTCTCCAGAGCTTGATTCCATGCTCTGCAAGAACCTTCTCCTCGCTATAGTCAGCAAGGTGCTCAAAGATCACAACTGCATCGCTGTTGACTGACCATACATGGTCTGCATAACCCTTGAGGATGTCAACGCGTGACTGATCATAACGTCCCCACGCTGCTACATCACCGAGGGTGTTGTTCTGGGTGAATCCCTTTGTAAGGTCGAAACGGAAACCGTCCACATCATACTCGGTAAGGAGATACTCGAGGCTACCCTTCACCATCTCCTTCACCATTGCATTCTCATGGTTCATGTCATGGAATACATTGAACTCATGCTTAGCGGTCACGTTGAACCAAGGGTTGTTCGATGCTGTGCAGTTGTTTGCGCCGTCCCACCACATCTTAGCCCATGGATGCGAACCGGTCGCGTGGTTGTACACAACGTCGACGATCACTGCGATGCCGCGAGCGTGACACTCATCAATGAATGCCTTGTACTCCTCGCGTGTTCCATAATATTTGTCAAGGGCGAACCAGTGGTTAGGGTCATATCCCCAGCTGAGGTTGCCGTCGAACTCCTGGATAGGCATGAGTTCCACTGCATTCACACCGAGGTTCTCGATGTAGTCGAGCTGAGTCATCGCACCTTCGATATCCTGAGACTTAGTGAAGTCACGGAAGTGCATCTCATAGATCACGAGGTCATTCTTGTCCTCGACCTTGAAGTCCTTATGCTTCCATGCATATTCCGGTCTGTTGATCTGGAACGCAGAAACAAGCTGCTTGGCACCTGCAGGGAACGCAGGAACGCCTGCGATATACTGGTCGTTCCACTGGTCGTAAACGATCTCTGTATAAGGATCGCTGACATATGTGTCTGTGCCTGAATTGTTACCGAGACGGTACTGGAATCTGTACTCTGTGTCTGGATCGAAGTCGTCGAGTGTGATCCACCAGCAGCCCTGCGAGCCGTCATAGTACATCGCTCCATCAGTGTTGCGAGTCCACTCGTTCCAGTCTCCTACGATATAGCAGTACTTGTGGCTCTGACCTGCAGTATCCTTGTCATAGAACACGAAGGTCACACTACCGTCTGTATTGTAGTTGATACCATGCTTTACTCCTTCAGGAAGTTTCTTGGTCACAAGCGGATCCGGAGTAAACTCCTCTGCCTTATACTTGTCGTCGATCACAGAGCAGAACTGGTCTTCATCGTGGCTCTTTGTATTGCCGTCAGCAGTTCTGACAATAAGGGCGATCTTTGTTACAGGAGTCTCACCACTGCCAAAATACTCACGGATCGAAGGCTCCATCTTGAACTCCCAGTGATTATCAGCCACCTTGGTGAAATGAGTCTTCTCCTCAGTAGTGCCCCAATCTGTAGGTACATACTTCCACTCACCGTCTACGACAACTCCGAAGTGGCCGTAAAGCTCACCTGTATGCCCGTAAAGAGGATTGTCCGAAGCCGGTTTGAAGATGATCGTACATGGCTTATCTGCGTTAGGGCACACAGGATCGACCTCGATTCCTGATGTTGCATCAGGATAGAATTCACCTTTCTCGACAGTCTCCTCAGCAGTTCCCGGTGCCTGCTTTACAGTCACCTTGATTGACTGGCCTGAGCAGCTGAAAACGATTTCACCGACACGCTCTGCAGGAGAGTTGGCGGCAACCGAGATTTCAACGGTTGTTGAAGATTTTCCGTAGGTCTTGGATGTTGTAATCCATGAAGAACCTTCGGTGATCTTCAATGCCCATGTGTCTGAAGCAGTCACTGTAACGGTCTGGCTGCCAGCTTCGCCGCTGAACTCCAGCGAGGTCGGAGTCACAGTGAACTCTTCAAGATTCTTGTTGCAGCCGGTCAGCACGAGGGCTGCAGTAAAAATCATAAAAAATATTCTTCTCATATTATATTAATATTAAAAAATTTCGTTTTGTAGATTTCTCGACTCCCTCCGGTCGCTCGAAATGACAGGTGGGATCCTCTAAAAGACCCTCCGGTCGCTCGAAATCGGCCTGCCGCTTGAGCATAAGCAAAAGACATTACAGTGTAAAGATCCTTCGCTCTGCTCAGGATGACAGGCGGGACCCTCAAAAAGACCCTCCGGTCGCTCGAAATGACAGGCGGGGCCCTCGAAAAGATCCGTCGCTCTGCTCAGGATGACAGGCGGGACCTTCTAAAAGACCCTTCGGTCGCTCGAAATGACAGGTGGGACCCTCAAAAAGATCCTTCGCTCTGCTCAGGATGACAGATGGGAGTCTATTGGAAACCAGCGGTCCGGTCAGGGGCCGCTGGCTTATTATGCAGATTACTTAGAGAAAACAACCTTCACATCTGAGTGAGTGCTGCCGTCCCAAGCGAATGTAATCACAACTGTATATGTACCTGCTTCACCTGCGATGAAGTTGTCAGTTCCTGTAACAGTAAGGCCCTCTACTGTTGCGCCGCCAACACCGATCCACTGTCCGTTGATACGGACCTTGAGTTCGTCGTTAGCTGCAACTGCAAGACCTTCAAGCTTGAACTCGTAAGTGCCGGCAAATGTCGCTGCGTCAGTTACATTCTTGCTTACGAAAGTAGCTCTGTCGCCTGTGTCGAATGATGGGTCATCCCAACCGATAGCACTTCCTGAGAATCCAACTACAAATGAGTCAGCTGAAGGGTCAGTGTAAACCTTCACTGCCGCACCTGCATCTGCAGGAGTCTTGCCTGGAGTCATCACATAGAATGCAGAAAGGTCGTTTGCAAGGTATACATCATATGTACCTGCGTCAGCGATAGATGAATTCTGCTTTCCGCCTGTTCCGTCGATGAGGTCAAGCTTTGCATCGATAGTGATCTGGCCCTCATATGTGAGCTCGGTACCCCAAGTTTCGCCCTTTCTGAACTTGAACTGGTCACCTGCTGCAAATGCAACGCCCTTTGCTACAGCGTAGTCTCCGCTGACATAGAGAGGAATGTTTGCACTCCAGTTGTTGCAAGCTGCGATAGAACCGATGAGACCCCACTCAGACATCTCGAGAGCTGCTCCACCACCAGGGTATGAACCGTCGTTGATGAACCAAGCCTTTGCGTTTGCATCGTCAAGGTATACATCATATGTACCTGCTGCGATAGTGAAGTTCTTACCGCCAGCTACGAGCTCGAGCTCAGTGTTTACAGCAATCTCAACAGGCTCTACTTCGCCAGGAGCACCGAAGTTAACAGCCCAGTCTCCGTCCTTGCGGAACTTGACCTGACCAGAGAGTTCTACACCCTTAGCCACGAGATAAGTACCGTCTGAAGCAAGCATCACGTCAGGTGTTCCACCCCAGCTGTTGTACTCGCCTACGAGACCCCAGCCCTGTACGGTAGGAGTTGGCTCTGGCTCCGGTTCAGGAGTAGTAGTACCTGAAGTAGGCTCATCCTTGCCATACATCTTGGCGTCGAGAGTATAAGTCATCTCAGCGAAGTTGTTCATGTTGAGGTATACACGGTAGTTACCAGCCTTCACAGGGATGTTGTCACCACTGTCAAGAACGCCTGAACCTGTTGAACCGTATGATACGTCCCAGCCACCGTCAAGACGGAACTTGAAGCCGCCATCTGCAGGGAACTCAACGTCAGCGTAGAAACGCTGCTTAGAAGCGTTGAAGTTCATCACTACGTCAGCACCCCATCCGTTGAAGTCACCGATAACACCGATCTGATCGAAGCTTACATCAGCTGTAAGAGTAAGAGCGCGGTCGAATGTAAGGTGATAGAAACGTTTAGCCTGGTATACGTTGATGTTGTCTCCGCCACCTGCTACGAGAGCGATAGTCTTAGACTCAGGATCGTGCGCACCGTTCATAGAGTGCTCATCAGTACCCCATGCACCACCGGTGATCTTGAACTCGTTTGCAGAGTGATCCTCGTTGATTGCAGAGAAGTCAATCATACCCTGGTAAACTGTATCAGTACCAGCAAAGTCGAAGAGGAACTGGTTAGAAGCATCGTGAGCCCAACCGTTGTATGAACCTACAACCCAGAGCTTTGGATACTGCTTCTCAGCTGCAGTCACCTTGCATGAAACTGTCACAGCGTTAGAATAGATCTTCTCATACTCACCGACCTTTGCGCCAATGTAGAAATTAACATCCTCTGCTACACCGTCAGCAAGACCGAGGTCGTTGAAGAGGATTGCATTGAGAGTCTCATAATCAACCTCAGTAGATGTTGCAGTCATACCTGAAGTGATTGTAACCTTAGCATCTGGAGCAGCAGCTGTTGCAGCCTCAAGAGAGTAGTTCACCTGAGTCTGAACGCCATAGTCTGCAGCCGACCAAGTAAAGGCAACCACACCGTCCACCATGTTTGATGGAGTGATCTCGATAGGTCCCTCTACAGCCTCGAGAACTGGAGCAACGACATCCTCTGGAGCCGCCATCTGCACCATCTCAGGCTTCTGGCAACCTGCGATCATACCGACCGCAGCTGCCATTGAAAGGAAATATTTTGTAATCTTCATATTCTTTAAACTGTTTTATGACTATCTCGCATAACCAGGGTTCTGCTGAAGGTCGAGGTTAGTTGCAAGCTCAGTTGAAGGAACCGGGAACACGTTGAAGTGCTCAGGAAGATCCTGTCCACCGAAGTTTCCGCCCTTGTAAGTCCAGTTGTAGCCGCTGATCCACTTTCCGAAACGGATGAGGTCAGTACGACGGTGAGCCTCCCACATGAGCTCACGAGCACGCTCTGCCATGAGGAAGTCAGCATCGATAGTTGCAGGAGCTGCTACACCGGCACGCTCAGCAAGAGCTTTAACCTGTGCAGAAGCGTCTCCGCCTGCATGCATACAAGCCTCAGCATAGATGAGGTGGATCTCACCGAGACGGATGAGAGGCCAGTCGATGTCTGAGAAGTTCTTTGTCGCTGCAGTTGCTGCATAGTCAACAGCATCAACATCATGAGGAACGTTGTTGAACTTGATGCATGACCATCCGTTGAGGAAGGTATTGAGGTTGTCCTGCATTGACTGTGAACGTCCCTTGATATAGAAGTATGCACGCTTGTCAGCGATTGTATAGTCTCCAGTTGCAAAATCAGCAGCAGTAGGAGCGAAGTAAGTCTGAACATAATGATCAGGAACACGGTTACCAGCCCAACCACCGTTGATACCTGTGATGTTCACAGCACCGTCGTCTCCTGAGAGAGTAGAGAGGGTAAGGTAAGTTGTACCACCGTATGACTGAGTGTGCTCAGCATTGTAA
>SUYQ01000011.1 GCA_015060325.1 Bacteroidales bacterium | reverse complement strand
TATGGAAAGTATCATCGGATGTAAGGAACCGCCGTATGCGGACCCGCATGTACGGTGGTGTGAGAGGTCGGTAAACGAAAGTAGGAGATAAACTCCATTACTTTCGTTTACCTCCTACTCGATTCATTTATTCTGCGCTCTTAGGTGCCGAGAAAGTTACCTTCAGACGTGGGAGCTTTTCAATGTCCGTACTGCTGTCAGGGCCATTCAAGCTGCATCTGTAATATCTGTCCTTGTCTAGTTCGGTACTTGTCTTCGATGTAGACGAGCTGTTGTATGCGCTTGCATACTGAGCCATCATCATATAGTTATAGTAGTTGCTGTATCCGTATCCGCCGTATCCACCATAACCGCCATATCCGTATCCGCCGTACCCGCCGTATCCGCCATAACCATATCCATATCCGTACGGATCGTACATCATGTTGTTATAGTACGAGTTGTACATCAGGTTCTGATAAAAGTCATTGTATGACGAATTGTTGTTTTCCGACTCGGTCACCTCTTCGTGCATGATCAGCATCCAGATGTCATATTTGGCGATATTCTTTTCAAAATCCGCGTCCTTCTTCACCTTCATTATTTCCTGGACGTGGTGGCTGATGTCAGGAGAGTACATGCTCAGTGAACGGTTGATGTCTCCCTGATTCTCTGTTGATACGCTTGCGTCAGTCAGTCCGGCATATGTGACATATGAACCGTCGCTGCTCCTTAGTCTTACCGTCGGGCTGAGAACCATCGGGAATTTGTCCAATGCATCGAAATCCTCGGCAACATCATATGGCAGAACAATGGTCGCCTTGTTGATTACCAGCTGGCTGAGATCCTGAATCCCTTCAGCTGTTGCCTGTTCTTCCACGATTTCTCTGATCTCCATTGCTGAGATGATAGGTTTTACTCCGCTGCCGCCTTCTATGTAGATCTTGTCAGTTGCAAGAACCCCTTCGGTTGCCAGTTCGCTCACATTGAGCTGGGCGTTGGCTTCGTAGGTGTGGTTGCTTGAGTTGAATGCAAATTGCGTGATCTGCTCGGATTCTTCAAGATTCTTAAGGAAGTCACCAGGACCGAAAATGAATACAAAAGATGTGTCTACATTCTTCCTTTCACCGTAGTCGGCCGTAAACTTGAGTTCGGCGTAGTTTCCTGTGATGTATCCTGAGGATGTGTTGTATTCAAGACCAAGCTCGAACATGTTGATTCGACCTCCAAGGCCCACAGGTGTATCAGTCTCTATATATATTCCCGGAACCTCCTTCAGATAGAAGTCAAGACTGTCATTCATTGGTGCTTCCAGTGACTGGAAACGCTGTATTCCCTGGATGACCCTTTCCGCATAAGCATCGCTGAAATCGAATGACAGCGAGTCTCCGCCGTCATATACCGGGATGCCGTCGGTTATGATGTCTGAACGGTCAAGGAACTTGTCAGCTACCTTTTTGTTCATGAATGCTCCTGTATATAGGATTGTTGAGTCGAGAGGCTCCTTGAGAGAAGAGACATATACGTTCTGTATGATCCTTTCCTGATTATCATATACCATGGAAAGTGTGTCCCTTACTGCGGTAAGATGAAATCCGTTGATCCTGATGTTCTGGCCGAAGTCAATGGAATCCACTATCGGTACCAATGTGAAGGATGAGCCTTTTATGCATGTGCCGAGAACGTCGTCATTTGTCGCTCCGAACGTTATCCTGTCTGCGTTGTATCCTGAAAGACTATCCGTCATATGCATGCGGATCTTGCTAAGCGGTGCAGGTTCCTGAGGGAATACGTCCCATAACTGGTCTGTTGGTATCAGGTTCTCCCCGAGTTCTTCATTAACATTTACACACGCTGCAGAGCATAACAGTACCGTTCCCGCCGCCGCTATGCGGCAGACTCTGCGTAATATATCAAAATTCATTATAAATTATCGTAAAAACTGTTGTAATCTTCGATGTACGAGCCATTGCTTACTGAGTCAGTGTTGAATTCCATTGTCGGAAGACCGGTTTTTTTGCAGAAATCCACCAGGTCCGCGTCAATTTCTTCCGATCCGAAAATGATACCGTCTGAATAGCTGACCGCGAGTTTTGCAAGATTTGTGCCTGTAGGTTCGTCAAGAAGTTTCAGGTCGTCTTCCGTTACCCCGGCAAATACCATCTTTGCCTTGATGTCTTCAGGGAATCTTTCAGCCGGAGTGTCGTTATACAATGAAAGGACAATCTTGCTGTTTGAGAATATCGGATCATCAATATAGGCTTTCTTCAGGTAAAGAGGCAGTACGTGGGAGATCCATCCCTGACAATGGATCACGTCAGGAGCCCAACGCAGCTTCTTCACTGTTTCCAGTACTCCGCGTGCAAAGAAGATGGCTCTCTCAGCATTGTCCTGGAAAAATTCTCCGTTTTCATCTCTATAGACGCTCTTGCGGTGGAAGTAATCCTCGTTGTCTATGAAATAAACCTGCATTCTCGCAGCAGAAATAGACGCGACCTTGATCACAAGAGGCCTGTCGACATCGTTGATGACGATATTCATTCCGGAAAGACGGATGACTTCATGCAGCTGGTTCTTCCTTTCGTTGATGCAACCATACCTAGGCATGAAAGACCTGATTTCCTTCTTTCTTTCCTGAATTCCCTGAGGGAGGTATCTTCCAATGTGTGCGATATCAGATTCCGGAAGGTATGGGAAAATTTCCGAATTGACGAACAGGACTCTTTTGACCGAATTACCCATATTGTTTTAAATTAATGACAAAATCTTTACAAAGATAAGTATTTTTTTTGATATTTCACTATCTTTGACCCCAATTGAGAATGGCCTATGGGTAAACGTGACAATAAGTTAATGAGGAGAAGATTAGTCAATGCGTACATGTCTTCAGTAATCAGCATAAGCCTTGTGCTGTTGCTGGTTGGTGTGGCCTGCATGCTGTTGCTGAATGCCGGATCAGTCTCAGATTATTTCAAGGAGAACATGGGGGTTTCTGTAATATTGAAACCGGATGTGACTGAGGATCAGGCATTGGCTTTCCAGGACCGGCTGGAGGATGAGCGCTTTGTAAAATCTGTGACCTTCATATCTCGGGAACAAGGTGAGGAGGAGATGAAGCAGATGCTTGGAGAAGATTTTCTGGATGTTTTCGAGACTTCTCCGATACCGTTTTCCTTCGATATCAGGCTAGGGGCCTCATATGTGTCGTCTGACAGTCTGGAGGTTGTGAAGGGAGAGATACAGAAGTCCGTACTGGTAGACGAAGTCAATTATCAGGAGACGCTTGTGGATGCTATGAATTCCAACTTCAGGAAGATCTCGATATTTCTTGCAGTGATCATCCTGCTTCTGCTGTTCGTCTCGTTTGTGCTTATCAACAATACTGTCCGTGTCAGTGTATTTGCACGAAGGTTTACCATTCATACCATGAAACTGGTCGGAGCGTCCCGGTCGTTCATCAGGAGGCCGTTTCTGTGGCAGGCATCTGCTCAGGGAGTGGTTTCGGCGATTGTGGCCAATGCTGTGCTTTGGGGCTTGCTGTCCATGCTGAAGAACCGGTTCGGATATCTCGCTGAGGTATTGAGCATTGATATTGTCCTTCTTGTGATGGGAATTGTCCTTGTGACGGGGCTTCTGTTGTGTGTGGTGAGCACTTATTTTGTTGTCAATAAGCTTGTTGCATTGGGTAAGGATGATCTATATTATTGATCGAAAGTATATGAAGAAAGAAAATAATGAACAGGATAAGGGAATGGCTATCAGCATGAAGGGTTTCAAACTTCTTGCTATCGGTCTTCTCGTTATTATTTCCGGCTTTTTGCTGATGATTGGGGGAGGCAGTGATGATCCTGCCGTATTCAATACCGATATGTTTGATTTCCAGCGTCTTGTTGCTGCTCCTATTGTCATAATCTGCGGTATTGTGATAGAAGTGGTTGCAATTATGAGGGTACCAAGATCTTAGGACTATGGAGTGGTTTGAAGCTATCATTTTAGGCCTGGTCCAGGGGCTTACGGAGTTTTTGCCCGTCAGCAGCAGCGGACATCTCGAGATAGGTAAGGAGGTTCTTGGCGTCAATACCCCTGACGATCTCATGTTCACCACGATGGTCCATGCCGCTACGGTACTGAGTACGATATTGGTCTTCAGGAAGCAGATTCTGGATCTTATAAAAGGCTTTTTCAAGTTTAAATATAACGACCAGACGGATTATGTCCTGAAGATAGCCTTGTCGATAATCCCTGTCATGATTGTCGGACTTTGCTTCAAGGACAACGTTGAGGCCCTCTTCGGTTCCATAAAGGTGGTCGGGTGCGCTCTTGTTGTTACAGCTGTCCTGTTGTTCTTTTCGGATATGGCATCGAAGTCGTCGTCAGCATCCGCAAAACCTTCTGCAAAGGAGGTCAGAAACGGGATATCTTATTGGCAGGCATTTGTAGTCGGCCTCGGTCAGGCTCTGGCGGTCATCCCCGGACTCTCTCGTTCAGGAACAACCATCTCCACTGGATTGATCTGCGGCGTGAAAAGGGAAGTGATTGCACAGTTCTCTTTCCTGATGGTTCTTATACCGATTCTAGGCGAATCCTTTCTTGAACTTGTAGGAGGTGAATTTGCGTCGTCTTCGATAGGTGCGTTACCTCTCGTCTTAGGTTTTGTATCAGCGTTCCTTTCGGGTCTTTTTGCATGTAAGGTGATGATTGCCCTGGTCAAGAAGGCCAAGCTTGGATGGTTTGCCCTTTATTGCCTTGTGGCAGCAGCTTCAATTTTCATTTTCGGATAATGTCTTCGGCAGGACTGACATATTTCGTTTCGGACGTGCATCTGGGGCTGCAGGTCGCGGATCCGGTTGCGCGGGAGCGTCGTTTTGCTGATTTTCTGAATTCTTTGCCGGAAGAAACGAAGGCGCTGTATATGCTGGGTGATATATGGGACTTCTGGTATGAGTATCGTGATGTCGTACCCAAAGGGTATGTCCGTGTTCTCTCAGCGCTTCAGGGGCTTATGGACAGAGGTGTTGAAGTTTATTTCTTTCAGGGTAATCATGACGTCTGGACCTACAGTTATTTTGAGGAACTGGGTATGAAACGTCTCGTGCAGCCTGCGTTGGTTGAAATAAACGGAAAGACCTTCTGCCTTGGTCATGGTGACGGGCTTGGACCTGTTCCTGCCGGCTACCGTTTTCTTAGGGGAGTGTTTCACAATCGTATACTTCAGTTTCTGTTCAGTCTGCTTCATCCTTGGATTGCCTTCAGGCTTGGTAACAGCTGGTCGCGCAGAAACAGGCTTTCCCGTCATGAAGAATACGTCTTCAAAGGACCCGACGAGCCTCTGTATAAGTTCGCGGATCAGTTTTCAAGGGAAAATAAGGTGGATTATTTCATCTTCGGACATTATCATTCCGAAGTCATGGATATGAAGCTTCCGTCGGGAGCATCTCTTTTTATCCTTAAGGACTGGATGGAGGGGGCTCCTTACATGTACTTTGACGGGATCTCGACTTTTGGGGGATCTTTCCAGAATAGCGAGAAGTAGAAAGCTTCGAAATCGCCGGCATCCCAAATCTGGACAAGCTCCTCGACTTTCTTGTCTTCTCCCTCGGGATCATACGGCTTCTTCAGATCGGAGCCGAACAGTTTTGCCACTCCTTGCCAGAAACGTGCGGCAATACCGTTCTTGTAATCCTTGATGATCATATAGGAGGATTTGCCTATCTCCCTGTCTATTAGTTTCATCAGCAGAGCACCTTGACTGATGGTGAGGTTTGTCAGGGGCTCTTCGAAGACTTCAAAGAGCTCTTCCTGAACGGCGTCTATATATCTGTCCCGTTTAAGTCTCTTCAGGTTGTTGTCCTCGATGTTCTTGTCAGCTCTCTGGACGATTCTTCTTGCTGCCAGCGCATATGGATAGGTCTTGCTGAAGTTGTGTACCAGCTTGTAGTATTTTCTCCATTCCTTTCCCTTTTGCTTGGGAAGACGCGAGTATACCTTGGATGCCTTTATTTCATCTATATAAATGGTGTCCTTTCCTTCAACTATATAATGCAGGTAGTTCTCCTTGTTCTTTGCGCTCTGTGCATGACAGTCTTCCGGCGACATGAATGTCACCATGAGCATTACAGACAGTGTGGTCAGAATATTTATTATAGTCTTCTTCATAATAGGGATATGACCTTCCCGGTCACTGCAAATTTAGCAAACCTGCCCGTATATGCAAAATTCTCGCCGGATGTCTGCTGATAATGTTTTTTATGTATAGTTTGCTGGCGCCTAACGTATTGACATTCAGCATATTGCTTAAAGCGCGTGCTCCCCAAAGGGAGCACGCGCTTTCTATAATACGCTGAGAATCAGCAGAATACGCACCAGGCAAATTAGATGGCAATTCTTTCCCTCGGTACAGATCCGTATGCCAAACGTGAATTTCTCGGATTTTCCATCGGTCGAAAATGCGCTCATAAAAATTTCAACACCTTTCGTAACTGTGTGAAATTGCGCGATTTAGCTTTCGAAAACTTTGGTCGAAAATGTTGAAATATTTTGTAAAAAATGTTTGTAATTCAGAAAAAATTGCTACCTTTGCATCCCATTAATTGAGGACGACTATGCCCAACCAGCTGATACTCAATTAATTAGGGACGTTGTGAAAATTTTATTAAAGTAATAGAGAAATGTTACAACCAAAGAAAACAAAATTCAGAAGGCAGCAGAAAGGCCGCATGAAAGGTCTCTCTCAGAGAGGAAACCAGCTTGCATTTGGCTCTTTCGGTATCAAGACCTTGGAAAACTGCTGGCTTACAGGCCGTCAGATCGAGGCTGCACGTCAGGCTGTTTCACGTTATATGAAACGTGAGGGAAAAATCTGGATCAGAATCTTCCCTGATAAGCCTTACACTAAGAAACCTGCCGAGGTGCGTATGGGTAAAGGAAAGGGTAATCCGGAGGGATTCGTATGCCCTGTAACTCCAGGCCGTATCCTCATTGAGGTTGAGGGCGTATCACTTGAGATTGCTAGAGAGGCACTTCGCCTTGGCGCTCAGAAGCTTCCGGTAACTACGAAGTTCGTGGTACGTAGAGACTATGTAGAATAATTTAATGGAGGAAAAGAAAATGAAAGCATCTGAAGTACGCGAAATGTCGATTGCGGATATCCGCGAGCGCATCGAGATCGAGAAGGCTAATCTCGACACAATGAAGATCAACCATACTATCTCTCCATTAGAGGATACATCTAAGATTGCAAAGGCAAGAAAGGACATCGCCCGTATGATGACTATCCTTGCAGAGAAAGAGTCACAGAACTAAAAATTGACCAAAATGGAAAGAAATCTTCGTAAGGAAAGAATAGGTGTTGTGGTCAGCAACAAGATGGATAAGTCTATCGTGGTTGCAGTAGAAAGAAAAGAGAAGCACCCTATGTACGGCAAGTTCGTAAAGAAGACCACAAAGTTCGTCGCTCACGATGAGAAGAACGAGTGCAGCATCGGCGATACAGTTCGCATCATGGAGACTCGTCCTTTGAGCAAGACAAAGAACTGGAGATTAGTAGAAATCGTAGAAAAAGTTAAGTAACAATGATACAGCAGGAATCACGTTTACAGGTGGCAGACAACAGCGGTGCAAAGGAGGTTCTTTGTATCCGTGTTCTGGGTGGTACACGCCGCCGTTATGCAAGAGTGGGCGATAAGATCGTCGTTGCAGTAAAGAGCGCTATCCCTGGCGGTGACGCCAAGAAAGGCGCTGTGTCAAAGGCTGTCGTAGTCCGCACTAAGAAAGAGATTCGTCGTCCGGATGGATCATACATCCGTTTCGATGACAACGCTTGCGTTCTTCTCAACAATGCAGGTGAGGTTAAGGGTACCCGTATCTTTGGCCCTGTAGCAAGAGAGCTTCGCGAGAATTACATGAAGATTGTTTCACTGGCACCAGAGGTCCTCTAATTCGCAATCAATATGAAGAAGTTACACATCAAAAAAGGCGACACCGTCTATGTAAATGCCGGTAACGACAAAGGTAAGACCGGTAAGGTGCTTGAGGTAATCCCTTCAAAGGATCGCGCAATCGTTGAGGGCATCAACATCGTAACCAAGCACTCAAAACCAAGCCCGAAGAATCCTCAGGGTGGTATTGTTAAACAGGAGGCAGGCATCCACATTTCAAACCTTCAGGTAGTTGATCCTAAGACCGGTAAGGCTACAAGAATCGGCCGTAAGGAGGTTAACGGAAAGAATGTACGCTATGCTAAAAAATCTGGAGAGGAGATTAAATAATGGCAAAGAAGAATAATACAGCAGAAGTTGCAGCTCTTCCACAGGGTTACGTTCCGGCATTGAAGAACGTATACAAGGATGAGATCGTGCCAAAGCTCATGAAGGAGTTCGGCTACACTACAGTAATGCAGTGCCCTAAGCTCGTGAAGATCACCATCAATGAGGGTGTCGGCGATGCAACTGGTGACAAGAAGCTTGTTGAGACAGCAGCTCAGGAGCTCTCTATCATCACAGGTCAGAAGGCAGTGATCACTCATTCAAGAAAGGACATCTCTAACTTCAAGCTCCGTAAGGGAATGCCTATCGGAACTAAGGTTACTCTTCGTGATGTCAAGATGTATGAGTTCCTTGAGAGACTTATCCGTGTTTCTCTTCCACGAATCAGAGACTTCAACGGTATTTCTGAGAAGATGGACGGAAAGGGTAACTATACTCTCGGTATCAAGGAGCAGATCATCTTCCCTGAAATCGACATCGACAAGATCAGCAAGATCCTCGGTATGGAGATCACTTTCGTAACAACAGCCAAGACCGACGAGGAGGCTCACGCACTTCTCAAGGCGTTCGGTCTGCCTTTCAAGAAGAATAACTAATAAAAGCAGAACACAATGGCAAAAGAATCAATGAAAGCCCGCGAGGTAAAACGCGCGAAGTTGGTTGCAAAGTACGCCGCTAAGAGACAGGCTCTCAAGGAAGCAGGTGATTGGGCTGCTCTCGACAAGCTCCCTAAGAACTCAGCTGCATGCCGTATGCACAATCGTTGTTCTCTCACTGGACGTCCAAAGGGATATATGCGTATGTTCGGCATCAGCCGTATCCAGTTCCGTGAGATGGCTAGCAACGGTCTGATCCCAGGCGTAAAGAAGGCAAGCTGGTAACATAATACCTATATATATTAATTATTAACCATTGGATATCGGACGCTTCCGAGCGTCGGTTTTCAACAAAATCAAAACAAAAAAATGACTGATCCAATTGCAGACTTCCTCACCAGAGTACGTAATGCTTATCTGGCAGGAAAGAAGGTTGTTGAGGTTCCTTCTTCAAAGATGAAGGTAGCTCTCACAAAGATCCTTTGCGAGAAGGGTTACATCCTCAGCTACAAGGTAGTTGAAGGTACCCCTTGCAACACAATCAAAATCGCTCTCAAGTATCACCCGCAGACCAAGACAGCAGCGATCAAGAAGATCGAGCGTGTGTCTAAGCCAGGTCTCCGTAGATACACTGACGTCGAGAACATGCCACGCGTCCTCAACGGACTCGGTATCGCAATCCTTTCGACTTCAAAGGGTGTCATCACTGACAAGGAGGCACGTGACCTTAACGTAGGTGGTGAGGTAATATGTTATGTATATTAATCTAAAACAGAACGAATAATGTCAAGAATTGGTAAATTGCCTGTAAACCTTCCTGCCGGAGTTACCGCTGAGGTACTTCCTGGCAACGTTGTTAAGGTTAAAGGACCTCTTGGTGAGCTCAGCCAGAAGGTTGACGTAGACATTACAGTCACCATAGAGGGTACAGAGATTAAGTTGACACGTCCTACTGACCAGCCACGTCACCGTTCACTTCACGGTCTCTATCGTGCGCTCATCAACAATATGGTTGTAGGTGTATCAACAGGTTATACTATCCGTCAGGAACTTGTCGGTGTAGGTTACCGTGTAGACGTTCAGGGCCAGCTCCTCATCATGTCTCTCGGTTTCTCACACGAGGTTCAGATCATGCTCCCTGCAGAGGTCAAGGCCGAGGCTGAGCCTGTAAAGAAGGGTCAGAACCCAGTACTTTGCCTCAAGAGTGCAGACAAGCAGCTTGTAGGTCAGGTTGCAGCAAAGGTTCGCTCACTCCGTAAGCCAGAGCCTTATAAGGGTAAGGGTATCAAGTTTGTCGGCGAGCAGCTTCGTCGTAAGGCTGGTAAGTCAGCAGGTGCTAAATAATAGGAGGACTAGATTATGGCATTGAATAAGATTGAAAGAAGAAAAAGAATTCACTACCGTATCCGCAAAGTCGTTAATGGTACTGCTGAAAGACCAAGAATGGTTGTTTTCAGAAGCAACAAGCAGATTTACGTACAGGTTGTTGATGACTTGAAGGGCGTTACACTTTGTGCAGCCGCTTCAAATGACAAGGCACTTGCAGCAGAGTGCAAGGGCAAGACTGGTATCGAGGCAGCAGCTATCGTCGGAAAGGCGATCGCAGAGCGCGCACTCGCAGCAGGTATCACTACTATCTCATTTGACCGTGGTGGTTACCTCTATCATGGAAGAGTTAAAAGTTTGGCAGACGCTGCCCGTGAAGGTGGCTTAATTTTCTAAGAGACTATGGCAAATACAAATGTTAAAAGAGTAAAGACATCTGACCTTGAGCTTAAGGACAGATTGGTAGCCATCCAGAGAGTGACAAAGGTTACTAAGGGTGGTCGTCACTTCAGCTTTGCAGCAATTGTTGTAGTTGGTGACGAGAACGGCGTTGTAGGCTATGGTCTTGGAAAAGCTAACGAGGTTACAACTGCTATTTCAAAGGGTATCGAGGATGCAAAGAAGAACCTTGTGAAGGTTCCTATCCTCAACAAGACTATCCCACACGAGCAGGAGGCTAAGTTCGGTGGCGCAAGAGTATTCATGAAGCCAGCTGCTCCTGGTACAGGAGTTAAGGCGGGTGGTGCGATGCGTGCCGTATTCGAGTCAGTAGGTGTACACAACGTGCTCGCTAAGTCAAAGGGCTCATCTAACCCTCACAACCTTGTGAAGGCTACTGTAGCTGCCCTTGTAGAAATGAGAGACGCTTACACTGTTGCCGGTCTCCGTGGTATTCCTATGAGCAGAGTATTTAAAGGTTAAGGAGGACTAAGAAATGGCAAAAGTTAAGATAACTCAGGTTAAGAGCAAGAATGGAGCTACCAAGAGACAGATCGCAAATCTCGTTTCTCTCGGAATCCACAGACTCCATCAGACAGTTGAGGTAGAACTTACTCCTGTTACCAAGGGTATGATCGAGAAGGTTCAGCACCTCGTAGTTGTAGAGGAAATTTAATTTGGAGGACAGAAAGATGAAATTACATAATCTTACACCTGCTGCAGGCTCAAAGGGCCGTGAGAAGAGAATCGGTCGTGGTGAGGGCTCAGGTCACGGTGGAACATCTACACGTGGTCACAAGGGTGCTCAGGCACGTTCAGGTTACTCTCGCAAGATCGGCTTCGAGGGAGGTCAGATGCCTATCCAGAGAAGACTTCCTAAGTTTGGTTTCACAAATCCTACTCGCGTAGAGTACAAGGGTATCAACGTAGCTACTCTTCAGACTCTTGCTGAGACTCACAATCTTACAGTAATCACTGTAGATACACTCCGTGAGGCAGGATTCATCAACAAAAACCAGCTTGTGAAGATTCTCGGAAACGGTGAGCTTACAGCTAAATTGGAAGTATCAGCTAATGCTTTCTCAAAGTCAGCGGTCGCTAAGATCGAGGCTGTAGGCGGCACAGCTACAACAATCTAATAACGATGAAGAAACTTATCCAGACAATCAAGAACATCTATAAGATTGAAGAGCTCAGAAAGAGAATCGGCTATACTCTCCTGTTGCTTATCGTCTATCGCCTTGGTAGCTTCGTAGTGCTTCCAGGTATTGATGCTAATGCTATCGCAGGATCAGCGCTTGCTTCAAATTCTCAGGAAGGCCTTATGGGACTTTTGAATATGTTCTCAGGAGGAGCTTTCGCGAATGCTTCAATCTTTGCGCTGGGTGTGATGCCATACATCTCGGCATCGATCGTTATCCAGCTTCTTGGTATTTTCGTCCCTTACTTCAGAAGACTTCAGATGGAGGGCGAAAGTGGAAGGCGTAAGATGAACCAGTACACAAGGTACCTGACTATCGTAATCGTCCTTATCCAGGGTTTTGCGTATATGAAGGCGCTTCCTACTCAGTTGCCTGCAGAAGTATTTGTTTACGGCAGCGCCATGAGTACGGCTGTGTTCAATCTTGTATCAGTTGCACTCCTTTTGGGAGGTACAATGTTCGTAATGTGGCTTGGTGAGCGTATTACTGACCGTGGTATCGGAAACGGTATTTCACTCATCATCATGATCGGTATCATCGCAAGATTGCCATGGGCATTCCTCGGTGAGATTGACATGAAGTTTGCCGGTACAGGTGGCGGTCCTATCGCTCTGATTGTAGAGCTTGTAGTACTGTTCTTTGTCTTTGTTGCTGCCATTGCTATCGTACAGGCAGTAAGAAAGGTTCCTGTACAGTATGCAAAGAGGGTAATCGGCAATAAGCAGTACGGTGGTGTACGTCAGTACATTCCTATGAAGATAAACGCTGCCGGTGTCATGCCAATCATCTTCGCTCAGGCGCTCATGATGATTCCGATGCTCTTCCCGGGAACAGATTTCGCAGCTGCTATGCGTTATACCGGATTCTGGTATAACTTCACATTCGCATTACTTGTTATAGTGTTTACATATTTCTACACAGCTGTCACAATCAATCCTACGATGATGGCTGAGGAAATGAGAAAGAACAATGGTTTCATCCCAGGAGTGAAGCCAGGTAGAAAGACTGCTGAGTTCCTTGATTCAATCATGTCAAGAGTGACTCTCCCAGGATCAATCTTCCTCGCTCTCATTGCGATCCTTCCGGTATTCGCACAGCTTCTTGGTGTTGAACCTCAGTTTGCAAGCTTCTATGGAGGTACATCCCTCCTGATCCTTGTGGGTGTTGTTCTTGATACGCTCCAGCAGATTGAAAGCCATTTGCTTATGCGTCACTATGACGGTTTGATGAAGACCGGTCGTCTGAAAGGACGTTCGGGAATGTAATCTCAATAAAGTTCTTTGAAGATGGTCAGGCCAAAAACTGAAGAAGAAATAGCGCTGATGCGCGAGAACGGAATACTCGTCTCGAAGACATTGGCTGAGGTCGGTAAGATTGTTGCCCCTGGTGTGACAACTCTCGAGTTGAATAGGGTAGCAGAGACCTTTATCCGTGACAACGGAGCTATACCTAGCTTCCTTGGTTATGATGGCTTTCCCTACGCTCTCTGTATCTCTGTAAACGATGTCGTGGTTCACGGTTTTCCGTCGGATTACGTACTCCAGGAGGGGGACATCGTGTCAGTGGACTGCGGAACGTTATATAAAGGATACAACGGCGATTCAGCATACACCTTCCCTGTAGGGGAGGTGGACGCTGAGACGCAGAAGCTCCTTGACGTTACCAAGGAATCACTTTACAGGGGCATCGCAGCGGCAGTTGCAGGGAATAGGACTGGACATATTGGACACGCGGTGCAAACGTATGCAGAATCATTCGGGTTCTCTGTTGTCCGTGAATTGGAAGGACACGGAATCGGAAAGAGCATGCACGAATCTCCGGGCGTACCGAACTACGGTCGCAACGGTTTCGGCGCAAGACTGACCGATGGAATGACTATCTGTATCGAACCGATGATCAATGCAGGCGCCAGAAATGTATACTTAGCTAAAAATGGTTGGGCAGTATGCACTTCGGACCGCAGGAAATCAGCGCATTTCGAGCTTACGGTTGTTGTCAGAAAAGGCCAGGCTGAATTATTGTCCACCTTCGACTTTATAGAGAATAATGTTAAATTTTAAAGTGATTATTGATGCCAAAACAATCAGCAATCGAACAGGAAGGAGTTATCGTAGAAACCCTGCCTAATGCAATGTTCAAAGTTGAACTTGAGAACGGGCATGTCATCATTGCCCACATCTCCGGAAAGATGAGGATGAACTACATCAAGATTCTCCCAGGAGACAGAGTTAAGGTGGAAATGTCACCTTATGATTTAACAAAAGGAAGAATTTCTTTCAGATACAAATAAAACTTTAAGGAAATGAAAGTAAAAGCATCCATCAAGAAGCGCAGCGAAGACTGCAAGATCGTAAGACGCAAGGGTCGTCTCTATGTGATCTGCAAGAAGAATCCTAAACTCAAAATGCGCCAGGGATAATTTTTAGTTGTATAACAAATTAAGTTAAGATAATTATGGCAAGAATAGCCGGTGTTGATTTACCTAACAACAAAAGAGGAGAGATAGGTCTTACCTATATCTTCGGTATCGGCCGCAGCACATCGAGAAAGATCCTTTCTCAGCTCGGTATTGATTTCGATACAAAGGTTGGAGAGTGGAACGACGAGCAGATCGCTGGTATCCGTAGCGTGATCGCTAACGAGTACAAGATCGAGGGTGAGCTCCGTTCTTCTATCCAGATGAACATCAAACGTCTTATGGATATCGGTTGCTACAGAGGAATCCGTCATCGTATCGGTCTCCCTGTACGCGGACAGAGCACCAAGAACAATGCCCGTACAAGAAAGGGTAAGAAGAAGACTGTTGCAAACAAGAAGAAGGCAACTAAATAATTGAGATGAATTATGGCAAAGAAAACTACATCAACTAAGAAAAGAGTTGTCAAGGTTGAAGCTTATGGCGAGGCTCATATTTCATCAACCTTCAACAACGTTATCGTTACCCTTACCAATAATATCGGTCAGGTAATCAGCTGGTCATCAGCAGGTAAGAGCGGTTTCAGAGGTTCTAAGAAGAACACTCCGTATGCAGCTCAGGTAGCAGCTGAGGATGCAGCAAAGACTGCTTACGATCTTGGTCTCCGCAAGGTTAAGGCATATGTAAAGGGTCCTGGTGCTGGACGTGAGTCTGCTATCAGAACTATCCACGGTGCAGGTATCGAGGTTACAGAGATCATTGACGTTACACCAATGCCACACAATGGCTGCCGTCCTAAGGGTCGTCGTAAAGTTTAATTTTTGTAACATTTAATTAAGGAGAAATTACTATGGCAAGATATACTGGACCAAGTACTAAAATCGCGCGTAAGTTCGGCGAGCCTATCTTCGGAACAGACAAGGATTTCGAGAAGAGAAACTATCCTCCAGGACAGCACGGTCTCGCAAGCAAGCGTAAGAAGAAGTCTGAGTATGGTACTCAGCTCAAGGAGAAGCAGAAGGTAAAATATACATACGGTCTTCTCGAGAAGCAGTTCCGTAACCTTTACGAGAAGGCTTCACGCATGAAGGGTCAGAAGGGTGAGAACCTTATCATCCTCCTCGAGTCTCGTCTCGACAACCTCGTATACCGTATGGGTATCGCTCCTACAAGAGCAGCTGCACGTCAGCTCGTTTCTCATGCTCACATCACTCTCAACGGTGTTGTATGTAACATCCCTTCAGCTCTTGTAAAGCCAGGTGACGTTGTTGCAGTACGCGAGCGCTCAAAGAGCCTTGAGGTAATCACCAACAGTGTTGCTTCTGCAAACAAGTTCTCTTGGATCGAGTTTGATGCAAAGGCACTTACAGGAAAGTATCTCAATACTCCGGTAAGAACAGAGATTCCTGAGACTATCAACGAGCAGCTTATCGTCGAGTTGTACTCTAAGTAATAATTAACACCTAATAAGAATTTTTTATGGCAATCTTAGCATTTCAGAAACCGGACAAGGTGATAATGCTCGAAGGAACAGACACCGTAGGCCGTTTTGAATTCAGACCTCTCGAGCCTGGATACGGACAGACCATCGGTAACGCTCTCCGTCGTATCTTATTGTCTTCTCTGGAAGGTTTTGCTATCACATCGATCAAGGTTTCAGGTGTAGACCAGGAGTTCGCTCCTATCCCTGGCGTGATCGAGGGTATGCAGGACATCATCCTCAACCTCAAGCAGGTACGTTTCAAGAGAATGGTGGAGACTGTAGACTCAGAGGTGGCAAATATCGTGATCAGCGGCAAGCAGGAGTTTACCGCAGAGGATATCTCAAAAGGATTGTCTTCTTTCAAGGTGCTTAACCCTGAACTGCACATCTGCTCTCTCGAGCCTTCAGTCAAGATCGAGATGACCCTTACAGTCGGCAAAGGCCGCGGTTTCGTGCCAGCTGACGAGAACAGGGACGAGAACGCTGCAATCGGAACAATTCCTGTTGATGCGATCTACACTCCGATCAAGAACGTGAACTGGACCGTAGAGAACTGGCGTGTAGAGCAGAAGACCGACTATGAGAAGCTCAACCTGGAGATCGTAACCGACGGTTCGATCACTCCAAACGTAGCTCTTCAGGAGGCTGCAAACATCCTCATCTACCACTTCAAGCTGTTTACTGACGACAAGAAGCTCACATTCGAGAGCACTATTGAGGCAGAGTCTAAGGAGCTTGACGAGGAGTCACTCCACATGAGGCACCTTCTTCTCACAAAGCTTTCAGACATGGGTCTCTCTGTGAGAGCATATAACTGTCTTAAGGCTGCAGACATCGACACATTCGCTGACCTCGTTTCTTACTCACGTTCTGAGCTCATGAAGTTCAGAAACTTTGGTAGGAAGTCTCTCAACGAAATCGATCTCCTTGTGGAGAAGATGAAGCTTTCATTCGGAATGGATGTTACCAAGTATAATATTGAACCTAAGAAAAAGAACGTTTAAGCAATATGAGGCACAATAAAGCAATCAATCACCTTGGTCGCAAGAGCGGACACCGCAAGGCTCTCCTCGCCAATATGGCTACTTCACTTATTCTCCACAAGAGAATCGAGACTACTGTAGCTAAGGCTAAGGCTCTTCAGGTTTATGTTGAACCGCTCATCACCAAGTCAAAGGACGACTCGACTCACTCACGTCGTGTTGTATTCAGCTACCTCAAGAACAAGGAGGCTGTAACTGAGCTTTTCCGCACAGTTGCTCCTAAGATCGCTGACCGTCCAGGAGGATACACACGCGTGTTGAAGACTGGTTTCCGTCAGGGAGACGGTGCTGACATGGCTCTCATCGAGCTTGTTGACTTCAACGAGGCAGCTCTTGCATCTTCAACTAAGAAGGCAGCTAAGAAGACTACTCGTCGTAGCTCAAAGAAGGCTGTTGAGGCTGCTCCAGCTGCTGAGGTTGAGACACCAGCTGCTGAGTAATCAGACAACCATCGCAGCATATCGCTGCACATGATAAATCCGGATTCCGTACAGGACTCCGGATTTTTTTGTTTGTATATTCGTTGAAAAAATGGCTATATTTGCCTTGCTTATTGAAACAGATGGGACAGGATAACAAATATTCGGATGACAGACTCCTTGCGGACTTGTGCCGAGAAGGTGTGGATAAGGAGGCTTTTGAATGTCTCTTCCACAGATATTATCCTATGGTCCTTAATTTTGTCAAGGGTCTTGTAAAGAATTCCGCAGTCGCGGAAGATATCGCCCAGAATACATTCGTTAAGCTGTGGCTGAACAGGTTCTCCCTTCAGCAGGGGCAGTCTGTAAAGAATTATCTCTGCGTATTGTCCAGGAATGAATCCATCAACTTCCTGCGTTCCGGAAAGGCGCGCAATATTCCGATGAGTCTTCATAATGATTCATGCGTCCAGAATCCTAATATCGAGGACTGGATGAGTTTCGTTGAGACCAGCAGCATCATCAGAGCCAACATCGAAGCCCTGCCTCCTCAGCGTAAGGCGATATTCATGATGAGCAGATATGAGCATATGAGCAATATGGAGATTGCGGTCAAGCTCAATCTGTCGGTCCGTACCGTCGAGAAGCATATCGAGCTGGCCCTTAAGGACCTGCGCCATTCAATGAGCTGAAAACAATGTAATCATGACCATGATGAAAGGAAAGTTCTTTTTGCTTGCTGTTTCTCTGCTGCTTGCCGTTCCGGCATTCTCGCAGAACAGGCCGTGTAAGTATGTGGATGCCTCCGGATTGAACATCATAGGCAAGGTGTTCCCGACGTCCAAGCCGTTCACAAGAATAGACACATCCAGGTATAAGATCGATGATAAGGTGATCATGCGCTATGCAGAGCACTCCACCGGCCTTGCGGTGATGTTCAGGACCGACAGCAGGAATATAAGCGCAAGATGGGTGACTTCGGCTTCAGGACTGAGGGCAAACATGACCACAGTCAGCCAGAAGGGGCTTGACCTCTATATAAGGCAGGATGGCGAGTGGGTGTTTGCAGGTGTCGGAACTCCAAGCGTAAAGGAAGGTCATGTCGATGTCCATGAGGGGAAGATTGTCGCTGATATGGCGGAAGGGATGAAGGAGTGCCTTCTCTATCTTCCGATGTTTGACAGGGTGGACTCTCTGGAAATCGGTATCGATGAGGATGCATGCATCGAGTCCATGGAGAATCCTTTTAAGTTCAAGGTCATATTCAAGGGGTCCAGCATCACTCACGGCATTTCTGCAAGCCGTTCCGGAATGACATATCCGGCGCGCTTTGGACGCGATAACGGATATTATGTGTGCAATCTCGGGTTCAGCGGAAAATCCAAGCTCCAGAAGGAGTTCGCCATGATCCTGGCAGACGCTCAGGCGGATGCCTTCGTATTTGATGCCTTCTCTAACCCCTCTGCCGCAGAGATACGCGAAAGGTTCGACGCATTTGTGGATGTGATCCGTGCTGCCCATCCGCAGACTCCGCTGATCTTCCTCCAGACAGAAAGAAGGGAGACGAGGAATTTCAATCAGAAGAATGAGGAGCGGGAAGCCGGCAAGCAGGCCGCTGCAGAGGAGGTGGTCCGCAGGAGGATGCAGACGGATAAGAATATATATTTCATTGATTCGGAGGGATTCCTCGGATATGATCATGTGGGTACGGTTGACGGTACTCATCCGAATGACATAGGCTTCTCGAGGATGCTGGACTGCATCGGACCGGCCATCATCGAGATACTCGAAGGCTATGGCCTTGATGTGGATCAGCCTCAGAAGAGGGACTTGTTTGCATTCCTGAATGCGGATTGGGAGATTACTGATCTGGGCAGGGGAGCCCAGGCCATGTATGCCAATGTGCCGATGTTCAGCTCTGTCCAGAGCATATGTGTGGTGAAGTATCCGGTCAGGAAATTCCGTACCGACATTGTTCACCGACCAGCGGAAGCTGCGGATAAAACTAGCGTCATCGGCAGTGAGTGCGGTGCGGCGTTTGCCCTGAACGGGGGTTATTTCCATGTGAAGCAGAGGATCCCTTCCGTGTATTTCCGCGAAGGGGACAGGCAGTTGGGATATACCCATCCGACCGAGCTTTATCGTGTGGATGGCCTGATGGGCTTCAAGGACCGAAAGGGCAGGAAGGTGAGGATCAAGGCGGTATCAGACACGACTCTGTATGCCAGTCAGACCAAGGGATGGAAGGAGGCGATGGCGTCTGGCCCGATGCTTATTGCCGATGGCGATATCCTGGTTCCTGTTCTGACTGGGGACAAGGCGGATGGTGCCAATGTGGAGGCCATGGCCCAGGAAAAGAAGCAGGGAGCGAAGATCCGCACCCATTATTCGTCTGCCCAGTTCTATGACAAGAGACATCCTCGTGCGGCATTCGGAACTGATGACGAGGGTTATGCTTACCTTGTTGTCATTGACGGCAGGTTCCCTGGTCAGGCGGACGGCGCGACCATCTATGAGACGGCATACATCTGTCACCTGCTGGGAATGACGGATGCCATCAATCTTGACGGAGGTGGATCCACGACGCTTTGGACAGAGAAGACGGGTGTCATCAATCACCCGTACGACAACAAGAGGTTCGACCATGAAGGTGAACGTTCTGTTCCTAACCTCATATTGGTATATTGATGTAAAAAAAACACGGATTTTCATAAAATAATCCATATCTGATTACGGGATTTGAGGGGTTTACTTGTTCTTATCAGGTATTATACTCTATTAATGCCTGAAGTATATGGATTTTCTGAAAAAATATTTTGCCGGACAACTGACTTCTCAAGAGGAGGAGCAGGTGCAGGCGTGGCTTGTGGAGCACTCTGAGGACCCTCAGGTGCAGGATGCTCTCCTGGCCATAATGTCGGATATGGAGACAGAGGACAAGACTGCTTCTTCGCCGGCATACGTGAAGGTATCAAGAAGACTCGGACTGGAAAGAAAGAGCCGTTTTGAAAAGACAGTAAGGACAATAGGTCGCTGGGTTATGGGAGTTGCAGCATGTGTGATGCTCCCGTTGCTCGGCGCTTTTGGATATCAGAGGCTGCATGTCCCGGAGCAGGCTGAATGGCTGGAGGTAAAGGTTCCGTACGGTCAGACAGACGAACTGTTACTTTCAGACGGAACGCTCCTGCATCTTAATGCCGGTACGCGTGTCACATATCCTTCTGTTTTCCTTGGAAACGAGCGCAGGGTATTCATCGAAGGTGAAGTCTTCGCCGAAGTGGCGAAGAACCCTGAACAGCCTTTCATCATTGAGTCCGGAGATGTGGATGTGAAGGTTCTCGGTACCACATTCAATTTCAAGGCATATGATAACACGGAATGTGTGGAGCTTATCCTTTTGGAGGGCGCGGTGCAGGTGGATATAGATGCGGCCACACGCAAAAAGCAGGTACGTCTTCATCCGGGAGAGATGGTCCAGTATGACCGCAAGAGCGGTGAGATAGAAATGAAGGATTTTCAGCCACATCTGTACAAAGGATTCCATGATGACGGTTCCATCCATTTCTTCAACCTCCGCCTCAGTGATATAACATCGGACCTTGAACGCCTGTTCGGAGTCAAGCTGGTTCTCCTGGATGAGGAACTTTCAGAGACCAGATATTTCGCATGGTTCTCGAATAATGAAACCCTCGACCAGATTCTCGACGGCATCAATGTAGACGACAAGATGGATTTCCGCAGGAAGGATAACGTCATCTATATTTCCAAGAAATAGTAAGAAGCTATAACTAAACTAACATTAATTAATAACCAGATCTTATGAGAAGCGATTCAACTCGAGCAGACGGCCGACTAAGGCGGTTGCTGCTGATGATTGTCTTCTGCGGACTCATGACACCTCTGTCACTGTCTGCACAGAAGATCAATCTGTCGATGAAGAACGTGACTGTTCAGGAAGCGATTATAGGCCTGAACCAGTCGGAAAACTACTCAATCATTCTCAATGCAGACGAGGTGGACCTTGGAAAACGCATTACGGTTTCGGCCAGGAATGCCTCCATCAATGAGGTTCTTGACCAGGTGTTCGCCGGTCAGAATGTCTCGTATGTCATTGACGGAAACAGGATTTCTGTTACCAGAAGACAGCCTGAGCCTAAGGCTGCGGTACCGGCTCCAAGAATAATCCGCGGAACGGTTACCGATTCCAGCGGTGAGCCTCTTATCGGTGCCTCTCTCCTGGTAGCAGGAACAACTCAGGGATTCCTTACGGACCTTGACGGTAAATATGAGATGACAGGTGTCAAATTCCCTGCCATGGTCATCGTGTCTTATATCGGATACGCCGATATGGAGATCGAGATGACCGGAAAGGAACCTGCCCCATTCAACATCATGCTGGATGACTCACAGAACGTGCTTGATGACGTTATCGTCATCGGTTATGGTACGCAGAAAAGAGCAAACCTTTCAGGTGCTGTCGGAACAGTCAGCGGAAAGGATCTTAACGCCCGTCCTGTGGTTTCTGCAGCGAATGCCCTCCAGGGAGCTGATCCTTCGGTGAACATCACCTTCGGAACAGGTTCACCGGAGTCTGGCTACAACATCAACATCCGTGGTAATCTGTCACTCAATTCAGGATCTCCTCTGATCCTTGCGGACGGTGTTGAGGTCAGTCTCAGCCAGATCAACCCTAACGACATCGAGTCGGTATCTGTGCTCAAGGATGCTTCTACCTGTGCCATCTATGGTGCGAAAGCATCTGCCGGAGTCGTGCTCATCACTACCAAGGCCGGAAAGCGCGGCGACAATGCGCGCGTGCAGTACAACGGACGCTTCGGTTGGCAGACCAATACAACTTCGACCGATTTCATCAGAACAGGATATGACCATGTGATGATCGTGAACGAGTTCATGAACAACTCTTCAGACAGTACGAAGGACATTTTCCGTTTCACTGAGGAAAATGGCGGACTTCAGAAGCTTTATGAGCGCAGAAACGATATGACCGAGCATCCTGACCGCCCATGGGTAGAGGTTGGTGATGACGGAAAGTACTACTATTACGGAAACTTCGACTGGTACGGACATTTCTACAACCGTGTGCGTCCTCAGCAGGAGCACAATCTGTCGGTTTCAGGCGGATCTGACAAGATATCATACTATGCCAGCGGACGTTATCTCTCGCAGGACGGTATGTTCAAGATTCAGCAGGACAACTACACCAACTATTCGTTCCGTGCCAAGTTCTCAGCACAGATGTACAAGTGGCTCAAGTACTCGGCGAATATCGCATATGACTCATCTACATACACATATGGTGGATATTACAGCTATGAAGGTACTATTCATGCACTCCAGTCAAACATCTGTTCTGCTTTCGTTCCTTATAACCCAGACGGAACCCTCGTACACTATGTGAACCAGCTTGGTAAGAACTCTCCTCTGGGAGCAGGCCGTGCAGCTCATATGGCAGCGGGAACAGGTAACAACTCGAAGTCAAAGAAATATCTGACCATTTCCAATCAGATCGACATCACGCCTTTCAAGGGATTTACCCTCACAGCCGCTTATGACTATCGTTTCAGGGATGTCCTCAACAAGTACCGTAACAACACGTTCCAGTACTCTAGGGCAGAAGGCAAGATGGAGACATTTACTTCCGGTTCAGTGAAGAACAGCTATCAGGAGGTCACAAGCAATTATGCAGGACATAACCTGAACATCTATGGAACATATGACAACTCATGGAACGGCCATAATTTCAAGCTGACCGCCGGAGGACAGTATGAGACCTACCGTTCCGTTGAACTCGATGTCAGCAACTCGGATCTTACCAATGACGACCTGAGCACATTTGCCTCAGCAACAGGCGTACCAGTAGTGACTCAGGATATCACAGCATACAAGACTCTCGGTTTCTTTGCGCGTGCCAACTATGACTACAAGGGACGATACATCGTCGAGGCCAGTGCACGCGGCGACGGTTCGTCACGCTTCGCACCTGGCCACCGCTGGGCATTCTTCCCTTCAGCATCAGCTGCATGGGCGATCTCTGAGGAAGACTTCTTCGCTCCTGCAAAGGGTGTCGTTGACAACATGAAGCTCCGCTTCTCGGCAGGTAGCCTCGGAAACCAGCAGGTGAGCAACTATGCATGGATCGAGACCATCACGGGAAACAAGACAAACGACTATACGTTTGACTATATCGAGAATGCAAAGTACTCAAGCATCTCCGACCCTATTTCTGACGGACTTACCTGGGAGACAGTGACTACATATGATGTCGGTCTCGACCTTTCATTCTTCGATACACGCTTCAACCTTACTGTAGACGGATACATCCGTGATACTAAGAACATGCTTACCACATCCCTTACACTTCCGGATGTATATGGTGCAAAGACTCCAAGGGCAAACTGTGCCGACCTCCGCACTAAGGGATGGGAGCTCACAGTTTCATGGAATGACTCATTCAAGCTTCTTGGCAAGCCTTTCAACTACAATGTAGGTGCAACAGTCGGTGACTATGTGACACATATCACAAAGTATCATAACCCTGACGGACTCATTTCCGAGCATTACGTAGGTAAGAAGCTTGGTGACATCTGGGGATATCACGTGGAAGGACTCTTCAAGACAGACCGCGAGGCTGCCGAATATCAGGCGGCTATCAATGACGAGGCTGTCAACAAGAGAGTATACCAGTGTACAGGTCCTTACGGAAACTATCTCCGTGCGGGTGATGTGAAGTACGCTGATCTTGACGGTGACGGCAAGATCTCCGAGGGTTCCGGAACACTCGATGACCATGGTGACATGATAATCATCGGTAACACCAGACCTCGTTACAACTACTCGTTCCGCTTCGGTTTCAATTGGATGGGAATCGACGTATCTGCATTTTTCCAGGGAGTCGGACACCGTGACTGGTATCCTGTAGCAGGACAGTCATCATATGACTTCTGGGGACCATACGCATTCCCTCCTACATCGTTCATCCACACAGAGTTCTATGACAATGTATGGACCGAGACCAACAGAAACGCATATTTCCCACGTGCCCGTGGTTACAATGCGTATGCAAACGGTGCTCTCGGAACAACCAACGACCGTTACCTCCAGAATCTTGCATACCTGCGTTTCAAGAACCTGACTGTAGGATACACAGTTCCTAAGAGATGGACACGCAAGGCCAAGATCGAGCAGATCAGAGTATACTTCTCAGGCGAGAACCTCTGCTACTGGTCTCCGATCAAGAAGTATACAAAGACGATGGATCCTGAGCTTGCGGGATCATCCGGAACATCAACAGCGAATGCCGGAGTGGGTTATGCTTACCCAAGGACATTCTCTGTAGGTATTGACATCCAGTTCTAATATAGGAGGAAAGAGAAATGAAAAACATATTCAGATTATTGGCAGCAGCCGCCATTGCGGCAATGACCGTAGGTTGCGACCTGACTCTCTATCCTGAGGATGCCGAAAGTCCTGAGGTGTACTTCAAGTCAGAGGCGCACTTCGAGCAGTGGACTAATTATTTGTATGCGGGTCTTCTTGACAGTCCGGATGCTGTGTCCAGATATAATGCGGATGACATGGTAGACAAGAGCATGGGAAGCATTATCAT
Source organism: Bacteroidales bacterium (assembly GCA_015060325.1). Taxonomy (GTDB): domain Bacteria; phylum Bacteroidota; class Bacteroidia; order Bacteroidales; family UBA932; genus Cryptobacteroides. The sequence continues at coordinate 54,654 of SUYQ01000011.1, read as the reverse complement.
GGGACAGCGTCTTGCTTCGGACTCAATGTCCGGCAACAACGAGTGGGACTGGGATATGCTTCGCAGGATCAACTATATGCTTGCTAATTCCTCAAACTGTGAGGACGAGGCATTGAGGACAAAGTATGAAGGTATAGCATATTTCTTCCGCGCATACTTCTATTTCCAGAAAGTGATGCGTTTCGGTGACGTTCCTTATTATGACAAGGTCCTCGAGTCTACCGACGCCGAGTTCCTCAACAAGGCGCGCGACGACAGAGGCTTTGTGATGGATAAGGTCATGGAGGACTTTGACAGGGCGATCGAGATGATTCCTGAAACAAAGGATCCGAACTCAGCCCGTGTGACCAAGTGGGTGGCACTTGCCATGAAGTCCCGTGCAGCCCTCTTTGAAGGAACATGGAGAAAGTATCACGGAATGCCGGATGCTGAAAAATATCTCCAGCAGGCTGCAGCAGCAGCAAAGACCTTCATTGACGAGAGCGGCTACATTCTTTACAATCAAGGTGAGGAACCTTACCGTGACCTTTTCTGCAGCGATCATGCGAAGACAGAAGAAGTCGTGCTTGCACGCCTTTATCAGTTCGAGACCCTCAATATCGCTAACTCGGTGCAGTTCAACATCCGTAATGATGCCCAGGGCTTTACCCGTCGTTTCATGAACCACTACCTTATGGCCGACGGAACCCGTTTCACCGATATCCCTGGACATGAGACCATGTTCTATACTGAGGAGACTAAGAACCGTGACCCTCGTATGGCACAGACTGTCCTCTGTCCAGGCTATATAATAAAGGAGGAGACCAAACCTACTCCTAATGACATGACATCCCTTACAGGATATGAACCGATCAAGTTCGTGGCTTCAACAGCTCATAGTGGTGCATCAAAGGGAACAATGGACTGGCCTCTTATCCGTGCGGCTGAAGTTTACCTGAACTATGCTGAGGCTCTTGCCGAACTTGGTCAGCTCACACAGGCAGATCTTGACATGTCGGTAAACAAGATACGTGAGAGAGCAAAGATGCCTGCATTGGAGATGGCGACTGCAAATGCTGATGTCGATCCATATCTTGCATCATGCTATCCAAAGGTAAAGGCTGATGACAACAAGGGTGTCATCCTTGAGATCCGTCGTGAGCGTACTATCGAGCTCGTGAACGAAGGCTTCCGTCAGTGGGATATGCTCCGCTGGAAGGAAGGCGAGCAGATGGTGAACAAGGACAAGCCTTATTATGGAATCTATTTCCCTGCCGAGGGTCTTTATGATATGGATGGTGACGGAAAGAATGATCTTGAAATCTATTCTACCGTTCAGCAGAGCAAGCCGGCAGACGGACTTACAGTAAAGAAGATCGGTTCTGACTTCGTTCTCTCTGAAGGAACCTATGGCTATGTGGTGGCTTGGTCTACTCTGACCTGGGGGTGGAACGACAGAGAATATCTGTGGCCTATCCCTGCAGATCAGAGAGTCCTTACAGGAGGAGCTCTGACTCAGAATCCAGGCTGGACTGACAGTACTAACTTTAATTAATGGAAGGCTATGAAAATCAATAACATGATCGCATTTTGCGTTTCAGTCCTGATGGTACTGTCAGGCTGTAACAAATATGACGACTCGGCCCTTTGGGACGATATTGATCAGTCATACAACCAGCTGACCGAGATAAAGGCGCAGCTGGAGACGCTGACCTCACAGGTCGACATGCTTTCAGCTGTCGTGACCGGAGGAGCCATCACCGGCATCACTGCCAACGAGGATGGCGGATACACCGTGCGCTATAAGGGTGCGGATAACGAGGAAAAGACAGTCGTGATCGCATCTAAGGATGATGTGAACACTGCTCCTGTTCTCGGAACAAAGAAGGATGGCGATGTCCTTTACTGGACCATCACCGCTAATGGAAAGACCGATTTCCTGAAAGATGTTGACGGGGCGAAGATACCTGTAGCAGGACGAACTCCGGCATTCACCATCGATAAGGACGGATATTGGTGCGTCAATGGAAATCCTCTTCTTGATGCTGACGGAAACAAGATCAAGGCAGAAGGAAAGACCATTTCTGTGATCTCGAAGATCGAGACTGACGGTGCCGGCAATGCGGTTCTTACACTAGCAGACGGTTCTACAGTGACTGTACCTCTTTTCGAAGCATTCAATCTGAGCCTCTTCTATGGTGAGACTGAGATCATGAACAAGCTTGACATAGAAGGTTCTGCTGCTCCTGCAGTGGTTTCATATGTGATCGGCGGTCCTGCAGCGGACCAGACAATAGTGAAGGCAATGCGTCAGAACGGTCTTGAGGCAGCTGTCAATGCAGCCGAGAAGACCATCACCCTTACCTTCCCTGAAGGATTTGAGGAAGGAAGCTTTGCTGTCATGGTTGTTGATGCGGAAGGAAACATCCTTGTGCGTCCTGTATATGTTACGGATAAGGCAGCGGTTCCTGATTATTACGGTATCAAGACGGCTGACGATATGGCTAAGTTCGCTCTTGCAGTGAATACAGGCGCTCCTCTGAAGCGTTTCATGAACGAGGAGGGAACAGTGGTTCTTCTCTCAGACGTGGATATGGCAGGAGTCGAGGCATATCTCCCTGTAGGAACAGCAGAGTTCCCGTTTGAGGGAGTATTTGACGGTCAGGGCTTTGCTGTCAAGAACATAGCTTTCAAGACAGATGTCACTTCACAGTTGAATGCAGCCCTCTTCGGATGCCTCAAGGGAACCGTAAGAAACCTTACTGTCGGTACAGAGGGTGATGTATGGACAATCGCAGGAAAATGCGCGGCAGGAACAGCTGTGGCAGGTGTGGCTGCAACAGCGGTTGAAGGTGCAGTGATTGAGAACTGTACAAACAATGTATCGTTCGACTTCCAGGCAGAGGACACAAAGGACGTGCTCGCAAGCATCGCCGGCATCGCGGCTGATGTAAAAGGTCTTGCTGTTACAGGATGTACAAACAATGCTGATATCCATGTAAAGGACCTCGCCAACACAGGAAACGGCGGAAAGGGTCTTCAGCTTGCAGGTATCGTAGGTTATGCAAGAGCTGCTACGGCAGTTTCAGAGTGTGTCAACAACGGTGACCTTTCTGCTCCAGCAGGACGAGGCGGCGGAATCGTTGCTACTCTTGACGGCTCTACAGTGAAGAACTGTACTAATAACGGCACAATCGAGGACGACAAGTACGGCCAGTATGCAGGAAATGACTCTGCATACGGTTACAAGCGTATGGGAGGTCTCGTGGGCGGTACATCCGGAACAACATCGGTCGAGGATTGTACAAACAACGGAACAGTGATCACTTACGTGGGCTGCCGTACAGGTGGATTCGTAGGCCATAACTCAGGCAACCTTAGCGGCTGCGTGAACAATGGAAACATCTTCGGTCTTGCCGCTCATGACGATCATGGCGCGGCGTGGGCTGCAGGTTTCACTACAAACAAGGATAATATCGTAAATTGTACAGGTAAGGGTCGTGTAGGCGACATCGCTCAGAAGGATACTCCTGAGGCTGCTCCGCACGCATCATATTATAATGCACTCAAGTATCAGTATCTCAAGAGATTCGACCCTGAGGCAAATATGCTTGACTGGGATGCTGATTCTTATTATGAGACTGAGGTTACAGCAACAAAGGAACTGGCGTCAGGCCTTAAGCTCACTTCTTATCAGTGGAAGAATGTGCCGCGCAAGATGCACATCCTTGAGATCGATCTTACAAGCACAGCTCTCGACCTTACTACAGCTTATGCAAATGACATCGTTCCTAATCCTAACGGAAACGAGAATAACAACAACGGCTTCAAGATCCGTGAGACCCTCTCGCAGCTTTGTGAGCGTAAGCGTACAGAGGGAGAGGAGGTTTATGCCGGCATCAACACTGGATTCTTCGACTCTAACGACGGTTTCGGCCGTGGCATCCACATCGAGGAAGGCGAGCCGGTATTCGTGAACAATCAGGGTGTGCGCAACAGCCTCGTAAATCATGCTTGGGGATTCACTCTGTTCACTGACGGAACTGCAAGCTGCGGAAAGAAGGAGTTCTCCGGAAAGATGGAGATTGCAGGCAAGGAGTATGAGTACTTCTCGGTAAATGATACAATCGTAAGACTCGGTCACAAGACCTATTATGCAAACCTCTATACTTCAAGGTACAAGGAGGTTCCTCATGCTGATCATCCTGAGCTTGTAAATCCTTTGAGCAAGACTGCTCTTTATGTTGTCGCTAAATACAACAGCGGCGTCATGACAGTGAACAACGGCTATGCTGAGGCTACCGTTTCTGCAATCTATGATGGCCGTACGACAGCTCTTGACAAGGCTCCTTATCTTGCGTCAGCTGACGAGGTGGCTATCCAGCTTACCGGCGACAATGCAGCGGAGATTGCAGCAGCCCTTAAGGTTGGCGATACAATCAAGCTCAAGGCTGATGTTGCCATCGATGGTGTAACCAAGCCGATCTATACATTGAACTCTACAATGTTCCAGTTCCTCAAGAACGGAAAGGACAACACCGGAAGCCTTGCTGACGACAGCTCTAACAACACCAAGTTCGACCCTATCACATTTGCTGCAGTAGACCAGGCTGGTACAAAGGTATGGTTCGTTGTAGTCGACGGACGTCAGATCAACCTTACTGACGGAGTCTGGACTTCGATGGGTCTGAAGGCTAATGAAATGATGCAGGTGGCAAAGAGGCTTGGTGCATACAATATGACCCGTTTCGATGGCGGTGGTTCGACCGCGATGTGGGCGTATTCAGATGGTGCTGGTGCTCTTGTAAACACGCCTTCAGATGCGAAGGGTGAGCGCAGCTGTATGAACTACATATATATCCGTGCGAGGAAATAACATTCTAATAATCTAAGTATGAAAAAGTTATCATATATAATGGCAGTTCTCGCCGGATTCTTCCTTCTGAGCTCCTGCGGCTATGACGACACTCTGGTACGTGAGGAGATCGGAAAGGTTGAGGCAGAACTTTCTGAGTATGAGCAGAAGATGGCTGACCTTGAGAGCCAGCTGTCCTCTCTTACTGCGCTGATAAACAGCAGTTTCATATCTTATCTTGGAACAGATGAGGCAGGAAACTATGTCATCAGCTATATGGATAAGGGTGGAGATGTGAAGACCGTGGTTGTTGCGGTTGACAGTGATGTCGTGACAGCTCCTCTTATCGGTGCTGCTGAGTTCGAAGGCGTCCTTTACTGGACTTCGACTGCAGATAACGGCAAGACCTGGGATTGGATTCTTGATGCTGAAGGCAACAAGATGCCTGTTGGCGGAGTGGAGCCTGAGGTAAAGATCGACGCAGAAGGATTCTGGACTGTAAACGGTGAAAGGATCATCGGTGCAGACGGCAACCCTGTTCTTGCAAACGACGTTTCCAACACTCTCTTCAAGGACATAAGGTATAATGAAGAGACAGGATACGTAGAGTTCACTCTCGTTGACGGTTCTGTATTCAGCGTAAGGATGTATGAGGCGCTGAACATAGAGTTCGATGCTCCTGCAATGATTGCTGTTCCGGATCCATCAGCTGTTACAAAAGTTGCATATACAGTGACAGGATCACAGGCTGCCGATGCAGTGGTAGACTATTTTACAGCATATAACGTGACAGTCGAGATTGACAAGTATGCTAAGACTATAAACATTACCCTTGCAGAAGGTGCAGAGGAAGGAAATACTGTGATCATGGTGTCTGCAGGAGAGAACGTGGTCCTCAAGCCGCTGTTCTTTACTGCTGGTGCAGCAGAGATCCAGAAACCAATATGGGACAACAAGTATGGTGCAGGTACTGAAATCCAGCTTCCTGGTGACCTTACTGAATTCGAAATAGAGGTGTCACATAACATTTCTTATGAGATGTCTATCTCGGAGGACTGCGCTGACTGGCTCAAGGTTGCTCCTTCAACCAAGGCAGAGATGATCACAACAAAGCACTCTTTCGTTGCAGACTATTATGAAAGCAGTCTCGGAGCAGACAGAAAAGGTAAGATCATCTTCAGAAACAATCTGTATGATGTGACAGTTGAAATCGCTGTCCGTCAGACTCCTATCGTGCCTTCTGGACCTGTGGTTCCAGGTATCTCTACCGGTGCAGACCTTGTTGCCTTTGCAAAGGCTGTAAATTCAGGTGCAAGCACTTCACGTTGGCAGAATGAGGCTGGCGAGGTTGTGCTCCTGAACGACATCGACCTTACCGGCATGACAGAGTGGACTCCTATCGGATCAGGTACAGCTAAGGGTACACCGGCTTATGACCTGGTGGCTCCTTTCTCTGGTGTATTCAACGGACAGGGCTTCGCTATCAAGGGCATCCAGTGGGTATTCAATGTGACTGAAACTCCTAGCCATCTGTATGGTCTCTTCGGAGCCATGAAGGATGCTACAGTGAAGAACCTCGTTCTTGGAGCGGAAGGTGACCAGATCACAGTCGTAGGTTCTAACCCTAACGTGATTGCGGTCGGAGCCCTTATAGGTCACGCTGAGTCTTCTACCATTCTCGGCATCAGCAACAATGTAAGCGTTGTGCTTGCTGACAAGAACGCAGAGGTGCCTGGTGACAACCCTGATGCTACCCTCATGATGCTCGGTGGTGTGGCAGGTACATTCCGCGCTCCTATGACCGTAGGTAGCAAGGACGAGCCTGTAAAGAACTTCGGAACAGTGAAGACCGGAGCCATTACAAACACTGCAAACGGCGGTACAGGTATGAATGTGGCCGGAGTCGTTGCGTTCACAGTCGGCGTGAAGGATGTTGAGATGAAGCTGGATTACTGCTACAATTACGGTGAAGTGAGCGCTCCTACAGGACGAGGCGGCGGAATCATCGGAACAATGGGTGGTGCAACAGCCGAGACAGCTGTGACAATCCTCAGCAATTCGGACAACTATGGAACCGTCCAGGATGATGTTGTAGGTCAGTTCGGTGGCTCTAAGGATATGTATAACCTCAAGCGTATGGGAGGTCTTGTCGGAGGAACAGTGACAAATACTGTAGGTCTCCGTATCGAGTACTGTACAAACTACGGTAATGTGTTCTCACAGATCGGCTGCCGTACAGGTGGATTCGTAGGACACAACCAGGCATCTGTTGTAGGTTGCGTGAACAAGGGTATCATCCTGGCGAATATCTCCTACACTGATGGTGCTCCTCAGCACGGACCGGGCTGGGCTTGCGGATATTCAGGCAAGCATCTGGTGACATCTTGTGCAAAGGGTGGCCGCGTAGGTGAGTGGGATACCTATAAGGATAATCCTTCAGCAGCACCTGAGGCGACAATGGACAATGCTCTCATCTACAAGAACTCAGAGTATTTCGACCCATCAGTCAACTTCTAAAAGGTTATGATTATGAAAAGATTTTTCAGATATATAATGATTGCGGTTGTCGGCATGCTCTCTTGCGCCTGCATGTTCGATGACCTGGAACTCAAGGAACAACTTGGCGACATCAAGGACCGCATCGAGAAGCTTCAGGGCAGGATCGATGCGATGAATGAGCAGCTGACAGCCATGAGCTACATCACGTCAGGAAACGTGATCACATCGGTGACACAGGACTCTGACGGAAAATATGTGATCACCTATCTTGACAGCAAGAACCAGGAGAAGACTGTCGTTCTTGCTACAATGGACCAGATGATCAACGTACCTGTTCTGGGTGTCGAACTCGACCCTGAGAACAACCTCTACTATTGGACAGTGACCGTGGACGGCAAGACAACTTTCCTCATGAACAACGGAGAGAAGGTTCCTGTCAGCGGATATACTCCTGTCGTTTCAGTAGATGCTGAGGGATATTGGACTGTCAACGGCCAGCGTATCAATGATGCAAATGGCCTCCCTATCCAGGCCAATGACGGCGAGAGCTGTGTGTTCAGATCAGTTGAGATCAATGAGAACGGTGACCTTGTAATCACTCAGGGTAACGGTTCAGTGATAACTCTCCCTGTTCAGAATGCCCTCAACCTCACTCTGTCGGCTTTGATCAACACTACGGTAGTAGACGTTGCAAAGCCAATGGAGATCACTTATGGAGTCACTGGAGCCAATGCTGAGGGCGCTATGGTCGCTGTGGCAGAGGCCGAAGGTCTTACAGCAGTGATTGACCGAGAGAAGAACACAATTACAGCCACTTTCCCTGCAGAGTTCCAGTCAGGACATCTCATCGTCCTTGCAAATGACTTCGCAGACCATACTGTACTTCGTCCTGTTTTCTTCACAAAGGCGAAGAGTGACAAGATCGAGATCAGAACAGCTGACGAACTTGTTCAGTTTGCGACTGATGTCAACTCAATGAGTGGTGCCGAGAGCATGAAGGTTCTTCTCATGAATGACATCGACATGAAGGACGTCAAGACATGGACTTCTATCGGAAACGGTAAGTTCATCGGATCCGTTTCAGGTGGAAACCAGCATGTTTCAACATATGAAGGTGCCGCTTTTAAGGGTTCATTCGATGGCCAGGGATACAGCATCAAGAACCTCAAGCTTGTGGCTGACCTTACTGCGGACCAGACAGCATACGGTCTGTTCGGTATCCTTGACGGCGCTACTGTCAAGAACCTCACAATCGGTGCTCCTGAGGGAGATTCATCTGAACTTTCATTCCATTCGGCAAACGGATCGGATGTAGGTGTTATCGCCGGAGCAGTGATGTCTTCGACAATCGAGAACTGCGTGAACTATGCTCCAATGCATGCAAGAGGAACAGGCGTTGATAACGTCCGTGCCACAATGGGTGCATTCGCAGGATTTGTATATGCGGATGAAGAGAAGGGCGGTTCAGTACTGAAGGACCTTGTCAACTATGGTACTATCAAGGCCGAAGGCGACAAGAACACCAAGAATGGAGCGACATCGGTAATGGCAGCAGGTATCGCCGGTATTACAAACGGTACCACTAACATTACAACTGTACGCAACTATGTGGTCAACTGTATAAACTATGGTGACATGACTTCATCGGTTCCGCGTACATCTGGTATCATTGCAGCAGTCAACCAGTTCACTGACGTGGAGCGCTGCAAGAACTACGGTAACCAGATCAACAGCAATGCCGGTACACGCGTAGGTATGATTACAGCAACAATGACCTTCCGCACATCGTTGAAGGATTGTGAGAATCATGGTGACGCCATCATGACAGGTGGAACAGGTGCTCAGGTCGGAGGTCTTGTATGTCTTCTTAACTCCAATACAGAGTGCGTCATCAGCGGTGGTGGAAACTATGGAAGGATCATCAGCGACATCGCTGCTTCCCCTGCAGGCCAGAAGGGTACTCTCGTAGCGAACTTCAGCAAGTTCGAAAAGGTTGAGAATGTTGTTGCCGGCGGCGGTGTAGGTACATACAATGGCGGTGAGTACGTGATGGAGACCATCACCGAAGACAACTACATGGACTATATCGGTAAGTATTCTGCAACAAATGCCGAGAAGATCACCAACATCATCTTCATGGGCGAGTCAGCGAAGCCTGTAGGTATCGCTACGGCTCAGGATCTCATGGATTTCGCTGCTGCTGTGAACTCAGGCGCTTCGCTTGAGGCATGGCAGGATGCTCAGGGTGCTGTTGTCCTTCTGAACGATATCGACATGAAGGATGTGACTTCATGGACCCCTATCGGAAACGGTAAGTTCGCAGGATCCGTTTCAGGCGGAAACAGCCATGTATCTACATACGAAGGTGCTGCATTTACAGGCGTATTCGACGGCAAGGGATACAGCATCAGGAACCTCAAGCTTGTGGCTGACCTTACTGCAGACCAGACGGCATACGGTCTGTTCGGTATCCTTGACGGCGCTACAGTGAAGAACCTCACGATCGGTGCTCCTGAGGGAGATTCATCTGAACTTTCATTCCATTCGGCAAACGGTTCGGATGTAGGTGTGATTGCCGGAGCTGTAATGTCTTCGACAATCGAGAACTGCGTGAACTATGCTCCGATGCATGCAAGAGGAACAGGCGTGGATAACGTCCGTGCCACAATGGGTGCATTCGGCGGATTCGTATATGCGGATGAAGAGAAGGGCGGTTCAGTGCTGAAGGACCTTGTCAACTACGGTACAATCACAGCCGAAGGTGACAAGAACACCAAGAACGGAGCCACTTCAGTAATGGCGGCCGGTATTGCCGGCATTACTAACGGTGCCACAACCATCACTTCTGCGCGTAACCTTGTTTACAATTGTGTGAACTATGGTGAGATGACATCATCGGTTCCTCGTACTTCTGGAATCGTTTCTGCGGTCAACCAGTATACCGATGTAGAGCTCTGCAAGAACTATGGTGACCAGACCAACAGCAATGCCGGTACACGAGTAGGTATGATCACTGCGATCATGGCCAACTACACTTCACTAAAGGATTGCGAGAACCACGGTGACGCCATCATGACAGGCGGATCAAGTGCTCAGGTCGGTGGTCTTGTGTGTCTGCTCAACCATGCGTCATGTACAGTCACCGGCGGAGGTAACTATGGAAACATCATCGGCGACATTGCGGCTTCTCAGACAAGCTACAAGGGACTTCTCGTTGCTAACTTCAGCAAGTTCGAGAAGGTTGAGAATGTCGTTGCCGGCGGTGGTATCGGTACATACAACGGTGGAAACTACGTGATGGAGACCGTGACTTCCGACAACTACATGACATATATCGGAAAGTATTCCGATGCCAATGCGTCAAAGATCACCAATATCATCTTCAACGGACCTGCAGAGGAGGTTCCGGGTATCGCAACAGCGCAGGATCTGCTTGATTTCGCTGCAGCCGTGAACTCCGGTGCTTCGATCGAGAAGTGGCAGGCTAAGGATGGTGGCGTAAACCTCCTTGCTGACATCGACCTTTCATCTGTAGAGAACTGGGTTCCTATCGGAAACGCAAAATGCGCTGCCGGTGCTGCAGATCCAGTGATCGAAGGCAATGCATGGACCGGCAAGTTCGACGGAAACGGACGCAAGATCAGCGGTCTGAAGATGGTGGCCGCAGGTGCTGAGGACGGAGCGCACTACGGACTCTTCGGAGTCCTCGCTCCGGGTGCTCTCGTACAGAACTTCATCATCGATTCTTCATGTTCTCTTGAGGTCACTTCATCAGCTGTGACAGCAAACGGAGTCGTTGCAGGGTATGTCTACGATGCAACTATACGTGACGTGACCAGCTATGCTCCTATGACATTCAAGGGAACTGCCGGTGACAAGAAGTTCATGAGTATGGCTCTTGTAGGTCAGATGTACTGCGAGAAGGAAGGCGTGGTGATGGACAGCTGCCATAACTATGGTGAGATCGTAGCAGAGAACACCGTAAACCTTCAGGCAGGTGCTACAGCATACCATATCGCAGGTCTCGTGGGATTTGCTCACGCGCTCAGCGGAGCTCCTGTGATGACTACGATTTCAGACTGCTCTAACTACGGTAACATGACCTCTGCGACTGCACGTACTTCAGGTATCGTGGCAGCCTGCAACAGGAACGTTCAGCTGAGCAACTGCGTCAACCACGGAGACCAGTTCAACACATTCCCTAAGCAGGGCGGCGGACGTCTTGGAAACATCACCTGCAACATCACTGCAGGCTGTTCGATGACAGGATGCATCAACTATGGTGACCTCATCTCGACAACAGGTGCGCGTTCGGGAGGTATCGCATCCCTTACCAATACAGCCGTATTCGAGAACTGTGCGAACTATGGCGAGATCCTCACAGATGATGCAAACCGCGGACTCTTCTGGGGATATAACGGTTCCGTACATACATGGAAGAACTGTGTTGCCGGCGGTAAGGTCGGAACATACAACAACGGCTCTCCGGTGTATGATTCTTATTCTGAGGAAGAGAAGGTCAAGTATCTCGGCGTATTCAAGGCAGGCGTAGACTCTGTTCTTGAGAACATCACATACCTTGTCGGCACCACTGAGCCAGGTGCCGGCGAGGGTGAGGCCGAACTCAGCATCCTCTTCATCGGAAACAGCTTCACCAAGGACGCTGTTGAGCATCTTCCAGGCCTTCTCAAGGCAGCAGGTCTTGACAAGGTGCAGCTCACTCATATGTATTATGGCGGACGTCTCGTGTCTGAATACTATGCCGGATGGAGCACATCCAGCGACTACAAGTGCTATGAGTGCGGCCCAGGTGCGACAACATGGACAGAGACTACCGGCAAGACTCTCAAGCAGGTTGCTGAGAGCCGCAGCTGGGATATCATCACCATCCAGGAGCATACAGGCAATGCTGCAGCATGGACATGGAATTCTACTGCGCAGACCAACCTCCAGGGTATGATCAACAGCGCCAAGGCTACCCAGACAGGCGCTATGCCTAAGTTCTACTACATCATGTCTCAGGCATACTTCAACATGGGCAAGATCGGCAGCGGTTCGCAGCCGTCAATAACCTGGACAGACCAGGCCGGCATGTGGGATGTCATTGCTGCATTCGGAAAGAATGTAATGGATAATGTTTCATTTGACGGCATCATCTCTACAGGCGTAATGCTTCAGAACCTCCGTACATCTCCGCTTGACAATGAGATGAACCTCACTCGTGACGGATATCATATGGACAACGGAATCTCACGCTACGGTGCAGCCTGCACAGTGTTCGAGACTCTCATCACTCCGAAGTTCAACGTTACCCTCGACGGCAATTCATACCGTTATGCAGTGGAGAACACCAGCACTTCAGCTTACTGCACCCCGGTTACCGATGCAAACGCACCGGTAGCTCTCAAGGCGGCAAGGTATGCAATCGAGAATCCATATGAAGTGACCGACATGTCCGATGTCAAGGAAGACCTTCCTGGCAACAGCATCGGAGATGTGGACTATGAAGAAGGAAGCAAAGAATAATCGACAGCGTTATGAGAAACAGAATATTTTCCATCATGGCCGGCCTGCTCGTGATAGCAGGCTGCGCCAAGGAGGTTGCTCCAGAGCACTCTCCAGCAGATTCTGACTTCCTTGTCCTGAAAGCGGACTGGGCAGATCTCACAAAGACTGACATGAATGAGGGAAACAGCACCTGGGAGGCAGGTGACAAGATCACCGTTGTATATGACGGAGCGGCATATGAGTATGTTGCCGAGTCGGCAGGTGAGACCACCACATTCACAAGTACTGCAGGTATCGCATCATACGATCCTGCAAAGTCCCTCGTGGCATATTATCCTGCAACAGACGTTGCCGGAACTGTAAAAGTGGAGTCTGAGAAGGCTCTCACATTCAAGGAAGGAACACAGACGAATACATCTTGCGCACCGCTCGTGGGAACACCGAAGGATGACAACCTCCAGAACGGCGCCCTCAGCGTCGTGTTCAGCAATGTGTTCTCGGTACTCGAACTCCGCATCGATGCGGGTGAGCTTGCGGGAACAGCGAAGTCGATCAAGGTCGAGCCTGCCTCTGCTGAAGATTTCGAGGGATACCTCAGCTTCACCGGAACAGTGGACCCTGTGACTCTTGCAGTGACTCCTGCAGAGAACGGAACAGGCAACAGCCTCACCCTCAATCTTCCAGAGAATGCGGATCCTAAGCAGGCCATGACCCTTAAGTTCCCTGTCGGCCGTTTCTCTACAGCCAGCGGACTTAAGATAACCTTTACCACAACAGAGGGATCATATTCAAGAAATGTCTATAAGACAGGCGTTACTTCATACGTGCAGAAGGGTGATAACTTCTATGCAAGACATCTTGCAAAACCGATGTATGCGTTTGCAAATGCAGGCGGTATCGCTACCGCTGAAGATATTGTTGCTTTTGCAGCAGCAGTGAACGCAGGCGAGAGCATCGTCAACTGGATGAACGCAGACGGAAAGATTGTCCTTCTGAATGACATTGACATGTCTTCTGTAACTTCATGGACTCCTATCGGCGCATCTGCATTCAATTGGGCAAGCAACGCGCTTTCCCTCACTTCAGGAAGCATGTTCACCGGTTACTTTGACGGTCAGGGACATGCCATCAAAAACTTCAAGATGGTGTGTGAGAATGCGACAGCAGGCGGTGCATGGGGCCTTTTCGGAGGTCTTGGTGCAGGCGCAGTCGTTGAAAATCTCGTGATTGACGAGAGCTGCTCGCTTGAAATAAAGGCGACTGCACCGACAGATTGCGGCGTGATTGCCGGAATGATGTGGGATGCCAAGGTCCGCAACATCACCAATAATGCAGCCATGAAGTTCGACGGAAACGGAGGTGACAACAAGAGGATGACCATGGCGGTTGTGGGAATGGCGTTCGCCGAGGCAGACAGCACCATCATCAGCAATGTGGTCAACAACGGAAAGATCGTGGCAGCCGCAGGTGGCAATACGAAGAACGGTGGTACAGCGGTACAAGTTGCCGGACTTCTCGGATTCGGAACCAACCATCTGAACAGCACTCAGATCGTAGCCGTTCTTGACTGCGTGAACAACGGAGACATCGAGTCGGCAACCGCGCGTGCTTCAGGTCTTGTTGCAGCATGTAACAGATACACCCATGTACGCGGATGCGATAATTATGGTGACAACCTGAATACATTCGCGACTTCAGGCGGAGCCCGTCTGGGTAACATCACATGTATCACAGGAGCCGGTTCAGCGTTATATGACACAAGAAACTTCGGAGACCTGATCTCTACAACAACAGGTGCCGTGGGTGGTGTGCTTTGTCTTGTCAACTCCGATGACAATGTCCTCGACGGTGTCGAGACATACGGAAGAGTCATTTCAGACAAGGCCAACAACTCTTACAAGGGTTCGTTCTTCGGCCAGTGCTCGAAGGCCGCTAAAATCACGAATTGCGTATGCGGAGGTACCGTCGGTATGTACAACGGAGGTACATATGACGTCGTCGAGGTGAATGCTGACAACTACTTCGACTACATCGGTCAGGTTGGTGCTTCTGCAGTGAATGTCACCAAAGAAAACATTAGATTCGGTACAGCATCAAACTAGTATTATTGCAACATGACAATGTTCAGTAAATTCATCAAGGCAGTCGTCGTCCTGTGGACGGTGACTGCCCTTGATCTTTCAGCCCAGGACTTCTCGTCCAAATGGTTGTTCGGCAGTGCTTATAATTCAAAGATGAAGGCGACATGGGAGACTGAGCATTATTTAATGGCGACGGTAAGCGGTCAAGGCATCATGAAGGCTGAGACTGCTGACGGAGATGACCATGCCGATTATCGGGTCCTGAAGGGCAGAGCTGCTGCCGGTCCGTTCAGAACAGGTGATTGCTTCTTGTTCGAGATACCTGCGGAAAACGCTGAAGCGGGAACGTATGTGTCTTTCGATGCAACATTGTCAGCGAACCCAGGCGCACCCATGCATTGGGTCGTTGAGTGGAAAGACGGGTGCAGGTGGGTGCCTGGAAGACAATATGTCTGCCATGGTCCGGCACTTGGAAAGGACCATAAATACACTACGATACATCAGACTTACAGGCTGAATGATGCTCCTGAAGCTGGACTTTTAAGCGTGCGTGTCCGTGCCCTTGATGGTGCTGTCGTACCTCCTGCTGAAGGCGTTGATTCGGATGCTATGGTCATGTTTGTCACCTCGCCATATATTGGTGCCTATGTCATGGATTATGGCGTGATTCCGCCAAAAGATACCACAAATGTACTGTGTATAGGTAATTCCTTCACATACTACCAGTCTTGTCCTCAGATGCTTAAGGAAATAGCCTGGAAGGAGGGGCATTATCTTGATGTTTCAGCAAGCCTCAAGGGCGGTTGGTCAATGGGTAAGCATCTGACTTACCCTACCACTGATGACGAAATCGCAAGGGGCGGATATGATGTGGTCATTCTTCAGGATCAGAGTCAGTCAGCAGCTCAGGTGGGCAGCGACAGAAAGAAGTATACGGAAAATGTTGAAAATACTGTCGCCATGGCTCAGAAGGTAAGGACAATCTCGCAGGGTTGCCGCCTGCTGCTTGAGTGCACATGGGCATATGCCGGTAAAAATAATGGAGGGTTCGATTGTGTGACGGATTTCTATCATAATGCAGGCAAAGGAATCAAGGTGATGGCCAGAGCCGCCAAGGCTGAAGTGTCTCCGATCAGGGATGCATTCCGCATGACCAATGTTGAGCGTCCGGATATACTGCTTTTTGCGGAGGACGGTTATCATCAGACGGCATATGGTTCCTATCTCAAATCCTGTGTCAATTATCTCGTTATCTTTGGGGAGTCTTTCGGAGAAAATCCTTCGGATTGCGGTCTTGATCCAAAGAAAGCAGCTGCACTGAGAGGCATTGCCGAGGCAGTCGTGTTTGGAGATAAATTTTACCGGTAATCAAATATTTCTTAACTTTAATAGATTTTTTAACCAAGCACATAACAGACTTATGAAAAGAATCAATGTTCTTTTTGTTCTAGCTGCTGCGCTTTTGATCGCAGCGTGTGCTCCGAAGCAGGAGCAGCAATATGCCAACAGGGTCGAGAAGATTCTCGCAGAGATCAATGACCCTAATTCTGATTACGTCGTGGTCATCTCCCACAGAGGTGACTGGAGAAACTATCCTGAGAATTCCATTCCGGCTATCGAGTCAGTGATCCGTATGGGTGTGGATATGATGGAGCTTGACGTGAAGATGACAAAGGATAGTGTCCTTGTCCTGATGCACGACAAGACGATCGACCGCATGACCAACGGAAAGGGTCTTGTAAGCGACATCACCTATGATTCCCTGATGACCTTCAACATGAGACGCGCCCACAATGTCGTGACCGACACCATCAAGGTTCCGACCCTTCGCGAGGCCCTCCTCTGCTGCAAGGACAGGATTCTTGTCAATGTGGACCATGCCTATCCTTACTATAAGGAGATCGTGGAGCTCGCAAACGAGCTTGGCGTCACAGGCCAGGTGCTCATGAAGGGCAAGAGCAATATCGACAAGGTGAATGAGGATATGTCAAAGCACGAGAACAACCTTCTTTACATGCCTATCATCGACATCAACAAGCCAAAGGGTCAGGCTCTTTTCGCGGAATATCAGGAAAAGGGAGTGGTGCCTATGGCATATGAAGTGTGCTGGCAGTATCCGGGCGAGGAGTTGGACAATTGTGTCGCCAAGATTCTTGAGACAGGTTCGAAGGCATGGGTGAATACATTATGGCCATCGCTTTGCGGCGGATACGGCAATGACGATGATGCTGCATACGAAGCGGCTGATCCTGCTGATGTCTACGGACAGTATCTGGATATGGGATTCACCATGATCCAGACCGACCGTCCGGAACTGCTTATAGATTATCTACGTTCGGTAGGGAGACACGACTGATGAAAAGGTTCATACTCATATTGATGGCCGGACTGCTCATGAGCAGTTCGGCCTTCGGCTGGGGAAGAGAAGGGCATGAGACCATAGCCAAGATTGCCGACAACAATCTCAAGTCTTCCGCACGGAAGGTGATCGAAAAGTACCTTGGAGACCACTCCATCGTATATTACGCCAAGTGGATGGACGAGTACCGTCACACTCCGGAATATGCATTCACGACCAAGTGGCATGTGGCAAGAGTGGATGAGAACCTCAAGTATTCTCCGTATCCAGAGGAGGGAGATGCCATCTATGGCATAAACCAGGCTATGGAGATCCTCAAAGATTACAAGAATCTTCCGGATTCTACGGTCGCGGTCAACATCAAGTACCTCATCCATCTTGTCGGTGATATGCATTGCCCTGCACATGTTTATTATCTGGGCCGGAATCAGAATTACAAGGTAAAGTTCGGTGGCGGATACATCAAGCCCGTCAAGGAGATTAAGATTCATACCGTATGGGATGAGACTGCCATACAGTCTTCTCGCATATGGTCCGTGAGCGAGTGGGCTGAGGAACTGGACAGAAAGTCTGCAAATGAGATCAAGGCTATCGTTGCGGGTACTCCGGTTGATTGGCTTGAGGACAATGCACGCAGATGCGAAGTGCAGTTTGAAATGTCTGCTCCGGGAGAAAATGTAGCCCAGGACTTTGTCAATGAGGCTCTGCCGCTGATAGAGACTCAGATCCTCTATGCCGGTTATAGACTTGCTTCAGTACTGAACAGTATCTTCTAAAAACCAATGGATTGATATGCTGAAAAGAATAACAGAATTTTATAAAGTAAGCCAGCCTTCTGCCGAGAAGCTTCCTGTCGGTCAGGCGGACAAGAAGTACAAGAGACTGAGGTTCCAGGCTTTTGTGGCAGCCACCTTGGGCTATAGCCTTTATTATGTGTGCCGCACATCGCTTAATGTGATGAAGGAGCCTATCATCGACTCCGGCGTGCTGGATGCTACCCAGCTCGGTATTATCGGCGCATGTCTGTATTGGACATATGCTGTGGGAAAGTTCGTGAACGGTTTCCTTGCAGATTACTGCAACATCAAGAAGTTCATGGCCACAGGTCTGGTCATCTCTGCATTTGCAAACTTCGTGATGGGTATGCTCGGAGTGTGGAGCGGTGTAGCCGGCATCGCAAGCTCTCTTATGTTCGTGATGTTCGCCATCATGTGGACAATCAACGGATGGTCCCAGTCGATGGGCTCCCCTCCGGCGATCATCTCTCTTTCAAGATGGTATCCTCTGAATATCAGAGGCACATACTACGGATTCTTCAGTGCATCCCATAACTTCGGCGAGGGTCTGTCTTTCATCTTTGTTGCGGCTCTCGTTTCTGTCGCAGGATGGCAGTGGGGCTTCTTCGGTGCCTCCATTGCAGGAGCTATAGGAGTGACTCTCATAGCGTTGTGGCTTCATGACACTCCTGAGAGCAAGGGACTTGCACCTGTGGAGGTACTCGCCGGCGAGAAGACGCAGGAGGAACTCGATGCGGAAAATTCTCAGACGGCAGCCCGGTCAGCGGACAGTGCAGCGGAGACCAAGCGCATCCAGAGGGCTGTGCTCCGTCACCCCGGCGTATGGATTCTGGCCCTTTCAAGCGCGTTCATGTATATGAGCCGCTATGCCATCAACGAGTGGGGAATGTTCTTCCTTCAGAAGACCAAGGGCTTTGAACTTATGGAGGCTTCAACCATTATCGCTGTCAACACCATAGCCGGTATCCTCGGAACCGTATGTGCGGGATGGATTTCCGACAGGCTTTTCAAGGGAGACAGGAAATGGCCTGCCCTGACCGCGGGCATCATAGAGGCGGTGGCATTGGCCCTGTTCTTCTATGGAGGTGATTCGTGGACGGTGAACATCATCGCCATGGCCCTCTTCGGTATCGCGATCGGAGTGCTTATCTGCTTCGTCGGTGGTCTGATGGCCGTTGATCTTGTTCCAAGAAAGGCTACCGGAGCAGCTCTCGGCATAGTAGGTCTTGCTTCATATGCTGCAGCCGGTCTCATGAACATAATAAGCGGTGTCCTGATAGACGGCATGGCGACGCCTGACCCTGTCACAGGAGAGCTGATATACGACTTCTCGTATGTGTCGATCTTCTGGCTGGGAGCTGCGGTCATCTCATTCCTCCTCCCGATGCTTAACTGGGGCAGAAAGAAGATGGAGATATAAATAATGAAATCCGCATGTAAGGCATGCGGATTTTTTTATTATTTATGGCTGATTGACAGCCGAACCATTCTTCGGAGTTTTGCAAATATAATAAAAAAGTCAATCGGTTGTCCATATGAAAATCACAATCTTTAAAAAAGTGGCACTCAGTCACTTAAAATATAGGTTTTGCCTCTTGTAAATCTCAAAATAATCAATAATTTTGTTGAACCTATTACGTAAAAAAACACTGATACCACTAAAAAACTGATATATGAATAACCTATTCTATCTGGTACCGGCAGCGGCAGTGATAGCACTGCTGTTCGCCTACATCTTCTTCCGTCAGATGATGAGGGAAAGTGAAGGAACTGCAACGATGAAGCAGATTGCGCAGTTTGTAAGGGAAGGCGCAATGGCTTATCTGAAACAGCAGTACAAGATTGTGATCATTGTATTTGCAGTGCTTGCTGTCCTTTTTGCAGTCCTGGCCTATTTTGGAGTGCAGAATCCATGGGTGCCTTTTGCTTTCCTTACTGGAGGTCTCTTTTCCGGTCTGGCTGGATTCATCGGTATGAAGACCGCTACATATGCGTCGGCAAGAACTGCTAACGCAGCGCGCCGATCTTTGAATTCAGGTCTCAAGGTTGCTTTCCGAAGCGGCGCTGTAATGGGACTCACAGTTGTAGGACTTGGTCTGCTTGATATTGCTCTGTGGTGGCTGATTCTCAATGCATTCGTTGAAGATGCTTCTGTGACTCACAAGATGGTTGTCATTACCACAACAATGCTTACATTCGGTATGGGCGCTTCTACCCAGGCTCTCTTTGCCCGTGTGGGAGGAGGTATATATACGAAGGCGGCCGATGTCGGCGCCGATCTTGTGGGCAAGGTCGAGGCAGGAATCCCGGAGGATGACCCTCGTAACCCTGCAACAATCGCTGACAATGTAGGTGATAACGTCGGAGACGTGGCTGGTATGGGAGCCGACCTGTATGAGTCTTACTGCGGATCGATTCTGGCGACGATGGCTCTTGGAGCCGCGGCTTTTACTGCCAGTCCTGATCTCCAGATGAAGGCTATTCTGGCGCCTATGATCATTGCAGCTGTCGGTGTAGTTCTTTCCATCATCGGAATCTATGTTGTCCGCACTAAGGAAGGTGCAGGAATGAATGATCTCCTTAAGTCACTCGGGCGTGGAACCAACCTCAGCTCGATTCTTATCGCAGTAGCTACATTCGGCATCATGTATCTTCTTGGAATGGAGAACTGGTGGGGATTCTCACTCTCTGTGGTCGTTGGTCTTGCTGCCGGTGTGATCATCGGTCAGGCAACAGAATATTATACATCTCATTCATACAGACCAACTCAAAAACTCGCAGAGTCAGCAGAGACCGGACCAGCTACCGTGATAATCTCGGGTGTAGGTCTCGGTATGCTTTCCACTGCAATTCCTGTGATTACGATTGCTGTGGCAATTCTGCTTGCATATCTGTGTGCTAACGGATGCGAACTTTCATGTCTTACTGATATGTCTGCTGCTTCTCTTTCGACAGGCCTATATGGTATAGGCATCGCAGCTGTCGGAATGCTGTCTACCCTCGGTATCACTCTTGCTACCGATGCATACGGTCCTATCGCCGACAATGCAGGAGGTAATGCTCAGATGAGTGAGCTTGAGCCGGAGGTGCGTCAGCGCACTGATGTTCTCGATGCTCTTGGAAATACTACTGCAGCGACCGGAAAGGGCTTTGCCATCGGTTCTGCAGCGCTCACAGGCCTTGCGCTCCTTGCATCTTATATCGAGGAGATAAAGATCGGTCTGAGCCATCTGGTAGAGTCCGGCGTGAAGACCGTTGAGCAGATAGGTTTCGATCCTTCCAATGCTACCATACTGGATGTGGTAAAGGGATATAACATGGATCTTATGAACCCTATGGTTCTTGTCGGTGTGTTCATCGGCGCAATGATGTCATTCCTTTTCTGCGGACTTACAATGAATGCCGTAGGTCGTGCAGCTCAGAGCATGGTGACTGAGGTGCGCCGTCAGTTCCGTGAGATCAA
This sequence comes from Bacteroidales bacterium, assembly GCA_015060325.1. Classification (GTDB taxonomy): domain Bacteria; phylum Bacteroidota; class Bacteroidia; order Bacteroidales; family UBA932; genus Cryptobacteroides. The sequence continues at coordinate 33,113 of SUYQ01000011.1, read as the reverse complement.
GGGCATCCTCACCCGTGAGGCTACACCGGATTATGCGCGTTGCGTCGAGATTTCAACAAAGGGTGCTCAGCGTGAGATGCTTCTGCCGTCTCTGATCGCCATCATCGTGCCTATAATTGTCGGTCTTCTTCTCGGTCCGGCAGGTGTGATGGGTCTTCTTATCGGAGGTCTCGGTTCGGGTTTCGTCCTTGCTGTATTCATGTCCAACTCTGGTGGAGCATGGGATAATGCCAAGAAGTATGTTGAGGAAGGTCACCTCGGCGGAAAGAACTCTGAGGCTCACAAGGCGACAGTGACCGGCGACACAGTAGGTGACCCGTTCAAGGATACATCGGGACCGTCGCTTAATATCCTCATCAAGCTCATGAGTATGGTTTCCATCGTGATGGCAATGCTGACGGTAGCTATTCATTAATGAATACTTGCGATTTGGTGGAGTTCAAGTCGGAAAAATCAGGAAAAAATCAGGGCGTCCGGTGCGGATTACCCTGATTTTTTTACTATATTTAGCAGACTAAATCTTAAGATTATGAAAATTACGCGAACACTTATGATATTGATGGTCATGATAATGTCGTCAATATCGCTCTCCGCTCAAGATTACACCTATAAGGTCATTTCCAGAGAGAGGTATCGCTTTGAAGGTGAATGGCCGCAAGGTTACGGCGTGCTGTATTCTTATGATCAGGGACTTGTCATGGGCCCTTTCCATAAAGGAAAACCTCATGGGAAATGTGTCTGTTATAAGCCTAATGGCGAAGTTTATTGGGGTGATTTTAAACGAGGCAAGGAAACAGGGAAAGGTCGCATCTATAGGGATAATGGGGTCGTGGTAGCAGGGGATTATAAAAACGGCCGCTATCATGGACGCGATACTGTGTTCAGGTCAGATGGTAATTTTTTTGTGGGCAACTTCACCCGTGGAAAATTGAAAGAAACCGTTCATCCATACAGTTCCAAGCTAGGAGGAGTTATACCTGCTGATGCACCGGCGAAACCGGCCTATCCTCCAACAATATTCAATAGAAGGCAGGAAACATTTCTCAATGAGTTGGAGAATGCTTGGGAGGAGCGCAATCTGATGATTGTGAGAAAGGCTGGACTGGTGATGCCTAAATTCCAAGGTGGCGATATTGATGACTTTGCTCTTTGGGTAAATTCGCAGATAAGCTATCCGGTTTCAGACAGGGCAGGCAGAGAATCCAGGACTGTCATTGTGGAGTTCATAGTCCTCAAGGACGGTACTGTGTCGCAGGCGCACGCAATCTTCGGCTCCGATCCGGTCCTCAACGAGGCGGCAGTCAAAGCAGTGGAAAAATCACCTAAATGGACTCCGGGTGAGCAGAACGGAGAAAAGAAAAACGTCCGCCTGACCGTCCCGGTAGTGTTTGCCCTTTAATTCAGATGATATGAAACGGACATTGACAATTATTCTTCTATCCCTTTCGTACATCCTTTCGGCCCAGGAGGTGCGCGATACTGTCGTCATAGGTGACGGCTGGCGCTACGAAGGCCAGTGGCCTGAAGGCCGGGGAGCGCGCTATTCTGAGAAATATATCACGGTAGGAACTTTCAGCGAAGGCAAGGCATTTGGTTACGGACATCAGTACACCCGTGCCGGAGACGTATATCAGGGCGAGTTTCTTGATGGCAAGAGGCATGGCTACGGAAAGATGTTCTATCATGACGGGAACAAGTCCGCGAGCATGTGGCTGTGGGGTGATAAGGACGGGCCTGACACCTTGTGGATTCATAAAGGCCCTGTGAAGATCAGGACGAGAAAGGAGGGTAAGATTGACAGGGACGCTCCTCGTACAGAGTATGACAGGGTTCCTAAGAAGCTCAGAGGGTTCATCCCGGTCATGGAAGATATTGTGCTGACTCCGGATCAAGTCGCGTGCTGGGAGAAGATGCAGGCTGACTTTGAATATCTGTGCCGCAATGACCATAAGGCTTCATTTGGAGGAGAAGGTACCAAGGCTTTTTCATTATGGGTCAATCAGCGTCTGGTATATCCGCCGCAGGATAAGTATGATGGTGTTGAAGGCAGGGTGCTGATGAAATTCACTATCGACAAGGAAGGCAATCTGGGTGATGTGGAGGTTCTGGAAACCACCACTCACGCCATGGCCGCAGAAGCTGTTCGTGTTGTTCTGCAGTCTCCAAAATGGACTCCTGCGGTCCAGTATGGAGAAAAGGTCAACATGACATTTACTTTTCCGGTATTTTTCATGCTGAAAAGTCCTTCAAGGAAATTATAGACCTGCCTATATTCTAAAAAACTGCTATCTTTGCAAATTAGGGCCATTGTCGGTCCGTACTTTGTGGAGATAGCAGTTTTACTGTCATCCCGAGCGACTGAATTTACTGTCATCCCGAGTGACCGAATTTACTGTCATCCCGAGCGTAGTCGAGGGATCTATACGAAGAATATGAGTAAAGACAAAGAAATATTGGAAGGCATTGCAGACAAGGAATACGAGCACGGCTTCGTGACCGATGTGGAGCAGGAGTTCATTCCCAAGGGTCTCAATGAAGATATAATACGCCTGATTTCGGCAAAGAAGGACGAGCCGGAGTGGATGCTAGAGTTCCGTCTCGAGGCATTCCGCCGCTGGCAGAAGATGCCTCTGCCGACATGGGCGCATCTGGACATTCCTGAGATAGACTTTCAGGACATCATCTACTATGCGGCTCCGAAGAGGGACGAAGACCGTCCGAAGGAGATCGATCCGGAGCTGGAGAAGACTTTCGACAAGCTCGGAATTCCGCTCCACGAGAGGGCGGCCCTTGCCGGCGTTGCTGTCGACGCAGTGTTTGACTCGGTGTCGGTGACGACCACTTTCCGTGCGGCTCTCGCCGAGAAGGGCATCATCTTCTGTTCGTTCTCGGAGGCGGTCCGCGAGCATCCGGACCTTGTCCGCAGATACCTCGCTTCAGTGGTGCCTGTGGGTGACAATTTCTATGCGGCGTTGAACTCTGCGGTGTTCAGCGACGGCTCTTTCGTATATATTCCTAAGGGCGTGCGCTGCCCTATGGAGCTGTCAAGCTACTTCCGCATCAATGCGGCAGGTACAGGTCAGTTCGAGAGGACTCTGATCGTTGCGGACGAGGGCTCATATGTGAGCTATATGGAAGGATGCACGGCGCCTATGCGTGACGAGAACCAGCTTCATGCAGCAGTGGTTGAGATCATAGTGGAGAAGGATGCGGAGGTCAAGTATTCGACAGTACAGAATTGGTATCCCGGTGACAAGGAGGGACGCGGAGGCATCTATAACTTTGTGACCAAGAGGGGCATATGCAAGGGTTCGGGAAGCCATCTGTCATGGACCCAGGTGGAGACAGGCTCTGCGATCACATGGAAATATCCGTCGACCATCCTCAAGGGAGACAATTCTTCGTCGGAGTTCTATTCTGTTGCTGTGACAAACAACTTCCAGCAGGCGGACACCGGAACGAAGATGATACATATAGGCAGGAATACCCGAAGCAGGATCATCAGCAAGGGTATTTCGGCAGGTCGGAGCCAGAACAGCTACCGCGGTCTGGTGAAGATGCTGCCGGGAGCTGACAACGCCCGCAACTATTCGCAGTGCGACAGTCTGCTGATAGGCGACAAGTGCGGAGCGCATACGTTCCCATATATTGAGAATGCAAACAAGACTGCTGTTGTGGAGCACGAGGCGACGACTTCGAAGATCAGTGAGGACCAGCTGTTCTACTGCAACCAGAGGGGTATAGGTCCGGAAGAGGCTGTGGGGCTTATTGTCAACGGATATGCACGAGAGGTGCTGGCGAAACTCCCGATGGAGTTCGCAGTGGAGGCGCAGAAGCTGCTGCAGGTAAGCCTGGAGGGCTCTGTCGGTTAATGCCCCTTGTCATCCTGAGCGCCCCTTGTCATCCTGAGCGCCAGCGAAGGATCTGTAAAAAAAAGAAATGTAAATGGAATTTTGGAACACCATATTGTTTGAGATGGGCGGAAAGCCTGTACTGCTGATAGATCTGCTGTCGGCGGTGTTCGGTCTGACTACAGTCTTTCTGGCCGGCAGAAACAGCAAGTATAATTTCTATGTAGGATATCTTTATACTGCATTGCTGTTTTTCGTGTTCTGGCAGAAGAACCTGTATGCAAACCTGATTCTGCAGCCGCTCTCATTAGGTATAAACATATTGGGGCAGTATCGTTGGAGCCATCCGAAGATAGACGAGGAAACGGAATCCGGCGACTTGAAAGTGTCAATGCTGACTTGGCCTCAAAGAGGTGCCGTCGTTGTGATTCTGGCAGTTTTGGCAGCAGTCTGGGGATGGGTGATGAGCATGATGGGCACTCATTGGTTCGTCGGAGATGTAAGGCCGGATCCTCTTCCTTATCTGGATGGAGCGGTCATGATGCTGATACTTACTGCCCAGACCCTTTCTGCATTGAAGAAGTGGGACTGCTGGATAGCGTGGCTGTTTGTTAACATAGCCAACCTGACTCTCTACCTGAAGGCAGGACTGGTATTCATGCCGATAGTCAGCTGCCTATACCTGATCAACGGCATATGGTCACTGTTCACGTGGTATAAATTGTATAGAAAGGAGACTGGCGCGTAAGTTACTGACAATCAGCTATATCCTGAAAGCGCGTGCCGTCAAAGGGGAGCACGCAGATACTTATAAGTCATTGTGAATTAATGAATTGCTAGCCACTGTAAAATGGCTGTTTTATGAAAAAATAATTGCATATGGCAAACGATATATTATTGAAGATTGAGGGCCTGAGGGCTTCGGTTGAGGACAAGGAGATCCTCAAGGGTTTAGATCTTGTCATCCGCAAGGGTGAGATTCATGCGGTGATGGGTCCGAACGGCGCCGGAAAGAGTACGCTTTCCGCGGTGCTTGCAGGCAAGCCGCAGTTCACCGTGACTGCCGGAACCATAGAGTTCCTCGGACAGGACCTTCTGGCCATGTCTCCTGAGGAGCGTGCGTGGGCGGGCATCTTCCTGTCATTCCAGTATCCGGTGGAGATCCCGGGAGTGACGATCACAAACTTCATGAAGACTGCGGTGAATGCGCATCGTGCCGGCAAGGGTCTCGAGCCTCTCAAGGCGGGAGATTTCCTGAAGCTGATGCGTGAGAAGATGGCTTTCGTGCAGATGAAGCCGGAGTTTGCCAAGCGTGAAGTGAATGTGGGATTCTCGGGTGGCGAGAAGAAGCGTAATGAGATTTTCCAGATGGCTATGCTGGATCCGACATTGGCGATCCTTGACGAGACCGACAGCGGACTTGACGTGGATGCACTCCGCATCGTTGCCAACGGTGTGAATGCCCTTCATACTCCTGAAAAGGCGGCGATCGTGATCACGCACTATCAGAGGCTTCTGGACTACATCGTGCCTGATGTGGTGCATGTGCTGAAGGATGGGCGTATCGTCAAGACTGCCGGCAAGGAGCTTGTCGCTGAGATTGAGGCGAAGGGTTACGATAATCTGTAGGAGATCTGCGTATGACGGAAGTGATAATCGTGAAGGACGGACAGCTCTTGCGTAGTATCGATGTCCAGGCGGGACAGAGGACCGATATGGTCCTGCTCGTCATGCCTGGCGTGAGCTGCGATGTCAAGCTGGATGTACGTCTGTCTGGCGAGGGTGCCGAGGCTAATGTTTATGGTGCTTATGTCTGTGGTGGCGAGGAGAAGGTGAAGATAGCTGTGGACATGTACCATGATCTGCCTCATTGCAATTCGCGCCAGCTTTTCAAGGGAATTGCCGGCGGAACGTCGCGTGTGGACTTCTATGGCAAGATCATCGTTGCGCAGGATGCGCAGAGGACTGAGGCATATCAGGAAAACCATAATATTCTGCTTACAGACGGAGCCAAGGTGGATACGAAGCCGCAGCTGGAGATATATGCTGATGATGTGAAGTGCTCGCATGGCGCGACTATCGGCCGTCTCAATGAGGAGGAGCAGTTTTACATGCGCTCGCGCGGAATATCCCTTGAGGACGCAAAGGTCCTCCAGATGATCTCATTCATAGCGCCGGTGCTGGAAATCATTCAGGAAGAGTCTGAACGTGAACAGCTTGCTGTGCGTTTTGAGGATGCAATCAGAAAGCTTGTGAAGTAGATTTCCTGACAAGCTCGAAATGACAATCATATGATAACCAATCCTAATGTCAAGATAAATCTGGGTCTGAATGTCCTGCGTAAGAGGGAGGACGGCTTTCATGATCTGGAGACTCTTTTTGTGCCGTATTTCGCCATAAGCGATACGCTGGAAATTGTTGTCGGTGACGATTACAGTCGCACATCTGCCTCACTTTTCAGCAGATATGGATCTTCTGTTCCGGCTTCTCAGGGCAGTGCCAAGCCCGAGGGGGTGTTCGGAGTTGAGACAGAGGAGTCAGTTGCACCGAAACTTGTTCAGGCCATATCTGAAGACGGAAAGCTGATGATAACCATCGCACGTGAGGAGGGTGTGGATTGGGATCCTCTCAAGGATCTGACTGCAAAGGCATATGGGATACTGGCCGCCGACTTCGATCTCCCTCCTGTCAAGATATTCCTTGAGAAGACTTCCCCGGTCGGTGCCGGTCTTGGCGGAGGATCTGCAGATGCAGCTTTTGCACTGAAGATGCTCAATGAACTTTGTAGTCTGGGACTGTCCGAGCAGCAGCTTGCTGACTATGCTTCGAGCCTTGGCAGCGACTGTGCCTTCTTTATATACAACCGCCCGATGATCGGAGAAGGAAGAGGCGAGATCCTCTCGGAACTTCCATGTCCTCTGCCGTTCTCCTGTAATCCTGAACCTCACTGTAATCCTGAGCTCCCTTCCTGTCATCCTGAGTTCCCTTCCTGTCATCCTGAGCTCCCTTCCTGTCATCCTGAGTTCCCTTCCTGTCATCCTGAGCGCAGCGAAGGATCTTTCGACCTCCAGGTCATAACACCTGCAGGAATCGCTGTATCCACAAAAGATGCTTACAGCGGCATCAGGCCGCATCTTCCTGAAGTTCCGTTGAGGGAAGCCCTGACAAGACCGATCGATCAGTGGGATGGAATACTGGTAAACGACTTCGAGGAGACAGTCTTTGCTAAATATCCTGAACTGGCAGCCATCAAACGCTCTCTTTATGACAGTGGGGCGGTCTACGCAAGCATGTCAGGCTCCGGCTCGGCACTTTTTGCCATCTACCCTAAAAGTTTATAGGGCGGCGGCAAACTTCTGAATACTCTTCAATTTTTCCATAAAACCGGGCTTCTGCTCGGTTTTCCATTTATCATACCTTGCCTGCATCCTCAGCAGCAGGTCTGCTGGAATTCCTATTGCTGCTTCCGTCAGCATGGCAAACTCCGTATTCACAGGCCGTTTCCCCTTCAGAATCTGATTGACCAGCGACGCAGATACGCCGATACGCTCAGCAAAATCCTTCTGACGGATCTGCAGATATTCTATTTCGTCCATGATGACCTCACCCGGGTGGGTCACGTAGTTTGGCTTCAGATTGTTCAATATCATTTGAGGATCAACCCCTTCAATCTCTACCATAATATTTTTATTTATAGTGGTTGGACAATTCTATGATATTACATATGGAAACGTAGTCATCTCAGAAGACAACCCTTTCTTATCTCCACTCAATTTCTCATACCCTAATGATGCAATATGGAATAAATCTTCTATTCGTCTTGCACCGGCAAGGCGGTCAATAGTCTTTCGATACCTTTTTACTATGTCTGGTTGAAACCGGTACCTCCTGTCGGATGTCTTTCCTGTAAGTTGCAGTTCTTTCAGGTATTCTTTGGCAAAGATTATTTCCATAGCCGATGCAAATTTAGTGATTAATGTTTAATTTACAAATATGTAAATTTTATATTATGGATAAAGCTTCGGCTAAATTATTATATTGTTGATTATAAGCGGTAAAAATGTGGCGGACTGACTTTAGAAATTTACGATTTTTATAATTTTTTCTTTTTCTTAAAATGTTAAAAAAGAGAAAAAATTTAAAGAAAAAGAAAAATGTGACCAAACGGCGTTATCTGTGACGAGCGGATTTCGCCGTTTCTTTTCTTATGCCTTCCTTTGAAGCAAAAAAAGATGAGAGGAAAAGGATTGATATTGCTGACGGGGATGATGATGGCTACGGTGTCATGTGGATTGGAACAGATCGGTATTGATGGGAGTGGTGATGATATCTGGGTAAGACCTGGACTTTTCCCCGTCCCTGGAAGTGGAGGCGGTCCCGAAACTGCCCAAAAAACATGGTATGCCGTAGGGGTAGACTATCCCGATGGATATGATTGGAACTCGGATGTGGAGGTGGGGAACGTGAGGTGTTCCCTGGTGGTCTTTGCAAATGGTATCCCGGTGATGAAGGTGCCGGTCGGTGACGAATATGAGGTGAGTGCCGATCCTGACATGTACCGGATGATAGGCAGCTCTCTTTACACTGATTATTCCACCGGTGAAGAAACTGTCATAAAACGTAATGGTGAACAGCTGTTCAGATATCCCGGCAGGGAGATGATACTGGATATGGTGGTCAAGGATGATGATGTCTATACTTTGGGCCAGGACAGGGGCGGTAACGGCTTTACTTACAGGAAGAATGGCGAGATCCTGTTGTCGAGGGAGTCCGGACATCTGTTTTCCGGGCTGCAACAGTGCGGTGAAGACTTTGCATTCACTTTCTCCGAGCAATTCGGGGCTGATAATGCGTCGGTTGAACGATATTATTGTTACTGTGCAGGGGACGTGTCTCAGATTGCAGTCCGCGAGGATGTGCGTAAGGTATGGGACGCCCGTATGTATAACGATAGGGTCTGCTACATAGCCTCTTTAACCGGAGTTTCAGCTCCTGTGCTTGTAGAAGGTCCGGTTATGAATGTTATTGATGTGCCTGATGCTTATCGTATGATCAGCTGCAGGTTTGCCGGAGGCCAGACCAGGCCTGGTGTGGAACTGATCTTGATAAAGAAAGGCCGGTTGCTGTATAGCACATTATGGCGTAGTTCTGATGAAAAAGAGACTTTTCCGGAAGGCTATACAATTGCGTCCATATGCACAGGCGGTGACGACTTCTGTTGTGTGCTGAATCCTCCTGAATCATCCGGAAAAGGAATCATATACCGTTTCGGTGAAAAGCTGGAGATGCCTGACGGCTATGTGTCAATGGGTGGAAAGTCAATGGCGGTGATGGATGGAATATTGTATGTGGGGTTGACTTCCAAGGATGGGGCGGATGCGGCCGTATGGGTGGACGGAGAAATAAAGCCGCTCAGATTAAGCGGCTTCATATCTCATATATATGTGAATTAATCTTCCCAGGATACGGTCCTTGACTGGTCCGGATTGACAGTGATGCTTACCTTCAAGGTCTCTTCCGGAAGAAGCTCCTCAATGTTTTCCGGCCACTCCATGATACACAGGCAACCGCTGTCGAGATAGTCGTAGAGTCCGATTTCAATGGCCTCCTGAAGCTTGTTGATGCGATAGAAATCGAAATGGTACATCGGATCTCCGTCGGAGCGCATGTATTCGTTAACAATTGCGAATGTCGGTGATCCTACCGGATCGGTCACGCCCAGCACCTTGCAGATAGCGGTCGTAAAAGTGGTCTTTCCCGATCCCATCGGCGCAAAGAATGCCACCAGCGTGTTGTCTCCTATCTTTTCGAGGAATTCGGCCGCCGCCCTTTCGAGATCCTCGATTCCGTTTATGATGATTTCGTGTTTCATGCCGCAAAGATAAGCAAATTCCTGTTTTATCACATATCCCAGTTCTTCACACATTCTCCAGCTATCTTACGTGATACGACCACGTCTCATCGACATGGGAAATTACCGCTTCGGCAGCACAAGACAGCGGCGGATCTGTGATTCACTTACGTGACGTATCCTGTACAGATGTTCCGCAACCTCTTCCTTTTCCTTCAATGTCATCTGATATACAGAATGCCTGCCGTATCTGTCGCGGGCAAGGGCGTCCAGTTCAGTACACAGATCGATATCCGTTATCCTCCTGTAGTCTGCCTTTCCGTTTTCATAAACAAGCATCTGTTCCTGCTTGTGAATCAGCACCCCGTCTTCGATTGATGCCAGATTTATAGGGACCAATCCGTTTCCGTCTTTGGCCTGTTCTCTTTCCCATTCCTCGGAAGATCTTCGGGTCATATAATAGTTGAATGCACGCGGGGTTACGAAAAGGTTCTCAACCTGAGGGATATCAAGTACGCTCTCACGCAGAAAGACCCCGTTCTCGTTCATCTTGTAACTGTCAGGATATTCAGCGCGTCTGCCTATATGTTTATAGTATTTATTGCCCGGTATGACCTTTTCGTCATGGAACTTTCCCATCTCCTTACGGAATATGGCATTCACGGAACAGTGCGGATAGGCATATGGTATCGGGACGACTCCGTGATGCAGGGCATTTCTCAGTACATAGCTCAGAGCGGCAAGCAAATGGTGGTATCCGACAACTTCCATAGTAAAGTGGGCGTCTTCTCCCAGTCTTCCTTTTCTATGATACTTTTGATTGAAATATGCACTGTATGATTGGCGTAAGCAATGCATGAAGTCGCAAGGATGTTCTGTCTGTACAATCTGATGCATGTGGGTTGCCATAATTGACTCTGCTAGTCCTGTTGTGTCTGTCTTGAACAGGCCGAGTGCAAAACAGTTGAATCCTCTGTAGTAATCCTCCGTGTCGCGGAACATCACTTCTTCGCCAGCAGAGAGACATAAATGATAAGTCTTCTTCATATGTTGTTTCTTTTATATTTGAAAGATCCTTCGCTGATGCTCAGGATGACAGTCGGCTGCTGAATTCTATGTGTCAGTTTGGTTTCAAAGTAGTGTGTGACACGAAAATGCCCATTTCATGTAACACTACTGCTGTTTTATGGTCAAATCAGCCTGTTTCCCGGGGTAGTGTGACATAAATCGTTGATTTTCGTGTCACACTACCCATTAAAAGATGTTCTGCCGGTCGAGGAAGCGGTATGATGCGGCTTCGGACAGGTGTTCCGGAAGGATGTCCGGCATTTCTGCCAGGTCGGCGATCGTGCGGGCCAGTTTGATGATGCGTGAACATGCGCGGGCTGAAAGTCCCATGTTTTCAATGATGCGTTCAAGAAGGATGCGGCATTCTGGTGACAGGGGGCAATATTTCTCGACCTGCCTGTTATTCATTGACGAGTTGCAGAATATGCCTTCCTCGGCAAACCTCTCCTTCTGCTTCAGGCGTGCCTTGAGGACCCGCTCTGCAACCACGGAACTCGGTTCTGCCGGCTTTCTGTTTACCAGCCGTCTGGCGTCCACCCTGGAGACTACCAGTTGTATGTCGATCCTGTCCATCAGAGGTCCTGACAGTTTGGAGATGTAGGCCAGACGCTTGGACGGGGTGCATGTGCACCTGTCTCCTTCACCATAATATCCGCATGGACATGGATTGGTTGCAGCTATGAGCATGAAGTCGGCAGGGTACTCGATCTTTGCCTTGAGCCTTGAAATTGTAACTTTCCTGTCTTCAAGGGGCCCACGGAGAGCCTCCATCACCTTCTTCGGCATCTCACAGAACTCGTCGGCGAAAAGGATGCCGTTGTGTGCCAGCGAGATTTCACCCGGCATGATGTTGTCCGAGCCTCCTCCAATCAAGGCTGCCATCGATGCGCTGTAATGGGGTGACCTGAATGGCCTTTGCTTCATCAGCCCTCCGGACGGATTGCTCTTCCCGGCCACAGAATACACCTTGCTGGTCTGGATGGACTCCTGCAGACTCATTTTCGGCAGGATGCCGGCCATAGCCTTTGCCAGCGAACTCTTTCCGCTTCCGGGACTACCGATGAGAATCGCGTTATGTCCGCCTGCGGCAGCAATCTCAAGACCGCGTTTGGCTGCATCCTGACCGATGATCTCAGAAAAATCCATCACGCCGCCATCGTTCATTTCAGAAGGCTCCGACATGCCATCCCTTACTCTGTTCCTGACAAGCAGATCCTGACATTCTTCCATCCCGGAAAGGATGCGAAGCACATCTTCCAACGATTCAACTCCATACACTTCAAGTGAACTGTATTCGATTGCTTCGAGCGCGGATGATAAGGGAAGGATACATCCTTTCAATGACATTCTTTCCGCAAGTTCTACAATCGGAAGGGCTCCCGGGATGCTACGTACGCTCCCGTCCAGCCCCAGTTCTCCCATCACGATATACTTTTCCAACAAAGGCAGTTCTCGTTGTCCGGATGCGGCTATTATTCCTAAAGCAATGGGAATGTCATAACCGCTGCCCTTCTTGTGCATATCTGCCGGAGCCAGATTGATCACGATTTTCTTGCCTGGGATACGGAATCCCATGGATTGAAGTGCTGTGATGGTCCGTAGCAGACTTTCCTTTACTGCAGCATCTGCAAGTCCTACCAGATGGATTCCCAGACCCGAAGAGATGTTTACTTCCACTGTCACTGTAACAGCTTCTATTCCAATACATTTGGCGCAATGAATGTTGATGAGCATAATTTTTGTCAATTATATGAAACATAAACTCTGCCCAAATCTTGGAATATAAGACGACAATCTGTTAAAGAAAAAGAAAAATGTGATAAATTTGTAGGATAAAAATTTATTTTAAACATGTTAAAAAAAATGTTTGAGGCCGTTGGAAGCTATATCCTGTTCTTGAGGATGGTCTTCAAGAAGCCGGATAAGTGGAGAATCTTCTGGCGGCAGTTCATAAACGAATCGGATAAACTGATCATTTCATCGATCCTTCTGGTAGGGGTGATATCAGTTTTTATTGGAGGTGTCCTTGTCATTCAGACAGCATCTAACCTTGAGAACCCCCTCATTGACAAGATGTACGTCGGTTATATGGTAAGGGAGAGTCTCATACTTGAGTTCTGTTCGACGATGATCGCTCTTATCCTTGCCGGAAAGATGGGATCAAATATCGCATCCGAAATAGGAAGTATGCGCATTACAGAGCAGATTGATGCAATGGATATGATGGGTGTCAATTCCGCAGGATTCCTGGTGCTGCCGAAAGTGGTTGCATCGACATTGCTTAGCCCTCTGCTGATGCTGTTAAGCCTTGCATTGGGACTGGTCGGAGGATATCTCACTGTGGAGTTCACGCAGATCATACCGACAGCCTCTTACATTACAGGTATCAAGGCATTCTACAACGGTTTCTATATCTTTTACAGCTGTTTCAAGATGTCCATCTTCTGCTTTATGATATCATCTATAGCCGCATATAACGGTTATTATGCAAAAGGCGGTTCACTTGGAGTAGGAAAGTCAAGTACGAGAGCAATCGTTACCACAAGTATCCTGATTCTGCTCGCTGACCTGGTTTTAACCCAGCTTATGCTTTATTAAAGGAATAATATGATAAAGGTAGAAAATCTATATAAAGGCTTTGATGGTGTCCCTGTGCTGAAGGACATCAATGTCGAATATGAGCCTGGCAAATGCAACATGATAATCGGACCCAGCGGTTCTGGCAAGACCGTGCTGCTGAAGAATCTGATCGGCCTGCTTGAACCGGATAGTGGAGACATATCATATGGTGACAGGAAACTGTCATCGATGTCCTATAAGGAAAAGAGGATGTTGAGAAAGGATATCGGTATTCTGTTTCAGGGAAGTGCATTGTTTGACTTTGCCACTGTGCTTGAGAATGTGATGTTCCCTATGGAGTTCTTCACAAAGTGGAATTATGCGGAAAGAAAGGAAAGAGCCCAGTATTGCCTTGAGAAGGTGAACGTAATAGGTTCGGACAAGAAGTACCCTAATGAACTCAGTGGTGGAATGCAGAAGAGAGTAGGTATAGCAAGAGCCATTGCATTGAATCCTTCATATCTGTTCTGTGATGAGCCGAACTCGGGTCTTGATCCGTATACATCGATATTGATTGATGAACTCATCAGCAACCTTACCCAGGAGTTCCACATGACCACGGTCGTGAATACACATGATATGAACTCGATACTTGAGATCGGTGACAAGATAGCATTCATGTACAAGGGATCATTGCTGTGGCAGGGCGACAAGCACACGATACTCCATACCGAATGTTCCGAATTGAGAAAATTCATCTGTGCCAACACTCTGGCACGCAATATAATTGAAGGCAGGGGTTAGACCTGCCTTCATTCTTTATAACCGTACTCTCAATCCCATCTCGAATCCCAGATTAAGAGGCTGTGTCGTCCTGATGCTCTTTGGCTGCCCGTTGTCGAAATAATATCTCAGACTAGGATCGATATAAAGCCCAAGATGCTTTCCGAGAAGGAATTCAACACCTATGCCGGCATTTGCAGACAGTTGGACTCCCTTCGGCACTTCTTTATGTACGAGACTGGTGCTGAGGACATCATATCTGTTGGAAATACATTTCTCTACTGTTCCTCCTGCATATGCATATAGATTGACATGTCTGTTGCCGATGATGTTGCAGTAGACGTTGATCGGAATACCTACAAAATGCTGCGTGTTTTTGATGTCTGACGATGTGGAACTTATTTCCACTCCATCTTCTGCCACTGTATACGTGCCGTAGAACTTTCTTGAAAGGTAGCTGTAGTTTACTCCTGCTCCGATTGCCCAACGGTCCGACAGACCTATTTTGACTCCTATTCCTGCAGATACCGGTATCCCGTAGGTGGAGTTTGTACTTGTCTCAGTAATTCCGGTCACAGCTGGTCCGGATGCGAGTGACGGGCGCTTCATGATGCTTGCCCTTCCTTTAGTCTGCTCGCTGTTTGTACCGGTGAGTCCGGAAAGAATGAGTGATACTTTCTGCTTGCGTGCAGGCTCTTCCTCTGCCCAATACGATTCGTCCGGTATGGTTTCAGTCGGGGTGTCAGATGTTTTCGTATCAGTATCTTCGGTCTTCTTCATGGCAGGTTCTGTACTCTCTGCCTCCGCCGGATGACCTGTCTCTTCAGGAGTAGTTCCGGTGTAATCGGAAATCTCTATTTCCTGTGCCTGGACAATGCTTGACGGTCTGTAATACTCTGTTTTAGGAGTCTTTGGAACGACTGCTTCTGCAATAAGCACTTTTTCCGGAGGTGTGACTTCATATGTGTCAGCCGTATCAGCAGATACAGGCTTTTCCACCACTGCAATAATATTATCATCAGGAGGAATAATTGCAGTCCGGTCGCCGCTCCTGAAGAAGAGGATTCCAAAAACCATGACTGCTGCAGCAGCTGTCCCTATAGCAGCACGTCGCCACCAGATGACGACAGCCTTGCGTCTTGCAACCTTGTCAAGACCTGCAGAAACTCCCTCCCAGATATGGGCAGGAACTTCTTCCTGTCCATTCTCCAGAATGGATTTCATCATTTTGTCTATGTTGTTGTCGTCAAACATTTTCCCTTTCCTTAATCTTGTTCTGAAGCCAGGTCCTTGCCCTGCTCAACTGTGTTCTTGATGTGGTTTCGCTGATTCCCAGCATTTCTGCAATCTCCTTATGGGAGTAGCCTTCAATCGAATACATGTTGAAGACCGTTCTGAATCCAGGGGGGAGCGACATCACCAGTTCCATCAGTTCCTTGTAGCCCAGATTCTGTGTCTGTGATACCGTCTCAGCCTTCATCCCTCGCGCCATATCCAGTTCTTCACTCATCTTGAGTGCATCCTTCTTCCTCAGACTCATTAATGCAGTTGTGACAAATATCCTTCTGGCCCACCCTTCAAAGGCCCCGTCTCCCTTATAATCCTTCAGTTTGCTGAACAAAGTCACAAATCCATCCTGAAGTATATCTTCTGCCAGAACTCTGTCGCCAATGTATCTTATGCATACCGGAAACATACGGGGAGCCAGACGGTCATATAGGACCTTCTGAGCTGCCCGATCTCCTTTTATGCACGATTCAATCAGCTGTAAATTAAAAAGTTCTGCCACTTAACAGTTGTCAGGTCCCGATACGTTTTGTCATTTCATGCGTGGTAGAAGATGCAAAAGGGGCCTATTATGTTGCATCTTCTACATATTTTTTCCAAAGTTCTGCATTTTTCCCGAATTTGAATATTATTTTTGTATGTTTTAAGAATATATATGGTATGAAAAGATATATAGCATCGATATTTTTGGTCCTTGTCTTATTTTCAATGGAGTTGTATTCTCAGGTTCATAAGGATATTGAAATTGAAAACAAGATATTGGTTGCTGTCCAAAAGTATAATGAAAATGAATTTGAAGAAGCCAGAGCAATCTTGACTGAGGTGCTTCTTGCAGATGACGGTTATGATGCTGCGTGGTATTATCAGGCGATGATATCCGTTATGGAGAATGATGCCGAATTTGCTCAAGAGTGTCTGAGGAATGCCATAAGCCTGGATCCTGAAAATTATTGGTATCGATACAGACTTGCTACTCTATATTCCCATACGGATCAGATGGATCTTGCAATCGATCTGTATGAGAACCTGATGAATGATTTTCCTAAGAAGAGTCAGCTTTATTATGAAATGGCTGACATATATCTTCAAAACGGTGATTATGAGAAGGCCCTCCTGACATCTGAAGAGATAGAGAATGAATTCGGCATGTCGGAAGCGCTGACAATATATCAGTACAGGATAGCATACCTGTCCGGAAATAAGGAGAGAGCACTGCAATCTCTCACTAAATACAACAACCAGTATTCCTCTCCGACTATTCTATGTCTGCTTGCAGATAATGAAATGCAGGAATACAAGGACTCGACAGCTTTGAACTATTATGAGGAGGCTCTTGATCTGGACTCCTCATTTGCTCCGGCTCTGTTAGGTAAGGCAGAGGTATATCGTATAACTTTCCGCTATGATGAATATTTTCAGAATCTGTACATATATCTGAAAACGGATGGGGCCGATGCAATAGCCAAGACCGGGTATCTGGAGACCTTGCTGGATAATTGTGAATCTAATTTTCTGGCCTCATTCTCACCTCAGCTGGATGTGGCTATGGAGATTCTGACGGATCTTTATCCCAAAGAGAGCTGTGTCTACAGTCTGAAAGGTCTATACTATACCTATACGCAAAGGTTTGATGAGGCTCAACTCCAGTTTCAGCAGAATGCCCGTGAGAATGAGGATGATATAGAGGCTACCGTGACATTTCTCAGGTTCCTGTGGGTGGCGGAAAAATGGAAGGAACTTTCAGCTGAAGGTCTTGCAGCTTTCGAGCGCTTCCCCTACGAGACGTTGTTTCCGGAAATGGCATGCATAGGATATTATAATCTGGGTGATTACAACAATGCTTTGGAATGCTGCAAGACCATTCTGGATAATCTTGGAGAGGATGAACAGAAGTATGCCAGCACATTGTCGACAATGGGGGATATATATTATCACCTTGAAGAAACAAAGAAGGCATACAAATGCTATGACGCGGTTTTGAAGATTAATCCCGAAGACCCATATGTCCTGAATAATTACGCCTACTTCCTGGCTTTGGAGAAGCGTAATCTCAAGAAAGCCCATGAAATGAGCCGCAAGACTGTGGAAGCGGAGCCGGACAATGCTACATATCTGGATACATTCGGTTGGATTCTGTATCTGCAGGGAAAGCCTCAGGAAGCAAAGCCGTTATTCAAGAAGGCACTGTTGCATGGTGGAAGAGAAAGTTCGGTGATCTTGGACCATTATGCTGAAGTTCTGTATTCTTTGGGAGAATATGATATGGCGTTCGTGTATTGGAATCTTGCATTACAGAAGGATGATGGAGATGTTCCAGGGCTGAAGGAAAAAGTGGAAGCCAGACGACAGGAGGCAAAGAAATAAATGAATGGATATATGAAACAGGCAATGATGATGATAGTCGCTGTCGTTTTGATGGCGACGCTTCCGGTTGCTGCGCAGGATGTTGCCAGGCAGAAGGAAAAGAAGACAAAGCTTGAAAAGGAAATTGCGCTCCTTGACCGTCAGATAGCCGAAATTAAGACAAAGAGTTCATCTGCGACGACGCGGTTGAGTATGTTGAGAAAGAATATCGAAAACAGAAAGTCTCTTATTGAGGAAAGCCGGGCTCTTATAAAGGCATATGGAGACAGCCTGATGGTAAAGGACAGCGAAATCGGCATTCTTGAATCTGAGGTGGACACTCTGCTGGCCAATTATGAGATACTGGTGAGGACTGCATATAAATACAGGAATCCGAATGTTTGGTATCTGTATGTCTTTGCCAGTGACAATGTAGGCCAGGCATTCAGGCGCATAGGATATTTTCGCAATATTTCGGACAAGATCCGTGAAGGTGCACATGTCATAAGGGCACGGAAATCCGATCTGGAACTCCAGAAAGAGAGCCTGGAAGCATTGAGGAAGGAAGAACAGGCAGTTCAGGCATCTCTCGAAGCTGAATTGAAGAACCTGCGCTCAGATGAGAAGGAAGCTGACAGGCTTGTGCAGCAGCTTAAGAACGACCGCAAGAAGATCGAGTCTCAGATTGCCGCCAAAAAGAAGGAAGTGCAGAAACTGAACAAGGAGATTCAGAGAAAGATCGAAGAGGCACAACGGGCGAAAGGCAAGTCCGGATCCAAGAAAGAGGATCCGGGAGCCGCTAAACTATCCGGTGAGTTTGAAAACAATAAGGGAAAATTGCCATGGCCTGTGAATGGAGCCCTTGTGTCATCTTTCGGCAGACAATTCCATCCTGTATTCAAGAATCTGGAACTTCCGGAAAACGAGGGAATAGATATCGCAGCAGACAAGGGTACTTCTGTCACCAGTGTCTTCAATGGTCAGGTGCTGGATGTATTCGTGATGCCTGCATATGGTCAATGCGTGCTCATCCAGCATGGCAAGACATATTTCACATTCTACTGCAAGTTGACATCTCTTACGGTGAAGACAGGTGATAAGGTAACTACTGGCCAGAAGATCGGTGTGGTGGATGAGATCGGAGGCACTTCCCAGATACATTTTGAAATCTGGAAGAACAAGGTTCCTCAAAATCCTGCAAACTGGCTGAAAAAGAAGTAATCATGTTGCACGACAGGATCAGGATTCTGGATATACTGGAAGAGACCATGGCAGACGGGCCAGGGTTCCGCACATCCATCTATTGCGCAGGATGTGCCCATCATTGTCCCGGGTGTCATAATCCTCAGTCCTGGGATTTCCAAGGTGGAAGGGAGGTTACTGTCGAGGAATTGCTGGAGGTCGTCAAGGCAGATGAGTTCTCCAATGTTACCTTCTCTGGCGGGGATCCCCTTTATCAGGTCGAAGCCTTTACCGAACTTGCGCGTCGCATAAAGGAAGAAACGGGAAAGAACATCTGGTGCTATACCGGATTCACCTACGAGGAGATTCTCGCTGATGAAAGACTCAGTCAGATACTTCCGTATATCGACACCTTGGTTGACGGTCCGTTCATTGAGGCGCTCCGCGATCCGGAACTTCATTTCCGTGGAAGTTCCAATCAGCGCATCATCCATCTTACAGAACAAAAAGACGATGCCGTTGCCGGCACCGTCTCGGTTATTCCTTATAAATAGATCCCCGATCAGGTCGGGGATGACGACGATCAGGTCGGGGATGACGACGATCAGGTCGGGGATGACAACGATCAGGTCGGGGATGCGACTACTCGTGTACCACGCGGTCGCGGAGCTCTGCGAGCTTTCCGCTGTTCCAGCGGCTTGTCGTACCGACAAGGTATCCGGTGATACGCTGCAGCTGGTCGATGTTCTCGCCTCCGCAGTGAGGGCATTTCTTCAAGCCTACCTTTGCGTTTTCGAATCCGCAGTCCATGCAGCGGTTTCTGTTGTGGTTCACTGAACAGTATCCGATGTCGTACTTGTCCATGAGGTCCACGATGTTCATGATTGCCTCAGGATTGTGGGTCGCGTCTCCGTCGATCTCTACGTAGAAGATGTGGCCGCCTCCTGTCAGTGCATGATATGGACCTTCGATCTCCGCCTTGTGCTTAGGTGTACACTTGTAGTAGACCGGAACATGGTTGGAGTTGGTGTAGTAGTCCTTGTCGGTGATGCCCGGGATTATTCCGAACTTCTTCTTGTCCGCGCGGGTAAAACGTCCTGCAAGTCCTTCTGCCGGCGTTGCAAGCACACTGTAGTTGTGCTTGTATGTCTCGCAGAATTCGTTCACCTTGCTTCTCATGAATGTCACGATGCGGAGTCCGAGTTCCTGTGCCTCTGCTGATTCGCCGTGGTGCTTGCCGACAAGCGCAATGAGTGTCTCTGCAAGACCGATGAATCCGATTCCGAGAGTTCCGTGGTTAATCACAGGTTCGATGGTGTCGTTGTCGTTAAGCTTCTCGCTGTCCAGCCAGAGGGCGCCCATCAGCAGCGGGAACTGCTTCTTCAGGGCGGTCTTCTGGAAGTTGAACCTTTCGTTGAGCTGTTTTGCTGCAATCTCCAGTGCCCAGTCGAGCTTCTGGAAGAATTCATGGATCCTGTCCTCCTGATTCTCGATCTTCATGCACTCGAGAGCCAGCTTCACGATGTTGATGGTTGTGAACGAGAGGTTTCCACGGCCGATTGAGGTCTTAGGGCCGAAGCGGTTCTCGAACACGCGGGTACGGCAACCCATGGTGGCCACCTCGTACTGGTATCTCTTAGGGTCGTCCGGAGTCCAGAGCTCGTGGTGGTTGAACGGTGCGTCGAGGTTCACGAAGTTAGGGAAGAAACGGCGTGCCGACACCTTGCATGCAAATTTGTAGAGGTCGTAGTTGCGGTCCTCCGGAAGGTAGCTCACGCCTCTCTTCTTCTTCCATATCTGGATAGGGAAGATCGCGGTAGAGCCGTTGCCCACGCCTTCGTATGTGGTGTTGAGCAGCTCGCGGATCACGCAGCGGCCTTCTGCAGATGTGTCGGTACCATAGTTTATCGAACTGAATACCACCTGGTTTCCTCCACGTGAGTGGATCGAGTTCATGTTGTGCACGAATGCCTCCATTGACTGATGTACGCGGCTCACGGTCATGTTGATAGCATGCTGGATCACACGGTCATCACCCTGGATGCCTACGAGGTGGCGCTTCAGATAATCATCGATGGCTACGTTATAAAGTCTTGAATAGTCTTCTCCGTTGATCTCGCCGATCTTGTCGAGCTCTTCCTGGAAGGTACGTCTTACAAACGGAGCCATATAGAAGTCGAATGCAGGGATTGCCTGACCTCCGTGCATCTCGTTCTGTACTGTTTCCATGGAGATACATCCGAGGATGCTGGCTGTCTCTATTCTTTTTGCAGGACGTGACTCACCATGACCGGCAAAGAATCCGTCCTCAAGGATCTTGTCCAGAGGGTGCTGGATACATGTAAGGCTCTTGGTAGGGTAGTAGTCCTTGTCATGGACATGGATGTAATTCTTCTTTACAGCTTCCTTGACTTCATCCGAAAGCATGCATTCGTCAACATATGATTTTGTTGACTCGGATGCGAACTTCATCATCATTCCGGCAGGAGTGTCTGCGTTCATGTTCGCATTCTCGCGGGTGATTTCTGTTGCCTGGGCGTCGATGATCTCCTGGAAGATCTCGCGTGACTTTGCCTTGCGGGCCAGGTTGCGCTGGTTGCGGTATGCGATGTATTTCTTGGCAACTTCCTTACGCGGGCTGTTCATAAGCTCATTCTCGACCTGATCCTGGATATCCTCCACGCTCATGTTGTCGATGTTGATCTTTGAGATGGTCGCCGCAATCTCGGCAGCAAGAACTATGTCCTCGCCTTCTTCTGTTACTCCCATTGCCTTCAGGATGGCATCCACGATCTTCCTGTTGTCAAAAATCACGACCCTGCCGTCGCGCTTTACTACATGCTTTACCATAAGTTGTCAATTCTGCTCCACGCCCCTTTGACGGAACGTGAAAAACGCTGTTATATAAAAGAATGAATTTTTATGTGGTCCGGGGTTCTGATGACCCGGGTGACAAATATAATCCAATTATCATTTCAATCGCGGAAATGCACTGAGAAAAGATATTAACAAAAAATAAAATTACCTGTTAATTTGCTGATTAACAGGTAATTCAAGGAGTATATAAATTAAAATATTTCTAAATTGATTATAACAAGGATGTTAAATCCCTTATCCTACAAGCCATACGAGGACATGACGGTCGAAGATCATGTATTCAAGTTCGAAATCTTCCTCGTGCTCATCCTTGTGAATGAAGGTCGCTTCAAGTTCGCCTTCCTTGCGGACGTTGAATTTTTCCACTTCGATCTGCTCGGCATAGACAACGCGGTTCTGGGACATTCTCTTGAAGATGGCTTCCTTTGCGCACCAGTAGATGGCGAGCTGCTCGTTTCTCTTGTCCTTCTCAAGATCGTCGATCTCATCTTCGGAAAGAGCCTTTTTCTCCACTACGGAGAAATCCCTGTCAAGCGACTCCACGTCGATTCCCACTTCTTCTTCGTCATGGATGATCACTGCCACATATTTGTCGGTGTGGGTGATGCTGATGTTTGTAGCGCAGTTCTCAAGGTATGGCTGACCGTTGTCGTGGTGGTTCAGATACATCTTTTCCTCGAAGATCTCGTTGATGAGAGCCCTTACCGCAAATTTCTGCTTTCTCTGACTTTCGCTGCGGAAAAGAGAGATTTCTTCCATTTCGTCCGTAGGGACTGAAGTAAGGTTCATCAGTTCCTCTTCGGTTTCCGTAATCTGCCATACGGCGATTTCTGCCTTGTTGTCCAGTTTCTTTCTTAAATAAAGTGCCATAAAAGTTTATGAAATGGTGGAATTCGGAGTGCCTATATATGAAAGACCGGTGCGTGCAGACCATGCACACACGCAAAATCCGCCCTCCTGACCTTCGTCAGAAGTGCTGCCCATAACCATATATAAATTGTCGGACAACGGATCGTCAGACATCTGATCCGTAGAGATTTTCTGTTCTTTTAATATAGGACTGGGAGGTTCCACTTGTCTTATCTTCTTAAAATTCAGCCGCAAAGATACTAAATGTTTTGATATCTGAAAATTATATCTTTAAAATAACGAATTTAAACCGTAATACCGTATTATTTACTATATTTGCCAAGTTTTGAAAATAATGCTAACAAATTAAAATATTATGAATTTTTTGACTAACGACAAGCTCGTGATCGTAGGTGCCGGTGGCGCTATCGGATCAAACATGGCTCAGACAGCTCTCATGCTCGGCCTCACTCCAAACATCTGCCTTTATGACATTTATGGACCAGGCGTAAACGGTGTTGCAGAGGAACTTTACCATTGCGCATTCGAGGGTGCAAACATCACATGGACAACTGATCCTGAAGTAGCCTTCACAGGTGCAAAGTATATCATCTCTTCAGGCGGTGCTCCTCGTAAGGAGGGCATGACACGTGAGGACCTCCTCAAGGGCAACTGCCAGATCGCTGCAGAATTCGGTGACAACATCAAGAAGTATTGCCCTGACGTAAACCACGTGGTTGTTATCTTCAACCCTGCTGACGTGACAGCTCTCACAGCTCTCATCCGTTCAGGTCTCAAGCCAAGCCAGCTTACTTCACTCGCTGCTCTCGACTCAACTCGTCTCCAGTCAGCAATCGCTAAGGAGCTCGGCGTACCTCAGTACAAGGTAGAGAACGCACGCACTTATGGCGGTCATGGTGAGGCAATGGCAGTGTTCGCATCAAAGATCACTGTTGACGGCAAGCCTCTCGCAGAGTTCAACATTCCTGAGGACAAGTGGGCTGAGATCAAGCACGCTACCATCCAGGGCGGCTCGAACATCATCAAGCTCCGTGGACGCTCGTCATTCCAGAGCCCTGCTTATCAGTCAGTTCTCATGATTCAGGCTGCAATGGGCGGTGCTGAGTTCCACTGGCCAGCAGGATGCTATGTGAACACAGAGAAGTATCAGAACGTTCTCATGGCAATGCCTACAGTCATCGACGCAACTGGCGTTCACTTCGGTGAGGTGACAGGTACTCCAGAGGAGATCGCTGCTCTTGATGCATCATACGCACACCTCCAGGTTATGCGTGACGAGATCATCAACCTCGGCATCATTCCGCCGGTATCAGAGTGGAAGACCTTGAATCCAAACCTCTAACCGATAAGATTTATAATAAGAAAGCCCGTAGCCGAAAGCTATGGGCTTTCGCAGATATAAAGTAATCACATATTATTGCTATGAAAAGAATAATCAATTATCTTCTTGCTGCGGCATGTGTCGCTTTCGCAGCATCATGCGAAAAGACTCCGGAGGCCGCAAAACTCGAGATCCTCAACAGCACTATTGCTGAGAGTGCAGTATTCGGTGAGAACGTGGCATTCGTTGTCGGAGTTCCGGCAACGGCAGACGTGACCAGCGTGACAGCTGCCCTCATCAAGGATGGCAAGCAGCTCGCAAGCGAGACAATCAGGATCAGCGAAGTGTCTTCGTATTCTCCTGACGCAATCAACGGAGGACTTCAGATTCCATACACCAAGAACATCGCTGACGGTGAGTATGACGTGATGTTCGTGGCTACAGGCAAGAGCGACCGTGCTGAAAAGACTGTCAAGATCAGCCTTGCACATCCTGAGTTCGAGAAAGTGGAGTTTGTTGCAGGCGCTGACAAGTTTGAACTCTTCAAGTCAGATGCAGCTTCTCCGCTCGAGGAGAACAAATGGTCATATACGGGAGCACTCCCTGCATCACTTTCCGGTCACTTCGAGGCTGTGGATGCAGCCGGAGCAAAGTATGTCTTCGGCGGAAGCAGTGTGGACAATGTAGAGTTCGGCAACTCAGCTGACATGGATCTCTACAGCTATAGTGAGGCTGTCCCTCAGGGAACAATCTCATTCGATGTCGTTTCATTTGCAGTGAAATATCCGCTTGAGGCCATGTGGGTTGAGGTTCCTGCAACAACAGACCCTGCATATCCCGGAACAATAGAGGTTGATTTCAAGAAGGGCCAGCTTGTTGGCTTCAAGGGAGCAGGCGATCTCTGGATTGACGTTGACTTCTTCGACAACAACGGTGACGGAACATATACATTCCGCGCAGAGGGTGGCAAGTACAGGCTCACCAACCAGGCAGACTGGGGCTCGCTTCGCACGGAGAGGCTTTCTGCAAACGGAGATCTTGCAACATTCGGATGGGATGATTCCGGCAACATTACAGTAAACGAGGCGATCTGGTGCCTCGGAAACTACAACTTCGGAAAGCCTGATCAGCGCAATGTCCGTGATGGACGCGCGTGGTCGGACTGGGAGACATTTGACGGCTACTGCATGGCCAAGATCGATGACTATAAGTATCAGATCACGCTCCGCGTATACAACATGGCCCAGTACAAGTTCTTCTGCACCAAGCTCAACTGGGGTGACATCTATGGTACTCAGTACGACATGACAAAGACCAACCTTAACGGTCTTACAAACATCTATTCGAATGTCCTTGTCGGCAACGGAAACTTCCAGCAGGGTATGAGCCCTACCGACCCTAATGCCATCAAGTATCCGGAGGAAGGTGTCGTTATCCGCTTCACATTCGACGTGACCAACCCACAGGGTATCGTGGTTACTGCAGAAGACGTTACTGCTCAGAACCTTATGTAATCCCATATGAGGAAAATCATGTCAATCCTCGCCATCCTGAGCCTTGCCGTTCCGGCAATGGCTCAGGATGGCTGGGTTATGGAAGCGACGTCCCGCAGGGACTATAACGGCGCGACCATGGCGAACGGCCGCCTTGGCGTCGTGACCGACGACAGGCCGTTCGCCGCCCGCGAGATAGTTCTCGCCGGTGTCTTCGACAAGGAAGGCTGGAACGGAGTGAGCCGCGTGGCTCGCGGTCCTGTCTTCCTGAACATGGAGCTGACTGTGGACGGCAAGAAGGTAGAGGACAAGGATTTCTCTGGATGGAGCCAGGTCTTCGACATGCGCAAGGCCCAGCTGACCACCAATGTCACGCTCAAGGACAAGGCGTCGTTCCGCTATACAGTGATGGCGTTGAGACATCTGCCGTATAACGCGATGTCGTTGGTCGAGGTGACTCCGGAAAAGGACATCACCCTCAAAGTGGAGAACGTCTACGGGCTTCCGGAGGAGATGAGCGACCCGCAGGCGAGCTTCGGCGAGGGCGCGCAGCTGGTCTACCAGCTGAATGCCGCGACCCGTACGAAGATGCACCGCGTGAGCTCGTCGTCCATGTTCATGTTCGACGGAGAGGAACCTCAGGTGCGCAGGATCAATGCCAAGGGACGCGACGGAATGTGGTTCTCGGTACGATTGAAGAAAGGGGAGACCTATCGCTTTGCACTTGTCGGAGCAGTATGCTCGACCCAGGACTTCAAGGACCCTGTAAATGAATCCAAGCGCTTCGCCACTTTTGCATACAAGTCCAGCATAGATTATCTGCTCAGCCAGCACTATGTTGCCTGGGAAGAACTGTGGCAGGGAGATGTCATCATTGAAGGAGATCCTGAAAGTCAGCTCGACATCCGTCATGCCCTCTATCAGCTTTATTCGATAACCCGCGACAACTGCCCTGTGGGCATAGCTCCTATGGGGCTTTCGTCAAGCGAAGGATATAACGGTCACTATTTCTGGGATACGGAACTATGGATGTATCCGCCGATCCTGGTCATGAATCCGGAGGCCGGACGCTCGCTCATGGACTATCGCGCGAATTGCCTTCCGCAGGCCCGTCAGAATGCGCTGAACCATGGCTACAAGGGTGCGCAGTACCCTTGGGAGGCCGACACTTCAGGCGAGGAATGTACCCCTGTATGGGCCCTGACAGGTACATATGAGCACCATATCACAGCAGATGTGGGCATTGCAATGTGGCAGTACTACTGCGTGACAGGAGACGTGGAATGGCTCGAGGAGACAGCATGGCCTGTGCTCAAGGCCGTCGCTGATTTCTGGGTAAGCCGTGTACATAAGAACGACGACGGAAGCTACTCCATCATCAACGTGGTCGGAGCGGACGAATATGCCGAGAATGTCGATGACAATGCGTTCACCAACGGTGCTGCCAAGCGCGTCCTGCGCGATGTGACAAAGGCTGCCATGGTTCTTGGCAACCCTGTGGACCCTCGATGGATGGAGATTTCCGACAATCTCGTGTTCACATACGATGCTGACGGCGTCACCATGGAATATACCGGTTATGAAGGACAGCTTATCAAGCAGACCGACGTGAACATGCTTGCATATCCTCTTGGCGTAGTGACAGATCCGCAGCAGACTCTTCGTGACATCAACTACTATTTCGACAGGATCGATCCTAACGGCCCGGCCATGAGCAACGCGATAATCGCAGTGCTGCATGCCCGTCTCGGCGATCCGGAAACAGCGTTCAAGGTGTTCAAGAAGAGCTATACAGACAAGCTCAGGCCTCCTTTCGGAGTCCTTTCTGAGAATGCAAACAATTCCCGCGTGTCCTTTGCAACGGGACTTGGAGGTATCCTGCAGAGCGTCATCTTCGGATTTGCCGGAGTGGACATTACGGATAAAGGCATAGTCCAGCTTCCGACACGACTTCCGTCGCACTGGAAGTCACTCACTGTGACAGGTGTGGGAGTCGATAAACAGACATTCAGAGTGGAAAACCCTGATTATAAAGAAACTAAATAACCAACCCTATGACTATCAGACATTATCTGGCTGCTTTCGCAGCTGCGATATTGACATTTGCCGGTACATTTGCCGCTACGGCTGCGGATGGCCCCGGCAATGTAAAGGTTTCGGGAAAGATCATAGATGAAGCCGGCGTGCCGATCATCGGCATCGCAGTCATATCATCTGACGGATCCAACGGAACCATCACCAATGAAGACGGTCTTTTCTATATTACTGTTCCTGAAGGAGATGTCCTTACCGTGACAGGAATAGGATATCAGGACGAGAAGGTGGTCCTTGACGGGCGCACAGAGCTGCTCATCCGGATGAAGACTGATACCGTTCTGGAAGAAGCCGTGCTCGTCGGATTCGGTACGCAGAAGAAGGAAAGCGTCATCGGTGCCATCGCTTCGATAGCGCCGGATGCTCTTGCCACCAACCAGACGGCAAATATTTCAAATGCTCTTGCCGGACAGATTGCCGGTGTGATCGGAGTGCAGCGTTCCGGTGAGCCCGGCTACGATGCTTCCGACTTCTGGATCCGCGGAATCAACACATTCGGAGCGAGCTCCAACCCTCTCGTGATCGTCGACGGCGTCGAGCGTTCGCTCGACCAGCTCTCACCTGAGGAGATAGAGTCGTTCTCAGTGCTCAAGGACGCATCTGCGACCGCCATTTACGGTGTACGTGGAGCCAATGGTGCCATCCTCATCAAGACCAAACGAGGATCCGTAGGCAAGGCAAAGGTCAACATCAAGGCCGACTATGGAGTCACCACTCCTGTAAGAATCGCGGACTTTGTTGACGGAGCAAAGCATATGGAAGTGATCAATGCAGCTGCTGCGCTTTCAGGAATGGGAGAGCAGTTCTCTGCGACTCAGATCAAAAACACACGTGACGGCGTCGATCCCGACCTTTTTCCGTCGACCGACTGGCTTGACCTTGTGACCAACGACTTTGCTACAAACGCACATATCAGCGCCGATGTCAGCGGAGGTACCGAACTTCTTCGCTACCGTTTCATCCTCGGAGTATATAATGAATCCGGAATAATATCGACCGACCCTACCGCAGCCTTCGACTCGGAGCTTAAGCTCACGAAATATAATGTGAGAAGCAACATAGACCTGAACATAACCAAGTCTACGCTCTTCACATTCAGCCTCGGAGGATATATGCAGGACCGTCACGCCCCGGGATCGAATGTAAGCAGCATCCTTCAGTATGCCCTCGAGATTCCGCCTATCGTACATCCGGCTGTGTATTCAAACGGAAAGTTCCCTATCCAGTCCAACCGTGCCAATCCATATGTGATGGCGACCCAGACCGGATACAAGGACAACTACAAGTCCCAGCTCCAGAGCGTGGCTACTCTCGACCAGGATTTCGGAATGCTCTGGGAGCCTCTCCAGGGTCTCCATGCAAAGGTTACATTCTCGTTCGACGTATATCAGGACTATTGGTCGGAGCGCACCAGAAGACCGACCTATTATTATGCTACCGGACGTGATGATAACGGCGAACTCCTGATGGAAATCGTCTCTACAGGAGACGAGTTCCTCGGCTTCTCGAAGTCATTCGGCGGCAGCAGGAGCACATATTTTGAGGTGCCGGTGTCATATAACAGGACATTTGCAGACAAGCATAGCGTGGATGCCCTTCTCGTATGGAACATGCGCAGCTATGTGGATCAGAATGCATCATCGGCGATCTACTCGTTCCCATACCGACATGCCGGCCTTGCAGGCCGTCTGGCGTATGACTACGACAACCGCTACTTCGCAGAGTTCAACTTCGGATACAACGGTTCCGAGAACTTCGCCAAGAAGTACCGCTACGGATTCTTCCCTTCGGGAGCAATCGGATGGATGGTTTCCAATGAGCCTTGGATGCAAGGCGTGAAACATATCGTTAACCAGCTCCGTATCCGAGGATCCATGGGTATCGCCGGTAACGACCAGATATCTGGCGGTCGCCGTTTCGGTTATCTGACGACGATCAACGGCTCAGCTGGCGGACACAGTTTCGGAGATAACAACAGCGTCTCTTATCCGGGAGTGGCTGAGGACCAGTTCGGTGTTCCGGACCTTACATGGGAGACTGCGACCAAGACCAACATCGGTTTCGACCTCGGTCTCTTCGATGCCTTGAACCTCACTGTGGACTACTTCACGGAGGTCCGTAAGGACATCTTCATGCAGAGGAAGATCTTCCCTGAGACGTCCGGTTTCCAGAATGCCCCTTATGCCAACTATGGCAAGGTGTTCAACAGGGGAGTGGACGCGTCCCTGACCTTCAACAAGGCATTCTCGCGTGATACCTACCTGTCTGTGATGGCCAACTTCACCTATGCACATAATACCATTCTTGAGTATGATGAGGCCGCAGGAGTAGTAGGAACCACACGTGCCCGCACGGGTAACAGCATCAACCAGAACTACGGTCTGGAGTCACTCGGACTCTATACGGACAACGATTTCCTTGATCCTGCAACAGGAACCCTGAAGCCGGGACTTCCTGTCCCTTCGTGGGGCAAGGTGAGACCTGGTGACATCAAGTATGCCGACCTTACCCAGGACGGAAAGATCAATGAGGAAGACGTTACTGCCATCGGCGGATCTTCTGTTCCTGAGATCGTGTACGGATTCGGATTCTCGTTCCGCCACAAGGGATTTGATATCAGCGCCCTCTTCCAGGGTGTCGCCTTGACAGATTTCGTGGTAGGAGGCGACTATGACGATGCCCGCAACCAGTATTATATTCCGGGTGCCGGATCAGGTGCTGTTGCCAACATCCTTTCCAATGTCGACGACAGGTGGACTCCTGAAAATCCTTCTCAGGATGTATTCTGGCCTAGACTTTCTCTCGGCGTGAACGAGAACAACAGCCAGTCTTCGAGCTGGTGGCTCAAGGACGGATCCTTCATGCGTCTGAAGAACTTCGAGATGGGATATACATTCCTGAGAAAGGGTACAGGCAAGGACAGGGTGGTAAACAATCTCCGCGTCTTTGTCAGGGGTACAAATCTTTTCACACTCTCTAAGTTTGACCTCTGGGATCCAGAGCTGGCAGGCTTCGGCTTCGCTGCTTACCCTATATCAAGAGTGGTTTCAGTGGGTCTTGACATTTCATTCAACTAAAAAGCAGGCTTATTATGAGAAAGACATTATATATAATATTATGTGCATTTGCCCTCACTTCCGTTGCGGGCTGCGGCTATCTTGATCAGGAGCCTGACGACCTCATCACCGAGGACATGGTCTTCAACGATGTGGTGAAGACCAACGGATGGCTTGCCAACATCTACAGCTATCTTCCGGATCCGTACATGGGCTGGAACATGAAATATGGTCTTAACACCTTGACCGACGATGTGCAGATTCCTTTGGAGTGGTCCGGATTCGGCTGGTGGACCGCATCTGCAATGAAAGGAAACTGGAGTGCGACTTCCAACTATTTCGACCTTTGGGGAGATGTCTACAAGGCGGTGCGCGCTTCGTATATATTCCAGGAGAAGGCGAAGCCGCTCGGTTCCGAGCAGACTGCCGAGGATGTGGCTTCCATGAAGCTCCAGGCACGTTTCCTGGTTGCTTACTACTATGCAGAACTGCTGGAGTTCTACGGCTCGTTCCCTCTTGTCACCCAGTATTATGACATTGACTCCACGTACGAGGAACTGATGCTTGAGCGCACTCCTTTCGAGGAGATCGTCGAGTGGCTCGATGCTGAACTTCTGGATCTTTCAGAACAGCTTCCGCTTGAGGTGGGCAGCGTCAGCGAGGACTATGGAAGGGCTACCAAGGGTATGGCTCTGGCCGTGCGTGCTCATGTGCATATGCTTGCTGCCAGTCCTCTTTTCAACGGCAACAAGATGTATGCTGACGTGAGGAATGCGGACGGAACGCCTCTTTTCCCTCAGACCTATGACAAGGAAAAGTGGAAGAGGGCAGCAGACGCCATAAAGGATATCTTCGACCTCGGAGTGTACTCGCTCTACAAGCAGTACAACGAGGACGGCACCCTTGATCCGTTCCTTTCATATATGAACATCCATTTTGCGACCGGCGTGAACAACCCTGAGCTCATCTTCATCAACAACAACTGCAACTATGCCGAGGCGGACCAGAACATGGCTCCTCATGGTTATGGAGACGGTAACGGTGCGTATGGAGCAACGCAGAATCTCGTGGATGCGTTCTTCACACGTAACGGTCTTCCTATTGATGAGGATCCTACATATGTAGCAGAAGGATACAGCACTCAGGATGTGCATTATCCGAATACTGCCTGGACCCGTTCGAACTCAAAGGAGGTCAAGGGCTTGGTTACAGAGGCCGGCACCCCTAACATGTACTGCAACAGGGAACCGCGTTTCTATGTGTCTATCCTCTGGCATCGAGAGTATTCGACTCAACTGGAAGGTTTTGTAGACTTCCTTTATGGCGGTGCTAACGGCGGCCCTACATACGACTCGCCTCAGTGCGGTTACCTCATGCGCAAGCGTCAGCATCCGCAGGCGACGGAGATCGGAAACCAGAACCACCCGTACCGTCATGGAATCATCTTCCGTCTAGGAGAATTCTACCTCAGTTATGCGGAGGCCATGAATGAGTACTATGGTACTGCAGGGCATGCAGAGGCATTGACCTACCTCAATGCTATCCGTGAAAGAGCCGGCATACCTGCCTACACCGGCTCCTACACCCAGGAGCAGATGAGGGAGATGATCCGTCGCGAGCGCCGTATCGAGCTGCTTGACGAGGGAAAACGCTACACTGACCTTCGCCGCTGGCTGATCGCCGAAGATGTGTTCAAGGATCCGATCAGGGGTCTCAATGTCAAGGCAACCTCAGACGATGCCTTCTTCTTCACCCAGCGAAACTTCATGACCCGCTCCTTCGAGCCGAAGAACTACCTGTGGCCGATCCGTCAGACCTACATCGACAACAACCCGAAACTCGTCCAGAATCTCGGGTACTAACCGTCTCCCGTCATCCCCGACGCGCTGCCGTCATCCCCGACGCGATCGGGGATCTCAACCGACCCGCTGCCGTCGTCATCCTGGGACTGGCCAATTCCTTAGAAGGATGTGGACTGCATCTCGGACTGTCATCCTGAGGAGGGACGGCTAATTGACGGGTGGATTGAAATGTTCTTGGACCCTCTCTATGTCATCCTGACCGGAGACAAATAGGATTCCTCCCTGTCATCCCGAGCGGAGTCGAGGGATCTAAAAACCATAAAAGTGCAAAATTTTGTAAAAAAGTTTTGCACTTTTATTTTTTCGCCGTATATTTGCAGTCCCAAATGAGGGATATCGGGGTGTGGCGCAGTTGGCTAGCGCATCTGGTTTGGGACCAGAGGGTCCTGTGTTCGAGTCACAGTACCCCGACATTCAAGCAAGGAAACTCACTGATTTTCAGTGGGTTTCTTTTTTTTGCACCCCTTTCAAGATATAAGGGTATATAAGGGATATAATTGACAAAAACGGTTGGTAAAACCGTTGTAACTTGATTATATTCATACACTTACATAAATTAGATGAAAACGGTTTCATCTAATGAGTGATAATCCAAAAATAAGAAGGCGTTTACGCT
>SUYQ01000034.1 GCA_015060325.1 Bacteroidales bacterium | reverse complement strand
GTACTTCAATGACGAAAAGAAGTCCAAGAAATAAGGAGATCTTTACATTGCTAAAAGTGGTTGGTGAACGAGCTCGTTCACCAACCACTTTTGTCATGATCACCAACCAAAAATGTCAATTATACCACTTTTACCGACCTCCAAAAAATCCCCATTTGAAGGGGGTCAATGTTAAAATCCCGGTTGTTTTGCGTTTTGGGGCTCACCGGCACAAAGCATGCGGAGCGAGCCCTTTGGCGTAGCTCGCGCAGCTTGCTTTGTGCAGCTGGCTGGCGTATTTGCCAGCTCCGGTGCCCTGCACTACGCAAGGATCAGCTGCCTCAGCTGATGACGTCAATAAAATGGCCATTTCTTTGACGTCGAGATGGAAAAACAAGCCTTTTGACTGAAAAACAGCACCTGTCGTCAATATTATCCCGGTTTTCTTGACGTCGTTATCGTCAGATTAATATCAGATCACTTTTTTCCAACTGACTTTTTACCTTGATCCGGTTTTAGCTTTGATCAAAACCCTTGGGACAGGAGATCGTGCTCTGGTGCGTTCTGTGGCATGTTGTGACTCCTACTGGTGCCTGGTTCTGCACCCTTGGGAGTCCGAATCGGCAATTTGTGCGCTGTGTGCCACTTTGGCCCTCCCAAGGGTTTTGCTGTCATTTCTTTCGCTTTGCTCAAGCGGCAAGCCGATTGCGACCGAGCACTTTTCACTGTCATTTCGACCGAGCGATTTATTCTGTCATTTCGACCGAGCGTAGCGAGTGGAGAAATCTACCCACCCGACTTGCCACTCGTCATTTCATACAGAAACCTTACCATTTCGTACAATAAACGTGAGTGGCTTGCTTGTCAGTCAATTAAATGTTACCTTTGGACTGCAATACATCATCCAAACCTAAAAACCATGCATCTGAAAAAAGGTGCCGTCCTCGAAGGCGGCAAGTACAGGATAGAGAGGCTGCTCGGTCAGGGCGGCTTCGGCATCACCTATCTGGCTGTCCAGTCAGGTCTTGAACGCAAGGTGGCGATCAAGGAGTTCTTCATGAAGGACCTCTGCAATCGTGATGCGGAGACTTTCCAGGTAAGCGTTCCATCATCAGGCAGTCAGGAACTTGTTGACAAGTTCAAAAAGAAGTTCCTGAAGGAAGCCCAGATGATATCTGAATACAAGCACCCCAATATAGTGAATATTCATGATGTCTTTGAGGAGAATGGAACCGCTTATTATGTTATGTCATATCTTGAGTGCGGCTCGCTGGCTTCTCTTGCTCTCCCTTTGTCGTATGACATGGCTATCGGCTATATCCGTCAGATAGCTTCCGCATTGTCATATATCCATCGGCGTAACACGATACACCTTGACGTCAAGCCGGCAAATGTCCTCATTGACCGGGATGGCAATGCTGTGCTTATTGATTTCGGTATATCAAAACGTTACGATGGGCATGGAGGACAGACCAGTACCACACCTGTCGGAGTCAGCAATGGGTATGCTCCGATCGAGCAGTACAGCCAGCTCGTAAATCGCTTTACTCCTGCTACCGATATATATTCTCTTGGGGCGACGTTATACAAACTTCTCACAGGTATTACTCCTCCGGAATCGAGCCTTCTGGTGTGTGATCCTGATATGCTTGATACTTCTTCGCTTTCGGATTCCATTGCTGGCCTTATCAAGAAATGCCTTTCTCCAAACATGGCCGGCAGACCTCAGGATATTGACAGTTTTCTCGACCTGCTTGACGAAGCAGTTGGGAAATCGTCTGTCAGGAACTCAAAGAAGAAGTCCCGCAATTTGAGATGGTGGATGCTTATAGTGGTATTGTTGCTGTGTGATGCCGGAGCCCTTATTTACTTCAAGTCTAATCCAGAGTCTTCCATTGCTGCTGTCAAGGAAGTACGTGAGAGTGTCGATCTTGGTTTGAGTGTAAAATGGGCGACATGTAATGTAGGAGCATCAGCCCAAGATGAAAAGGGAAACTATCTTTCATGGGAGGAAGCTTCCGAAACAAACTGGGGTGACGGATGGCGTATACCTACTATGGAAGAATGTCGTGAACTGATAGATGAGTGCACATGGACTGGAACAGTTCAGAATGGTGTTACAGGATATATTGTGACTGGTCCGAACGGTAATAGTATTTTCCTTCCTTTCTGCGGTTTCCGTTATGGTAATGCCATAGTTCATCCAGATGCTTCCAGCAATTATTGGACATCGACGTTTTATGACGAATCTTTAGATTTTGTGTATGTCTTGTATGTATCCAAGTATGCTGACGTGTCCTGTCAAGAATATAGGTACATTCATGATGAGCTGTTTAATGTCCGCCTTGTCAAGGAGTGATCCATCTTAATGGTCACGCTTTAAAGCTCTCGCTGGTTTGCTGGGATGTGTGCATTGGAACGACAGTTTGCTGGCGCAGTGTCCTCCCCACCCAGCAGGTCGAATAATATTTATGTAAAGATCCTTCGCTTCGCTCAGGATAACAGAGAGGGGGTCAGTGTTCGAGATCCTCACGTCGCTTCGCTCCTCAGGATGACAGAGAGCCGTTTTTATGGCATTTGGATGCTCTGTATTGCGTGTTATTCGAAATGCTACACATGTCATGTTGAGCGAAGCGAAACATCTTTCACACTATTTCTCCCCACTGTCATTCCTTCTTTTTGAGTCACTGTCATTCCGACCGAGCGACTCCCACTGTCATTTCGACCGAGCAGAGCGAGTGGAGAAATCTGTATGCTAGTTGTGCGTAGCACCGTCGTCGGAATATACGGTCTCCGACGACTACAGTCAGGCGCTGTGGGGAGCTCGACCCTGAAGGGCTCTCCTCGCGCCTGGCTGTTGCCCGAATATCACCCCGAATGTCCACATTGAACTTTTAATTCGTCACCCCAAATGTCCAGGTGGTCCCGAAAGTTGCAGTTTTATGGACACGTAATGCGCTATCTATGAATCGTTTAACCATCAACACGGAGGGTATTTTTGACCCACCGTGTTGATGGTTATGTTGTTGAGGATGAGGACGTTATGTGACCATGTTCGCGAGGCGACGGGGTGCCTTTGTGGTCTTTTCTATCTGTTGCGAAATGCCATTGTGTAGAGTGGATGCTGTTTCGGCAGTTGCAGTACATGCTAGCCGTATTATATCTCTTTTGCAAAACCCTTAGGACATGAGATCGTGCTCTGGTGCGTTCTGTGGCATGTTGTGATTCCTACTGGTGCATGATTCTGCACCCTTGGGAGTTTGAATCTGCATTTTGTGCGCTGTGTGCCATCTCGCTCCTCCCAAGGGTTTTGCTGTCATGATACTTTACTGGTGTAACCTGCTCGAAGGGCATTGGGGCGTCCTTCATGCAGGCTTGGAACGGAGTGCTTGGTCACGAAATGCCCCAAACTCATCCAAGCGGTATCGTTTTTATGAAGAAAAAGCATGTTTGCAGTACCGCTTGTGCCCGAATTGCTCGAAACTCGTCCAAGCTGTCCCAACTATTTAGCGTCTGATCCGCAAAGATCCTTCGCTTCGCTCAGGATGACAGTGTGACTCTCAGTCTTACATGTTATTTGAAGTGCCAACCCTGTCATGTTGAGCGAAGCGAAACATCTTTCACACTATTTCTCCCCACTGTCATTCCTACTTTTGGGGTCACTGTCATTCCGACCGAGCCTTCCTTTTGGGCACCCTACTGTCATTCCGACCGAGCGCCCCACTGTCATTTCGACCGAGCGGAGCGAGTGGAGAAATCTGTATGTTGTGCGCGGCACCGTCGTCGGAATATACGATCTCCGACGACTACAGCTCAGGCGCTGCGGGGAGCTCGACCCTGAAGGGCTCTCCTCGCGCCTAGCTGTTGCTATTATGTCCCCTCGTGATGTAACTGCCGCTGTCATCCGTGACAACGGGCGAACCCCCGGAGCATAGGAGCAAAATATGTGTTTCATCCGGGAAAGAGGCCCTATTCACGGATGACAGGGGAGTCTTGGGATGACAGTAACCTCTGCCGTTTTGTTTTTTGTCAATAAAAAATTACCTTTGAGTTGGTCTATAGAATTCTCAAATCTTATAAAGAATAATGCATATGAAAAAGTTGTTGTTGTTAGCACTTTTCTGCTTGGTAGGCAGTGGTGTTTATGCTCAGAACAATTCTCATAATGGTCACGAATGGGTAGACCTTGGTTTGCCATCAGGTTTGAAATGGGCTACGTGCAACGTAGGTGCTTCGAGTCCGGAAGAATACGGTGATTACTTTGCCTGGGGCGAGACTACAACTAAGTCGATATATACGCGCGAAAATTGTGCGTCATATGAACAGTCATGGGGTGACATCGGAGGGGACTACAGCCTTGATGCAGCGACCGCCAACTGGGGCGGCGACTGGCGCCTGCCGACGAAGAAAGAGTTTCAAGAATTGAGAGAAAACTGTACATGGGAGTGGACAACTCAGAACGGTTACAACGGTTACAAGGTGACCAGCAAGAAGAATGGCCAGAGCATCTTCCTCCCTGCTGCGGGCTGGCGCTACGATGCTTATAAGGCCTGCGTTGGTAAGGACGGCTACTACTGGAGCTCTACGCCTGACGAGATCAGTGCCGACAACGCGTGCGACCTCTACTTCAGCGAGGGCTACCACTTCGTGGATTGGGACTACCGTTTCGACGGGCGCAGTGTCCGCCCAGTCCTAGAAGATTAGAAACAGACGGGAGCCTGTTCATTGATTTATTTTCCGTGGACCATTTAAAGGGACACGGATCCTCACCCGCGCAGCGGGTCGAAAATATTTATGTAAAGATCCTTCGCTAACGCTCAGGATGACAGTGTGACTCTCAGTCTTACATGTTATTCGAAGTGCCAACCCTGTCATGTTGAGCGAAGCGAAACATCTTTCACACTATTTCCCATCACTGTCATTTCGACCGAGCGGAGCGAGTGGAGTCACCGACGAAGTCGCTTGAGCCGCAGCGAGAGAAATCTACCCAGCCCGACCTGCCACTCGTCATTTCATACGGAAATCCCACCATTTCGTACAATAAGCGTGAGCGGTTTGCTTGTCAGTCAATAAAATGTTACCTTTGGGATGTTATAGAAAATTTTCAAATCGTTTAAATAATTATGAGTATGAAAAAGCTATTGTTGTTAGCACTTTTCTGCTTGGTCGGCAGTGGTGTTTATGCTCAGAAGAATTCTCACAATGGTCACGAATGGGTAGACTTGGGCCTTCCATCAGGTTTGAAATGGGCTACGTGCAACGTAGGTGCTTCCCGTCCTGGAGATTATGGAAACTATTATGCCTGGGGCGAGACGAGCACGAAGGGCGATTATTCCTGGTCTACGTACGAATGGTACGACAATTTCACCGGAACTGTGACAAAGTATAAAGCTGATGAATTAGATCCATCAGATGACGCAGCGACCGCCAACTGGGGCGGCGACTGGCGCCTGCCGACGAAGACAGAATTCGAGGAACTGCTTCGTGAATGTACCTGGGAATGGACAACCCATAACGGTCACAACGGTTACAAGGTGACAGGTCCTAACAGCCAGAGCATCTTCCTCCCTGCTGCGGGCTGGCGCCTCCGTGCTGATGAGGACCGCGTTGGTTCGTACGGCTACTACTGGAGCTCTACTCCTTACGAGAGCTTCGCGTGCAGCCTCTTCTTCCTCGCGGACGGCCACGGCGAGTATTGGCGTAGCCGTTACTACGGGCTCAGTGTCCGCCCTGTCCTAGAATAGAAGAAACAGCGGGAGCCTGTTCATTGATTTATTTGATTCATTTGATTTATTTTCCGTGGACCATTTAAAGGGACACGGACTATCATCCGCGCAGCGGGTCGAAAATCGAGTAAAGCTCCTTCGCTGCAACTGTCACACAGTCATGAAAATATAGCCAGAATATTTGTTTTTGTGGGGGGGGGTAGTCTATATTTGTGGTTATATTGGTTAATATATTACAAACATTTAAATTAATTAAGAGAGTATGAAAAAGCTATTAATGTTTGCGGCCTTTGCGGCTGTGCTGTGCTCTTGTGGTTCGGGAGGTTCTAAAAAGGCCAATCATGAATGGGTAGACCTTGGTTTGCCGTCTGGTTTGAAATGGGCAACATGCAACGTGGGTGCTTCCAGTCCTGAAGAATATGGTGATTACTTTGCCTGGGGCGAGACTAGCCCGAAGGAAGAATACCGGCCCACTAACAGCGCGTCTTACGGAAGTTCAGATTCAAAGTGGGATAATATCGGAGGGAACCCATCGTACGACGCCGCAGCTGCCAACTGGGGTGGTGACTGGCGACTGCCGACGGAGAAAGAATTTCAGGAACTGATAGACAACTGCGACTGGGAATGGGTAACTCAGAACGGTTACGACGGTTACAAGGTGACAGGTCCAAACGGCAACAGCATCTTCCTCCCTGCTGCGGGCTGGCGTGCCGGTGCTGATGAGTACGACGTTGGTTGGGACGGCGCATACTGGAGCTCTACGCCTCTAGAGAGCTATGCTCATGAGGACGCATACTACTTACACTTCCATGGCTACAAGAGCTATCATAGCACGGGTAGACACTACCGTAACCGCGGGCACAGTGTCCGCCCGGTACTAGAATAGAAGAAACAGGCGGGAGCCTGTTCATTGAAATTTACATCTCCTCCCCGATGTCGGCGACGGTTCCGCAGGTGAAACCGATCAGCGATGCCGGGGAGATTTCTATCTGCAGGCCACGGACGCCTGCGCTTACATATACGGTCTCGTGATCCAGGATGCTGGAGTGATAGTAGGTCGGAAAACGTTTCTTCATACCGATGGGCGAGCAGCCTCCTCGGATATATCCTGTGACTGGCAGAAGGTCCTTCATGGCGATCATCTCGACCTTTTTGTTGCCTGATGCCTTTGCAGCGGCCTTGAGGTTGACTTCGAAATTGCCGGGAATGACGCAGACCAGATGGCCGTTCCTGTCTCCGTGCAGGACCAGTGTCTTGAATACCCGTTCGATCGGCTGTCCGAGACTGTCGGCAACATGTTGCGCTGCCAGATCGTTCTCATCCACTTCGTACGGGATGAGAGTATAGCTGATCCCGGCCTTGTCCAGCAGCCTTGCGGCATTTGTCTTCTCTATCTTCTTTGCCATGTTATTCCGCTCCTTCTATTTCCGGAATCTCTTCAGGCTCCTTGAGTTCCTTGCCCTTGCTGAGTTTTGCCCCTAGTGCAATGACCTGCTTTGCAGAGGTCGTGATGCTCTGTCCGTCCGGCTTGAGCTTGCTCACACCATTGTTATATGCCGTATTGGCGCTCTTGAGTTTCTTTCCCAGATCTATGTATACATCGTAGAACGATGCAACCCTGTCGATCATGTTCTGTGCGGCCTGAGTGATCTTCTGGGTGTTGGTGTCATGCTGGAACTTGTTCCAGGTCAGCTGCATTATCTTCAGGAACGGCATGATGGTCTGCTCGGTGGCGATCAGCACGTTCTTCTGATAGGCTTCCTGCCAGAGTCCCGGCTCCTTCTCAAGGGCTACCCTGAAGGCCATGTCACGAGGCATGAACATCAGCACATAGTCTGCAAACGGCTTTGCCACCTTCTTTGCATACTCCTTCCTTGCCAGTTCGTCAATATGCTTGCGTACGCTTTTCACGTGCCTGTCCAGAGCATCTGCCTTTGCGGCTTCATCATCAGCATTCATATAGTCCACAAATGCGGTCAACGAAACCTTCGAGTCTACGATAAGGTCCTTCTCTTCAAATCCATCCTTGAAGTGGAACACGAAGTCGGGACGGCTCAGGTCTTCGTTTGCAGATTCACGACTATAATGCTTGCCTTCCTGCAGTCCTTCTCCTGCAAGGATTGCATCGAGGAAATTCTCGCCGAAACATCCCTGCACCTTCGGTTTTCCTGTCAGGGCCTCGGAAAGCGTGTCGGCCTTCTTTCCTACGTCGGAAGTCTTCTCCTGCATTTCCTTCACCGCCTGCTTGAACTGTTCCGAGAGACGCGCAGTGGTCTCGACATGGCTGCTTGCATTTTCCTTCATCGCCTTCTCCATCGCGCTGATGCTCTCCTTCAAAGGCTTGAGGATACCGTCCATATTGGTCTGGTTTCCCTCTTCCAGCTCCTTTTCGCGTTTCTTCAGCAGCTTTTCCGTCTCGGCGGTCATGCTTGCCACCAATGTCTCCTTCATTTCCTTCAAAGCCCTTTCATAGTTGACCTGGGCCTGTTGAGAAAGCTTTTCGGAATTCTCCATTTCCTTCTGGTGAATCTCCTTCAAGGCCTGGATCCTCGAACGCATGACAAACCATGTGAGTGCAGAGGCTGCTGCTGCGGATATGAGTGCTATTATTATTGTATTCATGACTGAAAATTTAATCTCAAAGTCCTACGAAGTTATTAAATGTTACTCAATAACTCAAAATTTGTTACCTTTACCGGCGTAAAAATAGATGATATGACTGAAAAATTCAAGAAACTTCTCCATCTGATCGTCATGATAGTTGCCGCAATCGCTCTGATCGTGTTTGCAATAATACATTTCATGACAGCCTTGAACACTCAATACGGAATGCTGGTCATGATTGCATATGTAATCATGTTCATCTGGGCAGTATGTCGTGTAATAGTCCTGGCAAAGGAGTATCATCGTCTATAATCGTCAGACGAAACCGTAACACAAAAAGAGGACGACCAACTGGCCGTCCTCTTCAATTATGTCGTGCAGAATGATTATCTGTACTGAGCGAACTCAACGTCCTTGGCAGCTCTTTCTGCAAAAGCCTTGCTCTTGCATGCCTTCTCGAGGTTTGTCTTCACACCCTCTGCATCACCTCTGCGTGCAGCAGCGATTGCGCGGATGTAGTATGACTTGTAGCACTTGCAAGAGAGCTTGTCAGCAGCAGCATAGTTGCCTACGAGGATCTGAGCAAGAACAGCGTTGCCGTCTGTACCGCCTGCGAGCTTTGCAGCAGCAGCCTCATACTCGCCGTCGAGGATGTCGATGATGGCAGCGTTCTTTACTGAAGTCTCGTTGCCTGAAAGTGCGAAGTACTCTGCAGCAGCGTTGAGGTCATTGTTGCGAAGAGCGATCACGCCCATTGCATTGTACCAGTCAGCATCCTTCTCGCACTTCTCGAGAGCAGCCTCAGCCTTCTTGTAGTCCTTCATCTTGATGTAAGTCACACCGAGGTTGTACTGACCGTTGGCGCTGTTGTACTTCTCGACAGCCTTCTTGTAGAGGTCAACCTTCTGGTCGTTCTTCTTCACGAGGGTAGCTGCACGGAGAAGTGCAGTCTCGTCGAGAACGTCAACGTTCTCCTCGATGAGCTGAAGGAGTTCCTCGTTAGAGTAGTTCTGGAACTCTACGTTAGCGATGAATCTTGCACGGCGAAGTTCAGGAAGAACGTCCTTTGCAAGGTCAGAGTAGATTGATGACATGTTCTTGATCTCCTTCTCGCGGACAGCCGGATCGCTGTACATAGAAAGAACGCGGATGATGAGCTCCTTGTCCTCCATGTCGGAAGCGGCAACGAGTTCCTGGAATCCTTCCCAGTCCTCAGCGATGCTTGTAACGTTTACCGGACCTTCAACAGCGATCTTCTTGGTCACCTTGCCATAAGCCTTCTCAGCAGACTTTGAACGGTTGTCAGAAAGCTTTGCGTTCTGGTCCTCCTTTCCGTCAGGTGATGCGTAAGCTACAACGTCAGTGCTTACGAGAGTCTTGCGCTCGTTGGCAAGAATCT
Organism: Bacteroidales bacterium; assembly: GCA_015060325.1. Lineage (GTDB taxonomy): Bacteria > Bacteroidota > Bacteroidia > Bacteroidales > UBA932 > Cryptobacteroides. The sequence goes on along the minus strand of SUYQ01000034.1, from coordinate 8,443 downwards.
CCTCGAGAGCAGCCTGATAGTCCTTTATTGACTGAGACTTGAGCTCGCTGTTTCTTACGGTCGAACTGTTGATCTGGTAAAGGATCTGACCCTCTGCAGTCTGCGGGATAACCTCCTGATAGTTGTCAGCCTTGAGGTCAAGCTCACCGTTCTTGTCGATGAGCATGTAAGTGGTGTTTGCACCGTCAGCAACCTTCTTTGAAGGGAGGTCGACAGTCTTTGACTTGTGCTTTACAACGCCACGAAGCTCGAGATAGCAGTTCTCCATGCCAGGAACATAATCGAAGTGGACCTTCTTAGTGATGGTTGCACCTGAAGATGGAACGACCTCATAGTTGTTCTCGACCTTCTCACCCTGGAACATGAAAGGCTCCATTTTCACTTCTCCTCCCTCGTAAACGATTACAGGAGTAACCTCGAGGATAGCCTTAGGGTGGAAATAATCCTCTGGGTAAGTTACAGAAACTGTTGCGTCAATAGAGCCTGCAACTACTTCAAGAACAGCTGGCTCGCATTTCACAGTCACATTTTCTGCCATTTCAGCCATCTTCTCTGGTGAGCTGCATGATACTGCAGCCATGCCCATAAGAGCGGCAAACAGGAAATAGATGTTTTTTCTCATGTTGATTTTATAAAAATAATAATGGTTTGATATGTTATAATCTTCTGATTAGGGCCCATTAGACACAATCGGCACAAAGATAATCAAATTTTGCATTTTTTCAGTTGGCGGATGCATATTTTCCCTCTCTTTTAGTAACTTTGTCGCGTTATGACGAATCAGGAATTACAGACACTCAAGAATAAATTCGATATAATCGGCAATGATCCGGCCCTTAACAGAGCTCTGGAGATCGCTGTCGCTGTCGCTCCGACGGACATCACCGTGCTCGTTTCCGGCGAAAGTGGTGTGGGAAAGGAGAATATACCGCGCATCATCCACCAGAACAGTCCTCGCCGCAGAGGCAAATATTTTGCGGTCAATTGTGGAGCCATACCTGAAGGTACGATTGATTCGGAACTGTTCGGGCATGAGAAAGGTTCCTTTACCGGGGCAAACGAAATGCGAAAAGGCTATTTCGAGGAGGCGGACGGAGGTACGCTTTTTCTCGATGAGATAGGTGAGCTGCCATTGTCTTCACAGGCAAAACTTCTTCGCGTGCTTCAGTCAGGTGAATTCATAAGAGTAGGATCGTCAAAGGTTCTCAAAACAGATGTCAGGGTTATTGCTGCCACCAATATAAATCTTCTGCATGCAGTATCAAAAGGAAAGTTCCGCGAGGATCTTTATTATAGACTTGATGCAGTTACCATCAAGATGCCGGCCCTGCGCGAGCGACCTACTGACATCAATCTTCTGTTCCGCAAGTTCGCTTCAGACTTCTCTGCCAAATATGGAATGGCCAAGATAAGTCTTACCGAGGAGGCGTCGATTCTGCTTAGGAAATACAGATGGCCGGGCAATATCAGACAGCTTAAGAATGTTGCGGAAAAGGTCTCTGCCCTGGAGTCGGAAAGGATGTCTGTAGGGATGGATAAGAGAACAATCGATGTGGAAGTCCTTTCAAAATATATCCCAAGGGAAGAGCCTGAAATGCTTCCGGCAACCACATCATCCTATCATGATTCTCCGGAAGCGGCAAATGAAAGAGAGGCGATTATCCGCACTCTCCTGAAGCTCAAGCAGGATGTGGATTATCTCAAGGAGGTTGTAGCAAAATCTGGTATGGGAGTGTCTTCTTCCGGTCCTGCCATTGCACCTCCGGCTTCAATCGAGTCGGATATGGAGTGGAAGAATACTCCATCGGTTGTGGATGATTATGATGAGGATCCTGAAGAACAGGATTATGAAGAGAAGATGCCGGAAGATATGTCAATAAAGTCAGCAAGCATGGATCTGATTGAAAAGGTATTGCGCAAGCATGGAGGGAATAGAAAGGCAGCTGCCTCGGAGTTGGGAATATCGGAGCGCACGTTGTATAGGAAATTAAAGCAAATGAATTGATGATATGGGGTGGTCTGGAAATTTAGTCAGGAAACTGGCGATGGTTATTTTTATGTCTGCTGTTGCAGCCGGTATACAGTCCTGTGGCATATACTCTTTCACGGGAACATCCATACAGTTCGACGTCAAGACGGTAACTATCAATTATTTCGATTACTTGGCGATGAAGGTGAATCCTTCCTTGAGCAATCAGATAACTGAGGCGCTGCAGGAAAAATTCCTCAAATTGACCAAACTTGAGCAGGTTGACATGGATGGCGACCTTGAGATTTCCGGTGCTGTAACCGGTTATGATGTGAAGGCTACGGCTGTTACAGCAAGCGAACAGGCTGCAACCAACCGTCTTACAGTCACAGTAAAGATAAGCTTTACCAACAGAAAATATCCGGAGGACGACCTTCCGGATAAATCCTTCTCCGCATATGCTGATTTCGATGCAATGCAGCCGCTTGATGCAGTCGAGGCTTCTTTGTGTGAAGAAATTGTAGAGCAGCTTTGTGAGGATATCTTCAACGCAACAGTAGCAAGGTGGTAATATGGATTCATATATAGATATCAAGAAACTGACTATTGACGAACTTGCCGGCGTCGTCAATCTTTACCCATGGTTCGGTGGCGCACGAAAGGAACTTTGTGCCAGGATGAGCCGGATGGATGATAACTGGGGCAAGGTGCAATATGCTGAGGCGGCCATGTATGTGGGGTCGCGAAGGAAACTTTCGGATATGCTGCGTTCGGCCCGGACAGAAAACTGGGCGGATGCTGATGTAGAGGAACTCATAAAGTCATACATTTCGGATTCGGATCATACTGAGAAGCAGCACGCAGATAAAAGAAAGACGTATGCCGGCGTCGGTGATTATTTTTCGCAGGAAGAATATGACAAGGTGCGCCGCAATGATGACAATGTCTTTTCCCGCTATGCCGCAAAGGTGCGTCAGGAGAAGTCAGATACTGATGTGCCACGAAATGATGATTTGGGTTTCTATACAGAGACATTGGCTCAGATATATGCGGAACAAGGTTATTTTGAACAGGCAAAACGCATTTATTCAAAACTAATTTTGGCATATCCGGAAAAAAGTGCTTACTTTGCAACCCTTATTCAAAAATTGAACGAATTTAATTAGTGTAATAATACAGATATGAACTCATTGTTTATTATTTTAGCTATTCTTGCTCTCATCGGAAGTGTACTGATCACTCTTATCGTACTTCTTCAGAACAGTAAGGGAGGCGGACTTGCAAGTAACTTCACTGCGGGAAATCAGACTTTTGGTGTACGTCAGACAACTGACATCCTTGAGAAGATCACATGGGGACTTGCCATCTTCATCCTTGTAGTATCTATCGCAGCTTCCTTCACATACGATTCTAAGAAAGGAGGTAAATATTCTGCAGTGGTAGATGCAAAGAAAGAAGCACCTGCTACCCCAGTACTTCCTACTGATGGCGATGCTACATTGGTGAATGATGCAGTAGAAGCTCAGCCTTCTGATGTTCAGGCTCCGTCAACAGAAGCTCCAGCCGAGGTGGAGACTGCTGTAGTTGAGGAAGTTGCAGTAACCGAGTAATCAAGGAATTGATAGCGCCAGGGCCTGCTGACAAAATGTCAGTATAAGGCTTTTGGAATATTATTTGACTTATAGCCGTCTGTTCATATGAGCAGACGGCTATTACTGCTTTGTGGTAATCCGTGGATAAGTTGAATGATAAAATGTTGACTTATGGCAGAGAAGAAATTTGAAAATCTTGACAGATTTGCCATCAACCTCAATGAGAGGGCGGCGCATGGGAAACTAGACCCTGTCATCGGCAGGGATGAAGAGATAAGAAGGGTTCTTCAGATCCTCAGCAGAAGAACCAAGAACAACCCTATCCTGGTGGGAGAGCCGGGAGTAGGAAAGACTGCTATATCAGAAGGGATTGCGCAGAAGATAGTTGACGGAGATGTTCCTGAGAATCTGAAAAGCAGAACCATATATTCCCTGGATCTCGGTGCATTGATTGCAGGTGCAAAGTATCAGGGAGAGTTTGAGGAAAGGCTCAAGGGCGTTGTCAAGGAAGTTGTCGACAGCGACGGAGAGATAATCCTTTTCATCGATGAGATCCATACGTTGGTGGGTGCAGGACGTTCGTCCGGTGCGATGGATGCGTCCAATATCCTGAAACCGGCCTTGGCTCGAGGTGAGCTCAGGACGATAGGATCGACCACGTTGGACGAGTATCAGAAATATTTTGAGGCGGACAAGGCTCTGGAGCGCCGTTTCCAGATGGTGACGGTCGACGAACCGTCGCCAGCAGCTTCAATATCCATCATGCGAGGCCTGAAGGAGCGTTATGAGAATCACCATAAGGTGCGTATAGAAGATGATGCCCTGATTGCTGCTGTAGAGCTGTCTCACAGATATATAACGAGCCGTTTCCTTCCTGACAAGGCCATCGACCTTGTTGATGAGGCTGCATCGAAGCTCAGGCTTGAAATGAATTCGGTTCCAGAGCCGATCGCAGAACTCGACAGCAGGATACGTCAGCTGGAGATTGAGCGTGAGGCTATCAAGCGTGAGGGCGTTTCTCTGAAGATGGACAAGATCAAGGCGGAGCTGAAGGAACTGAGCAGCGAACGGGACGCCTTGAGGAAGCGTTGGGAGGATGAAAAGACCATTCTGTCCGAGCTTCAGGCTGCGCGCCAGAGGATGGAAGACTATAAGATACAGGCTCACAATGCGGAGAGGACGGGCGACTATGGAAAGGTGGCTGAGATACGCTATGGAAAGATGGCTGAGACTCAGAAGAAGATAGACGAACTCACTTCGAGACAGGCTTCCATCAAGGATCCTATAATCACGGAGTCAGTGACCCCTGAGGATATCGCCGAGGTTGTGGCAAAGTGGACCGGCATTCCTGTGCGCAGGATGCTTGAAAGCGAGCGTGAGAAACTGCTGAGGATGGAGTCGCAGCTCCATGGCAGGGTCGTAGGACAGGAGGCAGCCATATCCGCTGTGTCGGATGCCGTGCGTCGTTCGCGCGCCGGATTGCAGAATGAGAAGCGCCCTATCGGTTCGTTCCTTTTCATGGGAACCACTGGTGTGGGAAAGACGGAGCTTGCCAAGGCTCTGGCGGAATTTCTGTTCAATGACGAGAACATGATGACGCGAATAGATATGAGTGAATATCAGGAACGTCATTCTGTAAGCCGTCTGGTAGGTGCGCCTCCGGGCTATGTCGGATATGATGAGGGAGGCCAGCTTACGGAAGCGGTAAGGAGAAAACCTTATTCGGTGGTGCTGCTGGATGAGATTGAAAAGGCGCATCCGGATGTCTTCAACATCTTGCTCCAGGTGCTTGATGACGGTCGTCTGACCGACAACAAGGGCCGTACGGTGGATTTCAAGAACACTATTCTGATCATGACCTCGAATGTCGGTGCGGATATAATCCAGTCATATATGGAGAAGCTGCCTCTGGATTCATCTGCCAGGGCCGGACTTCTTGCAGACTGCCGTAACGAAGTGCTGGAAGTGCTCAAACGTAGCGTCCGTCCGGAATTTCTCAACAGGATCGACGAGGTGATCATGTTCGAGCCGCTTTCACAGACGGATATCCGTGAGATTCTGAAGATGCAGATGCGTGACCTGCAGAACAGACTGTCGGAAAACGGAGTGACTATAGAGTTTACTGAAGAATTCGTGGACTATATGAGCACCAAGGGCTACGAACCGTCATACGGTGCCCGTCCGATCAAGCGTCTGATGCAGAAGGAACTGGTCAATCTTCTGGCAAAGTCGATTCTCGACGGACATGTCAAGCGTGATTCGGTGATAAAGGTGACCGTTCAGGACGGAAGGATCGTTTTCCTGTAGTGTTTTGGTAAGAAATGCTTATGAGGGGACGGTAAAATACCAATAATTGGGTATGATGATTATAGTTTGGAAATTAGTACCTTTGCTTGGTTTTTTATGAAAAACGTCCCTTTTGAAATGTCAAGACGACTGCTTACATCCCTGATTTTAATGATGATGCCGCTCATCCACCTTGTTGCCTTAGAGGCTCCGAGGGGGTATGAGCTGCATGGCGTTGTGATGGAGGCAAAGACCCAGATGCCGATAGCGGGAGCAGTGGTCAAGGTGGGTGAGGATTACCTGTGGACGACTACCGACATCGACGGTTCGTTTACCTTCGATAATGTCCAGCAGGGCGAATGGCATATAACGGCATCTTGTCTCGGATATGTGAATGCGGTGGTCAGTGTCAAAGTCACAGGTGATGTGCATGACATACAGATTCTTATGTATGAGAATTCCCTTGCCCTTGACGAGGTGGTGGTGACGGCACAGAGGACCGACGACCTAAGCACTTCGCACAGTCTTGGCCGCGATGCGCTCAATCATCTTCAGATGACCAACACCTCCGATATCGCCGCATTGCTGCCTGGAGGAAAGACTGTCAATCCGGATCTTACTTCGGAAAATACATTCTCTCTCAGAGAGGGTGGGGCGACTACGGGCAATGCAGCATTCGGAACGGCAGTGGAGGTCGATGGTGTGCGTCTTGGCAATAATGCTTCATTCGGCGAGATGGGAGGAGTGGACACCAGAAATGTAGCCGTTGAAAACATCGAGTCGATAGAAGTGATAACAGGAGTTCCGTCAGCGGAATATGGTGACCTGAATGCGGGAATGGTCAAGATCAATACACGCAAAGGCCGCACTCCGGTAAACATAACCTTCTCTGTCAACCCTCGTACATATCAGGCGTCCGCATCAAAGGGAATAGACCTGCAGAAAGACAGGGGAGTACTTAATGTAAGTGCCGAGTGGGCAAGGTCAATCAAGAAGCTGGTATCGCCATATTCTTCATACAACCGTACCGGATTCACTCTCGGATACAGCAATACCTTCTCAAAGGTCTTTCGTTTTGAGGCTGGCTTTACCGGAAACATTGGAGGGATGAACACAAAAGACGACCCGGATGCATTCACGGGCGAATATGAAAAGGAACGTGATAATGCGTTCAGGGCCAACACCTCCCTCACATGGATGCTTAACAGGCCATGGGTGACCAACCTTAAGTTCGAGGCTTCCGCAAACTTCAATGACAATCTGTATCATTTCCATAAATATGAGTCATACGCTTCGAACCAGCCTTCGGTTCATGCCGAGACGGAGGGCTATTTTCTGGCAGACCGTCTGCCGCTGACTTATTTTTCGGACCAGATCGTTGATTCGAAGGAGCTCGACCTGGCCGCGTCGTTGAAATACAACTGGACCAGGCGATGGGATGACGTAAAGAGTTCATTGAAGGCCGGAGTGCAGTGGAAGGCCAACGGCAATGTCGGACAGGGCGAATACTATGAGGATCCGGCCCTTGCCGCAAACGGCTACAGGCCGAGGCCGTATACAGAATATCCGTTCATGCACAACCTTTCCGTATATGCGGAGGAGCATCTGACCCTGCCGATAGCCCGTACAAAACTTGAGATCACAGCGGGTCTTCGTATGGAGAATGTGTTCATAAAGAACTCATTATATAATAATAAGACTACATTTTCGCCTCGCTTCAACGCCAAGTGGCAGCTGACCGACGCTCTTGCAATCAGAGGCGGATGGGGAATTACAGAGAAACTTCCGTCATATTACATCCTCTACCCTAAGCAGGAGTACCGCGACATCCAGACATACGGATTCTCGCACGGCTCGCAGACAAGCTATATCTATTATACTCAGCCATATACGGTCGTATATAATCCGGAACTCAGGTGGCAGCGCAATAGCAACTCGGAGTTCGCCGTCGATGCCGCTTTCGCGGACTGGAAGATATCCCTGGTGGGATTCTGCAACCTCACCAAGGGTCCGTACAACTTCCTGGATGTATACGAGCCATATTCTTATGACATCCTTCAGGAACCGGCCGACTTCACCATGCCGTCAGATCCGCAGATCATAGTGGACGAACAGACCGGAATGCTTTATATCCGCGGCGCTCAGGAGGAATATTGGACTCCTATGGATGTCAAGGTTACAGACCGTACATTCGCGAAGTCGACCATGCAGAACAATGGAACTGATGTCACGAGGGCCGGTGCCGAACTGGTCGTCGAGTTCCCTGAAATCAGACCTGTACGCACAACATTCCGCTTTGATGCGGCATATACTTATACAAAATATCTGAACGAGCAGATTGCTGCATACTACCAGAAAGGATGGTCGCATACATACCTTCCGAACCGTTCTTACCAGTATGTGGGACTGTATGCGAACGGAGGAAGCAGCAGCTCCGTGGCGAACGGAAAGGTGACACATAACCTGGACGCCAACCTTACGGCCATCACGCACATCCCGCAGGCCCGCCTGATCATCACCTGCCGCCTTGAAATGTCCCTCCTGCGCCGCAGCCGCAACATTTCCCAATATAATGGAGCGGATTATGCCTATACTA
>SUYQ01000033.1 GCA_015060325.1 Bacteroidales bacterium | reverse complement strand
AGCGACTTGTAAATGCAGAGTTCGCTGCCATAGCTGTCGCTCATAATATCAGAAAGATGATAGCAAAAGGCTATTGTGTATGCTCTGAAGTGGCGGTAGGGTAAGTTTGGATGGCGTGGCCGCCCGGGGCCTCGTGAACGGGAGGGGCCCGCGACGTAGTCGTGGGAGGGATGGAATCGGAACTTGTTCCGACGGAACCAAGCCAAACTTACCCTACCGCCACTGTCGTCATATCTATATAAATACGAAGAGAAGGCGACTAAATCACTTATTAGTCGCCTTCGTTTAATTGTATTTATATAAGGTCTAGTTGAAGCTAACCATTTTGCCTGGAAAATCAGCGATTCTCCAGGACAAGTTATATCTAGCTTGCAGTAGTTTCAAAATATAGCGTAACACACTATCTTGCAAAATATCTTGTACCTGCTATAGAAACGCTATTTATAGTCTTACCTTTTACTTTCCATGATATAGTACCTTTATATACGGTATTACCTCTTTCATCCAATAGACGCACTTCATTACCCATAATCTTATATCTTGTAGAGAACATTAGACGATCACCATCATACCCTTCACATCTACCGTTAGAGTAGAAATAGAGTTCACGACCATCACTTGATGATAGTTTCTGAGTCGATCGAAAAACTACATTTTGTGATGCAGAACTCATTTCAGTTGCAGGTGACTCGATTGCTATAACAGTCTCACTTGCAGGAACATTAACTATCACCATTGCAGAAATCAAAAGAGTAGAAAGAAACATAATGTAATTAGTTTTAGCTTGTGAGCCCTCACAAGAGTTTTTAACTAAGGAAACGTGGGCTAACCCAACAAGACTCGATGTTATCATTAAGACGGCATCGTGCCCAAACGTCAGACGCTTCCCTTGAATAAGAAATTTGGCTACAATAAAAGTAGTAAGCGCATCCCAATTTTTTAGAATGCAATTATTCTTTAGTAAATTGAATATTTATACCACCCCATGAAAGTGTCAGAAAGTTTCCAGAAACTGTGACATAAGCCTTATCACCATCCAAATACAACGTGCCGGCCCCCTTACTATATTCATAATTTCCACTATACAACTGATTGGTCCCTGCTGATTGAATTATGAAAAGGGAAAAAGTCGAAGAAGAAAATGATAACGTAGATTGCACTGTTCCTAGATCAGTATTAAACTCAACATGCTTCCATTTTGTGCTTACAATTGATTTTGAATCACTTATGAGCAATGATTCAAAACCTAATTTCTCACAAGAAGGAAAGGCACTTGCGCTTACACACAAGAAAAGTAAAAGAACTATATTCTTCATATTTATCAATGCTGTCCGTCAAAAGTTCTGGACGATTATTATATAGTTTAACGATTAAAACATGCTTAGTTCAATAGAAGCATCAAGGTCACTAACAATATTGTGGTAAAGTTTTACAAACAGGACGTTTGGTGCATCATGCATTATCACTAGTGCGCATCTGAAGGAGACTCAATGCCACCCATCCCATTAGGGGCAGACTGTGCTTTATCATAAGTTCCATAATATCCATCATAGAATCCATCAACAAATGCATCAAGACTCTCAGGATCACAAGAGGTTGTAGTAAGCACAAGGCCAACAATTGCTATCACAAGAGCTATTACTCTTGAAAATTTAAAGCTTGTTTTCATAAGTTATTAATTTTATTCAATTAAGGAATACAATTCAATTTTGGTGTCATATAGTCACTTAAACGGTTCACCTCTATCTCTCTATACATGTAAGATGCTTGAATAACTGTATTAAAACACATCATAGAGAGAAACACCACTGTTTTTCGTTATCGTATTCTATATTGGTTATTGACCTACTCTTTAACGGATTTTCGGTTACTCCGGATGTTCCTGAAATGTGATACAGATGAGGGATAAGCACACAAAAAAGCACGGAACTTTCAGTTTATCGTCCTCAAGGCGTTTGGCGTAACCCATCAACAGAATAACTAAAAGCCCGTGCATAATGCACGAGCACTTTCGCTATATCTCTGTTGATTCTTTTAGTCGCCAAACTTTAGAGGACAGAATAAAGCTAAAATGCTTTTCCAATATGTAATGTGCGTATCAAATTATACGCAATGTTTCATAGGCAGTCTTTTTATGTTCATGCAAATTTAGCAAAAACATCGCGAGATTTCCAACTGCATACAAAAAAAATAGTATTAATAAAGCGCATGCACGTGCACGGTAGTCATTTATCCTTACCACCGTGCACAAATATGGGGCTTCTGAATGCATATATCTTATATCACCGTGCACGGTGGTCGGCGATTTTGCCCACCGTGCACACTAATAAAATAAGAAATTGTATATTTGCATAGTGTCATGTGTTGAGTTAGCGACACACAACCACAACGGAGAATGGATAATCAAGAAATAGGATATGAAGACAATAATCTACAACATAGGAACCCTGGCGGGAATCCTGCCGGAGGGAAAGCTGAAGCTTGAGGGCGCCGAGATGAACACCGTTGAGTGCATCGAGAATGCATACCTGGTGATCGAAGACGGCATCATCACAGAATTTGGTCAGGATATGCCCGAACCTTTAAGCGAAGCGATTGCGGCTTCAGCCGCAGTGTCACTCGCGTCAGCGAGATGTTCGGAGAACATCGAAGCAGCGATGACACCCGACCCGAACGGAGTGAGTGGCCGGACATCCCCCTCGGGGGTGCAGGGGGGTAGACAGCGCGAAGCGATTTGCGTCGATTGCGAAGTAATCGACGCAAAAGGAGGGGTTGTGATGCCGGCTTTCTGCGACAGCCATACGCATATCGTATACGCCGGCTGCCGCGACGGCGAGTTCCGCGACAAGATCGCGGGCCTCTCTTACGAGGAGATAGCCGCACGCGGCGGCGGAATCCTCAATTCCGCCGACCTGCTGCACGCGACCTCCGAGGACGAGCTCTACGAGCAGTCCATGGTCCGCGTGCGCGAAATCATGGCCATGGGTACCGGAGCCGTAGAAATCAAGAGCGGTTATGGTCTTACAGTCGAAGATGAGCTCAAGATGCTACGAGTGATAAGGCGCATCAAGGAGACTGCACCGATCACGGTCAAGGCCAATTTCCTTGGCGCGCACGCTGTCGGTCGCGCCTACAAAGGCAGGCAGTCCGAATATGTCGATCTCGTATGTAACGAAATGCTGCCAAGGGTAGCCGAAGAAGGCCTTGCTGATTTCGTCGACGTGTTCTGCGACGCGGGCTTCTTCACAGTCGAGGACACTGAAAAGATACTTAAAAAGGCAGCAGAATACGGAATCACGCCTAAGATCCATGCAAATGAACTCGAAGTATCTGGTGGCGTACAGGTCGGAGTAAAATACAACGCCCTCTCGGTGGACCATCTCGAAAAGACTACTGATGCTGAGATAGAAGCACTGCGCGGAAGCTGTACCATGCCTACCATGCTCCCGGGATGTTCATTCTTCCTGGGCATACCTTTCGGCAATGCCAAAGGCTATATCGAGGCCGGGCTTCCTGTAGCCCTTGCCTCGGACTACAACCCGGGCTCTAGCCCGAGCGGAAACATGCGTTTCGTCATGGCGCTCGGCTGCATCAGGATGCGCCTCACACCGGAGCAGGCGTTCAACGCCTGCACCATCAACACCGCTTACGCCATGGGCGTAAGCGACTGCCTTGGCTCGATCACGGTCGGCAAGAAAGCCAACCTGATCATCACCAGGCCGGTCCCATCCCTCGCCTTCATCCCGTACAGCCACCAGACTCCGGTAATCGAGAAGGTACTCCTCAACGGCATCCAGATTTAAGTGGCGCACAATCCACTGACCAGCAACACTTTACCGAACACTGCGTGCTCCCTTTTGGCGGCACGCAGCTCTATTTAAAGAGTTGCTACATAGCGAGTTACGCGCCACAAAAAACAGTGGCGCACAATACGGCATTTCTCTTGCAATAGGTCTGTCGGACTTTAAAACAGATAGACATGATTACAAGTAAATTGCAAAAGGTCATCAACGACCAGATCACTGCCGAGCTGTGGTCATCGAACCTCTACCTCCAGATGGCATATTTCCTGAAACATCAGGGATGGGACGGATTCGGACACTGGATGAAACTCCACTCTGAAGAAGAAAGGGAGCACGCCATGAGGATGGCGGATTTTCTGACAGAAAGAGGCGGGCAGGTGAAGCTTCAGATGATAAACCTCGTACCGGAAGGATGGGGATCTGTGCTGGAAGTGTTCGAACACTCGCTCAGTCAGGAGAAGATGGTCTCCAAGATGATAGACAAAATAGTCCTGCATGCCATTGAGGAGCAGGACTATGCGACTGAAAATTTCTTCAGGGTATTTGTCGACGAGCAGGTCGAAGAGGAAACGCTCTTCGGAGGCATCGTCGACAAGCTTAAGGCTACAGGTGAGGCAGGTCTGCTATACCTTGATAAGGAACTAGGAAAGCGTAAATGACCTCCCCCCTGCTCAAGATCTTATCTTGCGTCTTATGAGGATGATGTGAATCAACGAGAATAGCACAAACAACCCCAAAGACGAAAGGATTATCAGCCACGGTCCGGACGATTCAAAGCCCGGACTGATGGTCTTCATAAGAGACGTGACGACAGGATAGACCAGCAGCGTTATAATGGCTGCCACAAACCAGACTGCAAAGTCAACTCCGAGTGCAACAGTCTGATAAGGAAGCGCAATCGTCCTGTCGGAATAACCGAGCTGATGGAGCGTATCGTTCTTGTAGCGGTTCTTCTCGATAAGCAGAAGAATCGATATAAGAAGGAGGAAGAATGCCAGAGACGACACCAGCAGACCTAAGGCTACAACTATAGAAATGATTGTCCTCACTATAGCCAGCATTCTCACTGCATCCTTATCTCCACCTTCAATAGTATATTCCTTCTCGTTGATGAAATCCATCAGCACTTCAGGAGATGCTGACCCGGTCTCAACAATGACACGTGTAGGATCCTTCTCCTTCTCCACCGCAAACCTACGGTTTGCTTCCTTGAGGAACTCATCCGGGACAAGGATGGAGTTCATACGGTCGGTAAGACCGATGATCCTTCCCTTATACACTTTCCGTCCCTCCCTACCATTGAAAACCAGAGTGAACGGAACCATTTCAAATATGGATTCACTTATCTGGGGAGTACCTCGAGAAGCCGCAAAACCATAATTATAGAAATTGATATAAGTCCTTGGGATCACGACGGGTACAACATATCCATCAACGTCAGCACTCCATTCCTGCTTATCCACATCAAGATATTCATCCGGGACTGACTCTACGAACATCTCTGTCGAAAGATTGAAACCGGCATAGCTGATACCTCCAGATACAGGAAACTGCGCAAGACGGAACTTCGCAACGGAATTAACGCCTTCTACTTCACTGATCTCATTTATTTCCGACTTTGAGAATGTAGGTGCACTGACGCCGAGCGCTCCAGCGAGAGTAGTCACAGAAGACACTGGCTTGCTCAGTACCAATACATTGTTGCCCAGAACACTGTCCGGAGACTTTATCACTGAAGAAGCATCCTTATAGGCCTGTATGCCAAACAGTACGATTACAGCTCCTACCAGGTTGGCAACTGCAAATCCGGTCAACTGCCAGAAACTTATGTTTTTCCTTAATAGTCTGTATAAAAGTCTCATAGCATCAACACTTTATCATAACCGTACGGAAGGTCATGTCCTATAGTAGTAACTATCAGCCCAGTTCCGGACTGATGTATTTCATTTTCCAGCATCTGTACCATTATGGCAGCATTTGCCGAATCCAGATGACTGACCGGTTCATCCAGAAGCCAGAAATCTGCCTTCTGGCAAAGCATCCTGACAAACGCAACACGCTGCTGCTGGCCGAACGACAGAAGGCGTACAGGCCTGTCAAGCCTGTCTGACAGACCTAGTTCACAAAGCATCTCTACAGCCTTCTTTTCATCACAGAAAGATGTCAGCGATGCCTTGATCATGACATTGTCAACAGCTGTGAGATCTCCGAAAAGTCTCAGATCCTGAAAAAGAACCCCAAGTTCGTTTTGTCTCAAACCATTCCATTTTGAAGAATCTACCGGGGGAACAGGCTTGTCATCAAAAGTGATTTGTCCCTCATAGTCATCACGCAGACCATATATATAGCTGCAAAGGGATGACTTTCCACGTCCGGATGCTGCCTTTATAAGATAAGTCTGTCCTTTCTCAAATAAAAGGTCTGTGCCCCAGACATCCGAGACCGGATCTGTGGGCACAAGACTATTAAAGACATTCGGTATTACACCCTTTAATCTTATGGAATGCATCTGCTAGTAGTTTTCCGCAACAAAATTCAAAACCTTTTCAAGCAGATTATGCCTTCTGTCATTCATATTCAGGGTAATAGTTGCAGACATGTGATCGTCAGAAGCTGTGATTACAGCAGAGCTGAAATACTCAAGAAGATCACGTCCTGTCATGTAATATGCAACCTCATCCGAGGCAAACGAATCAAGAAGACTGCCTGGCAGAGTAGCTATATCGATCACAAAACCACCTTTCGCGATATCTTCAGCCAACGGATCATTCTCGAAAGAGCCATAAGTATATAGACTTGAATATGCAATATCGTTGATAATAGTCAACGTATTATTGGCATATGACACAAGAACCTGATCATCAATTACATATGTATTTTCGCCAAAGCTTTCTGCAACATCCATCAGTTTTTCTTCCACGAATGCCCAGACATTCTCATCACACTCCAGAGCAACACAGAAACCAGGAACATCATGCTGATCGATGCCATCTGCACAGAGGGCAAATGTAACCTGACCAGGCAGACCTTTGTAGAAGTCATCATCAATGCCCTCTGCCTCGAACATCTTGAAGTAAGATTTCAAATCGCTGTCCTTCTTAAGCTCATCAATCAGCCCGTCAAGATCCTTCATGGCGACATTGGCAACCATAACGGAATTGTCAGGCATATACTCGAAATACCTGCCTGTAGATTCCCCATTATACTTCATGGCATTCGCCTTCATTTCCTCTGAGCCGAAGACCTCTAACTGAATAAGGGTCTCACCATCCTTGAAAGTAAGATCAGCAACAATAGAAGACTTCTTCAGGAGTTCCATAGCTTCAGCAAGCTGAGCCGGAGCCTCATCCAGATCGAGATCAGCGGCAGATTCAATCAACGCCATCAAATTTTCCATATCTAACCAAAGCGCAAGATCGCTTGCCGATCTGCAGAATGCCTCCTTACCTTCAGATGAATCATCAGCAAAAAGTTCAAGCATGCTTGTCTTCACGTCTCCATCACTGATGCTGATACGTACAACTGCGGAATTTTCTGCAATTGCAATATCGAAATACATTGTCCTGGCATCCAACTGATAGTATGTATATGTATCATTTACAACATCTTTAGAGAATGATACTCCCCTTTCATCAGCTAAATCCTTCACAGTCTCAACTACATCTGCAAATGCATCTCTATCATCAAGCATCGCAACCAGACAGATCTCGTCAAAAGGTGCATCATCACCGAATCCCAGATCTGGCGATTTGTCTGCAATCGAGAGAACAATCGGCTTCTTCATAGATACACCGGACTTTGCAGGATCCTCAAGAATATCAGCGAATTTATCTCCCAGTTCACCCATTTTATATAGACTGTAGTTCAAATCCTCTTTATACTGAAGCATCATCATAGATGCTGATGAATACTTATCCCCAAAAGCCTTGTTCCAAAGCTGCTCCGGGCTGAGCTTAACCGCCATAAACGCGCCACTTGGAACCATATTACCTTCAGACGCCTGTGTAACCATTACATTCTTCTTGTCGCCACCTCCACAAGCAGAGATGAACATAACTGCAGCAACGACCGCTGCCAGTTTCATACAATTTTTAAAGATATTCATAATATTATGAGTTAAGAATTTAACATCTATTAGATAGTTTCACCTGGAGCATCACCAGCCGAAACGACGTCTCCCTCACCTTCAGGAGCCTCTACAGTCTCATCTACCTCTACAGTCTCATCTACCTCCACTGACTCAACTTTCGCCTTTTCTTTATAGCAATCAAGTGGCGAAGGCAGGCCAATCTTGGCAAGCAGATTGAACATCCACAGGCCGACGAATACAACAGCGACACAGAACAGGGCTATGCACCACTTCTTCCATGCTGCCATCTTCCTGGCAAAAGGATCCTTAAGCTTAGCCTTAGGGAACTTGGCCATATCTGTAAGGGTCTCACCGAACGGTATGCTGATCTTGGATGAAGCATTTATCGCCCAACCGTTTGCATTGAGCAGAGGTGTGATGCTACGTCTGCGGAGCTTCAGCCATGCAAGAACCATGGAAGGTCCTGAAATCATGAGCATCAATCCTACAAAGACCATCAGCAGCTGCCACCACTTGAGAGCTGCAAGTCCGGTAAAGAGCGCAACGAGAGCCGAGCCTATCATACCGAGAGCCATACCTATGGCTGCGAATATTCCGGCAAATTTTGCGATATCGAACGGCGGTTTTGCTGCAGGAGCGGCCGGAGCAGCAGCCGGATCGGCAGGTGCCGCTGCATCAGCGGGAGCTGCCGGCTTGGCCAAAGCGTCAGGAGCCGAATTGATCTGGGCATTCGCCTTTTCCATCATCTTGGCATCCTTCTCAGCAGCCTTCTTGCTGATGAGGTTCTCGATGGTCGTTGCCATCCTGCGATATGGAGACCAGAACGCCTGACCGACGCTTACAGGATTGTCAACTATCTTGGTTACTACCGCATCCCATTCAACTCCGTCATTATCATAGTAAAGAGCATTCTTGCCGACGAACAGATCACCTATTTCACCAACTGTCATAGCTGCCACAATCTGCAACGTACCAGGCTTAGCCTTTGTGGTACAATCACAATACAGCAGATACATTCCGCTAGGAGCAGCAGTTGCATTATGCTTTGCCATATCCAGCACCTTCATACAGAAACGGCATGCTCTCTGGTCGATGATGAGTGTTCCGGACTGGAAGATAGCGGAAACCTTCTTATCCCTGTCATAGAAATCATAGAAAGTGACGAAGTTCCTGAGGAGTCTGTAGAAGTCACGCATCAGATGCAGGAACTTATTGACTGACTCTATGTTGCCGGCCTCCTCTGCGAGAGCGGCATCCTTTGCCACAAGTTCCAGCAAAGCGGCTTTCTTATCCTGGGCGATGAACGAACGGATGGCATCGATACCAAGCCCTTCCACTTCTGCTCCAGCCTTGGCATTCTTCCATGCCGTATATGCGGCAAACTGAGCGCCTACAGCATTCCAGTCTTCTTCTGTCAGCGCCTTCTTGTCCTTGAGGGCTACAGATTTGAGCAAAGCGAACTGTGATGCCCATGCAGGGTTTACAGGCTCGGCAAGATCTATCTCAACCTTTCCGGTAACTCTTGCAATAGGATATGAGGCGATCTCTTCTGTCTTTCCTGTCAGGTTGTCAGCACTGATGGCCTGGATATAAGATGTCTGTACATCCAGAGATGCTGTGCTGTCAGGAGAGAAAGCTGCAAGCTTAGAACGCACAAAGAAGTCCTTTATCTTGGCATCCAATGCATTATAAGCTGCGATAGCAGCATCTGTATCAGCTCCGAACGGAGCCTCGACAGCAGCGTCGCACCATGCGACATACGCGGCAAGAGCCGCATAAAACGCCTCGATCTTTGCAGCATCGACACCAAGCACTCCACTCCTGTCCATTACGCCTCCAACAGTAGACACTGCTGCAGCGATAGCTGCCTTTTCATCAGCATCATCAGCAGAATCCTCGATTATGACGCCATCACCGTTGAATTTTGTCTTTGCAAAAATTGCTGCAACATCAGTTGCATCTGCCAAAGTGACAACACCGCCATCCTTGCCCAGATTGTTCAGAATCTGCTTTGCTGAAGCATATAATTTACGCCCTTCTTCTGTCTCGACATTAATCTGAGAAATATCAACCGAATCAGATCCCTTCAAGATCAGATCATGATCCTTAAGAACTCCTGTAAGCCATTCAGACGTCGCAACGACATCATTTATCCTTATCCTGCCGTCTCCGTCGGCATCCACATACTTAAGACTGTTGTCTGATATTTCAAGACCTTTTACAGGACATGACAGAACTGTCCAAAGCTTCGGATCAAGCTCCGACAGATGTGCGATATCCGCACCTGACGCAATCTTTACGCGAGGGACTCCTCCGACATTGCTGAATCCCCATTTGTAACCACGATCTTTCCTTAAGAGTTTCATATAAAAAATGCTTAAATTCCAACTTGGCGAATTTAAGCATTTTTTCTTATAATTATATGGTAAAACCTACATTTCAACAACATGCAGCACTCCATCTCTGGTCATAGTGATTCTGAAGTGGTGATATTCCACCTTGGCATCATGCTGCAGCTGGAACACTATATTGATATAATAGCTCTTCTGAACCTGGATTGTAATGACATTGCCATCTGCATCAAAGGTATCTATCGGAACTGTCGGGTTGTCCATCTTCTGGGCAAATCTCGTAAGATGCAGACGCATGATCTCATTGATGCCATCCAACGGATAATCTGCATTTCCCTGCAGGGCCTTGTCATCAATGGTAAGATGCTTACGATACAGAAGTATCTTCTCTTCAAATATCCGCGTCTCATCCGCTATCGACGAGGACTTTTCACGCATATCCTTGACCTCCTGCGGCATACGGTCGTATGAGATGATGTCAAACCCCTCCTTCAGCACTCCGACTCTCCGGTCTCCGATGGAAATCACAGCCTTCTTGTCAAAATATTTGTTTCCAAGCTTATGGGCGAAGTAATATCTCATCAGTTCCTTGATACGGTCCTTGAGCATATAGCTTATCACGAGGACGACGAAGAGGGGCCATGTGATGTTGCCATATTTCATCTGGGTGTACCATGCTACGCCGGTAGCAAATATCATCGCAACTCCAGCAGCGATACTGTACAGGATCTGCTCTACCGCGACTCCGTCCTTCTTCTTATGAAGGTTGATGTAAAGGTCGCTCTCGATGAATTTCTTCAGCATTCCACGATGATGGACCAGACGCCTGTCATGGTTCACCTCTCCATTGAGGACATCATAGCCCATACGTTTCTTATACTCTCGCTGAGCCATGACAGTCTGTGCAAATCTTTCCCTCAGGGCAAGTTCTTCAGGAGTCTGTGCAGAAGCATCTATCCTACGAACGATCCTTATGGTCTGGATTTCAACTATATGGGTGATGAACTCATCACATAGACGGAAGTAGCTCCTGGTCTGGTCAGACACTGACGGAACGTCTATTATGGCATACAACGCACGGAACTTCTTCAGGATGACTTCAGAATTGACAAGATATTCATCTACGAGATACGATGCATCGGCAAGGGACCGGGCATTTCGAAGATGGGTAGCCTGATTGCGAATGGCACTTTTGAAGATGGCGGCAAACATCTTCAGATGGTACTCATACTCAGACTTATATGATTCCCTCTGAGACACCGCCAGCTTTTCCATGGCAGTCTTCAGCAATGACAGCGGCTTGGAGTCATCTGCTGCAATCTCGCGCAGAAGATAGGACGGCGTGATGAGCCTTACATTGGATTTGATGTCACGATAGAACTGTTTCTTGCCATAGACTTCTTCGTTGATATCCAAGCTGTTAGGCACGAACATCCACGCGTTGACCGAAAAGTCATCGCGGACTCCGTCGTTGGTACAGTTGAATCCGAACTTGAATTCAACGGAAAAATTGTCATGCTTCTTTGCCTGTATCTTTATCATAATTCAGATCCTCACGTCGCTTCGCTCCTCAGAATGACAGGGAGGTTAGAATAAGCCTGGAGTATAACCGAGCCAGTGGAGGACGGTCTGTCCCCAGATCACGATCATAACCCATGCGATGAGCATCATGGTGATACCGAACTTGAAGGTATCGCTCCAGCTGTAGTGGTTTGTAGTATATAGCAGCGCTGCCGGCTTGCTGTTGAACGGCAGCACGTAGACATGTTCGATCAGAAGTGCCACAGGGAACGCAAGGCTGAGTGGCGGATATCCGAATTTTGTCTCGACACCGAGAGCTATCGGGATGAACACCAGTGCCCTCATGTTCTTCGACTGGAAGATCAAGGCACTGAAGAGCATGAGTCCGGTCATCAGAAGATATGGGACAATGAACGGAGTGTCGGCAGTGATGCCGAGAGAATCCATACCTGCACTGACTGCGATGTTCGGAAGGTCGGTGGCATTAAGACCTGAACCCAGGGCATAGGCTCCGGCAGAGAACAGCATCAGATGCCATGGAATGTCGACATCGTTCCACTTGACTACTCCTACATGAGGGAAAAGCGCTATAATTGCACCTATGAATGCTACCGTAGTCTCATCGATCCCATGCCAGCTTTTGGTAACCCAAAGCACAAGCACACCGACGAAGATCGCTATGGTCTTGAACTCTTCAAAGCTCATCTTTCCCATTGCCTCCAGCTCTGAACGGAGTCGGACCATACCGCCTTCCAGCTGTGGAACCTTCTCTTCCTTTTTCATAGGGAAGATGAGTTTCACGCCTACGAACCATCCCAGCAGGAGAAGAATCATAGCCAAAGGAAATCCTGCCATAAGCCAGTCGGAATATCCGAATGACATATCGGTATAGGCTCCCGTTGCTCCCACCATGAGAGAGATGGCGAGCAGGTTGGCTCCCGAACCTGTCATGAATGCACTTGCGCCTATATTCACCTGGAACAGGTTCTGAAGTACAAGGTTACGTCCGAAATTGTTCCTGTTACCCTGGCTCGCGCCGAAGATTGCAGCGATAACCATGAAGATCGGCAACAGTATCGTAGCTTTGACCGTTGTAGCCGAAATGAACATCGACAGTACAACATTGATAACAAGAAAACTGAAGAATATGCCGGATGCGCTCTTTCCGAACTTCAGTACGAACCATAGGGCAAATCTCTTTGCAACCCTTGTCTTGACAAGCATGCTGGCAAGAACAAAAGAAAGGATGTTAAGCCACATCACAGGGTGACCGAGCTGTGCAAAAGCCTCTTTCTGAGGCACAATACCACAAAGAACAATTGCGAGAATGACCAGCAGGGATGTCAGATAACTAGGCACGGCCTCGGTTATCCACAAGATGACCGAAGCGATGAAGATAGCCAGCATAGCATAGTTGTTGGCCATGAAATCGTCCTTTGCCTGCGCATTTGCCTTGACACTGATCTCGCCTTTCACTTCAGCGGAAATTGCAGGCTTGTCCTTTTTCTTGCTCTTGAACATGGCAATATCCTCTGCGCTATAGCCCTGCTCTTTCCAATACTTTTCGGTCAGCTTGTCTTCATGACCTTTCACAAGACCATCATAGCCTTTCTGTCCTTTTTCGGAAAGTACCAATGTGCTGTCCTTTCCTGCTCTGAGGTCGACTTTCTCGAGATTGTCGATAAACGGAATCTTCAAGAAGCACATAAACAGCACGAAAGCGATTATTGACAATGGAAGACCAAGACGGGCCATCCACTTTTCAAAGCCGGATTTCTGCATCTTAGGCAGCTTCTCTACCTTATAATTATTCATATCCAGCGGATCGAACTCCTGCTGCTGGTCAAGTTCTGTATTCTTGTCGGTCATGGTGTTTAGTTTTTAAAGATTTCTCGACTCGGCCTACGGCCTCGCTCGAAATGACACTTAAAGTATCATACTGTCATTTCGAGTGTCCCACTGTCATTTCGAGCGTCCCACTGTCATTTCGAGCGAACGAAGTGAGTCGAGAAATCTTAACAATATTTACTTCGCCCAATTCTTATATGGGTTCTTCATAAGCATAGAGTTGTAGTACTTCACATCTCCGGTAACCTCCTCACCGAGCCACTCAGGCTTTACAAAAGCCTCGTCCTCAGAAGAAAGCTCAACCTCAGCCACTGTAAGGCCTTCGTTGTCACCGTAAAATTCGTCCACCTCATAAGTGTGCTCACCAGCCTCAACGAGGTAGCGTGTCTTGTCGATCACGCCTGGCTCGCAGATCTTCAGAAGTTCCTGAACTTCTGCTACAGGAATCTCCTTCTCCCACTCGAAACGGCTTGCGCCGCTCTCAGAGCCGATACCCTTGATGGTGATGAATCCCTTCTCGCCCTTTACGCGAACGCGTACTGTGCGCTCAGGAACTGAGCTGAGGTAACCCTGAGTGATGCGGGTCGCCTTCTTTGCAAACGGCTTGAAGTCGCCTGCAACCAAGAATTTTCTTTCGATTTCCTGTGCCATGATACTACTCGTTTGCAAGTGGCTTGTCAGACATTCCTATCACACGCTTGATAGCCTGGAGATAGTTGATGTTCTCAACACCCTCGAGACCGCAGTCAGCGATGGTCTTCTTGATGTCCTCGATCTCAGTAGACTCAGAGTTGATGGTAACCACCTTCGCACCGTTGATGAGAACGTTTCCTACCTCGCAGATGGTGTCGTTCACCATGTAGCCGAAACGCTGCTTGTGCACGCGTACAGCTGCGAGATCAGGGTTAGCCTTCACCATAGCGATGAACTCGTCATAAGTGTACTCATCCTTGTCAAGAGCAGGCATCTCTACCATGAATGCAGGGAAAACCTCGTTCTCAAGCACTGCACGAGAAATAGGGAACTCACCCTTCATCAGAGGGTTCCACTGCTCGAGGCCGTCAACTGTCTGGACATAAGTCTTGATGTCCATCTTTCCGTTACGGATCTTGGTGTTGTTGATGTCGTTCTTGCGGGAGATGATGTAGATCTCGTCGCTTTCGCGCTCCCATACCTTTTCAGGTACAGGAACGGAAAGACGAGCCATTCTCTTGTGTGCCTCACAGAAGCACTGTCCGAAAGAGCGGAACTCGAAGCGTGGCTTCGAGATCTCGCCGATTTTCAATTCTGCCATAGTTCGTTATGATTCTATCGGGGAAGAATTACATTTCAGGAGTCTGCTCGATATCAGCAACCTTTGCACCGTTTGCAGCGCCCTTGGTAGGGTCAGCGTATACAAACTCACCTGTTCCGTCCGGTACACGTGAGAATGTGTGCTTCTTGTCGTTGTTGAAGCCAGAGACCTGGTTCCAGCCTGCACCTTCCTCACCTCTCTTGAACTCGCTGAGCTTCTCGTCATCTGCGCTGTAGAGCTCGATGAACACGTTCTTCTTTCCTGAGAGACCACCCTTGAACACGTGGTTTGCGCTCTCATACTTGTATGCTGGATCACCACCCTCAGCCTCGTCAGCGAGGTCTGAGCTCTCGAGAACTACGAAACCCTTGGCAGCGATCTTGATACCGCCCTTACCAGTCCATGTAGTGCTCTTGCCACCTTCCTTTGTTGAGTCGTACTTCACGAGGTAAACACCGTCAAGGTTGATCTCCTTGTCAGTAGTGTTGTAAAGCTCGATGAACTTGTCAGCGCCTGAAAGCTCGTTGAGAACGAGGCCTGAAACCTTATCAGCGCCACCTTCGTTACCACTACCCTGAACCTTGTCTGTGTTGTCTTTCTCACATGCACAGAATGCGAAAGCAGCTGCTGCTGCGAATACAAAAAACTTTTTCATGATGTTTTAATTTTAAATTGGTTGATATTTGTTTTGGTTTATAGATTTCTCCACTCACTTCGTTCGGTCGAAATGACAGAATATAGTTCGGTCGAAATGACAGTGTGTCATTTACAGGGGCATTAGAATGCTACCTGGAAACGGCATGCGAGCATATGGTAGTCGATACCCTTGCTCTTGCTGTCAGCTGCGATGTCACCAGGATAGTAAGTCACGTTGCCTGCTGCATCATAACCTGTTCTGTAAGGACCCTTTGCAGTCTTGTCTGTTCCGTCCTGCTCACCCTTACCGTTAGCAAAGATGTCGTTGTCGTTGTACTGATAGTTGATCACGAACTTCACGTTCTTTGTCACGTGGAAATTGAGGCCGAGAGAGTATGCATATGCAGAACCTCCCATGCAGTATGGTGAGATGTTGAGGTCGCAGTACTCGACACGTGCACAAAGTTCGATGTCTCCCCAACCCTTGGCTGCGTTGATACGGGTATACTTTGCTCCGCCTGCATCATAGTTCTGGCTTCCTCCGAAGAGAAGGTAACCTGCCTGAACGTACCATCCCCAAGCTGGCTTGATATCAGTGATCTGGCTCTTCGATGCATCCACGTAAGGAAGACGTGCGATGTAAGCTGCCTCCCAACGGAGACCCTTCCAGTGACCTGCAAGTTCAGCAGTCCATGCAAGCTCATGGTCGAGATACTTGATGGCGTCTGTATCGAGGAACTTCTTGCGGTTTACAGATGTGGTGTTACGAGTGCTGTAGCGTACTGCATTGTAACCGTCTGTCGATGAAGTCTTAGGATTTCTGTAAGAAACGGCAGCACCGATGTGCAGAGAAGCGTCCTTCATCTTATGAAGAGGGCGGTAAACGATCTTACCGGTGTAAGACATACCGCAGTTCAGACCGTAGTCCTTGTTTCCATCCTCGATGGCTGCATGAGTCTCAGCATCCTCGAGAGCAGGACCGAACGCGCCGGCACTCACCCAGAGAGCAGGCATCGAATACTTCACATTGATACCAAGGTGACGTGAAGGAGCCAGATAAGTCACCATCGGACGCTCCATGAACTGGAGGTAACGTGATGTTGTATTTCTCTGGATAGAGAAGTTCTCCTTGAAGTTACCGACCTTGATTTCGAGACCCTTCACTCCTGTGAAGCCAATGTAAGCATCCTTGATCTCAGGGGTACCGCTGGTCCAGTCTGTGTCGAGCTCACCATACCAGTTCTTGTCAAGCTGAGCCTTCACTGCGAAACGTGCACGACGGATGTTCATGCCGTTACCGATCTGGGTCAGATTCTTGTCATAGCCGAAGAAAACGGCTGCATCTCCCTGAACACGTACGTCGAACCACATCTTGTAGTTCTGGTTCTTGTTCTGGAACACAAGGATACCGTCCTGCACGGTTGCATCAACCGGATAGGAGTTCACCTTCTGACCATACTGGTTCACTTCAGTTTCCTGAGCGAACGCCGCAGTCGACGCAAAAAGCGCGAAAAGCGAAACTAAAAATACCTTTTTCATTGTCTGTAAGGTTTAATGGTTAATGTGTTAATTAATAATAGTTTATATCGATTTTATAAAATTCACCAGATTATCCCCCTTGGCAAGGCCGAGCTTCTGACGAAGCCTGTATCGGCTTATCTCCACACTTTTCGGGGTTATGTTCATAAGTGTTGCAATATATTTTGAGGAAAATCCCAGTCTGAGCAAGGTAGCAAGGCGTTTTTCCTGCTGGGTCATGTTTGGGAAATTCTCTGACAGCTTTGCATTGAAATCCTCATGAAGCGACTCTGCCTGCGCATAGAAATACTGCGAATCCACATCGCGGTCATATGACAGTCTCTGTTTGAGCGCTGACCCCAGTTCAGCTATGAGCCGGTCCTTTTCCTTGGGGTCATCAGTCTTGGCCATACGCCTGACCATATCATCCAAAGATTCCAGAAACTCTTTCTGCTCGACAATGCTCAATGCTACGTTCATCACCTCCTGCCTCTTCTGTTCCACAGCATTATGCAGGGCCTGATTCTCAGAAAGCACGACTTTGAGCTCCATGTCGTTCAACGCACGGCTGTGCTCATATATCTGCTGCTGCTGGATATAAACCAGCCTGTCAGTTGCCTCTCCGGCCTTACGCTGAGCCTTCACATAACCTGCAAACGCCAGGGCTATGAGGATAATGATAGCAGCCGCCATTATGATGAAATCAGCCATCTGACCGTCCGCGTCAGTTCCGGTAACATACAGAAAGCCATATGTCAGGACAATAGCTCCAAAGGGAGCCGCCACTAAGGATATCCCGGCCTTCACGTATTCGTCATCTTCAATCATACGTGATTTCTGGACCAGCTCCGTTCCTGCCACGGCAGCAAAGACCAAGGAAGAAACAGAAAGCGGCATCGGTTGCAGTCCTAGAAGTCCTGCTGTACGGTCAAACGAAAAGAACATCAGAGTGACCGCTACCGAAAAGCCCACAGAAACCACAGCATATATCGAAAACTCTGCGAAAAGTCCGTTTGGTTCATCATTGGCGACAGGACGCTTGCTCATAAACCCCACAAGAAGCAGGATGACCAGCGTCATTACTACCCCGGTCTCGGCAAATCCATGTTCCTGAGCTTCGATGAAGCCGTTCAGAAGTCCTCCCCAATTCAGCCCGAATGCAAATGCCGTGAGGACAAGCCCGACTATGACAGCATGCCGCATATAATACGACAGCTTTATCATATGAAGCCTTACACGCGAGAAAACAGACTTGAGAATATATCTGAACAAAGCTGAGAGAACGAAGGCGAATATAGGAGCGACCAGAACAGGAAGAACAGATCCCGGCTGAGGAAGCACGCCGTCAGCGCGAATGAAAGCAACAGTTGCCATCGCCCCCATGAACGCGTATGTGATGGATCCAGCTGCATTAAAGTACCTCAGGACAGAAAGCGGGAGCATAGAAGCCAGGAGCATTATGAAGACATCCTCAGTGCCGATATGTATCGCAGCAAGATTGCCCTTGACCGAAGATGCGACATCACTTTCCGCACTGAGCCAGATGGAAGAAAGGACGACAACAAAGACAAGTACGGCCATGGATATGTTTTTGAGCACAGATGTAGCGCCATACACTCCGAAAAGAGTGTCATGCTCATTGGTAAAGAACCAGTATGAGAAAGCGGCAAGAAACAATATGATGCACAAGATATCCACTGTCAGACAAGATTACAAGGTTCTTCTGATGGCCATTACAGCAAGCTGGTCTGCAACATTTTCTGCAGCTTTCGCAAGATTTTCGATATGAAGTGCAAAATATCGGAGATGGAACTTCTCACTGAGCTTAAGCGACGGCATGTTGTGGAATACTTTCCGTTTTATGGTCTGGGAATACTTTACAGCTTCCTTTTCATAGAAATAAGCACGGCTGATCTTGTCCGGAACCGACTCTGGAGATTTGAAATATGCCTTTGCAGCAGGAAGCACTGCTTCTACAGTAAGAGTCGAGAACTCAGTAAGTTTCATGAATTCAGGATTGAGTTCGGAGGGAACAAAGGGAGTCTCGATCTCGAATTGGAAAAGGCTGTCATTGAGGATATCAGTGATGTTTCTTGTCTTCTCAAACAGACGCATTATATCAGCTCTGGAACGGACTAGAGCGGTCTGCGTATAAAGAGCATTCTCGATTTCCCGGCGTAGAACTTCCGCTTCACTATCAATCGCAGACATCTTGATGAGATTCTGGTTGAAACCATCAGAATTCGAATACAGATAGTTTCTGACACCATCCTTGAAGACCAGGACAGACTGGTCAATCATATCAAAGTATCTGTCTATATCATCGACTAATTTCTCAACCTTTTTGCGTCCAAACATATGCGTGCAATCCGATATTCATTACTATTACAAAACAAATATAATAAAATTTGCATTGTAGAGGATATCAAGTGAATTGCACTGTATATGAACAGAATAGGTATAAAT
>SUYQ01000010.1 GCA_015060325.1 Bacteroidales bacterium | reverse complement strand
TTGTAACCTTCTCTCTGTTCGTATTTCGAATCTTTGAATCACAAGAACTTTCGTGTTTACACTTGTTCTCTTTTACTCGTTGCCTTGAAATTGTAGTCCACAACTTACGATAGACTCTCTATCTTTTTACTCGTTACAGACTAATTTAATTTCATCTTTTAACTTTACCTCGTTATCTTTTCTCAAACTTGTCAATGAACTTGCCGTTATTTCTCAAACGGGCTGCAAAGATACGGACTTTTTCTTAACCTCCAAATTTTTCTGCAATTTTTTTTGCTTTTTTCTACGTTTTTTTACCAGTACCATATGACAAAACCCGATCAACAATCTGGTCATGAAATAGAAACATCTTGACATTCACACAATTAAGCACTAAATACACAAGAAGGAACAATCTGTATGCAATTTTCTCGGATATTATGACTAATTTTGCATTTAGACAAACCTGATGAATAAATTATCGAACATGGAAGAAAATAAAAAGGTCAAACTGCCGGAAAATGCGCATAGGGAATTGAAGCCCGGTGAAGAATATCAACCTCTGCTTTCCCCTGATAAGAATTACCCGGAAGTCACACCCTGGTCTGTGAGCCTCGGATTGATAATGACAATATTATTCTCTGCTGCTGCAGCGTATCTTGGACTGAAGGTAGGGCAGGTATTTGAAGCGGCCATTCCGATTGCCATCATCGCGGTAGGCCTCTCCACTACATTAAAACGCAAGAACTCGCTTGGAGAGAATGTAATGATACAATCCATCGGCTCTTGCTCCGGGGCGATTGTAGCAGGAGCGATCTTCACGCTTCCTGCCTTGTTCATGCTGCAGGAGAAATATCCTGAACTCACTGTAAACTTCACCCAGATATTCTTTTCATCTCTGCTGGGAGGAGTCCTGGGAATCCTCTTCCTTATTCCTTTCAGAAAATATTTCGTAAAGGAGCAGCATGGAAAGTATCCTTTCCCTGAAGCCACTGCCACCACTCAGGTGCTCGTCAGCGGCGAAAGCGGAGGAAAAGGCGCGAAAACCCTGCTGATAAGCGGACTTATCGGCGGCCTGTATGATTTCATCGTATCCACCTTCGGACTCTGGGGAGAAACACTCAGCACAAAAGTGCTCCCATGGGGCGCAGCAGTGGCTGAGAAGGCAAAGATGATGTTGAAGATCAACACCGGAGCTGCCGTACTGGGACTCGGATATATAGTTGGTCTGAAGTATGCATTCATCATATGTTGCGGCAGCTTCCTTGTCTGGCTTGTGATAATCCCGCTCATAAACCTCTTCTTCGGAGGATCCATGGTTGAGATCGGTGGCATTCAGCAGACTATCTCCCAGCTTGACGCCGACATGATTTTCAAGGAATACGCAAGACATATCGGTATAGGAGGCATCGCTGCTGCCGGAATCATCGGCATCATCAAGTCATTCGGAGTAATCAAGTCCGCCCTCGGTCTTGCAGCAAGCGAATTCAAGAGAAAGAAGGGAGATGCAGAACAGGAAGTCATCAGAACCCAAAGGGACATCTCGATGAAGATTATCGTAATCGGTATTCTGGTTGCAATTCTTGCAATCCTGCTTTTCTTTGCGTTTGGTGTAGTAGATAAACCGCTGTTCGCAGTTGTGGGTGTCCTGCTGGTTGGAATCATAGCATTCCTGTTCACGACCGTGGCAGCCAATGCAATTGCAATCGTCGGATCAAATCCGGTCAGCGGAATGACCATAATGACCCTTATTCTCGGATCTCTGGTGCTGGTGAGCGTCGGACTTAAAGGCACAGCCGGCATGACAGCCGCCCTCATCATCGGAGGTGTCGTCTGTACAGCACTCTCTGTGGCAGGAGCCTTCATCACCGACCTGAAGGTGGGCTACTGGATCGGCAGCACGCCACGCAAGCAGGAAACATGGAAATTCCTGGGAACTCTGGTAGCTGCTGCCACTGTCGGCGGAGTGATGATAATACTTAACCAGACATACGGTTTCGCAGAAGACAGTCAGCTGGCAGCACCTCAAGCCAATGCGATGAAAGCTGTAATCGAGCCGATGATGAACGGAGGAACAGCTCCGTGGCTGCTTTATGGAATAGGCGCGGCGATTGCGATCATCCTTACTTATTTCAAGGTCCCAGCTCTTCCATTTGCGCTTGGAATGTTCATTCCACTCGACCTGAACCTTCCGATGCTCGTCGGAGGTGCCATTTCGTGGTATGTAGGAAGCAGAAGCAAAGATCAGGAACTGAATAACGCCCGTGTAGAAAAAGGTACGCTCATTGCATCCGGCTTCATAGCTGGAGGAGCGCTGATGGGAGTAGTGAGCGCGATATTAAGATTTGCAGAGGTGGATATGTTCATGAAGCCATCGCCTTGGACTGAACCGATTGCGATAATTCCATATACGGCTATTATTATATATATGGTATACGCCGCTCTTAAAGCGAAAAAGGGAGAATAGCATATGGACGGAGTATGGAGCGCATTATTGATGACATTGATTGCCGGTGCCGCAACAGGCATCGGAGGCGCACTCGTACTCTTCCGCAAAAGACTCAGCAGCAATTTTCTGGCAGGATCATTGGGACTCAGCGCCGGCGTGATGATATTCATATCGCTCGCAGAACTGTACCCCGAGGCTCAGGCAGAAATAACGAAAGTGCTGCCCGGATCGCATGGAAAGACATTCGTGCTGATAGCATTCTTCGTCGGGATGGGCATCATAACATTGATCGACTTACTGATTCCGGAGTACGAGAATCCGCATGAGGCACCGGGACTGTCCCTGGATTCGAAGACCGCCGCAGTCGACATGCTGGAACATACAGGAAACTCCAAAGCGCTTCACAGGCTGGGGCTAATGTCTGCACTGGCAATAGCCATACATAATTTCCCGGAAGGAGTAGCGACATTCATCGGTGCACTCAACAACCCGGAAATGGGAACAGGTATCACATTCGCAATAGCCCTGCACAACATCCCTGAAGGCATTGCAGTGGCAATACCTATATATTATGCAACACAGAGCAAAGGGAAGGCTCTGCTTTATGCCACCCTGTCCGGCATGAGCGAACTTCTGGGAGCACTGCTGTGTCTGGCCGTAACGGGATTATTCGGAATCGAACTTACGGGGAACAGCCCGGCATTCCCTCTCATTCTTGCAGCAGTCGCCGGCATCATGATATACATATCACTTGACGAACTGCTTCCTACTGCCGAAAAATATGGCAAGCACCATGTAGCCATTGCCGGGGTGGTCGGAGGTATGGCGATAATGGCAATAAGCCTGCTGCTGATATAGCACGACACAAGAAAATAAACAATATGGAAAAGATTTTAGACAGATTTCTCAGGTATGTTTCAGTTGACACTAAAGCGGATCCTGAATCAGAAACCCAGCCAAGCGCAGCCAAAGAACTTGACCTTCTGAAGATGCTCCGCGACGAACTCGTTGCCATGGGCATAGATGCCACACTTGACGAGTGGGGTTATGTTATGGCAAGCATCCCGTCAAACTGCGGAAAAGAGGTTCCGGCAATCGGATTCATAGCTCACGCAGACACTGCCCCAGACGCCCCGGGCGACAATGTAAAACCACAGATCATAGAGAACTACGACGGCGGAGAAATTCCTCTCAAGGGGGTTCAGGGACTGAGTCTCAAGCCAAGCGAGTTCCCTGAACTGCTTAACTACAAAGGCCAGACAATCATCACCACAGACGGCACTACCCTTCTTGGAGCTGACGACAAGGCCGGCATCGCCGAGATCATGAATGCAGTGCAGTATATCGTCGAGCATCCCGAGTTCAAGCATGGAGACATCAAGATCGGCTTCACTCCTGACGAGGAGATCGGACGTGGAGTCGTAAAATTCGATGTTGAGAAATTCGGTGCGAAGTACGCATACACAATGGATGGCGGCCAGATCGGCGAACTCGAATATGAAAACTTCAATGCAGCAGGAGCCACGATCCGCATCCAGGGATGTAATGTACACCCCGGCACTGCAAAGGGCAAGATGAGAAACGCGACCCTCATCGGAATGGAACTACACGGGATGCTTCCTGTTGACCAGCGTCCTGAATACACAAGCGGCTATGAAGGGTTCTACCACCTGATCAATTTCACTGGAGAGGTTGAGAGTGCGACATTCTCATACATCATCCGCGACCATGACATGAACCTTTACGAGCAGAAGAAGGCATTCATCCAGAAATGCGTGGACTTCATAAACGAAAAATACGGAGAAGGCACAGCAACGCTCGAGCTTAAGCATCAATACTATAATATGCGCAAGCAGGTGGAGCCGCACTACCATATTGTAGAGAAGGCCATGAAGGCAATAGAAATGGCCGGCATAACACCGAAGGTACAGCCGATCCGCGGCGGCACAGACGGAGCGAACCTCTCATTCATGGGCCTGCCTTGTCCGAACATATTCGCCGGAGGACACAATTTCCACGGCAAGATGGAATATCTTCCGCTGGAAAGTATGAAAAAGGCAAGCGAGGTGATTCTGAACATCATACAGCTTTACGCCGAGTAGGCAGATCGTACAGACATAAATGAACCCCGAAAGTTTTTGTCTAACTTTCGGGGTTTATGTCATTTTAGGGATTGATTTATTTTGATTTACGACGGGATTTTGCCGCCTCATCCGCTTTCTGCTCCCGATACTTATCCTTATACTTCTCAAAGAGCTTCATCTCTTTCTCAGCTCGCACAGCAGCCTCTTCAAGAGCCTTACGTTTACGTTTGCGCTCTTTCTCAAGACGTTTGGCCGCCTTTGCCGCAGCCTTTTCGGCGTCTCTACGGTCCTTTTCAGCCCATTTGGCCTCAAGGGCCTCCTGCTTGCGTTTCTTCTCAGCCTCCCTTTCTGCTTTCTTTTTAGCCTTTTTCTCGGCCAAAGCAGCTTTTCTTGCAGCCTTTGCATCCAAAGGCACCGTTTCGGCAGAAAGGCTGTCCTTTATTGCCAGGCTATCAGCACCGATACTCAAAGAATCCTTTACAGCAAGTGAATCCATCTTTTCCGGCAACGTCTCAGGTGCAGCAAGGCTGTCAGACTTGGCAAGCGAATCAGCAATCATGAGGCTGTCTGCCAATGCAAGACTATCAAGATGAGCCTGCTCCTTGGCACGCTGCTCTGCAAGACGTTTATCCCGTTCACGAAGCCTTTTCAATGAATCCCTGACCGCTATCTGCTCATAAACATTACTCATATAGCCAGGGAAATAAATATCAGTCTGAATATACCTGGCCTTTGGTCTGGCCTCAAACCTCAGACGCTCACTAGGCCTCAGTGACAGAGGAGTCACAGCATACCTGTCAGGCGGACGTTTTTCCGGCTGCCAGTTGAAACCTTTCAAAGTCTGTTCCTCCTTTTCCAGCTGAACTATCGGATAACCGTCATTCTTGGCCTGGTCGTAATAGTATATCTTCTGAACTTCTCCATCCTTAAGAAGAGCAGAAAGCATCTTTGACTCCGGCTTGTTGACTGTAGCCAGAGTTTCATTTTCCTCAATATAAAACAATGCAGAGGCGCCTCCCAGAACATCAAAACGGGAAAGGTCCCCGTCTGAGTTGAAATATGCAAGCATCTCTGTTCCCTTGATCTGATCGAAATGGGTGCTGTCTTCCTGGATCGATATGAAGGCTTCAGACATCAGACTGGCCTTGTCGACAGCTGAATTTCTAATTACCAGATAGACGCTGTCTGCACGATACTGCTTCCTTTCCTCCTGCCAGATGATCGGTTCCTTGAAAAGTCTTCCTAATGAATCAAGATCAGAATACAGAAGCGAATCACATACGATCTGCATGTCCTTCTTGAAGATCTTGACATTGCGCTGCGCTTCAAGAAATCCTATCTTTGTAGTATCCTTAGGCGGTTCCACAACCAGCGTGTCCTGAACTGGCGCCAACGTATCTGAAACAGCAAGAGAGTCTGATAAAAGTTCAGGGGAAGAGTCCATCTGAGCCACTGATTCGACAGGTGGCATCTTTTCAGCCACCTTTGGTCCAGCCTTAGGAGAAGGAACTGGCTTCGGGCGGTAATTAGGATCATTCTTGGCGGCTTCCTCTGCAGCCTTAGCCGCTTCTTCCGCAGCCTTCCTTCTATATTCCCCGACAGGATCGACCTTCATCGCCGCAATCCTTTTTTCGGCATCCAGCACCATCAGACTGTCTATATCACATTTCTGCAGGGTGTAATATACCAGTCGTTCCGCACCAAGATATACCGTATCCAACGAGCCGTCCTTGTTCTGAGCCTCGGATATCACAGCAGGCTTTCTGGTCATAGTCACCTTCGATATGGAATCCACATATTCTATCCTACCGGCAAGACCGAATACATTTCGGGTCGTATCGGTGACCTGGGCATTTCCCAACATATCCACATTGGATGTGTTCCGGTAAAAAAACATACTGTCACACCATCCTTCCTGATCCTCGGACATGACATGGACATTACGACGGAAGAAGAATATCTCGTTAGCACGATCATACCATCCTTCATGGGCTGACAACATGTTTTCATCCTTCCAGACATCCGTTGCATGGTTGAAAGTGGCGAAATCCCTGTCAGATTCGTACACGAGGGAGCGGGTCTTTATAAAGACCGAATCCGAGAACATGTTCACATCCTTATCAAATGTGAATGTCTTTATCTTGGAATCATAGGTTCCCTCCCTGCTCTCAATGATCTGGCCATCCTTGTCACGCATCGATCCTCCATTATGGAAAACGGCGACAGAGTCAGCAGTATTATAGTCCAAATACCTGGTTCTCAATGTGTTATGATCCTTGTCCGTCAACTGGACAACGGCTCCTCGGAATTGTGCCAGGTCCTGATCTATAAGATACTTCAGCTTTTCACTCGTAAGCACTGTTTCGTCCTGCAGGATGCTGACATTTCCCCATGCATCAATGACCTTGGTATCTACATTCCAAAGTGCCGTATCACACAAAAGATAGGTATCATTATGAAGAAAACGGGCCGGTCCTATGACCTTCCTGTAATTCACATTGTTGATCACTACAGTCTGGGCTGACTTTGAACTGAGAAGATATACGAGACTGTCCTTTTCCTCCTTATTCCTGCTGCCATTCCCATTCTGTCCCTGAGCTCCGGACATGACGGACAACCCGGCCATAGTGACAAGGGCAACAAGAAAAATATAACGGAAAATTTTCATACGAACGGGCCACTACGGATTACTTGCGGAACTTCTCGCGCCATCCCTCCCTTTCGAACTCACAATCCTTGAACAGAGGATCAATCACTATGTAAGTCGTCTTTATCTTTTCATCAATGAATTTGTTGATGGCCTCAGACTGAAGTTCGGACCTGGCATGCTGAAGCATGAGCGTATAGTCATTGGCAAAGGTTGCTGCATGAGCAGGAATGATCTTATCGACCTTCACCAGCTTGTAGACAAGGTTACCATCACGACCTTCATTATCCAATGATTCAAAAGGACTGGAAATCTCTCCCTCCTTGAGGTTCTTGATTGCAGCATAGTCTTGCGGCTTAAGCTGATCTATCTCAAAATATGACGAGCCGGTCATCGGGTCTGCCATCTGACCACCGTTTGTCCTCGTAGCAGGGTCTTCAGAATAGAATCGTGCAGCCAGTTCAAACGTAACTGCATCATTATTAAGCTCAGTCCTCAGACTGTCCAGCATATGGAAACCCTTGTTGCGGTCCTCGGAGGTATACTCCGGCTTCAAAAGAATATGACGGGCATTGAACATGTCACCTTTCTTCTCAAGAACTTCAATGATATGGAATCCGTCCGGAGTTTCCACTATTTGAGACACCACACCTGGCTTCAAGGCCATGGCAGCATCTGAGAAAGCAGGCCAGAATATTGATTTCGAAGCCATTCCGAGCTCGCCACCTTTACGCGCGCTGCCGGGATCCTGAGAATATATACGTGCCAGAGTAGAGAACTTTTCTCCATTGATGATTCGCTCACGTATGGCAAGCAGCCTCTCCTTTACAGCAAGATTGGCGGCATCACGGTCCGGATACACACATATCTGCCTCAACTGATATTTGATCGGAACCATAGGAAGATCAGAAGGATCTGTCTCATCAATATACTTCTTGACATCGTACGGAGTGAGTTCTGGAATCTTTCCGGCAATCTCCTGCTGCATCTGCTGAGTGAGGGTCTGGTCTGTTATAGCTTCCCTCCACTCCTGACGCAGCTTGTAGATCGGTTTACCAAACTGCTTTTCCACAGCCTCATCTCCTCCAAGATTTGTCCTCAGCATATCCATCCTGTTACGTAACTCGCTTTCAACCATCTCATTGTTCACTGCAATGGAATCCACCCTGGCCTGCATCAGGAAAAGCTTGGTAGACATCATCTGCTCCAAGATCTCACATCTGCCACTTTTATCCGAAAGCATGCCATATGCCCTCATCATCTCGACTTCCTCCTCAAGATCAGAAAGCATTATCATCTCATTTCCGACAACTGCGATTGTCTTGTCAACCAATCCGTTTGAGTATTTCTGTGCTGAAGCGGTAAAAGCAGCAGCAATAGCAGACAGAGCCAGAGCCCATCTCTTTATCCGGAGAATATTCATATTACTTTAGAATTTCAAATTTTCCATTTTCGCGCGCGTCATTGAGCAAATCCTGTTCCAATGTCGTAAGAAGTTCATGCTTTCGCGCACTGATTATCATATCCTTTATCATCGGCGTACAATATTCCTGAGGAGCCTTTTTCCCCGGTCCCATGATATCGGTCACATAACCGATACTCATGACGCCGAGCGTATCCGTTCTTTCCACCCATCCCGGACGCAATGATGCAAGCACAGAAGAAGACTCTATACCGAACTCCCTGGCAAACAGTGAGGCGTCAATCCAGGCTTCGTCCCAGGTAGTAAACTTATATGCTGCGGAATAGGCAAGGCTGTCTGCCTCAATAAGGTCTGCCATCTTTGCAGAAGACATCTTCTTCTTGATGGTCTTCAACATCGGAGAATCAGACGGAATACTCATGAAGCGGGCCTTGACAATCGGTCCTTTGAGGAGAAGCCTTTCCGAATTATTCATGTAGTAGTCATCGATCTGATCTTCGGTCACCAAAGTATCAAGTCTCTGATTGACATACAGCTGCTCATAACGATATTTCAGTAGTGACCTTCTGTAAGCTTCAAGTTCATCGGTGACGTCACGTTCCTCTGCCGACAGCTGACGGAGAGCCACATCCATGACCACCTGGTCCAATGCCCATGAATTGATATACTGTCTGGCGTATATCACACTGTCTTCGGGAGATATGCCGTTCGGAATGGCTTTCTGAAGTTCCTCCATCATCAGCTTGGCATCCCCGACTCTGGCTACGACCTCACCTTTTTCAAGAAAGTCCGAAATCGCCTTGCATGACGAAAGCATGAGCAAGACGATCCCAAAGACGATTGATATTTTCCAACCGGACCTCATCAAAATTATCTTGAATAGTTCGGAGCCTCACGTGTGATTGTCACATCATGCGGATGTCCCTCGAGATATCCTGCATTGGTGATGCGTACGAACTTAGCGTCACGGAGTTTCTCTATATTTGCAGCTCCCACATAGCCCATACCTGCACGGAGGCCACCCACGAGCTGGTATACCACCTCGTTGAGCGTGCCCTTGTATGGCACCTGAGCCACGATTCCCTCCGGAACGAGTTTCTTGATATCCTCTTCCATATCCTGGAAGTAGCGGTCCTTCGAACCCTGCTGCATAGCCTCGAGCGATCCCATGCCGCGGTATGACTTGTACTTACGTCCGTTGAGGATGATGGTCTCTCCCGGAGACTCCTCCACACCTGCGAAGAGCGAGCCGGCCATGATGGTGCTTGCACCTGCTGCAAGGGCCTTCACAACATCTCCTGAGTAGCGTATACCGCCGTCTGCAATCACCGGAACACCTGTACCCTTGAGGGCCTCTGACGCCATCATAACTGCCGAGAGCTGAGGCATACCTACGCCGGCGATGACACGGGTAGTACAGATCGAGCCAGGTCCGATACCCACTTTCACTGCGCTTACTCCAGCATCAGCGAGAGCCTTCGCGCCCTCAGCTGTCGCTACGTTACCTGCGACGATCTGCACATCAGGAAGCGCGTCGCACGCCTTCTTGATCACATCAAGAACGCCCTGCGAATGACCGTGAGCGGTATCCACCACCACTGCGTCGGCACCAGCGCTCACGAGCATCTCGATGCGCTCGATTGTATCTGACTTCACACCTACGGCGGCAGCCACGAGAAGACGTCCCTTGCTGTCCTTCGATGCGATAGGATTATCCTTTATCTTCATAAGGTCCTTGTAGGTGATCAGGCCGACAAGCTTGCCTTCTGCGTCAACTACAGGGAGTTTCTCGATCTTGTGCTGACGAAGGATATCGGTCGCAGCCGGCAGGCTGATGCCCTTAGGTGCCGTCACGAGGTTTTCCTTTGTCATGATCTCTGACACAGGCATCTTCGGATCTCTCTGGAAACGAAGATCACGGTTGGTAACGATACCTACAAGGAAACCGTTGTCATCCACTACGGGAATACCACCGATATGATGCTGAGCCATCATTCCAAGCACCTGACCTATAGTAGCATCGGCATGGATGGTGATCGGATCATAGATCATTCCGTTCTCAGCCCTCTTTACACGACGTACCTGATTCATCTGCTCCTCGATGGACATATTTTTATGAATGACACCGATACCGCCGGCACGAGCCATCGCTATGGCAAGCTCTGCCTCAGTTACCGTATCCATTGCAGCTGATACGATAGGGGTCTGAAGGGTAATGTCCCTTGTAAACTTTGTTGAAACGTCCACGGTCCTCGGAAGCACCTCAGAATGAGCTGGAATCAGCAAGACGTCGTCGAAGGTCAGGCCTTCAATGATCGGAGAGTTGGTAAATGTCTGCATCTTGTATCTAAAATTTGGCAAATGTAATCATTTTTTCCGACATACACTGCAAGCACCCCCTCAAATAAGAATCTGGCATCTTTAATTTTACCCGCTGCAGGGAGGAAGATGCTCTGGCCGGTCTGAGTAGTAGATTCATGCATCAGTTACTGCAATTCTGCATTATCATGACGACAGGTCTCAACATGTCAGAATGGCATCTCGAACAACATGTCATCCGGAATGTTGTCCCACTGTCATCCTGAGGAGCACATCGTCATCCTGAGCGAAGCGAAGCGACGTGAGGATCTTGAACACTGACCGCCTCACTGTCATCCTGAGCGTCTCTGTCTCCTGAGCGTCCAACTGTCATCCTGAGCGTCTCTGTCTCCTGAGCGTCTCTGTCATCCTGAGCGAAGCGAAGGATCTTTGCGGATCACATGCAGAACTCCGCGTTTCCATAGTTGGGACAGCTTGGACGAGTTTCTATCAATTCAGGCACAAGCGGTTGATAAAAAGAGACATTTCCGTAATAAAATCCACACCGCTTGGACGAGTTTAAGGCCTTTCATGACCAAGCACTCCGTTCCCATATGATTTTTCAGCCCTTCGAGCAGGGACATGCACATAATAGGTGGCTAAAAGGCAACAGCCAGGCGCGAGGAGAGCCCTTTGGGGCCGAACTCCCCGCAGCGCCTGAGCTGTAGTCGTCGGAGACCGCATATTCCGACGACGGTGCCGCGCATAACTAGCATACAGATTTCTCCACTCGCTCCGCTCGGTCGAAATGACAGTGAAACGCTCGGTCGCAATGACAGTGGGGCGAAAGGAAGAAATGAGAGAGAGGGGGGCGGAATGGTGTGAAAGATGTTTCGCTCCGCTCAACATGACAGCGGTGACACTTCGAATAACATGTAAGACTGACCGCCTCACTGTCATCCTGAGCATCCAACTGTCATCCTGAGCGCAGCGAAGGATCTTTACAGATCACCCGGCAAAATTCCTCGTTTCCAAAGTCGGTACAGCTTGGACGAGTTTCTATCAATCCAGGCACAAGCGGTACAGCAAACATGCATTTTCGGTATAAAATCCACACCGCTTGGACGAGTTTAAGGCCTTTCATGGCCAAGCACTCCATTCCCATATGATTTTTCAACCCTTCGAGCAGGGACATGCACATAATAGGTGGCTAAAAGGCAACAGCCAGGCGCGAGGAGAGCCCTTTGGGGCCGAGCTCCCCGCAGCGCCTGAGCTGTAGTCGTCGGAGACCGTATATTCCGACGACGGTGCCGCGCATAACTAGCATACAGATTTCTCCACTCGCTCCGCTCGGTCGAAATGACAGTGAAACGCTCGGTGGAAATGAGTGTAGGACACACAAAAATGACAGGTGGCAGGCCGATTGGGTAGATTTCTCCACTCGCTTCGCTCGGTCGAAATGACAGTGAGGCTGAATGGTATGAAAGATGTTTCGCTGCGCTCAACATGACAATGGGGCGCGCTCAATCGAAATGACAGTGGGGCGAAAGGAAGAAATGAGAGAGGGGGGGCGGAATGGTTTGAAAGATGTTTCGCTGCGCTCAACATGACAGGGTTGGCACTTCGAATAACATGTAATACAGAGTGCCACACTTTCACCATAAGCAGCAAACTGTCATCCTGAACGGTGAACTGTCATCTTGAGGAGCGAAGCGACGTGAGGATCTTGAGCACTGACAGTCAAACTGCCATCCTGAGCGCAAGCGAAAGGGAGGGCTGTGGGAGGGAGAACACCGTCGGATAAGAAATGTTTGGTAGACAGTTTGCGAATCCCAAGGTAAAGTGATAACTTTGTATGATTTTAATGTTAATGAAGGAAATGAAGCGTTTATCATTCATAATGGCGGCGGCCATGACTTTTCTTGCAGTCCAGACTTCATATGGACAATCAAAGACATTCAAGCTTGGACAGTGGAGCGAAATTCACAATTCGATCGTAATGCAGCTCAATCATTCATACGTGGATTCACTGCCTGTCGACAGGATGATGAGGGCAGGAGTCGACGCGATGCTGGAGGAGCTGGACCCTTATACGATATATATTCCCGAGGAGGAAAATGACGACCTGCAGCTGATGCTTTCCAATACATACGGAGGCATCGGAGCAATCATCCATAAGCCGGACGGAACAAATGTCACCATCAACGAGCCATATGCCAACTCACCCGCTCACAAGGCAGGTCTCAGATGTGGTGACGAGATTGTGGCTATCGACGGAGTCCCTACCAAGGACCTCAAGATAAAGGAAAGCACTGACAGGATGAAGGGAAAGCCGGGCACTACCGTGATATTCACTGTCAAGAAAGGGCTTACCGGAGAAACAGTCGAAGTGCCAGTGACACGTGAGCGCATACACATGCCTGACGTTGAATATGCCGGCATGCTGAATGACACCACCGGTTATATACTTCAGAACGGATTTACCGAAAACGTTTCCGCTGACATCCGTGCAAAAGTACTGGATCTCAAGAAACAGGGAATGAAGAGACTCGTCCTTGACCTGAGAGGCAATGGAGGCGGCTTAATGGGAGAAGCAGTAAACATCGTCTCACTTTTTGTTCCGAAAGGAACTCTCGTCGTTTCATCCAAAGGGAAAGACGAAAGGTCACTGGTGGAATACCACACGACACTTGACCCTATAGACACTGAACTTCCGATAGTGGTTCTCATCGGATCAGGTTCGGCTTCTGCATCAGAAATCGTAGCAGGAGCCATCCAGGACCATGACAGAGGAACAATCATGGGAACCAGAAGCTATGGAAAAGGATTGGTGCAGTCAATACGTCCTATTGCGTTCAACGGACAGCTGAAAGTGACCACAGCCAAATATTACACCCCTAGCGGCAGATGTGTCCAGGCCATCGACTACAGCAACCGTAACGACGACGGAAGCGTAGGACATATTCCTGATTCACTCACAACTGAATTCAAGACCGCTTCAGGGCGAATCGTACGCGATGGCGGTGGAATAACCCCGGATGTGACAATCGAACCTGAAGATTACAGCAGACTCGTCTATTCGCTGGTACTCGGCGGAGTCGTCGACCAGTATGTCATCGACTACTGCAAGAGACACGAGAGCATTCCTGCAGTAGATGATTTCCACTACACGGCCGAAGATTTTGAGGACTTCATCAAATTTGCCATGACCCAGGAATTCGACTACAGAAGCAGCGCAAAGACCTACTACGACCAGATGAAGAAGGAACTGGAGAAAGACGGCCTTGCTGAAAGCATGAAAGAGCAGCTTGCGGCTCTGGAAAAGTCTCTGGATATTGAAAAGGAGCATTTTCTGCGCATGAAGATGGATGAAATCATACCGTTCATCGAAGAGGAACTTGCCACACGATACTGGTTTCAGGAAGCTGGAGTAAAGGTGCGCCTCCGTTATGACAAGCAGCTGGAAAAGGCTCTTGAGTCACCTATGCTCTTTTAAAAGACAACCATGATAGTACTATTCGATTTTGACGGAGTCATCGCTGACACCGAATCACAATATACGATGTTCTGGAACAGGATGGGCAATGACTATCTTGGACTGGATAATTTAGGGATCATTTCAAAAGGCCAGACGCTGAAACTCATCTTC
The DNA here is from genome assembly GCA_015060325.1 of Bacteroidales bacterium. Lineage (GTDB taxonomy): Bacteria > Bacteroidota > Bacteroidia > Bacteroidales > UBA932 > Cryptobacteroides. Next base: position 78,756 of record SUYQ01000010.1, on the reverse strand, counting down.
GAAAAATATTTCGACGGCATGACCCGGGAACAGGAAGAGATTGTCCCGCTGCTGGACGAATTCGAGCGCAACATGTCATATGATTACATTCCCGGAGCACTCGAATTCATGCAGAGCCTGAAGAAGGCAGGCATAAGATCAGCAATCGTTACCAGCTCCAATGATGTCAAGATGGCCAACGCTTATAAGGCCCATCCGGAGCTGAAGGAACTGGTGGATGTAATTCTGACAAGCGAACATTTCTCAAAATCAAAACCGGATCCGGAATGCTTCATCAAGGCAATGGAAGTGCTGGGAGCAAAGCCGGAAGAGACTATTGTCTTCGAAGACTCCTTCCACGGGATCGCAGCCGGACGCGCATCGGGCGCGAAGGTCGTCGGCCTTGCCACGACCAACAAGAGCGAGGCAATTGCCCCGCTCTGCGATATGGTAATCGATGATTTCACTTATTTAAGTCTCAACGATCTGATGTAGCCCTCCTGTGGGGTACAGTTCTCAAACCTGCAGGCTTCGATGAAGTCGAGCATAGCCTTTCGTGCCATCTCCTGATCCGGACGGGCATCGCGGATCTCGAAATAAGTCGAGCGAGGTGCTTCTGAGAACTCTATAACCTTGTCCCAGTTCTCCGGTGGGGTGATTCCGTTGAAGCAGGAATTGTTGATCTTCTTGTATGGCCAGAAGGTATAACCGATGTTGCTCTGCTCCATCGCCCTGCAGAAAGCCTCCTGCCACTCGTCGGTGTTGTGTCCGATCTCACCCATGTACATAGGAAGGTTGGTCTTGTCGCGGAAGGCAATGAAATTGCCGATAGCCTCTACGCATGCGTCTCCGCCATAGCGGTGGCATGAATACATCAGCTTATCATCATAGGTCCAGTCGGTGAACGGCTCGAAGTTGCTGTTCCACTGCGGCGCGCCAAGCATTATGATATGGTTCGGGTCTACTTCGCGGATTGCCGCAATCACTCTCTTGTGAAGTGGCTCCAGCTTTGCGTTAAGTTCGTCTACATTATCGAAATATGGGGCGATAGGCTCGTTGATGAGATCATATGCGATAACTACCGGTTCATTCTTATAATACTCGGCGATGCGCTTCCAGATGTCGCAGAAGAGCTGCTGTGAAGCCTCGCTTTCGAGAAGCCAAGGGTAGCCGTAGCTGTCGTCGATATTGTCTCCGGTCTGTCCGCCAGGGGCATCGTGCATATCCAGGATCACATACAGACCGTGCTTGCGGCACCATCCGATAACATCATCCAGACGCTTGAAACCGTCCTGACCGGCGGTCAGGCCCATATAATCCTCGTCTGTAAAGAGCTTGTAGTGGAAAGGCACACGTATCGTATTCGCACCTGTAGAGGCAATGAATTCAATATCCTTCTCGGTCACATAATTGTCCTTGAAAAGTTTCCAAAACTCTGCCGTAAAGTCTGGTCCTACGAGTTCGCAGAACATCTGATTTATCATGCCGGCCGAATTGGTCTTCTGAAAGCCGAACATATAACCCTCAGGATTGAGCCAGTTGCCAAGATTTGTACCCTTGATGAAAAGGGTGTCGCCTGACGGTTCGATAAGGTACTGTCCGTCAACGCGTACGAAAGCGCTTTCAGGAAGATCCTGCTGTTGTTTTTGGGCGCATGCGATACAGCAAAGGGCTGCAGCTACTAAGGTTATCAGTCTTTTCATAGTTATAGTTTGTTTAGTTCTTTATTCAGCCATTCTATGCGCTTAGAATAGAACTCCTTGAGGAATTCCACCTCTGCCTCATAGGATCCCAGGGAAGGACAGTCCACCCAATCTACGGACTCCCATATGCTCCACACCTGGAAATTCTGCCGCTGAGCCTTGTCCAGGATCTTTGCCTGCTGATCAATGAAGTCCGTCATGGACTGGAGCTGAGGGTAGAGTTCATTCCAACGGTCCTTCAGCCTTTTGGCAAATGCCGGGTCCTTGAGCATCCTGTTGAACCAGTTATCTCCGATGGTCCAGCTCGGATTATAGTCCTTGATGAAGAATCCTTCAGGATCATGAAGGAGGCCGCCTCCGTTTCCGAATGTCAGGTCGAAATCCCACAGGTGGTGCATCACAAGCTTGCCACCCTTCTTCCTGGTGATGAACGAGCTCTTGCGAAGGTTACCGTCAGTATTCTTTGCAATCTCCTGAACGATATAGTAGTCTATGAACGAATCCACATCGATATAGGCGGCATAGCCCTTCTGAGGATCCGCCAGATCCTTGCTGTACAGTGAAGCCTCGAAATCAGAAAAATGCTTCTTCACATCTGCCAGAAGCTCGGCTGATGGTTCCTCCGGATCGCTGAACATCATCGGCACACCCATTCCGGTCCACCAGCACGTGGTCTCATCCTGCTGCTGCTCAATCTCCAGATATACGTCACCGGCATCAAGGTCTATATCAACTCTGTGCTCAGAAACTTTCTTGTGCTCGCACAGATTGTATACTCCCTGATACTCATCGTTCAGGTATACATGGACGCTATACATATGAGGAGTCCAGGCAAAGCCGCAGAGCTCTGACAGTTTCATGGCCAGGATGTTACGCATCAAGGTCCTGTCGCTGTAATTAGCCAGAAGGCACCACTCCTTGTCCGCACCCATTCCGAAGATCGATGCCTTGCTGTCAAGCTTCACCTTCCACGGCTTCTTAGGGAAACTCCAGGTCGAGTTACCACGGCCGCGGATGCCCATGGATGTATAGAATTCGGTCTCATCGCTATAGAGTCTCTCCGGATCCAGGATCCTGATGGTTCCTTTGACATAATTATCCTTGTCATAGATGCCCTTTCCGCCTGTATCTATATATACTACAGGAATGTTCTGACGGCGCTCAAGCTCGGCTTCTTCATTCAGCATCCGGCTGTTGAACATGAGCACTTCTCGATTGCTGATGTGCATATATAGAGTCTTCCTGTCATAGTACACATAGACAGGCTCGGCCTCTTCCTTCGGCAGAGACGAAGCCACAACGGGTATTCCCGTCATCTGACCGTCAATCCTCCACCAAGGTGAACCTGCAAGAAAATCGATTGTAGGTGCAGATGTCTCAGTGTGATCATATATTACAAAAGATGACTCCGGAACAGTTATCTTGGAGCCGTCATCAAAGATCACTACATTCTGCTCTGCAGATGCCTCGACAGCTTTGAATAGTTTTCCTGCATCATAGGCCTCCAGAAGTTCAATGTAACCCGTAAGCCTCTTCTGCTGTTCCCCTTCTTCCGGCTGAGGCTTTTCGCAGGAGATGAAGAGGGCTGCGGAGAGGGCTGATAATATGTATAGTATTCTTTTCATAATTTTAGATTTCTCGACTCGCTTCGCTCGCTCGAAATGACAAGGGAGAAGACTTTGCTCGCTCGAAATGACAAGGGTGAAAGCTTCGCTCGTAATGACAAGGGTGAGGGCTGTCGCTCGAAATCGGCTTGCCGCTTGAGCGACAGCGAAAGAAATGACAATTATTTCTTCTGGAAGACGCGGACGTAGTCTACTTCCATTTCGGCCGGGCCGTTATTGAGGGCTGTAATCTGATTGATGTCCCATATGCCAGGGAAGTTTCCGCCGACTGCAAGGTTCAGGAGGAGGAAGTTGTCCTTACGGAACTCGTTGTCACCGAAGTCCTTGATAGTCATTTCGAAATATGGCTTTGCATCCGGATAGGTTTCAAGGTCGATATACATCGATATCTTGTCTTCTGTCCATATGCATGTGAATGTATGGAAATTGCCGTCCTGTACTGAGTACTTATTGTTGATGTCATGAGCATAGTACTGATGACCAGGAGCACCCCAGTGGCATGCTCCGTTGAGGAAGGTCTCCTGACGGTTGTTGTAGCCGTTCGAGTGTCCCATCTCAAGAATATCTGTCTCGCCGCAGTTCGGCCAGCCCTTTGACTTGAAGTCGTTGCCCATCATCCAGAACGCAGGCCAAAGACCGTTCGCCGTCTTAGGGAGTTTGATGGAAGCTACAACATAGCCATACTTGAAATATACTTTTCCGAGGGTGATCAGACGTGCAGATGTAGCCTTTGAGCCCTGATAATTCTCCTTTCTAGCAGTGATCACCAGCTTTCCGTCGCGTACGTCCACGTTTTCAGGACGGTCGGTATAATACTGAAGCTCGGAATTGCCCCAGCCATGACCTCCTGTCTCGCAGGTCCAGTTGTCGGTATTGAGAGACGGGCCGTCGAATTCATCGCTCCAGAAGAGTTTATAGCCCTCAGGCACGAACATAGCCTCGCCGGTCGAGCTTGTCTGCTGAGTGACAGGAAGTTCGGTCCTTGAAGACATTGTCTTGAAAGTAATCGTATTGTGACGGTCTTCTGTCAGAAGGTTCTTCTTGACGGTGATCTTCACTTTGGTCTCGCCTTTCATTCCGCCAGTCGGATAGACTGAGCACCATGAAGGATCAGCAACTGTCGATCCCCAATCGGCATCAGCTGTGACAGTGACATAAGTCTCCTGCTCTTCAAAATCCAATGTAAGTTCTGCTGGAGACACCTGCACGGTGCCTCCTCCCGGGGTTTCGGTCTGCTCCGGACCGGTGCATGAAATTGCCAGAAGGGCAATTGCCAGTATTTTTGCTATCATTTTCATATTATATAGATTTCTCGACTCGCTTCGCTCGCTCGAAATGACAGAGAGAAGGCTTCGCTCGCTCGAAATGACAAAAGTAAAAACTTCGCTCGCTCGTAATCGGCCTGCCGCTTGAGCGTAAGCGAAAGAAATGACAGAGAGAGACTTAGCTCGCTCCATGTGACAGCGTCATTTCTGGAAGACGCGTACGTAATCAATTTCGTATGTTGCAGGGAGGCAGCTCTCGTCAACGCCGTACATTCCTCCCCAGTCCCCGCCCCATGCGAGGTTGAGCTTGAGCTCGAACGGCTTGTTGAAAGGCCAGGTGTTGGCGTTTCGTCCCTGAGAATAGTCGTCTGGATTGTAGTAGAACAGCTGCTTGCCGTCCACATAAGTCTTTATATATTCAGGAGTCCACTCAAGGGCATATGTATGGAACTCATCCATCACGCCTGCCACCTTTCTGGCGGCAGTCTTCTGGGTGCCGATGGCATGGTAATATGACTTGCAGTGGATCGATGACGACACTTCGGTAGGAACACATCCCACATGCTCCATGATGTCGATCTCGCCTCCTTCAGGCCAGCCTGACCATACAGACGGCATCATCCAGAATGCCGGCCAGGTGCCCTTGCCCTTCGGCAGCTTAAGGCGCGCCTCGAAGTAGCCGTAGGTCCAGTTCTTTCTTGTGTTCACACGTGCGGAATACACTCTGTTTCCGTCCTTGATGGCGCGGATCTTCAAAGTGCCGTCACTCACGTCGGCAGTGACGATATCGCCGGTGCGACCGGCAACGTAAGTCTGAAGCTCATTGTTCACCCAACCCGGCTCGGCGGTCTCGTACCACCACTCCTTTGTGTCAGGCATAGTGAGCGAAGGGTCATTGAACTCGTCCCTCCATACGAGATGGTATCCGGCCGGAGTATAGATTTCCGGCTCGACATACTGCGCACCTTCAGGAATCTTGAAGCCTGCAGGCGCTGTGAAGTCTGACCACACATAGACTGTGGTCAAAGGGTTTCCGGTAATATCCAGATTCTTCAGTTTGCCGAGCATCTGGATGTCAATGGATGTGAGGTTGTTTCCTGACAGGTCGAGAGACACGAGGTCAGGGAACAGTTCCGCGAGCTCGGACACATCCGAGAGCCCGCTGTCAGAAAGATCGAGAGATGTGACGCCCTCAATCTCCTTTGTGCTGAGGACGCCGTCACCGTCCTTGTCGAGATTCTTAAGCAGAGCATCCAGCAGAGCCTTGTTCTCCACCGAAACGTTCCGGACCTTATAATGCTGTTTCACAGGGATTTCGATCTTCTGCGAACCGGACCTGAAGAGAAGCGTCGTCGCGCGCTCTTCCAAAGTCTTGTTCTCCTCAATGGTCACCTTCACGGTCGTTTCACCCTTGATGCCCCCTGTTGGCGAGGTATTCACCCATTCCGCCATAGGGGTCACTCCCCAATCGGTTTCGGCACCAACGGTCAGGACTACCTCCTGAGCGGCTGATGATACCGATATTTCAGCAGGGGTGACCTGAAGTTTGACATCAGGAGCATTACCGCCCTGCGGTTCTTTTTCGCCGCAGGCAATGGTCAGGATGGCCAGGGCAGCAATAAGTAATGTAGTCTTGAATCTCATTTTTTTAGATTTCTCCATTCGCTTCGCTCAGTCGAAATGACAGAAGCACGATTTGCAGTCGAAATGACAGAAACATGATTCGAAGTCGAAATGACAGAAGCATGATTTGCTGTCAAAATGACAGAAACATGATTTGCAGTCGAAATGACAGAGGCGAAATAAATTAAAAGGCAGGGGCAAAGCCCATTTCGGGCTTTGGTCCCCTGCCGTCATAGATACTATTAATGTTCGATAAGAGTAATGCCGCTGATGATTACCTTAGAACCTGCAACTGCACCGCCGAAGTCGAATACGAGCTTCATGTCAGGAATATCAGTTCCAGGAAGGCCTGTAACGGTATATACATACTCCTCATATGCAGAGAGAACGATGTCCGGCTTGTAGAAGAGCTCATTCACGTCGTTTGAAGGTGCCTGCTCGTAGCATGGCTTCACGGTAACGTGCGGATGATCTGCCTCTGAGTACAATGTAACCTGGAAATCATATGTCTTGTCAGTAGAGATCTTGATGCCTGTCTTGTTGAAGACAAACTGTCCCTGCCACTGAGAACCGCCGATTCCTTCCGGCATGATGAGAGTGTACTCATTGTCACCCTGAGTCAATTCAGGATTTGCAATCTGAGTCCAGTTGTTGTCTGCAAACCAATAAGAAATATCGATGGCTGCAGTCTTCCAGAGATTTGCTGCTGAGTTCGGATCAAGTGCCTCAGGCTGCTCTGGCTCCGGTGCAGGAGCTGGAGTGCTCTGGCTCTCGCGGAAGATGATGTCCTTCACTACTACTGTAGATCCGCCGACTGCACCACCGAAGTCGAATACGAGCTTGAGGTTGTCGCAATCGATACCTTGAGCTGCTATCACCTTCACTTCGAAGTCCTCATATGCAGAGAGCGCATAACGGCCGTCTGTGATGATTGCGCCATCATCGTTCTGTGCACAAAGCTTCACTGTCACACCTGGGTGATCTGCTGTAGAATTGAGCACGAGGTAGAAGTCATATGTCTTCGCTGCCTCAGACTTGAGACCTGTGTTCTGGAAGAAGAACTGACCCTGCCACTGCTGTCCTCCGATATCGTCAGGAAGAACGAATGTATGCTCGCCGCCTTCTGAAGTCACTGTTGCTGGAGAAATCTCACCCCAGTCGTTGTTTGCGAACCAGAAATGATGATCTGTAGTCACAGCAGAGTTCCAGAGGTTATTAGGATCTGCAGGATCGAATGTAGGCTCTGTCGAACCGCCGCCGACTGTCTTTGCCTCGCGGAATACGATATCCTTCACAACTACTGTCGAACCACCCTGTCCGCCGCCGAAGTCGAAGACGAGCTTGAGGTTGTCGCAGTCGATACCAGGAGCTGCATATACATCAAGAACGAAGTCCTCATATGCTGTAAGAGCATAGCGGCCGTCGGTGATGATAGCGCCGTCATCGGTCTGTGAACAAAGCTTCACTGTCACGCCTGGGTGATCTGCAGTAGAGTTGAGAACGAGGTGGAAGTCGTAAGTCTTCGCTGCCTCTGACTTAAGGCCGGTGTTCTGGAAGAAGAACTGACCCTGCCACTGCTGTCCGCCGAGACCCTCAGGGAGTACGAATGTATGAGTACCTCCGTCTGAAGTAACAGTCGCATTTTCGATTGCACCCCAGTCATTGTTAGCGAAGTAGAAGTGGTGATCTGTAGTCACAGCTGAGTTCCAGAGATTGTCAGCAGCAGATGGATCGAACGGTGCAGGACCTGAAGCGCCGCCCTCGATGTGCTCCTGAAGAACGATATCCTTGATCTCGAATGTAGTGCCTGGAGTTGCTCCACCGAAGTCGAGAACGAGCTTAGCGTTTGTGAGGTTGACACCCTGAACGCCCTTCACCTGATACTTGAATTCCTCGTATGCTGTCACAGCGTGTGCATCCTCGAAGAAGAATACATTGTCATCATCCTGCTGAGTGAGCTTGATGGTCACGCCAGAGTGATCTCCTGTAGAGTTGAGAACGAGCTGGAAGTCATACTTCTTGTCTGCGGATGTCACGATTCCGGTATTGTTGAATACCATCTGACCCTGCCAACGCTGAGTACCGATACCCTCAGGGATAACGATTGTATGCTTGTTTCCTTCTGCTGTATATGCAGGGTTGTCGATCTGACCCCAATCGTTGTTTGCGAACCAGAATGAAACGTCCATTGCTGCGGTCTTCCAGAGGTTGCGGTCTGAGTCAGGATCGAATACCACCTCGCCTGTACCAGGCTTAGGCTCCTCTGGCTTAGCGCTGCCCTCTACGATGAACTCATACTTCCATGAGATGGCACCATTGTCGTGTACAAGGGCGATCTTCTTGGTATTTGTTCCCTCGAGGAGCTTGAAGCGTGGTTCTGCAAGTGCCTCAGGGTTAGGGATATAAGAAAGGTTGGTGTTTGCAGGAAGCACGAGATAGATTTCCTCGATACCTGCATCATTCCAAGCGTTCTCGAATGAATAGTCGGTTGTGAAGCCTTCGATAGGAACCTGATAGTCATTACCGTCATTAGGGTTGTGCTCTGTACCGTAGCCTGAATCCTTATTTACATATACAGTTCCGCCCTCACCAGGGTTGTATGTATACTTCATGTCCTTTGTGAAGGTGAGCCTGTCGTCGTAAAGGCCACAGTCCTTCTTCTCGTCAGGACCTGCTGACCACCAGTTTGTACCATCTGTACCTGGCTCGCCACAGCCCATATGACCCTTAACTGTCGAGTTCCACTCCCATACCTTCTGATCGCTTCCTGCGAAGAAAGTGATATACTTTGAAGGATCGAACGGATCGCGGTAGGTGTTCTCGAGAGTGAACTCGACAACCTTTGAACCTACAGATACGCCGTGAGCGTTATAAGCCTTTACCTCAACTGAGTGAGTACCTGCGTCACGAAGACGAAGCTGGAGACCGTTTCCGGTGTAAGCATATTTCTTGTTAGCCTTTCCGTCGATCTTTTCCTCGCCGAAAAGCCACATAGGAACCATTCCCTCATTTTCAATAGAGAAGGTGACATAGTTGGTAGCCTGATCGACATCGATCCTGACCTGCAGATCAGAAGCGGAAGGGACCTTGTTCGGATCCGGTTCCATGTACTCCTCAACGCAGCCCATTGTCACGAAAGCCGCCAGAGCCAACGCCATATATTTAAATATCTTCATAATCTTTCAGAATTAACGATTAATAGTTGTTCTGGGTAAGAGGGTACTGAGTACTTGCAGTTGCGTCCATCTCCGACTGAGGGAAAGGCAGATACTTCTTGTTCTCAGACCAAGCCTTTGTACGGAAACCGCCTTCGTCGTTAGCTGGAGTCAAAACTGTAGTTGCCTGACCGAGACGAACGAGATCCCAGTAACGCTTTCCTTCACCCATGAGCTCTACATGACGCTCTTGGAGGATAGTCTCGAGGCTTGCGCCTACTGTACCGAGGCCTGCGCGTGTACGAACCTCATTGAGGTATGCATCAGCAGAACCCTTTCCTGTGCAGCCGTGAACAGCGATGAGCTCGGCAGCGTTGAGGAGAGTTTCAGCGTAGCGATACAGACGGATGTTAGTACCATAGTTCAATGTAGCGTCAGCGATCTGACCTGCATTACCGTCAAGACGAGGGAGATACTTTGCAAGGTGGTATCCTGTCTCCTGGTAACGTGCAGTGAAGGTCATGCCTGGTTCTGAAGCAGTCTCATAAACTGTAACCGCCTTTCTGAGATCGCCTTCCTCGAATGCCTTGGCAGCCATTGGAGTGAGAGGGAAGAATCCCCAACCCTCGTTGCCATACTTGGCGCTGCCTGCCATGCTGTTCAGACCCATGAGGGTAGGAAGAACAGTACCGCCAGCTGCGAGAGGGCTGCCCCATGAACGATATGCGCCCTGGCTGAAGAAGTTGATGTCGAGGATTGTCTCAGAGCTCCACTCGCCTGCAGGCTCCCACATGTTTGCGAGGTCAGCAGATGAAACGAGAGCATACTCACCGCTGGTGATGATCTCCTCCATATAATCAAGGGCCTTCTGCATTCTTGTATCATCGTTCTGATACATCACTATTTCAGCATAAAGCATCATCGCAGCAGCCTGAGTGATGCGGCCGAGCTCTGCAGTGCGCTTCATAGGAAGAGCCTTTGAATCGATTACGCCTTCGAGAGACTTTGCCATTGCCTCATAAACATCGTCAGCCTTCGACTGAGGACACTCATAAGGGAATTCAAGGTTGCTCTCATAGTAAGGAATGTTTCCCCAAAGCTTCCACATCTGAGTGTAGTACCAGTTGCGTAGAACTGTTGCCTCAGCAAGCATTTCAGCCTTTGATTCGTCAGAGATGCCCTGAACGCCCGGCATGTATTTATGAACGCAGTTCGCACGGTTCACACCTGAGTAAGCGATGGTCCATACAGATGCAGGAGTATTCTGAGAGTCAACGGAGTAGTCGAACATCAGATGGTAGTGACGGTTATCTGAAACACCTGATCCTCCAGGATAGATGTCATCACCCATTACCTCATAGATCATAGGAACAGGATTGTACATGCCCATTCCCCAGTCAAACCACTGAAGCGGGTCATATGCAGCTACAAGAGCTTCCTTGATACGAGCTTCAGAGTTGTAGTACTCGTCAATGTAGATCTTATCGTGAGATTGTACGTTAAGCCAGTCCTCACCACAAGAGCTGAGAGTCATAGAGAGCAGCGCTGCTGCTATAATGTAATATATCTTTTTCATCTTAAATCTCTTTACTGGTGATTAGAAAGTAATGCTTGCACCGAACTGAACTGTACGAGACTGAGGGTAGATGCCTCTGTCGACATAGTCAGCGATTTCAGGATCGAAACCGTCATACTTAGTGAATGTGAGGGCATTCTCGCATGCTACGTAAACGCGGAGCTTCTTGACGAAGATCTTGTTTGTCCACTTTGCAGGAAGAGTATATCCGAGGGTCACATTCTTGAGACGGAAATAGCTTGCATCCTTGATGAAGAAGTCAGATGCCTTTGACCAGTTCTGGTTAGGGTCAGTCACAGTGAAACGAGGATACTCGTTTGTAGAGCCTTCGCCAGTCCAACGGTTGAGGACATACTTAGGCTGGTTCATTGTAGGGATGTCTGTACGACGTGTAGCATCGAATATCTTGTTTCCTGCTACGCCCTGCCATACCATTGAGAAGTCGATTCCCTTCCACTCGAGACTTGCGTTGATACCGTAAGTCCATGAAGGGACGCACTTGCCGAGATTTGTACGGTCGCCTTCAGCTGTGATGCTGCCGTCGCCGTCGAGGTCCTGATAACGGAAGTCACCAGGCTGTGCATCAGGCTGAATGAGCTTTCCGTCAGCGTTTGTATATGCATAGACCTCATCCCAGTTCTGGAATACACCAGCTGTCTTGTAGCCGTAGAAATATGGGAATGGCTGACCGTTCTCACCACGGACAATAGTACCCATCTGGTGTACTGAACCTCTGTCGAGAATACCGGACTCGTTACCGGCGTTGATGAGGAGAGTCTTGATGTATGTTGCGTTAGCACCTACAGAGAAGTTGAAGTCACCGATTGAATAACGGTAGTTGAGATCGAGCTCGACACCGGTATTTGACATAGAACCTACGTTACCCCAAGGCTTTGACTCACCAAGGTATGTAGGAACAGGCATCTCGATGAGCATACCGTCTGTTTTCTTGTAGAAGTAGTCAGCGGTGAACTGGAGAGAGTTTCCGAAGAATCCGAAGTCCAGTCCGACGTCTGTCTGGTTACTTCTTTCCCACTCGAGAAGCTCGTTAGGAGTAACTGTTGTCTTCACACCGTTGATGATGGTCTCGTTTCCGAGGGCACCGCTACCGAATACATAATTGTTGCCGGCAGCAGTCTGTGCAGCGAACATGAAGTTACCAAGACGGTCGTTACCGTTGATACCCCAAGATGCACGGAGTTTCAAGTTTGAGAGCCAAGGAGCCACATCCTGCATGAAAGGCTCGTTCTTGATGTTCCATGCAGCCGATGCTGAAGGGAAGATGGCGAAACGGCGTCCAGGTCCGAAACGTGAAGAACCGTCACGGCGTACAGTCGCCTGGATCATATAGCGGTTATCATAGTCATATGACGCACGCGCAAAGAGAGAAGACAGACGATAGTCTACGTAGAGCGATCCGCCTCCGTCATTGTCCTCACGCTGGCTTGTTGCGAATCCCATGTTTGCCTTGTCAGGATCCTCCTCTGTGAGGTACATTCTTGAAGCATTGATGTTGCGGCCCTGCTCTGCGCTTGCAGACTGACCGAGAGTCACTGTAAGGTTATGCTTCTCGACGAATGTCTTATTGTATGTCAGGTAGTTCTCTATCTGATATACAAGACCACGGTTCATAGAGCCCCATACTGAAGAATAGCCCTGATGACGTGTCGATGAAAGATAGTAGTTAGGTGTCCAGCCATCAGAACCGCCGACAGAGAAGTCAACGTTTACTGAAGAACGGAAAGTGAGTCCGTCATAGATCTGGAATGCGAGTTCCGCACCTCCTACGAGACGGTCATAATTATTTCTTGTGCCCGGGAGAGAAAGGTCAGCAAGAGGGTTGACCATTTCCTGGAACTCTGTTCCCGGTACTGTAAAGAGGCGTCCGTTTCTTGGGTCACGGATGAGATTGAAGTCGCTCCAGTCAGGATTGAGGAGCTCGCCTGTCGCCTCATCTACAGCATGTGCTGCATCATTGTAATAATACTTATCGATCACAGCCTGCTCGTCTGCAGGATCAACGTATACGCTGAGGAGTGGAGAAAGGGCAGCTGCCGATCCGAGAGGAGAACCGAACTCAGAGTTGGTAGAGATACCTCTTGTGAATGTGCGGGAATATGCGGCATTCACGCTGAGATCCATCTTGTTGAGCCATGTACGCTCCTTTGTCGCATCAAAGATGCTGTAGTTGTCATTTACGCGTACGCTGAAACGCTCATAGTTTGAACGGTCGTAATTACCGCCGACAATACCTTCCTGAGTATAATATCCTGCTGAGACGAAATACTGGTTCTTGCCGCTGGTTCCGCTGATTGTCAGCTGATGGCGCTGCTGAGGAGCGTTCCAGTTGAACAATTCCTTCTGCCAGTCTGTTCCTTCACCGAATGAGTACGGGTCAGCATATTTAGGAGTGTTTCCATCGTTGATGGCCGCCTCGTTCATCATCACGGCATACTCTGTAGCATTGAGGACTTCACGCTGACGCCATGGGCTTGACATGCCGTACTGGAAATCATATGTTACAGATACTCTGTCCTTGGTTCCCCTCTTGGTTGTCACGAGGATCACACCGTTTGCTCCACGTGTTCCGAAGACAGCACAAGAAGCAGCATCCTTGAGGATGTCGATACGCTCGATGTCGCTAGGGGCAAGATAATCGATGCCGCCATTGATAGCCATACCGTCAACAACGTACAATGGATTTGCATCGTTGATGGTGCCGATACCACGGATACGGATCTGGGAACCTGCACCAGGTTGTCCTGAAGTAGAAGTAACGTTCACACCAGGGGTCAGTCCCTTAAGTGCATCATCAACGCGGACTGCTGCAACCTTGTCGAGCATGTCTGTGCCGACAGTTGAAATGGCTGCTGATACCACGGCTTTCTTCTGAACTCCGTATCCGATCATCACCACTTCGTCGAGCATTTCAGTATCCTCCTGAAGGATAACTTCTACATACCCCCCCCCAACTGGTACTTTGGCTGTCTTGTAGCCGATCGAAGTGACCACGAGGACAGCGTCAGAAGGGACAGCTGTGTTAAACACGAAATTACCGTCAAGGTCAACAGTAGTACCGGTGGTCGTGCCTTCGACAACGACTGCAGCGCCGATTACCGGCTCACCTGCTGAATCCTTGACTGTACCTTTCACTTGCTGAGCAAACGCACTGGCGCAGCTCAGACCCATTATCGCAAAGATAAGGGCGATTCGATAAGTTAGGTGTTTCATGGGTTAGTGTTTATGTGTTAATAATGTGTTTACGAATCAAAAACGTTCGCATCCCAAATTTAAGAAAATTTACATCCACTCGCACACGTACATATAAACTAGGGGCAAATTAGTGGATAAGTGGAATAGATTTGACTGAATATCAATAAATTAACGGCAGAAATGAGGATAAAAAAGTGGACACGACAAAATCGTCCCTCGCCAAACAAAAGAAAAAAGTGGATTAAATCAAAATCAATAATTAATTTATCAGATTGATTTAAAACACTTTATAAAATATTCAACAGAGCAATAAAAGTGGAAAATATGGAATAATTGCTATCTACTTATGACCTTGCTGAACCTATTTTTCGGACATTTTCTTCGAAATTCTCTCTATCTGAGAGAGCTGCGTTCTTGACCTGTGCGCGATAGTTATATATCGTGTTGACAGAATAGCGAAGAAGCGAAGCGATATGTGAAGACTGGGTGATTCCAAGCTTGATGAGAGCAAAGATGCGGAGCTCGGTGTTGAGCAGCTCGCCCTCCTTCACGACGATGCGTCCTTCTTCTGTCAGGAGAGCGTTCAGATCCTCGACAAATGTCGGATAGAGCGAGAGGAACGATGTATCGAACGTCTTGTAGAAGTTCTTCAGTTCGGCATCATATTGCTCTCTTGTCAATGTTTTGCGCAGCTTGTCAAGATAGCCGGAACACATGGAAAGAAACAGTCCCAAGTATTCCTCCTTGGCGGCATTTGCCTCAATCAGGTCGAGGTTGGTCTTCTTGAGATCTTCCTCAACTGACTCTATAGAACGGGTATACTCTGCAAGCTGACTGTTCTTGACATCCAGAACCTTTGCGGTCTTTTTACCTTTAAGATACATGCGGACTGCAACCAGACTTGCAACCAGAAGCAGCAAGGCCGCCATCGAGACGAAGATGAGATAGGTATTCCTCTGGCGGAGCTGCTGCGCCTTGCCGTCGGAATAGGCCTGCTGGATCCACGGGAATGTGGATGCAATCTGGACCTTTCGCAGTTTTGCATTATAGAAGATGGCATCGTCAAGCGATATCTTTATATACCTGAATGCACGTTCGGTCTGAGAGGGATCCGTCAGCTTGATGGCAACCGAACACAAGGCAGCATTATCCTTGATTGCACCCTTGATATCACACATCGCCGATTTTATCCACCATTGCAAGGTCTCCTCCTCCCTTTCGAGGTTCTCGCAGATGAAACCCTGCCAATATGCCTGTACGGCAAAATCCCGGGAATCCTTGTTCAAGGTCTCAAGAATCCTCATGTTCTCATCATAGGCCTCCTCGAATTTTCCATCCTCAATAAGACGCATGACGCGGATGTGCTGATTGAGGGGAGAATTCAAAGGAGTATTTTCAAGTATCTTATCCTGATAGACCCTTATCTTATCGACACCCGGAACTGCAATTCCTGAAGTGCGGACGTATTCCTGATAGTCATGAAGGAACTTCTGGCGTGCATTGTACCAGTCGATCTTCTGCTGATAGTTGAAGGTAAGAGTGTCAAGCTGGCCAAAGACATGTTCAGCCTCTAGAAACATTCCGGCAGTAGTGAAAAGCATAGCCTTGTCTACAGCCACGGTATTGTAGAGTGACTGATCTTGCAGTTCTATGGCGATAGCTTCCTGACGGTCCAGAATACCCATAGCCTTGTCAAACTGGAAAGCTACACACTCATCATAGAGCTGAGAATATATATTGAACTCCTGCTCGGGAGAAATACCGTCCGGAGACAGCGTCTTTTCTATCGCTGCAATCTTGTCTTCCTTGGCCTTGACATATTCTTCCATACGGCCGAGTGCATCATCAAGCTGAGAAAGTTCTTCCTTCAACGGACCGTCATAAGAATCGGAACAACCAGCAGCAAATAGCCCCAGCACAAGAACAGAAAAAAGCGAAAGTCTTTTCATAGTCATCGTCATTCAGTTTTACAAATATAGAAAATTTTTATCTTTGTATGATATTTCAAACGTAAAGATATGAGCATCATAAAAACGACTCTGACAGCGCTGGCAATAGTCACATGCGTGCTTTCATGCGAAAAGAATCCTTATGGGCCGACCGGTTACCAGCCGGAAACACAGAAGCCGGAGGCTGGACAGCCGGAGCAGACACCGGCCGAAAAGGGCGGATACGCCAAAGGCGCAGACATAAGCTGGCTGACGCAGATGGAGGCGGACGGCCAGAAGTTCTACACTGCCGCAGGCAAGGAGATGGAGTGCACCGCGCTCATGAAAGAACTGGGCTTCAATGCGATAAGACTCCGCGTCTGGGTAAGTCCGGAAGGCGGATGGTGCGCAAAGGACGACGTGCTGGTGAAGGCGAAACGTGCTCAGGAGCTTGGAATGAGGATCATGATCGACTTCCACTATAGCGACACATGGGCGGACCCTTCAAACCAGAAGACTCCTGCAGCATGGGCGGATCTTCCTATATACGAGCTGGCGTCGGCAGTGGAGACTCATACAAAGGAGACTCTGCAGTTGCTCAAGGACAATGGAGTAGAGGTAGAGTGGGTACAGGTCGGTAATGAGACCAACAGCGGCATGCTCCACCCTCTGGGCAAGATCACCGACAATGCCAACGATTTTGCAATACTCGCCAACAAGGGATATGATGCAGTAAAGAGCGTGTATCCTGAAGCTAAGGTAATCATCCACAGGAGCGAAGGACATAAGGCGAACGAATGCAGATGGCTGTTCAACCATCTGAAGAACAGCAAGGTGAAATATGACATCATAGGACTTTCTCTCTATCCTACATGGTGGGAAAACAACGGCTGGTGCGACTGGAAGCCGGTCGTGGACGACTGCCTGGCAAACATAAAGAGCCTTACTTCTACATTCGGCAAGCCGGTGATGATATGTGAGATCGGTATGCCGGTGTGGGAGCCGCAGATGTCCAAGAATGCCGTACAGTATATTCTGGACGAGACAAAGAAGATCGAGGAGTGCCACGGAGTGTTCTACTGGGAGCCTCAGACGGACGGCGTGTGGAAACCTGCGAGCTATGCCGCCCTCGGCTGGAACGCATACGACAAAGGCGCATTCAAGAACGGTAAGGCGACAATCGCACTGGATCCTTTCATTGATTAGATTTCTCGACTCGGCCTTTGGCCTCGCTCGTAACGACAGTCCCCTCTGTCATGTTGAGCGAAGCGAAACATCTTTAACACAGCTATGAAAAAGACAATCATAACACTATTACTTTCGGCTGCCGCCATAAGCGCATTCGCGCAGAGTCAGCGCAGCGAGACCATCCTGAAGGAATGGGAGTTCCGCAAGGGACATGACATCGAGGCCACAGAGGGCTGGGAGGCCGTTTCCGTGCCTCACGACTGGGCTATTTACGGACCCTTCGACAAGGCCAATGACCTGCAGACCGTAGCTGTCGTGCAGAACGGTGAGGATGTTGCGACCGAAAAGACAGGGCGCACGGGAGGCCTTCCGTATATGGGCAAGGGCGCATACAGACGCACCCTCGACATAAAGGCGGACGAGCTGGACGGGCGCAGGCACGTCCTCATGTTCGACGGAGCGATGAGCGAGGCACAGGTCTTCGTGAACGGAGAGAAGGTATGCTTCTGGCCATATGGATACAACTCGTTCCACTGCGACGTGACCGAGCAGCTGAAAGTCGGAGCAAATGTAGTGACGGTGCTTCTGGAAAACCGCGAGCAGTCGTCAAGATGGTATCCTGGAGCGGGACTTTACAGAAAGGTCCGACACATCACTCAGCCTCAGGTGCATGTGCCTGTATGGGGAACATGTGTCACAACACCTCACATAGAAAAGGACTACGCTGTCGTAAGCGTGCGCACAAAGATCGAAGGCGTGGAGAAAGGCTCTGCTGTCACACTGAGGACCAGGATTCTTGATGCCGACGGTCAGGAGGCAGCATGCGTGACCGATACCAGACTTCTCCATTTCGGAGAGATCGAACAGACTCTCACAGTAAAAAATCCGGCACTGTGGTCTCCGGAGAGCCCTGTCATGTATTTCGTTGAGACGGAAGTGTATACAGGAGGATCAGTAGACACTGACTGGGATATGGACAGGCCTGAGATTTCAATTGCAGACGGCACAGTTCCATGCGACAAGGTCAGCACAAGATTCGGTTTCAGGACCATAGAGATCATCCCTGACAAGGGATTCTTCCTCAACGGCGAGGCCCGCAAGTTCCGCGGAGTCTGCCTGCACCACGACCTTGGCCCTCTTGGCGCAGCCATCAACAAGGCCGCCCTCCGCAGGCAGCTCACAATGCTCAAGGACATGGGATGCGACGCCATCCGCACATCCCACAACATGCCTGCTGAGGAGCTCATCGAGCTCTGCGACGAGATGGGATTCATGGTGATGCTCGAGAATTTCGACGAATGGGACGTCGCCAAGTGTCAGAACGGATACCACAGATTCTTCAACGAGGACAGCGGCAACGGAATGATCTGGGCCGAGAGAGACATGATCAACATGCTCCATCATTTCCGCAACAATCCTTCTGTAGTGATGTGGAGCATAGGAAACGAAGTGCCTTCACAGTGGAAACCGGAGGGTCTGGTTGTAGCAAAGTGGCTGCAGGACATCTGCCACCGCGAAGACCCGACAAGGCCGGTAACATGCGGCATGGATCAGTATAATGCGGTGACAGTCAACGGATTTGCCGAGCAGCTCGACGTAGTGGGATTCAACTATAAGGTAGACCGCTATATCCCTGCATACAAGCTGCTTCCGCAGCGCATCATCCTCGGCAGCGAGACCGCCTCGACAGTTAGTTCACGCGGAGTATACCACTTCCCTGCAAAGCTCGGAGCAGCGATAATGCATGACGACAATCAGTCTTCGTCATATGACACAGAATACTGCTGGTGGTCGAATATCCCTGACAACGACTTTGCCGCGGACGAAGACTATGACTGGTGCATAGGCCAGTTCGTATGGACAGGCTTCGACTATCTCGGCGAGCCTTCGCCATATGACACCGACGCATGGCCTAACCATTCGTCAGTATTCGGAATCATTGACCTCGCATCCATTCCAAAGGACAGATACTACCTCTACAGGAGCGTATGGAACAGGACCGACGAGACCCTGCACGTGCTTCCGCACTGGAACTGGGCAGGACGCGAGGGAGAAGTGACACCGGTATTCGTATACACATCATATCCGTCTGCAGAACTCTTCGTCAACGGAGTGTCGCAGGGCGTACGCGCCAAGAAGGCCGCCGACGGCATTGTGCCATGCCTCGGCGAGAAGGCCATGGAGCGCTTCCGCCTCATGTGGAACGATGTGACATATCAGCCTGGCGAGATCAAGGTTGTGGCGTATGATGCTGACGGCAAGGCAGTTGCCGAGAAGGTCATCCGCACAGCCGGCAAGGCGTCATCCATCCGTCTGACACCTGACCGAGAAGTACTGAAGGCTGACGGAGAGGATCTCTGCTATGTGAATGTAAGCCTCGTCGACAAGGACGGCAATCCGGTTCCGGTTGACAGCAGACTCGTGAAGGTAAAGGTCACCGGAGCAGGCTCGTTCAAGGCAATCGCCAACGGAGACCCGACCTGTCTGGAGCCGTTCCAGCAGCCTCAGATGCATCTTTTCAGCGGTCAGCTCACAGTCCTCGTCCAGGCAGCATCGCAGCCTGGGGACATCACTGTCGAGGTCAGCGGAAAGGGCGTCAAGAAAGCAATCCTGAAAATAAAAACTGAATAACATATGAAAAACAGACTTCTAATTCTGTTATCCATCGCCGCAATCGGCATTTCCTGTGTCAAGGAAGAGTCTTTGAGCGAGCCTGGAGCAACTGCCAATGATCTGACAGCCAAGCTTGTAGGGAATACCGTAAGCGGGGATGATGCCTCCTCTGTACTTATCTGCATCGAAGGAGATATTGAGAATCTCCAGGCAAAGGAAGCCTATGAGGGCTTTGAATTCGAGCCAGTATTCGGCAAAGCATCGTCAGCTGCAGCAAAAAGACATAACCTTGACAAATGGTACAAGGTCAATTTCGACGAAGATATCAGCGCAGCACAGGCAGCCGAGATTCTCGCCAAGGCCAAGGAAGTAAGGAAAGTGCAGTATAACTCCTCTGTAGGGCAGCTCAGGTCGGAAATGCATCCGTATGAGCAGGTCATGACCAAGGGAGCAAATGTCCCTGTCAGCTTCAACGATCCGTTCTTCCCGGAACAGTGGAGTCTGAACAACGACGGCACTGTGGCAGCTTCAGCAGTAGCCGGAGCTGACATAGCGGTAAAGGATGCATGGACATTGTGTGCCGGAAGCCGTGACGTCACGGTAGCGATCATTGACGGCGGCATCAGCTACATCCACGAGGACCTGAAGAACAGCATGTGGATAAACGCTGCAGAGAAAGACGGCACAAGCGGCGTTGACGATGACGGCAACGGATATGTCGATGACATCTACGGCTACAACTTCATCAAGGACAACGGCAAGATCAATGCTGCCACAGCAGGAGAAGGCGCTCCCGGACACGGAACTCATGTGGCCGGCATCATAGGAGCAGAAAACAACAACGGTAAAGGCATATCCGGCATTGCCGGAGGTACAGGCAACGGCGACGGAGTGAGACTGATGTCATGCCAGATATTCCAGGGCACATTCAATCCTACGGTCGAGACCATAGCCAGGTCATTCATCTATGCAGCCGACAATGGAGCAGCTATAGCCTCATGCTCATTCGGTTCACCTGCCGGAGACACATTCTACTACGACTCCGACAACCTATACAAGGCACAGGCTGGCGTGGAATATGACGCAATCCAGTATTTCATGGACCCTGCAAATGCAAACTGCAGCGCTGTCGAAGGCAATATAATAGTATTTTCTACCGGCAACAACGGCCTGGACAAGGCCGGCTATCCGGGTGCACTGAAGGACGTGATCGGAGTGAGCGCATTCGCTCCGGATTTCCTCCCGACATCCTACACCAACTACGGTCCGGGCACCAACATATCCGCTCCGGGAGGAGACTATTATGCCGATGCCGGCACGGCATCAGTAAAAGGCATGATCCTGTCGACCGTGCCTAACGGTCTGACAGGCACAGTACCGCATAGTGAGAGCAAGCAGTACGGATATATGCAGGGTACGTCCCAGGCATGTCCTCATGTTTCAGGAGTGGCAGCCTTGGGTATGTCATATGCACTGGAACTTGGAAGAACCTTCAGCCGTGAAGAGTTCGTCTCCATGCTGCTGAGCTCGACCAACGGAATGAATTCTCGTCTGAACGGCACCAAGCAGACCAAGAAGGCAGACGGGAGATCATATGTCGACTGGACGTTGAACCTTGACGACTACTACGGCAATATGGGAACAGGGTCGGTCGATGCATGGAAATTCCTCATGCAGATCGAGGGAACTCCGTCGATATTGGCAAAGGCTGGCGAGACGCTGGAGGTTGATCTTCGTGAATACATGGGAGGCAATGCTGCCGATCTCACCTATCTTGGCATCGATGTGAGCAAGACCGCTTCCGACGCTCTCGGACTAGACACTGCACCTGCCATTGAAAACGGCACGCTGAAACTGACCTGCAGCAAGGTGGGATCTGGAAAAATCACAGTCAGAGCCATTGCCGGGGGCGATAATCTTGGCGGCGGCGACGCCATCGGAGGAATGGAATTCTCCAGGGAAATATCAATCGTATCACGACCTTTCGCCACCCGTAACGGTGGCTGGCTATAAATCAAAAACAATGAAGAACATACTATACACAATATGCGCAGTCCTTCTCCTGGCATCATGCAATGAAAAAGGAGGAGACGACACCAACCTGCCTCTTGAAAAGAGGGTATGCGGAGAGTGGCACAGCACCTCCCTTCCTATAGATGCTGACATATACCTTAGCCTGTCAGAAGATGCTTCATTCGAACTCTATCAGCAGATCGGAGAAAGTCTGTACCGTCTCTATCGCGGCGAATGGAACATCGAGAACGATATCCTTTCAGGAAAATACAACGACGGCGAGCCATGGGCATCGTCCTATCATGTAGAAATTGTCGACGGAGTACTGACACTCACGTCATACAATGATGCAGCGGAGGAGTCGGCATTCAGAAAGGAAGCCATTCCTGCCGAGGTGCGGGATAACTGCGTTGTAGAAGTGAAGTCCGTAGGCTCGGCACTTTAGTGCCCGCTGCGCATGCTGAATTCGCATCCGCAGTACAGCTGATTGTAGAAATCATACTCCCTGATGATCTGAAGGCGGCGCTCCTGGAGCCCGCCTTTTCTCCAGTTCCGGTCCCACCAGATGACCTCTACCTGCTGACAAGCCCATTGTCCTGCCTCATTGATCTGTTCCAGTGACTTCCAACGGGACGAAGCGAGGGTCGTCGTGATGACCTTGATACCTCTTTCACGAGCATACTGAGCCGTGCGCAAAAGCCTCAGCTTGAAGCACTTCAGGCACCGCCCTCCCCTCTCCGGCTCATTTTCGAGACCTTTCATAGCCTCCAGCCAGTTGTCATGATCATAATCGGCATCGACGATCTCCAGTCCGAGCGACCGAGCATAACGCGTACACTCGTTCTTACGGATCTCATATTCCTCCTGAGGATAGATGTTGGGATTGCAGTAATATATGACCGGCGTGATCCCGTTCTGCATAAGTGCTTCGATGATGGCACTCGAGCATGGTGCACAACATGTGTGGAGAAGAACCGTCTTCTCCCCCATCGGTGCCTGTATGATCGTCTGTTTCTTTGACATATCCGGACAAAGATAATTCTAATTTATGTATCTTTGCAGCCATTTTCAAAAGATTTTTCAGATGGGCATTATTCCGGACAGATATATTTCAGAGCAGATGAAGGCCCTGCGTGGAAAGATAAAAGGGGGCAACAGACCTGTCAGCGGATGGCTGGCCATAAGTCCCCTGCTTGTCTTCCTTGCAGTATACGTAACTTCTTCAATCATAGCACATGACTTCTACAAGGTACCCGTCTCATCTGCATTCATCATCGCATCCATTTATGCTATCATCATCAGCCGGGGAAAGTCTCTGGAAGAAAGGATAAACATATTTTCTCAGGGAGCAGCCAACAAGAACATACTGCTGATGGTATGGATATTCATTCTGGCCGGAGCATTTGCTGCCACAGCAAAGCAGATAGGTGCCATTGATGCCACCGTGAACCTGGCTCTGCAACTGTTGCCCGGCAATCTCATATACGCCGGACTGTTCATAGCTGCATGTTTCATTTCCATGTCCATCGGCACCAGCGTCGGCACGATTGCCGCCCTCGTACCGATAGCGGCAGACATAGCACAGAAGATTAATCCCGGCGGAGCAGATCAGGGTACGACAGCATTTGTGACAGCCATAATCGTAGGCGGAGCTTTCTTCGGAGACAACCTCTCATTCATATCCGACACGACCATCGCTGCGACCCGCACACAAGGATGCAGCATGAAGGACAAGTTCAAGACCAACCTCAGGATAGTGGGCCCGGCAGCCGTAATTGTCTGCATACTATATATTATCCTAGGATCGTCTGTGGATGTCACACCAGAGCAGCATCCGGTCGATCTTGTACTGATAATCCCTTATGTCCATATCATCATATTGGCTCTGTGCGGACTGGATGTTTCAGTTGTGCTTACAACCGGACTTGCCACTACAGCCATCATAGGCTTCTGCAAGGGCAGACTCACATGGACAGGTCTCATGAGTTCAATGGGAGCAGGAGTAGGCGGCATGAGTGACCTGATCATAGTTACGCTACTGGCGGGCGGAATGCTGGAAGTGATACGTTCAAACGGCGGGCTGGACTTCATAACAAGGGGGCTGACCAGAGGGATAAAAGGAAAACGGGGAGCGGAATTCAGCATCGCAGGCCTTGTCAGCCTGTCCAATCTATGTACGGCCAACAACACGATCGCCATCATCACATCAGGCGAGATAGCCAGAGACATCACCTCACGTTTCGGTCTCGACCCAAGAAAGACCGCAAGCATCCTGGACACATTCTCGTGTCTGATTCAAGGCCTCATCCCATACGGAGCCCAGCTGTTGATGGCAGCCGGACTCGCAGGCGTATCCTCAGCATCCATCATCGGATACCTCTACTATCCTTTCATCATGGGAGCATTTGCCATAGCGGCCATAATCTTCCGTTTCCCACGCCGCTACTCATAGACTCCCCGGCCCGACAAACCTCCGCTCGATAGAGGCCATACGGTCTCACAAGCATTCTTCACAAGAACTGATAGGATAACGGAGAAATACCAATATTTGGGGATTGCGGGGAGAGATGGATGACCGTACCTTTGTATCCGTAATCAGGGTGACCTGATGGAATTGAAGAAACAAGCCATTTTAGTAGTATATATCAATTCTTTAATGTTTAGTTTACAAGAGGCCTTCCGTGACGGAACGCCTCTTGTCGGTTTGAGGCAGAAATATTAACTTTGGCAAAAATCAATCGACATGACAACTGAGATCCAGAGAATCGTCTTTTCCGACTCGATGAAGCTGGCGGACCTTGTAGACGTCAACTTCAAGCTCATCAACGTACTATCACGCATGGGCATAAGTCTGGGATTCGGCGAGAACACCATAAACGAGGTATGCGAAAGACAGGGTATCAACAGGAACTCATTCCTTATGATCTGCAACATATATACTTACGACGACTATGTCCCTTCAGCAGACCTGCTCAGAGGTGCGGATGCGATGACGATCGTCGAGTATCTGCACAATTCGCACTCGTTCTATATGGACAAGGAATTTGCCGCCCTCGAAAAGTCTCTCAATGCAATGGTAGAGCCTTGTGACGAAATGCAGCAGAAGATCGTCAGGAAGTTCTTTGCAGACTACAAGGCACAGGTTATCAACCATTTCGCATATGAGGAAGAAGTGGTATTCCCTTATATAAGTGCACTGATGGAAGGCCGTCATCAGGAAAGTTACACTATCGAGACATTCGAAGAGAACCACAGCAACATAGACGAGACACTGGGAGACCTGAAGAACATCGTCATGAAATATCTTCCGGAGACTTGCGACACCGTACTTCGCAATGACGTGCTTTACAGGATATACAGACTTGAGGAAGACCTCGCAAGACACACGATCATAGAGGATTCCGTACTGATCCCGATCGTCAATAAAATGGAGGTAAAGTAAGATGAGTCACAAGAAAGTATTGCTGATCATCCCCTCAAAGATAGTTGCCAGAGGTCTTGAGGCTGTCCTCGGCGAACTTGGGGAATTCCGCGTGGAGGGCATCCTGACAGACCTGTCGCATGCCAACGAGGCCCGTCTGAGAAACATGGATGCAGACGTCATCGTGATCGACCCCATCGTATTCGACTATGTCTCGAGGATGAGCGGAAGAAGCCGTCTGGCAGAGCATTCGGATGCAGCTGTGATAGCCATCAAGACAACTCCTATGGATGACGAGCAGACCCGCCAATATGACGGCATCATCAACATGTACGACGACCCCGTAACCATCGTAAAGAAACTCAGGGAATCACTGTCAGTACATGAGGTAGCCCCTTCCGCTGACGACTATGACCTGTCCGCACGTGAAAAGGAGATTCTCGTATGTGTAGCGAAGGGAATGCTCAACAAGGAGATCGCAGACTTCTACAACATCTCGATCCATACGGTCATCACACACAGAAAGAACATCACACGCAAGACCGGCATCAAGACCGTGGCCGGACTTACCGTGTATGCTCTGCTCAACAATCTTATAGACTCTTCAGCTATCGAATTGTAGGGAATCACAACAGCAGGCTGGCGATATGGAATGTAGCGAATGCCGCCACCCAGGCCAGCACTATCGTATATACCGCAGTCAGGATTGCCCATTTCCAGCTGCCGGTTTCGTTGCGTATGGCTATGAATGTCGCCACACACGGGAAGTACAGCAGGATGAATACCATGTAAGCCAATGCGCCAGCAGGAGTCACTGATTTCTTCAAGGCATCAGGAAGAGGGGTTGAACCGTCAGAATACATCACACCCAACGTACTGACCACCAGCTCCTTTGCTCCTACGCCCGAAACAATGCCCACTCCCATCTTCCAGTCAAAACCAAGAGGTTCAAGTACAGGCTCGATGGTCTTGCCGACATAACCGATATAAGAATGTTCCTGCTGCTCCTGTACCGTAGCATACTGTTCTCCTCGAGGGAAATAGCCCAGAGCCCATATTATAAGAGAGCATACGAGTATCACACCACTCATCTTCTGGAGGTACTGACGTCCCTTTTCCCATGTATGCCTGAAAATGGATTTACCCGTCGGAATCCTGTATGGAGGAAGTTCCATCACGAACGGCAGGTCGTCATCCTTTATGAAACGGCTTATCACCCTTGCAGCAAACACCGCCAGGACTATGCCTAGGGCATAGAGCCCAAGCAGCACAAGTCCGGCATGATGAGGGAAGAAAGCTCCTGCTATCAGTATATACACAGGCATTCGTCCCGCGCAGGACATAAGAGGTATTATAAGCGTCGTGATCAGTCTGCTCTTGCGGCTCTCGATGGTCCTGGTAGCCATTATGGCGGGCACATTGCAGCCGAATCCCATCACCATCGGGATGAAGGACTTTCCATGAAGTCCCATCTTATGCATCACCCTGTCCATGATGAATGCAGCCCGGGCCATGTATCCGGAGTCTTCCAGCAGTGATATGAACATGTAGAGCAGCATGATGTTAGGAAGGAAGACCAGAACGCTGCCGACTCCACCTATCACCCCGTCCACCACCAGGTCCTTCAGCCACCCGTCAGCCATCGTAGTCGCTACAAAGTCTCCGAACTTGCCCACCAGCCATTCTATCCACTGCATAGGATATTCACCAAGCGCAAATGTACAGCTGAACACCACATACAGCAGAAAGAAGAATATAGGGAACGCCAGCCACCTGTTTGTGACCACCGCATCGATCTTGTCCGTGATGGTACTGCGACGACGTTTTCCATTGGAAGGCTCATATGTCTCGGCAAGGGCACCCTGAATAAAAGCATATTTGGCATCCACCAGCGATGAGTCAAGACCTGAGCCAAGGATTTCCCTGATACGGGCATTCTCTTCAAATCGGGCAGCGATGATTTCATCCCTGTTGGTCAATGCTTCCACCACCGTCTCCACTTCCTTGTCATTTTCAAGATATTTTATCGCAAGGTATCTTGTAGAATACTTATACCGGATGCCTTCATTCTTCTGAAGGAGCAGTTTGATACGGTCAATGCTCTGCTCGAGTTCGGCTCCATGATTGATGTGGATATGTCGGGCAAGATGCGGATCCGTCTTTTCGTATATCTGGATCACAGTATCGAACAGCTCATCTATACCCTTGCCGCTACGGCTGACTGTCGGCACTACCGGCATACCAAGGAGATAGCCCAACTGCTTGATATCCAATTTGTCTCCGCGGTCCTGAAGCTCGTCATACATATTGAGAGCCATCACCACGCGAAGGTTCATGTCGATCAGCTGAGAGGTCAGATAGAGATTGCGCTGAATATTGGAAGCATCGACGACATTGACCACCACATCCGGCATGTCATCGATCAGATTGCGACGCACGTAGAGTTCTTCCGGACTGTATGCTGAAAGGGAATATGTTCCCGGAAGGTCGACCAGGACAAACTTGTATCCACCGTGCTCGAATGTTCCTTCCTTTGCATCCACGGTCACTCCGCTGTAGTTCCCGACATGTTCATGACTTCCGGATGCCATATTGAAAAGCGAGGTCTTTCCGCAGTTAGGATTGCCGACAAGAGCAACCTTTATCACCTTTCGACGCTCTTCCGCCATGGTGGTCATCTCGCGTTCGATCCACTCCTCTTCAGACTCCAGAGCAGGAAGAGACTGCACGCTCTGACGCATGAGCTTAGCTTCGCTCTCACTGATGACCTCTATCTTGTCCGCCTCGTCACGACGAAGGGATATCTTATAGCCTATGATCTCATACTCAATAGGATCCTTGAGAGGGGCATTAAGGATGACCTTCACCTTATTGCCCTTCACAAATCCCATCTCTATTATTCTCTTGCGGAAACTTCCGTGACCATACACCTTTACGATGACGCCACGCTCTCCCGTCTTCAACTCTGATAATTTCATTCTCCTGAATCTGCCTTTGCTGCGGGCAGCAAAGATACCACAAAAAAAACAATGCCCCCTCACGAATTATTGCGAGATGGGGCAAAAGCAATCATCATTAATGAGGAGACACTTACTTGTTTTTGCTCTGATCCACCCAGATCAGCTTGGAAACATCATACCCACGGTTCTGAGCTTCCTCAAGCAGGACATCCAGGACTTCCTGTTCAACCACCGGAGTCCGTGAAAGAATCCAGAGATAGTTCGGACTGCGGCTTCCTACCAATGCCACACTGTAGTCATTGTCTAAAAGCATCACATTGTAGTCGCTGTAGAAAAAGAGGAAGAAAGAGACTCTCAGATGTCCCGGATCATTCTTCGGATCAGGATATTTCGCCTTGCCTTCCGCCAGTTTGAACTTTTCTCCCTTCCATCCTGAATTGAAGACACTGACTTTGCCGTCATCACGCAAAGAATACTCGGCAGTCACATTCTGCATGCCTCTCTCGAAGCTATGGTCAAACCGGGCTATCTCATACCACTTTCCAAGATAGCGCGAAAGATCGAACTCTTCCACCGTGGAATTGTCAAAATGCTGCGTCTGTGCAGCCAGCAGCCCTGGAAACAATGTGGCAGCCAGGGCAATAGGAATCAGACTGTTCATAATAAGACCTGCGTTAAAGTTACACTACTTCAACGCAGGCCAAATCAAATATGATGCCCTAAATCCGTCAGCAGATTTCGACAGTATATACGCTGTGGAATTTCTCGCCCGGAGCAAGCCTGTTGATCCAGTCCTTGTCCTGATACTCACCCTCATATCCGGCGCTGTCGCACCTTCCGTACCATGGCTCCAGACAGATGAACGGCGCCACCTTTCCCGGAGGCGACCAGATACCGATCACAGGAGCATCGAAAGTCATCTTCAGCCATGGAGTCCTGTCTGCACGATACATCTTGACTTCCTTGACCTGCGCATCCTGAAGCATTATCGTATCGATTGCATCAAACGTGTCCGAAGCGAGCGGCAGCAAGCCATCTGCTGGTATCTCAAGAGGATATCTTGCCTCCACATCCACGCATCCCTTTTCCTTTATGCGGATGCATTCAAGATCCTCTCTTCTGTCAAACTCAAGAAATCCACGTTCCTTTTTCTCCATAGAATAGTCAGGATAATTAAATGCAGGGTGAGCGCCGATCTGGAAATACAGGTCCTGAGACGAAGGATTTTCCACATCCCAGATTACGTCAATGCAGTTTCCGTGAAGACGGTATGCTATCTCAAGCACAAACTGGAAAGGATATTTCTTCAGGGTCTCATCAGATGATTCCAGACGATATCTGACCTCATCTTCAGTCTGGGATACAAGCTGGAAATCCATATCACGGGCAAAGCCGTGCTGACCCAGTCCGAACTCTTTTCCCTGTACACGATAGCGTTTCTCCCATACGCTTCCTACAATCGGGAACAGGACCGGGGAACGTCTGCCCCAATAGGCAGGATCGCCCTGCCACAAATATTCCGTTCCGTCCTTTATGATGCTATGGAGCTCGGCTCCATGCTCACTGACCTGCACGGTCAGGATATCATTTTCAAGTGTCTGCATAAACTCACAATTTACCGTAAATATAGCAAATTTCCTTATATTTGCGTAATTTTGAAACATACAACAACAATCTCATTAACAATGACACTGACCCTCATTTTCTTTATTCTGTTTGTCACCATATTATCGACGCTCGTGCTCTGGGCTTCATCAAGCGCAAGATTCAGAACAAGTACATCAAAGATGGGAATCCTACCAACCATTTTAGGAATAGTATTGGCAGGCCTGACATGCATATTGATAAAAAAAAATACCCGGCAACAACGACATAACAAGACAAGATATAATACATATCGGGCTCACATACGGTTTAGTGCTTGCAGCACAGCTGATCTTCTTCATGAAGCTCAACAGATGCCACAAGGACTATTCTCTGGCGTCATTCATCGGCATCTTCGGAACCATGTGCTGCATAATCTGCATGGGCCTGCTGTTCTTGATTGAAAAAGGAACGATAACATTCTCTAAAGACGAAACATCAATGATATTGTTTGGGGGAGGATATCACACTTTTATCATTGCCGCCGCCATAGGAGTATTCTGTGGCTCGATTTACAACAGGAACAAAACCCTCAGAAATATAGGACTGCTTCTGGCCGGCATGTATGTCTTATGCAACTGCAATGTCAGCTATTTTGTCGCCCTCTTCATGAAACCGGCTTCTGAGTATGAATTATTCAACACATTTTTCAAGTTGACCATTATAGGTCCGGTTGCAGGCTGGGCTATTTTTCTCCTGGCATTCAATCTTGACAATATCGATAATGATCCCAGCGATGAGATCGATATAACAAAGATTGACAACAACTTATGATCTCTTCCTCAATTACTCCCATACATAAATAACATGACAGCATGAAAAAAAATTATAATTATTTCGTTGCAGCCTTAATGTTTACGCTGCTATTGTTATTTTTCTTTAATAACCCTCTGGAAGGATTTGGCGGGGAAGGATATGATGTCAAGCTGCATTCATGCTTTCTAGGGTTTTACCACCTGATCATGGTTCTTTGGTTCCTAGGGATGAGTTTTGACCCACATCAGAGGTCGTTGGCAAGCATCTGCGGAGTCTTTTGTGGAATGGCCGGCATATTCACAATGCTTCTTCTATATTCCATCAACTTCAATATTGAGAACCCTGCGGACATCTCAGTAAGAAAAGTTCTGGCCATATATATAATGTATAATGCCGTGTGCACGGCATATATGATCCTGATGGCCATTTTGTGCGGAAAAGCGAAAAACAACAAGGCTTTGAGATTTACGCTTATCGCAGCTATAGCTAGCATGATCCTCTCGCTATTATTCGGCAGATTCTTCACAAAGCACATGGAATCGTACTTTTTCATGTCTGAATCCATGGTCTATCTGTTTATCGGACTATCCATAATTCTGAACACCAGAAACAGAGAAGAAGAGGAATCAGCTGTTGAGCCAGATGCCATTCCTGCATCAGATCAAGCACCAACAGTAGAGCGGCCTGCAGCCCCACAATCGGCAATCAATTATTCTACTGTTTTAAAATCCATCAATCCGGAAACAAAACCGTCAGACGTTGCTAAGGGCGGGACCATAAAATCAGGTGGCACACTGCAGAACGGAAGATACCGCATAGAGGGCGTCCTCGGACAGGGTGGATTCGGCATCACATATAAGGCTGTCCAGACCGGACTGAACAGAAAGGTTGCCATCAAGGAGTTCTTCATGAAGGAATTCTGTGATAGAGACGCCACCAGCAATCGCATTACAATGGGCACAGAAGGCAGCAGGGAACTTGTTGAGAAATTCAAGAACAAGTTCATAAAAGAGGCCCAGGTCATAGCAGAGATGCAGAATGATCACATCGTCAGAATCTATGACGTATTCGAAGAAAACAATACCGCATATTATGTAATGGAGTACATTTCAGGTGGAAATCTCGCTGCCAGGATTTCAGGGACGCCGACAGAAGAAAACGTTGCTTATGGATACGTAAGACAGATCTGCGATGCGTTGAAGTATCTCCATGAGCGCAGCATCCTCCATCTTGACATCAAGCCGAGCAACATCATGTTCAGAGACAATAACGAACTGGTCCTCATTGACTTCGGCATATCAAAGCACTATGATAAGGAAGAAGGTTCCCAGACCAGTTCCACTCCGATCGGAATAAGCAGAGGATATGCTCCTCTGGAGCAATATAAACCAGGAGGTGTGTCCACATTCTCACCGGCGACCGACATCTATTCCGTAGGAGCCACACTTTACAACATGATCACAGGGCAGCTGCCTCCTGAAGCCGAAGACGTGAATGAAGAAGGATTGGAACCGTTCCCATGTGAAGTATCCGAGAAGTTCAGGAATGCGATTGTCAAGGCTATGGAACCAAGGCGCAGGATGCGTCCTCAAAGCATCGACGAATTCATGAATCTTTTCAACAGCTGATCCTTTTCGCACAGAAGTTGCCATATCCTGCCTAAAAAACAGAATATGGCAACTTTTGTAGAATGGATGAACGGTCTGATGACCAGGCATCTGGGTCTGAGAGCCGGACTTGCAGACACTATTGACGGCATCGTGGTATTCATCGGCATCGTACTCGCTGCAGTACTAATCAACTGGATGTGTCAGAAACTTGCAGGATGGCTGATAAACAGGAGCAGGAACAGATTGGCCAGATCCAAGTGGGGCAGCACACTTCTGAAACAGAACCTTGCCCGTAACCTCCTGCTGCTGATACCGGGTATCGTTCTCTATTTTCTCATTGGGGCGGCTTTCGGTGAAGAAGGGACAGCAACCAGCATCATGAGAAGGCTCGATGTGGTCTTCCTGATCATCGTCGCCATCATGATATTCAACTCTGCCCTGCTTTCCGTACTCGAGATATTCATCAACTCCGGACGCCGGCGCAACGTACCCCTGCAAGGGCTTGTGCAGGCTCTGCAGGTCATAATGTATTTCGTCGGGGCGATCATAATCATCGCTGTTCTTCTCGACAGATCCCTTGGAGCGATGTTTGCCGGCCTGGGAGCTTCTGCTGCCGTGCTGATGCTGGTGTTCAAGGACAGCATACTTGGCTTCGTCGCAGGAGTCCAGCTGTCGCAGAACAAGATGATAAGGATAGGTGACTGGATACAGCTCCCGGACGGAAGCGCGAACGGTACCGTAGAGGAGATAACCCTCAATACTGTAAAGGTACGGAACTGGGACAACACACTTACTATGATTCCTCCTTACACGCTCGTCAGTGCCCCGTTCAAGAACTGGAGAGGCATGCAGGAAAGCGGAGGACGACGCGCAGACAAGATGATCTACATCGACCTCAACAGCCTTGAGGTGTGTTCGGAAGAAATGACAGATGACATAGTAAAGTCATTTCCTATAATGAAAGACCTGCAGATGGAGTCTCAGATGACCAACATCCAGATTTACCGTACATATATAGAGACATACCTGAGGCAGCATCCGGACGTGAACACATCCTTAGATATAATCGTGACACAGAAGGAGGCCACCGCATACGGCCTGCCGATAGAGGTCTATTTCTTTACCAAGGAAAAGGCATGGGCGGAATATGAACGGAAGCAGTCGAACATTTTCGACCACCTCATGACGATAGTTCCGGAATTCGGTCTGCGTCTGTATCAGCGTCCTTGAGTGATCCTGCGGATGTCGGCAGCGATATATGCCACGGCGGGAGCAAGGACCGAGACATGGTCGAAGCCCTGCATTTCATAGAGGACCGAATCGTGGCCGAAATGTTTCAGAAGAGCCTGAAGGTGAGCATTTTCCTCATACCTTGCAAGCATCTCGAGATCGCGGTCTCCGCATATGAGGACCATCGGAGATCCTCCTCTGCCGGCATGGGTGATAGGAGCATAATCGTCGATGACAGGGATTCCGTCCGGCAGGCCGCGCTCCTTACGGATAGTGTAGTGGGTCACAGTCTGGCCGCTTACGGGATAGGTTTTTGCTATCCTGTCGGCATCAAGCCCATATCTGGCCGTATATTCCTTTGCCAGGGCTACCATCAGGGCAAGATAGCCGCCTGCCGAGTGGCCTGAGACGAATATCTTGGCAGGATCACCTCCGTAGTCAGCGATATGTTCGAATGTCCACGCTACTGCCATGGCTGCATCATCGATATAATCCGGACATTTGCATCTGGGGAAGAGACGGTAGTTTACGCTCACCACTGCAAATCCCTGTCTGCGGAAGCCGTCGAGCAATTCCTTGTTTCCGCCTTCAAGACCTCCGCCATGGAACCATATAAGCGTCGCGAATCCGTCTTTGTCAGGATAGTAGACATCCAGCCTGCAACGTTCCTGTCTATATGTATCCGTCTCACCATCAGAAGTATACGGAACATCTTTGATCAATTGGTATCCGGCATCTGTCGGTACGTTCTGTTGGGCGCGTGTTTCTGAAGCGGCAAAGAGCGAAGCAAGGACCAGGATAGTCGTGAGAATTAGTTTTTTCATAATATGTCAGGTTATTTTATCAAGACAAGGTCAGCAAGAGCGATGGCAGTCATGGCTTCCACCACCACCGGAGCACGAAGTGCAAAGCACGCATCGTGACGTCCCTTCACCTGAAGAGTGTCCATCTCCCCCGTCTGGAAATTGAAGGTCTGCTGAGGACGGCTGATGCTGGATGTAGGCTTGAACGCAACCCGGAAGGATATTGCGCCACCGTTGGTGATGCCTCCGTTCACTCCGCCGGCTCCGTTCCTGGTCGGACGTCCGTCCGGACCTATAGGGTCGTTGTGCTCTGAACCGCGCATTGCCGCAGCCCTGAATCCGTCGCCGAACTCAATGCCTCTGACTCCAGGGATAGAAAATATAGCATGAGCGATCACGGCCTCGACGCTGTCCCAGAAAGGCTCTCCATAGCCTGGATCGATTTTCGGCACCGTACATTCAACGACAGCTCCAAGGCTGTCCCCTTCAGCCATAGCCTTGTCTATGGCCTCTTCCCATGCCTCCGGCATTCCCCCCGACACATCGAGCGTCCCATTTGTCATTTCAAGCGTCCCATCTGTCATTCCGAGCGTCCCATCTGTCATTCCGAGCGAGGCCGAAGGCCGAGTCGAGGAATCTATTCCCCCCAGCTCCACGATCCTGGCATTCACGGCATTCACCGGAGTATCATCCAGGATGGTGGCATCCTGCAGCACCTTCTTCGCAACGACCCCGGCAGCTACCACCGGGAGGGTAAGCCTCCCGGAGAAATGGCCGCTGCCACGCGGATCCTGACAGTCATCCCACTTGATGGCTGCCGTAAGGTCCGCATGCCCTGGGCGAGGCATGGCCGCGAACTGCTCATAGTCGGAAGAATGAGTGTTGTTGTTCCTGAACACGATGGTCAGGGGAGCACCTGTCGTATGTCCCTCGAACACGCCGCTGACTATCTGAGGCTTGTCCTCCTCCACGCGCGGAGTCGTACCCTTGGCTCCGCTCTTGCGACGCAGGATGTCCTGCTCAAAGTCCTGCTCCGAAAGTTCCAGGCCGGCCGGAACACCATCCAGCACTACTCCGATGAGCTCGCCATGGGACTCACCGAAAATGCTCACTCTGAATTTTCTACCAAATGTATTCATATTTCTGATACTTACATCTATGATTATCAATTACTTACCAACACCTCACGCACCCCTGTGAGCTTAGGCGTCAGCCTCTCAAACAGATTGCCGAACAGTGGGAAGGACTTAGCCACGCAAGCCTCATCATCAATCTCGATCGGGCCGTCCGCCCCAAGAGACGCCACCTTCAATGCCATCACCATGCGGTGGTCATGACGGGACGTATATGCCCCGCCCTTCAACAATCCATATCCATCACCTTCAGACGCCGACAGACGCTCGGCCAGGCTATGCCCCTCGATGACCATCTCATCACCCTCGATACATGCCTGCACACCCATCTGCGTCAGCATTTCAAGGATGGCCTTCGCCCTGTCGCTCTCCTTGTTGGCAAGACGCCCCACTCCGGCGATGCGGCTGGTTCCCTGACAGAATGCCGCAAGCACAGAAATTATCGGGAAGAGATCCGGGCAGTTGGACGCATCCACATTGAAAGACTTAAGCGGAGCCCTCTGCACGGTGATGTTTCCTTTGCTGCCATCCAGCTGCGAAAGACTTGCGCCGGCATCCATGAGTATATCCATGATCGAAAGATCGGCCTGGAGGGACTTTGTATCCAGTCCGGCCAGTTCAACCTTTCCGAAGACAGCTCCCGCCACCAGGAAGTTTGCCGCAGCGCTCCAGTCACCTTCAAGATCGATATCGGCTGCCTTGTATCTCTGCCCGCCCTTGACCTTGAAGACCATCTCGGTACACAGCGACCAGTCACCGCCCGACTCAAGGAAATCCCTTCCGCCAAGCATATCGTTTCCTATCCTGATGCCGAACTTCTTCAGAACCTCGAGGGTAATGAACATATATGGAATGCTCTTTGGCTCCGTGACGATGACAGATGAATTCCTGTCCGCAAACGGCAGGGCCATAAGCAGGCCCGAGATGAGCTGGGAGCCGTGTTTCCCTGAGATTTCCGCACGTCCGGCATTCAGCGGACCTGTCACTGTCAGAGGCACGCATACCGGAGCATCGGCTTCACCGCCGTCGTTTCGTGCTATTGCACAATCGCCGTTCCGGCCGGACGTACAACTGTCATTTCGACCGGGCGCACAACTGTCATTTCGACCGAGCGCCCCACTGTCATTTCGACCGAGCGCCCCATTGTCATTTCGACCGAGCGAAGCGAGTGGAGAAATCTCCGCACCAAAAGCCTCCATTATCTCACGGGCACCTGTCAGAGGGCGTCCCAGAAGGGTCTTCTCGCCGGTGAAAGTAACAGAACCCGGACATAACTGAACCATCAACGGGATCATCATCCTTGTAAGCAGGCCCGACTCGCCCACATGCAGAGTATAGTTCCCGTCGTCCCCCTTGAGGCATCCAAGCTGGGCTGCGATACCTGTGATTGTGAGGTCGCCACCTTCAACAACGACTTCGGCTCCAAGGTTCCGAGCCACCTGCAGAGCAGCCTCATTGTCCCCGCATGAAGTATATCCTTTCAGATGTGATGTGCCTTCTGCCAGGGCGGCAGCTATTATTGCCCGTTGGGCAAAACTCTTTGACACCGGCATCCGCAGCGCTTCGGCCTCTCCACCTCCTATGAACATGAAGTCCCCATACAAAGCCTTGCGCATCTCATCCGCCGGCCATTGTCCGGGAGCGGCAGCCTCTTCAGCGGTGAGGGCGGCATATGTATATGGAGCACCATGCTTCAGACATTCCAGACGTGAACTGCGTCCAAGATCCCCCATGCAGAACGCGACCAGACCTCCGGCATCGGATTCTCCCGGAATCATGTCATACAGAGCCATGACCCTTTCCACATCCGCCTCGGAACGGGCTGTGGTGACGATCTTCACCATATCCGCCCCATGATAGAGACATTTCTCCACCATCGCCTTCAATGCCTCCAGCGAGTCGGTTCCCTCGAAATCGTGGTAGGATCGAATGAATACGGTGCCGTTTTCATGTGCGGCGCTCCTTATCCTCTTGGACATCTGCTTCGGTGCCTCGATCTCAACATCGACATAACGCGCTCCGGCCTCTATCGCCCGGACCAGCCTCTTCTCGGCTATCTGCATCGCCTTGATCTCGCGGGCCTGCGGGGGAAGTTCCTGCAGGGAAGCCTCGTTACGCATCACGTCCGCTATGCGGCAGGTCGCCACAAGCGGGACATCAGAGGTGAACACATCCTCTGTCTCACGCGCAGAGAGCACGCAGCTGTCCAGACGGATCTCCGCCATCTCACACTGCTCCAGAGCCTGAAGTATCTGCTCTGCCGTCTTGTTCTGTATAGTCGTACAAATCATATTCCTGTAGTTTAGAGCAGTGTGACACAATTCTGCCATTTCATGTCACACTGATTGGCATTTCACGTGAATTTGCCTCATTTTAGGGAGCAGCGTGACATATTTCAGCGATTTCATGTCACACTGGCTTTTATGCCAGAAGTGCCACCGCCTCCTCGACTGTCAGGTCGTGGATCACCACGTCGCCTATAGCGCGCGGCAGAACGAAATGCACCTTGCCGCCCTCCGCCTTCTTGTCCTTGCCCATCGCGTCCGCCATCTCGGCTATGCCGTATGGGCTCATCACCAGAAGCAGGCAACTGTCCAGATCCTTCTCTATCATGGTCGCGAATCCCTCCTCCGCAATGCCGAGCCTTTCAGCCAGACGTGCGGCATAGACCATTCCCAGAGCCACAGCATGACCGTGGTCTATGTCATTGTGCTGCTTATGTGCCAAGGCCTCGATCGCATGGGCGAACGTATGGCCCAGGTTGAGCTTGCGACGCTCCCCGTTCTCGAACTGGTCGCGCGATACCACACCGGCCTTCACCTTCGCTGCGGCCGCAATGAACGGTGTCAGCTCAGAAAGCCTTCCGGATAGGATCTCCGGCCATTTCTCCATGCTGTAGCTGTAGGTATTCCCTTCCGCAGCCGCGATGAACTGGCCGGCCAGCTCTGCAAGAAGCTGCACGGCAGGCCTGTAGTTGTCATTGTCCTCAATGATGAATGTCTTCAGCATCTCCGCCGCACCTGCCTGGAACGCCTCCATCGGAAGGCTCTCCAGCACCTGAGGGCATATATATGTAAACTCCGGCTGACGGATCGTTCCGAGCATATTCTTGTAGCCTCCGAAATTCACTCCGGTCTTGCCTCCGATCGCAGCATCCACCTGGGCAAGAAGCGTCGTCGGCACATACGCGAAACGCACTCCCCTCTTATAGACCGACGCTGCAAAGCCCACCATGTCAGTGGTTATGCCGCCGCCGACAGCCAGCACAAGCGCATCCCTGTCCGCCCCATTATCCAGGAGCCATCCGCAGATATCCATCACTGTCTCCATGCTCTTGGCCTCCTCGGAAGCCTCCACCAGCATCCCCGGCACACCTCTACGATTGAGCATCTGGGACATTTCATACGCAGCCGGGCACTGCATCGCCACATTGCTGTCCATCACGACAAACACCTTCGGATACTGCCCCAGACACGACTCAAGCGCATCCATTCCATCCTCTACAATGATACGGCTGATGACTTTCTCTCCCGAATATATGTTCATATGGTCCATAGCTGACTGATTTATAACTTACAAATATACACATTTGCTTACAGCTATTACACAATAATTTTGCAAATTCCGAAAATTGCGATACCTTTGCATCCCTAACCAGAAGGTCTATCCTTCAGTGCTCACTTTCAGACCTGGTCAACGCGTCCGCTTCGCAGCTGCGCCCTTGCTTTCAAGCCGCGCACAAAGTCAATACGAAGCCAAACGCCCACAGGCAACCGAAACAGCACACCTGCCCGGATGGCGGAATCGGTAGACGCGCTGGTCTCAAACACCAGTGGAGCAATCCGTGCCGGTTCGATCCCGGCTCCGGGTACATGCAAATGCCCTACAGACACCTGTAGGGCATTTTATATACGATTTTCCCCACAAAACAGAAAGATTTGGTGGAGTTTTACTGACAACTTTCGCACGATTTGACGTAAAGATCTGGCAGATTAATTTCATCAATAGATAAACCCAAACATCCAGATAGGGACATTCTTGCCGACGGCGTACTCGATATTATCTTTTACGATATATCCCTTATCAGCCTCCTTCAGCTGCTTTCCTTTCTTATTGCGGCCGCCGACCTCAAAAGTAATGTCACCAATCTCAAAGTCTGAGATCTTTGATGAATATACAGAGTGCTTCTGCTTCATCCATGTCAGGAACATCGTCTCACGGATTGTTCCTTCATCAGCCTTGTCAAGACCAAGGGCATAAATGATATTGGAATTGTCCAGATAAAGTTTCTCAACCTTCTGCAATATTCCATCACCTGTCGACTTCTCGCGAAGTGCATTGAAAAGTCCGGACTTCTCCAAATACTCTATATAATCAGGCATAAGATTCCTGCTGATGTCAAGATCTCTAGCTAAGTTAGTATGGTTCGGCTTATAAGGTACGGACTGAGCGAGCATATACATAAGCTTCTTCAATTTCGCTGCAGCCGCAACTGTCATCTCTGCGTATCTTGGAATATCATCCTCGACAGTCGCATTGAGCGCCTGCTTCAACTTGATCAGGAAATCCTCCTCAGTAAAATATGGATAACAGCCATTTCTAAGATAGTCATGATAATACTTTATCGGTCTATGCTCACCATACGGGAAATCGACCTTACCCGAGAGGATATCCTCCAAAGAAGAAGGCTTAAGACTCCATCCTTGTGATATGTTAAGATACTCTCTGAAAGACAGAACCGGCATAGTATACTCAATCGTTCTTCTGCTCAAGTCTGCCTTTGCTCCCTTTTTCAGATCAAGGATGGAACTTCCTGAATAGACAACCTGCAGAAGAGGCAACTGATCATAAATCATCTTTATCTCAGTTGTCCATCCTTTATATTTGTGAATTTCGTCAATATAAAGCCTTTTTCCTCCACGCTGGAAGAAAGTCAAGGCAAGATCATAAATCCTATGACCGGCGAAATAGAAGTCATCAGCCTGAACATACAGGGACTCATCTACCTTGTCGTACATCTTGATGTGCTGGAGTATCATAGTTGACTTTCCAACACCTTTCTGCCCCAGGATACCAATCAATCTGTTTTTCCAGTTGATACTATCATGAAACGATCTCACGTAGTCTGTTGGAGTCAGATCCAACTTAATTCGATATGTCTGCAATAACGTATCCATAACTTTTGCACATTATTTAGTGCAACAAATATAATAAATTGCACTGACTTTAGTGCAACTTTCAGCAAAAACCGCACTTGTTTATAAACAAACCACCTGAGACCGCTGGGATAATTTTGTATTTTTCCTACATTTGCTTAGAAGAAAAGTCGGCGTCTTTTGTGCAGAGCCAACTTCTCGCAGCAACACTTTAAACCAAATTATCATGAAAAAGATTCTATTACTTATTGCGTTCACTCTGCTGACAACCAGCATGTATGCCGAGAAAATTGTTGCAACCTACACCCTGTCTGGCACAAGAAGAAACGTCGAAGCAGGTATAGACAGCAATGGCGCCTTGAATGTATTCATTCAGGTGGTTGGAGAAGACAGTGACTACGTCATGATACGAGTTGAAGGAGAAGAGAATATCAAACGATTCCGCTCACAGCTGGCATACTGCAAAGAGAAATTTATAGAATGGGAACAGGTCGCAAAACGCAACAAGGTATATGACTTCAAAAAAGAAATTGACGCAAGATTCCCGAATGTCGAGGTCTGGTGGGTAGGCTTGGAATGGTATTCAAGCAATAAAAAGAATTTCATAAAGCCATTATTCTTAGTCAATGATGGAGACGCTTCATTTGGAACTTATGGAACGGCAGTACATTGGGCCAATGACTATATCTTCCAGGAGTTTTATATACTTTTTGAGACAGCCAATGAAATTCAAAGCTTGATTGACGCATTGAATATATCAAAGATCAAAGCTTCGTTGAACCGAGATATGGAAACAGACGCTCTGTTCCAGTAATTACCTAATATATCTTCAACCAGTATATCTTCGTCGCTTGACCGGCGATGTACTCCAGGCTCCCGTCCATAAAACAGCCATTTTCATGGACGGGAGCTTGATTTTTGCGTTCCCGTCCACGAAAACGGCCCTTTTTATGGATGACAGGGATAAAATTGATGTGCCGTCCAGAAAAAAGGCTGTTTTTCTGGACGGGAAGGCTCAGAGCGTTGCATGACCATGACGGGAAGGCAGAAAAGTTGGCGGCAGCATTGGAAGATACAGTATAAATGTTTATATTTGTCATCATTCCAAAACTGTATGACTATGAAACGTTTGCTTTTGACATTGGCGGTCGTGATGCTTTCATGTTCAGCATTCGCGCAGACTCAGGCGGAACTCTATGACAGATTCAATGAAGCTATTTCCAGATATGATATTGACGGTGCTGCCGCAGTGATCGACGAATGGGAGAAAGCATATCCCGGCGATGCGGAAATATTTGCCCTGCAGGCAAACTATCATTTTCAGAAAGCCATCAACGAGGAGATCGTTCTGTCAGATACAGAGCCGGACGACGGGCGCGAATACCTGCTGACTAAGGATTCGCTCGGCGTACAACGATACCTGTACTCCGAAGTCAGGATAGACTCCACTGAACTGAAAGCTGCACAGGCTGCTTTAGCAGAGGGAATCCTCAATCATCCGGACAGACTGGACCTCAGACTTGGGAAGATAACCGTGCATCTGTATGTGGATGAACACGATCTTGCTGTGCAGGAAGTTAAATCAGCTCTGGAACGCTCGTTGAAAAATCAGAACAGGTGGACCGACACCCTTGATGAGCCGATTGAAACCGACGGCGTGACCTATCTGAGGGAATGTATCCAGGATTATCTCTCACAACTGATTGAGGCAGACGACCTTGCATCAGCAGAGAAGATGATTGATGATTGCATCCTGTCATATCCGAAGGATGCTGTCTTCCTGACAGACAAAGGCGTTCTGAGATTCTATGCCGACGACCTGAAAGGTGCCTTGAAATGGTTCCGTAAAGCAAGCAAGGCCGATCCTGACGACATGCTTATCATGGCAAACATCGCCAACATCTACGAAAAGATGGGCAACAGCAAGAAGGCCTTGAAATACTACAGCATCATTGCAGAGTCCGACGATGAGGAGTTTGCAGAAATAGCAAAGTCCGCAATCCAGGAGCTTACACATCAGACTGCCGACACAAAAAACTGAAAAATTACAAGCCTTTTCAGTTAGTCCTACTTTTCAGATTTCAAAGTCAACAGACACAAAACAACACCGAGAGCGGCACCTATGACCATAGTCATATTTGCCATACTCCAACTGTGGTCTGCAATACCTCCTACAATGATCTTAGAAAGGAGGGAATCACCGATAAGATATCCTGACAAGCCAACAAAACCGGCTGCAGTACCGACTGCGCTCTTAGGTACCAGATTCAATGCCTGAATCGTAACCAAAGCTACCGGCCCATAAATACAGAAGCCGATAATGATGAGAGCGACATAAGCCCATGTCTTGGCGGCAATACCTGTAAGATCCGCCAACAGAGGGATCTGCCAATAGATGAGCGTACCCACCAGAACCAAAGTCATAAAGATGACTGTAGGCGGAGCACACTTGCCCTTGAAGAATCTGCTGGAAATCCATCCACAGGCAATGGTTCCCAAAGCACCGACGTAGTTATGGATTGAAAATGCCATCTTACATTCGTCCTTGTCCATGATTCCGGTCTCTTGAAGGAATGTCGGCGACCAATCTCCTACGCCATACCTGACCATATATACGAAAGCATTGGCCAGAGCGATCATCCACACCCATTTGTTCTTAAGGACATAATCAAAGAGAAGCGTCTTGAACGGTACCTTCTCCCCGACCTTCTCCTTTGTCTTCACACCGGAATGATCGTTACGCCAATCGGCAACTGAAGGCAGTCCACAGGATTCCGGAGTATCCCTCAAAGCCCACCAGCAGAACAAAGCCAGCACAAGAGCAAAGCACGACGGAACAATAAAATCAGCCCTCCATGTCTGTGAAATACCTAAATTCGCAAAGAGAGTCACTCCCAGAAGGGCGATTATTCCCAATGAACCAGACCCTATTGTATGGGAGGTATTCCACAAAGACATCTTGAAGCTTCTCTCATTATTTGAGAACCAATATGCCATCAGGCGGCCACAAGGAGGCCATCCCATCCCGGACAAGACCCCGACAAGAAACATGACCCCAAACAGCATGGCGACATTGATTGCCGGATTGGCTGCAGAATACGGGAGAAAACCTACCGACATCATTACCAACGAGGCAATGACAAGTCCGACGGACAGGAACTTTCTTGCGTCCGAACGGTCAGACAAGGTTCCCATGATGAACTTGCTGAACGCATAGGCAATCGACACAGCGGAAGCAGCGATACCCACACCCTGCTTGTCGATCAGGCCTTCTGCAATCATATCAGCAGAAGCCAACGAAAGATTCTTACGTACAAGGTAATAGGCAGCATAGCCTAGAAATGCTCCCAAGAACACTCTGAATCTCATTGACCTGTAGACCCCGTCAATCTTATCTTTGGGAAGAAGAGGCTTCGCCTGAGGCGGATCAAAGAATCTGGCCATCGTTATCCTCTTTCTATATCCTTGAAATATCTGTAAGTCGATACTTTGAGTTCAGATACCGCCAGTTCATCGCAAACCAGAATTCCCTTTTCATGAGTCTGGAGATTAGAAATCGGCCATACATGTGTAACGCAGCCCTCTACGCAATGCTTCACAGCAACAGCTTTCTTCACGCCAAGAGCCAGAATCAGCACCTCTCTTGCATCCAGAACTGTTGCAATACCGACAGACATGGCCTGTTTTGGAACTTTATTCACATCATTGTCAAAGAAACGCGAATTTACCAGAACAGTATCATCGGTAAGAGTCTGAACGTGTGTTCGTGAATGTACCGAAGTGTATGGTTCGTTGAATGCGAGATGGCCATTCTCACCAACTCCACCTAGAAAGAGATCTATACCTCCGGCCTTACGGATTCTTTTTTCGTACCCCGCACACTCAAGCTCAGGATTATCTGCATTCCCGTCAAGAATATTTACGTTAGCAGGATCAATGTCTACATGATTGAAGAAATTGTTCCACATAAATGAATGGTAGCTTTCCGGATGTTCTTCAGGAAGTCCCACATATTCATCCATATTAAAAGTAATCACATTCTTGAATGACACCTTTCCTGCCTTATA
Organism: Bacteroidales bacterium; assembly: GCA_015060325.1. GTDB lineage: Bacteria > Bacteroidota > Bacteroidia > Bacteroidales > UBA932 > Cryptobacteroides. The sequence continues at coordinate 34,095 of SUYQ01000010.1, read as the reverse complement.
AAGTGCAATCAGCTCTTCATAAGTAGAAAGAGGAGTCGATCCTGTAGGCAGACCTAAAACGAAAGGTTTATCTGTCTTTGCCTGATGGGCAAGTATTCTCTCAACGATATAGCGTGCAGCCCACTGGCCAGCACTTTTATTTGTCTCTTTGATTATAAGTCTCATATTTTTACAGGTATTAATAAGTTCAGATGTTATTCTCCGGTTCCTTCTTTAAGTCCCCAGAGAGAAAAGATCAGGACAGTACCGACTACAGACAGTCCTCCCATAGTTATGAATATCCATCCCCAACCACCGAATTTATCCGCCAAGGCTCCGAAACCGACTCCAGTGACTATGGTACTGAGGTAACTCATAAACCCGATAAGTCCGACTGCCGATGAAGCCGCCTTCTTTGTCGCTATATTCGCCGCAGTCACACCTAACAAAGCCTGAGGTCCATAAATAAGGAAACCTGCAAGTGCCAATAAGATCAGAAAAAGCACAGGCATGCCTGCATCTTGAACAAAATGAAGCGCAACAAGACATACGGCAACAAGTCCTAACTCAATGGCACAGACTCTCTGGCATCTACTCTTGAAAAACTTGTCCGAGATATAACCGGCAAAAAGCATCCCCGCACATCCGGCGACCTCGAAAATCGCAACCGTCCATCCGCTCAGAGACTGACTGAGCCCCATATCCGAAAGCAGTGATGGTCCCCAATCCAAAATAGCAAATCTGACGATATAGACAAACAAGTCAGTAATTGCCAAAACCCAAATGACCGGATTAAGGAACACCTTTTTTAACAGGAATTCTTTGAATGCCTTTGGATCCTTCTGTTCAGTATCATCGATTTCACCCTTGACCTTAGGAAGTTCGGGTAATCCTACAGACTTTGGAGTATCTCTTAGGGTCAGGATAATGAAGAAGATGCCGACGAATGCTATGGCTGCCGGGACCCAGAAGCATAATTGCCAACTGGTAAGATATCCACATATTACAGCAACAACGAAAGCTCCGACAGAATGTGACGTATTCCAGATACTCATCTTTGTGGCCAGTTCCTTCGGAGGCACCCAACTGACCATCAGATGGTTACACGGGGCAAAACCACATCCCTGAAAGATCTGGTTGATAATATAGAGTACGGCCATCACGATCACCATACCATTTATAAAAGGAGCACCCTCGGATGTACCTGTAAAAAAAGTGCTGATCCTATCTGAAAAACCAAACAGGAAACTGGTCAGCACACATACAGACAATCCGACAACCAGATGCCAGCGGGCATTGGTTCGGTCAGCAAGTATGCCGTTAACCAACTTGGAAACGCCATAAATCAGTCCGCCAAGACTCATGATGATACCAAAGCTCGCGTTTGAAATACCATATTGTTCATTCAAGATCGGAATGGCAAACGAAAAATTCTTACGAACAAAATAGAACATGGCGTAGCCTATCATCGAACTGATGATGACCCGCCATTGCCAATACTTGAATGTTTTTTCCATCTGCTTTTTCGCTAAGGTATAATATTTCCCTTGAAAATCAAAGAGATATTTATTCGCGTGCACGTGCACTCATGGTGCAAAGATATACACATTTTTTCATACTCATGACATTTTTCTTAATTTTGTAAAAATTTTCCATTTTCTATCCATATGAAACAAATTGCCAATTCCGCCCCCACAATTTTTGACGTTGCAAGACTGGCTGGAGTATCAAGAGGAACAGTAGACAGAGTTGTCTATGGCAGAGGGCGTGTATCTGAAGAGACAAAAGAAAGGGTAAGGAAGGCAATAGAAGAGTTAGGCTACTCTCCTAACCCCAATGCATCATCCCTGGCATCCAAAAAAGAATACAGGTTTGCATGTCTGATTCCATCCTACAAAGAAGGAGACTACTGGGAAGAAATCTACAAGGGATTCATAGATGCCGCCGAATCCATTCAGTTCGCATCAATAAGCCTGGACATACACTTCTACAACCAGACAGATGTACAATCATTCCGCAGCGAATGTGCTGAAATCATCAAAAGGCCACCATCAGGTGTCATAATGAATGCCGTCTTCAGGGATGCCGTCATAGAATTTGCAGATCAACTCAGATCATTAAAAGTTCCGTACGCATTTGTAGACAACAAGATAGACGAACTCGATTACCTCCTGTATTACGGAGTGGATCCATACAAAAGCGGCGCTCTGGGTGCCTTTCTGCTCACGACAAGATGTCAGGTGAAGGAGATTCTTCTTGTCAGACTCATCCGAGACTCCAAACATATGGCTGACCCTAACGCCCCGCGTCGTCACGGCTGGACAGACTACATCAAGGAGCATTTCCCTGACTGCAACATCCACACAGTATTCATACACCCCGACAGGCCGGAAGAGACCATGGAAACTCTCGAACGTTTCTTTATGGACCATCCGGACGTCATGCATGTCGCCATGACCAATTCACGCGTATTCCTGATTGATGAATTTCTGGAACGTCATCCGAATCCCAAACGCATTGTCGTAGGATTCGACGACCTGAAACGAAACCTTGCAAGTCTTCGTAAAGGTAATGTAGAATACCTTGTAACAAGACACATCCCGCAACAGTCATTCAGGATCCTGAACAAATTTGCAGAATGTGTCATAAAAGGGATATCGCCATCACGACGTAACTATTACGTCCATATGGACATCTTGCACAGAAGCAATCTGGATGACTATTGATTGTACTTCCTTCCGGCATCCACCGACTCGTCGAGGCTCCTGACAGGAATCATCCAGAAGTCATATGAATAGTTCTTGGCCAGCAGACGATGCCAGTCATATGGGCGCGCACGCTGACTCCACGAATCCGTTCCTCCGACTCCGGTCTGAACCAGATCCAGATTCAGGACAAACGAATCTGTCAGAACTTCCGGTTCACCTATATGCATGGACTTCTGAAGTTCTTCCTGTGTCGTGTTCCATGCAGAAACACTCAGAGGCTGACTTCCCACGAAAACGACTCCGCGGCCCCTGTCATCCGCACATGATATCCATCTCACGTCTGTCCTGTTTCCGTTTTCCTGCGGATAGACGTACTGGTACATCATATCCTTCGGCGAGGTTTTCCATAGACCCAGGAAAATACCATCATTCCTGTCGGAATAATTCTCCTGAGGCCCACGTCCGAAATATGCGAGATCATCAAGTTCTCCGACGATCTGCCCCTGAAGGCCTATCCTGAGCGGTTCGAGTACCTCATCAGCAATCTTTATGTCATAGGCTACATTAAGACGGCCATCAGGATAGACAGAATACTTCAAGATGAGTTCAGCCTTGTGTTCGCTGAGAGTCCGTCTTGCAGTCACCACTGCAACAGCACCTTCAATCGCAGTCGCTATTTCCGGCTGAGAAAGATTTTCTTCTGCAGTCTTCCATACTTTCAGATAATAAGAGGGTTTCCAGCCCCTCCAGTCATTGTCGGTTTCCGCCCTCCAGAAATTCGGCACAAAAGGTGTCTTGAGCACCTGACGCTTTCCGTCATGATAGCCGGACAGGTATCCGGTAGCCTTATCAATCTTGACTGTCACTCTTCCTGCAGAGATCACCACCGCTCCATCATCCTCCGTCACAAGAGGTGTCTTGCCACCTGCAGAGGCAATGTCCCGGGCGGCATTGTTCCTGAGAACGAACTGCTCGCTTGAATTGACATGACCTGCGCTTGCATACGGAAGGTCTGTCGCATTATGCGCATATACATTGAGCATATATGTAACACCAGGCTTAAGCGTGAACTTCTTCACAGGAACGACAGTCTCCAAGGTCTCGCCAGGGAACATCACCGGAACCTCCAGATTTCCCTTCTGCAGCACGGTCTTTTCATCCTTGAGTTCCCAGGTATAGAAATAATCCTCTGTAGACATATGGAAATTGCGGTTTGTCAATGCAATCCTGAAGGAGTTCAAATCAATTGCAGCAAACTCTATCGGCTGATACACATATTTACATGTCCACATTGCCGGCTTAGGCGTGCAGTCAGGCGCAACCACTCCGTTGATGCAGAAGTTTCCTGAGTTTACGTCTGACGGTTTCTCATAATCCCCGCCATATCCCCAGTTCTTCACTCCATTGGCATCGATGCGGGCAAGTCCCTGGTCCTTCCAGTCCCAGATATGACCACCAAGGAGATTGTCATATTTACGGATAATGTCCCAGTAGTCCTTCATCGCACCGGTGGAATTACCCATCGAGTGGGCATATTCACACATGTATATAGGACGGTCATGCTCGGGATCATTCGCCATTTTCTCGAGAAGCTCGATTCTCGGATACATCCTGCTGATCAGGTCGACGAACTCAGGATCGGTAGGATTACCGCTCTTGTCATTGCGATTTGCCGGCGGAAGTGCCTTAGGCTCCTCCTCGGTTTCCGCTACCTCCTGCTTCTCGCTGGTAAAGACGATTCTGGCCCTGCGTGACAGGGGCGCATACAACTCATGGTCAGGCTGTCCCTGAGCTCCCTCATAATGAATCGGTCGTGTCGGATCGTACTGCTCGATCCACCCTGCCATCGCCGCATGGTTCGGTCCTGCTCCGGATTCGTTTCCAAGAGACCAGAATACCACCGAAGGGTGATTTCTGTCACGGATGACCATTCTTGTACCCCTCTCAAGGAATGAAGACACCCATGTCGGATCATTGGATATCTGACCTCCGACCGCATGCGTCTCCAGATTTGCTTCATCCATGACATAAAGACCATATCTGTCACAAAGCTCATAAATATAAGGATCGTTCGGATAGTGGCTTGTCCTTATGGAATTGAAGTTGAACTGCTTCATCAGACGGATGTCAGCCTCCATCTCCTGACGTGTCACGCTCTTTCCGCCATATTCGCTATGGTCATGACGGTTGACACCGTAGAGTTTCACAGGCACTCCGTTCACAAGGAACTGCTGTCCGCTTATCTTCACTTCACGGAACCCGACCTTTGTGCTCCTTGCCTCAACCAGTCCACCCTCGGAATCATACAACGAAAGGACAAGGGTATAAAGATGAGGAGTTTCCGCAGTCCACAGAAGCGGAGCTTCCACCCTCTGCTCCAGGAGAGGATAGTGGACATTGTCACGCTGAGGATACTTCTCATGGTATATCTCTGCAGCAGAAATCGTCATGTCATCTCCGACCTTGTTTCCTGACGGATCATAGAGACGTCCTATCACATTCCAGGTCCTGACATCGGCATCAGGATCCATCGCAATGACAGGACGGATCCAAAGAGAAGCATTCCTATAATCGGAATCCATTTCCGTACGGACACCGAAGTCATAGATAGCTACCTGAGGCTGATACAGAAGCAGCACTTCCCTATGAATTCCGGACATCCTCCAATGGTCCGCATCCTCAAGGTAGCTTCCGTCTGTCCACTTGAACACCCTGACAGACAATGTATTATCACCCTCTCTTACAAGATCGGTTATATCAAATTCACTAGGCAGGCAGCTATCCTCCGAATAACCCACCTCCTTGCCGTTCACCCACACCTGATGTCCCGAATACACACCTCCAAAATGGAGAATGACCTTTCCGTCCTTCCAGTCCTGAGGGACGGTAAAGGTACGCACATATGAACCCACCGGATTATCCCGGCAGATATATGGCGGCCTGTATGGGAACGGATATTGTGTATTGGTGTAGATAGGATATCCGTATCCCTGCATCTCCCAGCACGAAGGGACCGGGATATTATCCCATGATGACACATCATATCCTTCTGCATAGAAATCCATCGGTGCCTGTGGAAGATCTTCTGCAAAATTGAACTTCCATGTACCGTTCAATGAAACCATCCTTGAACTGTCACGGTCACCGGCAAGAGCCTTTGACTCGTCATCGAAGGAATATGACGTGGCACGGGCTGGCAGACGGTTGATGCCGTTTACATTATAATCGAACCAGGGGCCTTCATCAAGAGTCTGAGCCAGGGCTGCGGCTCCGAATCCAAGCCACAGGATTATAGATAATATTTTTTTCATACCTTCAACTGCACCTTGAGTTACTCGACAACTAATGAAGTTTTAAGACGTATATCAGCAGAAGACGAACCGACAGAAACTGTAAATGTTCCTGGCTCGACAACAAAATCATGCTTGTAGGAATCATAAAATCTGAATGCCTCCTGATCAAGAGTAACAGACACAGTCTTTACTTCACCCGGCTTAAGGAAGACTTTTTCAAACCCCTTGAGTTCCTTTACAGGACGCACGAGGGAGCACTGGTCATCAGTAACATATACCTGTGCAACCTCTGCTCCTGCAACCTTTCCGACATTCTTTACATTGAACGTAACGACAAACTCCCGGCCTTTACCACTGACTGAGATATCCGAATATTCAAATGAAGTATAGCTGAGGCCATAGCCGAATGGGAAAAGCGGCTGAACATTATTCTTTTCGTAACCGCGATATCCCACGAATATTCCCTCACGGTACTCTACACGCGAATACGGATTAAGTTTTGGCGAGCGGATCCTGTCCACATTTTCATAGTAGTTTGCTGACGAAGGATTGTCCTCTATATTCTTCTCGATGGAAATCGGAAGTTTTCCGCTCGGATTGACCTTGCCGGTAATGATTTCAGATATGGCAGTTCCACCCTGCTGGCCAGGATACCAGGCCATGAGCACCGCCTTGACCTCAGGAAGCCATGAAGCCATCTCTATTCCACCGCCGCCATTGAGCACGACCACCACATTCTTGTTGTACTTCAGAACTGTACGGAGATAGTCCAGCTGGCCGTATGGCAGTTCGAATGTCCTGTCGCTGTTCTCCTTCTCGGTCACACTGTCATGACCCAGGCATACAACCACGCAATCAGCCTCCTTGACTGCCTTCATATCCTCAGGTTTGCAGAAGAGTTCAAGAGCAAATTCAAACTCAAGCGCATTTGTTCCTCCTATATTGAAATGTTCCACTACGCATTCATACAGAGTTCCTGCCTTGAATTCATAGTAGGCCTGTCCTCTGTTCCAGCTGGTCTTTCCCCACTGATCGATAACAGTCTCACCATTTATCCTGACGCGGCCGCCATCATTGGCTGCCAGCTTCAGTGTATATACCACATCTTCAACCGGCTTATACCAGAATGTATGACGAGAAGACTGATTCTGCGGGATGACATCCTCATGCGCCTCTGTCGGCACGCTGGATATGAATACATTCTTTGAGATATACTCCTTTACAGGAGCCCCTGCAAGTTCGGTATTCTGATACACCTGCACAGCGACACCAGGAACAGTCAAGGCCTTATCAGCAAACATTCCCTCAATGGTATCTGAAGTGTCATCCGTATAGACACTTGCCTTGATCCGCTTATCAATCAGAGGCATCGCATCAGCAACTGTACTTGCAACAAGCGGAGTCACAAATCCGCTGCCACCGCCAGTGACAATTCGGTCTGCATTAGGACCGCAGACAAGCACTTTACCTTTCCTGACCGGAAGGAAATTATCCTCGTTCTTGAGCATCACAATGGCAGATCTTGAAAGCGCGAGCGCTACCGAATCAGAGTAAGGATTATTTTCCGGAATAGATTTATCTAACTGCGGTCTCTTGTCGAACTCGAATGCAAGAATCGTCTGAATGATATGCTGGCATTTCCTGTCAAGATAACGCTCGTCAAGCGCACCTGTCTCAACCAGATTCCTCAGAATCTCAGGAGTCATACACTGCGGCTGAGGCATTTCGAGATCCACACCCCATGTCGCCACATTCAAAGGAGAATAGCATGATACCCAGTCGGACATCACAAGACCGTTGTAACCCCACATATCTCTGAGCACATCATAGTTCAGATACTTGTTCTCTGATGCATGCACACTGTTCAGAAGATTGTAAGAGGTCATGATGGTAGCCACATCCGCCTTCTTCACAGCCTTTTCAAATGCCGGGAAATAAATCTCATGCAGAGTTCTCTCGTCGATGTCAGAAGACACATTATGACGCTCGTACTCCTGATTGTTGCCGGCAAAATGCTTGATGCTGGCCATTACGCCCTGACTCTGAAGACCGATGATATAGCTTGCAGCAATCTCTCCTGCAAGATACGGATCCTCACCGAAGTACTCGAAGTTACGCCCGCACAACGGTGAACGGTAGATATTGGCACCCGGGCCAAGGAGGATATGCACACCACGTGCACGGGAGTCCTGTCCCAAGGCCACTCCCATCTGTCCGATCAGGTCCTTGTCCCAAGTGGCTGCAGCTGCAATACCACTGGGATAAAGAGTGCTCTTTGTGTTGTTACGCACTCCCTGAGGGCCATCAGCCATCCTCACGGCCGGAAGGCCAAGGCGGTCTATCGCTCTGATGTACCAGCTTTCATATCCGCCGACATAGTCGATCTTCTCTTCAAGAGTCATCTGGCTGACAATCGCCGCTGCCCTGTCCTTATGTTCCTGAGTAACTCTTGACTGGGCGGAAAGTGTCACGCCACATAACACAGCAAATGCACAAGCAAAAATCTTTCTCATCTTATATTTCAAATTTCGATTAATCCTGATAATCAATTTCCGGCAACATCTTGATGAAGTAGCCACCTACAACTGAGCGCGCGATGAACATGCTGTACTCAGGCTTGTCCGTATAGAACCAGTCTGACATCGGCACACGGTCGACGGTCTCGTTGTAGAATTTCCAGAGCGGATCGATGAACGCCTCGAAATGCTCTGAGCTGTCCGCCATGGTCGCTGTCCAGATGACCCAGTCCGACTTGGTGTAGGTGGAGCGGTTGTCCAGAGGAAGACCGTAGATGTTCTGCTTTGTCAGGTAATATGGAATCTCGACATCCATTATGTCATCGTCAAACACCTCCAGATCGAGAAGTTCGTCCCAGACCAGATTGTATTTCTGGCTCCAGGTGCCTTCGCGGTCGAAGGTAAGCTTGTAATGGTCAGCCTCGGCAGCCATCTTCTTCCACTGAGAGGCAAGGTCCCTGGCGATGGCCATATACTTGTCGGAACTATCGTCATGACCGAGCATATCAGCCATACGTGCATACGCCGCAATGCCCACGATCGCCTTGACAGACAGGTTTGCATTATGGGCAAAATGACCGGCAAAGTCGTCCGTACACAGCTGATTTTCAGGATCGAGGCCGAACTCACAGAGATAGTCTGCCCAAACGGTCATCACGTCCCAATGCTCCTTGGCGTAGGCCGGGCTGTCCTCATACGCACATACCGCTGCGGCACCTATGAGCATGTTTCCAGCCTCCTCAACAGGCATATCGTAAGGATAGGTCTGGCCGTTTGCCAACGGATAAGTCCCCACATCGTGGGCAGGGAAAGGCTTGGTCCACCTGCCGCTCTCGCTATAGTGGAAGATATGGTTCATAAGAGCTTTTGCAAGCTCTGTATTGTACTTGAAGAAAATCGGGAATGAAGGATAGGTCACATCTACTGTACCGATAGAGCCATTACTATTGTTCTCTTTAGAAAGAAACATCAGGAATCCTTCTTTGGCCTGAACAAGCTTATGAGCAGTAATAGCCTGACGATATGCAAGGGCGCAGAGTTCGGCATATTTCCTTCCACCTGCCTCAGTCGCTTCCTTCATCAGTCCGCAATCAAATTTCTCAGCCGCCTTCGACAGTTTAGCGAACTGCTTATGGGCCAGCTCGAACTGGCTTTCTATGGTCACATCTCCTGTTCGGTTCCAATAAGGACGGAGATTCTCTCCGAAATACTGCACCGAATACAGGTCGTCATAACCTATCATGAACCTGCCCTCGGATGCCTTTACTTTTCCCAAATTCTGAGTGAATCTCATGTAACCGTTTTCGCTTACTGATGCGACGGTTTTCTTCTCTGAGGCAGCCATGTAGAACGCTCCCCAGTTGATACGGTCATCATCTCCTGCCTTGCCAAGAACATCCTGTTGTACTGAAGAGGCTTTCAGGTAAACCAGACCATTCTTCGAATAAGTCTCAGAAACAGTTTCCTCATTTCCGAAAACATTCACTGCCCATGAGGGAGTTGCCTCAAGCATAACATTTACATCGTGCTTAGCTCCATCAAGAGACTTCACCTTATATGACATATAGTTCACAGGTCGCGAAACGAGGTCAAGATTGTCAAGGAATAACGGGGCAAGGAAGCTGACAGAAAGCTCAACTGGACCGCATGTAAAGCCATAATGGGTATTCATCGCCTGAACATCTGCGTATTGCTGCTGAGCAGTCTGGTCATACTGCTGCTTCTGATAAACATTCTCAACTAAAGATACATCCAGATGGGCTGTTCCTGTCGGATTAGCACAATATGCCGCAATAATGTTCTCTCCAGCAACAAGACTGGCTGTTATTTCATCAGAAAGTCTGATATAAGTACCTGATGACTTGTCAGAATCACAGACCTTTATGCCATTGATGTAAACAGTACCATACTCGTTGACCTTGATAAAAAGATCAACATCCTTTCCAGCAAGATTCCTGTCTATATCGAATGTCCTTCTGACCCAGAGTTCCGGTCCATCCCAGAGAGTGTGGATCATAGGTTTTCTGTTGATAGAGCCAAAGGCACCCTCTCCTTTTGTCCACGTTGAGTCATCATATCCGATCTCTGTCCAATTTCCAGATGGCTCGGTCAGAGTATATGACGCTGGCCAACCTGTCTTATCAGACATGCGTGCAATGAATTTCTTTTCCACTGGAGCCTGTCCAAGGAATCTATAAGGTACGCCGTCAACAGTGACTACACCGAGCAGATGATGTTCTGCTCCGGTCCAATGAGTTACCGGCGCATCATACAGATTGTCCGCAGCAGACCATGCACTTGTATAAGGGTCTATTGTGATCAAAGGATAGGCCGGAGCCCTGAGGACATTTCTGTCATGAGCGAAACAAAGTCCGCACACTAAAAACGACAGCAAGGCAGTTGAGAACAGGATTTTCTTCATATCATCAATTTATAAGGAAATTGCTAAAAAGTCAATCTGGCTACGATAGGATAATGATCAGAAATATACGGGATGCCCTTGTACTGACGTACGATTGTTTCATATTCCAGACAAGACGAGAATCCCTTATAATAGATATAGTCGATCACGCTCGCAAAGCGTCCCCATCCGTTATAGGTGGCTCGCCAGTCCGTCTTCGCGGCCGTTCTCCTCGCATCCGACATCTTTGTATTGAGCTCTGCCAGAGCAGGATTGTCCGGCTGCACATTGAAGTCTCCTGTCAGAACCATAGGGAGATTGTCCGGATTCATTGCCGCAATTTTGCTGACGATAAGGTCAAGTCCTTTCTGCCTTGCCTGTGTTCCGACATGGTCAAGGTGAGTGTTCACATAAAAGAATTTCTTGCCACTGTCCTTCATCTCCATCAAAGTCCAGGTCACGGTTCTTCTGCATGCAGCATCCCAGCCCCTTGAGGGCACATCCGGCGTCTCTGAAAGCCAGTATGTGCCCCAATCAAGCAGCTTGACCCTCTTGGTGTTATAGAATATTGCCATGGTCTCCCCTCTTTGTTTACCATTTTCTCTGCCGACTCCGACATATGAGTAATTCGGAAGATGCTTGTCCATGTACTCAAGCTGTTCAAGTACAGCTTCCTGCACTCCGAAGATGTCTGGATTATAATCCTTGATCATCGCAGGAGTAGCCGGAGCCCTGTACTTCCACTGGTTCTCCCCGTCATCGGTTGTCACCAATCTCACATTGTATGAAATCACTGAAAGTTCATCACAATGCTTCTTTTCAATGTCAGCACCAGCTGGACCGGCATGTAGGGCAAGTCCTGCCAGAGCAGACAATATAAATGTAGATAATTTTTTCATACTTTACAGAACTTTTATTCCATTGACACTGACCGTTCCTTTATAATCATCGTTCGCAACATTGTAACATTTTCCGATGAAAGCAGCATTACTGAATTCATTCAATGTCTTATTATGTGCTTTTGACAATGACAGGCTTTCAACATCAGCACCAGTGTCGGTTATTGTCACTGTATATGCAACACTGTTTGAGCTGGTCCTGACATCGCCGATGACAGTTCCCACGTGACGTCCCGGAACCATACCTCCATACTGATCAGCCTGCCCATAAGCATTTATATCTGTCGAATAGACATGGCAATCGCTTATTGTTGCATTGGACTGTATGAAGCCAATCATTCCTCCGACCTCTCCCTGTGGGTAGAAAGTAGCAGAGATCAATCCTCCAAGAGCAGTAAATGTTTCTGGTGCTTCCGGAACTTCATAGTTTTCAATATAGTAATTACTAACAGAACATCCTGCTATGGTAGATGTTGCACACACTCTACCAAGGAGTCCTCCCATCTTATTGACACCATATAATTTACCATCAATGGCATGTACGTTTTCCATAGTGTACGCACCTTCAACGTTACTGCACAAGGTTGCACAATAGGCATTTCCACCGGCAGTAGCAATCTGAGCCGGATCGTGTTCCGATCTTATGTCAGCATTCCTGAAAGTAATGTTCTTATGGACAGTTGTTCCACTTGCCTGTCTGATGAATGCTCCGCCATCGGTCTTTCCGCAATCGTTCTTGAATACTTTGAGGTTGCGGATTTCACAGTTGTTTCCATCTATATAATTCGCTTTATAGATCGGCGTAAAGAGCTGTCCTGCAAGATCTATGTCCTTGCGGATGTAGATCTTGCTGGTGGTCTCTGTCTTACCTTGGAACCATGCAAGTTCCTCAGCTGTATAGACATTGTAGACCCCACCTGAAAGGGCCGGCTGCTTCGTAGTCACGCCATCCCATGGACGAGCATAAGAGAGACCGTCTACGATAATGACACCATTATCGTACTTATGTCCTCCGATGATGTAGTGAGGGTTTGCCTGTGAAGCAGCATCCTGTCCGGTGTATGCAGTCTCGACATCGCACCCTGTCATGGTGACTTTCTCATTCGGGTCAAAACCGATAAGCATGCCAAGAAACTGACCGCAGGTCCGCTGGGCCGACTCCATATAAGGCTTGACAGCACCTCCGTTGATGTCACAGTCAGCAAACGAAGCGTCGACACTGATTGATGTATCATCCTCACGGGTCCTGCCTATGAATCCTACGAAGCCGCCACACCATCCTGAAACGCCCTTAAGATATACGCCGTTCACGTTTGCATCATTTACTTTGCAAGATGTGAAAGTCGCCGAACCATCGGTAACAGCGCCGACAAAACCACCGATTTTGCAAGGAGCGTAAACATCACAGTCAGACACTGTCACGTTGCTCACTTCAAGCGTTCCCGAAGTCGAACCGACCACTGCGCCTGTACCAAGAAGGTTTGACACATTGTCTGCCGATCCGACAGTGCTGGAAGCAAGGGTGAGGTTGTATATCCTGGAGTCCTTCACACGGCTGAAAAGACCTGCCGCGAGCGGAAGGTTCAAACCGGAGATCGTCTTGCCGTTTCCGTCAAACTCGAAGTTTTCGAATTGCTCTGCTCCGATTTCACCGGAGAGCTTGTCGGCAATGGAAGAAGCTGTCACATCGACATCTGCCATAAGACGGAACTTCTCTCCTTTTGTAGAGCCGAATTCAAGCAGATAGGCAAGTTCATTGACAGACCGGATCTCATACCATTCGCCATTAAGGGTCGGGATGTCAAGATCATCGACGGTCCACTTTGTGTCCCTGCCGGCAAGAAGCGACTTGAGAATTACCTTTTTATCGTTGCCTACAGGATTTTCAGCAGGCACCTCCTCCTTGACACATGAGGTTGCAAAAGCAAAAAACGCTACTAACAGAATTATTAATTTATTAATTCTCACCACCATAACTTCTTACCAATCAAATTCCGAAATTTCCAGATCCTCAACGCTGCCTGGGAATGGACGCTGAGAACTGAATCTGTCTGTAATATTACCCAAACCTACAAGTTTTCCACGGGTCATCTTCCTAGGTTTGGTAGAGAGGATATACTCAGTAGTGGCCCCGTCAGTCAAAGTGAAATAAAGATATTTCATCTCCACTTCAGGAAGCAGCGCAATGTAGTATGTGCCACTGCAAGGGATATCAACACTGATCATATCACCTGATCCGCTCTGAGTATAGTCCACCAAGGCACCGTGCTCGTCAAAGGTCGCAGAAACATCTCCGGCAATATCAGAGCCGCAGCTGAATGTGAGCGTTCCGCATCTGTCAATGGTGAATTCCACAAAGGAAACCAGATGCTTGAACACAAGAAAATCATTTGCGTCAGCCTTGGCGGCAGCAATGCCTGCTGAAGAGAATGTTCCGTCCTGAACGGAAGGCACCTCCACCTTGACCTTGCCGTCAACAAGAGAAGATGCCTCGGAAGAAGGATGCACAGCATAGAAGGTCTGAGCATCCTCCGAGACATATGTTGTAAACCTGGCCTCCAGACTTGAGTTGTAAGGATCCGCAACGGCGTTTGTCTTGCCGCCGTCCCACAAGACATCGATACGATCTCCTTTCTCCCAGAGAACCTGAGTGCTGTTAAGGAGCACTTTGGTGAATCCGTCAACACTATAGAAGGTCTTCTCGACAGGGTACAACGTCTTATCATCCTCAGGAACAGAAATCTGATCCTGGCAAGAGGAGATCGCAATAATGGCGATTGCGCCAAACATAATGTACTTTTTCAGCATATCTCCTCCTTTTTACCAGTTATCATCATCTTCCCTGTCGACGTCTTCCCAAGACGCATTAGGGCTGGAGCACAACACCTGAGTGTCGAAGAATGCGACAACTTCGACAACAGGTGTTTCATAATTAATACTCATAGCAGCTTATTTGCTCACACAGATGTCGTCAAGGAACCAGCGGGTGAACTTGCCGGAAACGGCTGTGCTGGTGAACTCGATCTGAGTGGTTGCATCAGAATTGTAGATTGTCAGGGCCTTTTTGTCGAACTTGCTAGTTGAAATGCCGCTGAGTGTCATTGACTTCACATCTGATGCTGCGTCGAACGAGCCGGCACCCTTGATGTTTACGACAATGTCTGTAACATCTGCCTGAGCAGCAGCTGACATGCTTGCTCTTCCTGTATATGGAGAGCGATAGCACATCGCCTTGAATGAAAGATTGATAGTGCCGGAAGCCTCTGTCAAAGCTGGGGTCACGAGCGAGCCGACGTACTTGGTAATATTTGCGCTTGTAGCACCGACATTTCTATTATCATCCAGGTATGTTGCATAACCTATCTGAACATAGCCAGGACGTTCGGCAACATATGATCCGCTCAGACCATTTTTCTGCTCGGCAGTCCAATTCTCTATGCTGTCTCCAAAAATTTCACCCAGCTGTCCAAGTTTCTCAATACCATTGGTCTGACCTGCATGACGATAGTCAACACCACCATTGATACGGTCAAAATCCTCAGCATAGACATTGCCTGTTGCCTTGGAATCCGGTGAAGTGACATCTGTTATAGCAACACCACATGCAAAATGAAGCTGACCATTGAGTCCGTCTGTAGTTCCACCATTCCAGCTTGCATTTCCTACCGGGAGCCACTTCAGATAGAGATTATCACCAGCGCTAAAGGCAATTTCCGGTGTAATTTCAAGAGAATGATATTTAAGGATTCTAGGAATTTCAAAGGTTGCGCCATCATACCAAGTCTCGTTATCCTTTGAGTACTGCAATTTCCAGTCTTTTATTACATCATTCTTAGAGCCATCGACAAAAAAGCCGAAAGACACCCTGAAAGTTGCAGGCAGAGATGTTCTCAAAGGAGCAGTCAGCATAAAATACGTGGTTTCACCAGTAAAATACTGACCGATCAGGTTATCCTGACCGTACCACTTGTTAGCCCAGAAATCGGCATAGCTTCCACTCGTCTTCATATCAAAAGCAGATCCTGTCTCTGCCTCTTTCAACCGGAAATGAGTCTTGGCAGTCACAGTTTCCTTTGTCACATATTTAGGAGCGTTTCCCGTACCGGCTGATGCATAGAACGGGAACACATAAGGAAGAGCAATTCCAGGACCTGTATAGTTCTCAGCTCCGACATTTCCCATATCATAGATCACACCGCTCTCAAGATCCACAGAAGCAGAAGATGAACGGGTAGAGGTCTTGCTGTCCTTGTATGTAACAGTCACCTTGAGACCCTTTGAATAGGTCTTAGGAGCGATTGCAAGGTAGTAGTCACCTGCAGCCATACCGGCCGAGGTCAAAGAAACGCTCGTTTTTCCACCCTTATATTCATATTCGTCCTTGAACTCAGAGAATACCTTTACGACAGGTGTATCACCCGTATAGTCGCAGATCATATTTCCTGCGACAAACTCATTATTATTGCCAGTGACAGTTATCTTGGTTATTCTTCCGTCAAGAGAAGCAGGAACTGTGAACTTCAGCAGAGGAAGAAGGTTCTTGAACACCACCGGCTTTGTAAAGTCTGAGGTCTTTGCTGCACAATAGCCGTATGTCTCATGATAAGTGCCAAGTGTTGCGGTCTGATCACTCAGCCAGAAACGCATATACATGGCATCGTCAGTGCAAAGTCCATAGTAATTACCTCCTGCAGGATGAAGCATTATATATTCGTTTGACGGATCAAATTGATAGTCTGGTTCTGTACAAACAAATCTGACAGAAGCACCTCCTGTACTTGTCTCGAACCATTTTGCACTCTTCCAAGCCTCGGCATCAAATGTTTCTGAGCCTGTTGCCTTATCATCCTTGTCAGCACCGACTCCTTTACCAAAAACCAACACCTCGTTTCCAGCCTTCCACTCCACCTTATGACCATCGACAAGAACAGTCTTGGTGGTTGCACCAAAGTCTTCGCGTGATGCAGTGAATGACACGCCTTCTCCTTCCATCGTTTCAGGAGCAACAGGCTCCTCCTTAATACAAGAAGCCATTGCAATCAGCGCAAGGGCTGCAAAAAATACTTTTGTTGTCTTCATAGCTATTTCTCCCTTACCATTCAAATTCTTTAAAATCATAATCGTCTACTGTGGGCGTCCTAAGACTGGAGCATAGAACTCCTTCCGGCTGCAACTCTTGAACGCGAGTTTCAGGAGTCTCATAAAGTTCTGTTAAAGTTTTCATCTTTGACATGTTTTGATTAGTTATAATTAATTTTATTGTTTTTGATTACCTGTTAACGCAGATATCATCGATGAACCAGCGGGTAAACTTACCGTTGACTGCTGTGCTGGTGAACTCAATCTGAGTAGTCTCATCTGCGTTATATATTGTCAGCGTCTGCACATCAAACTTATTTGTAGAAATACCGCTGAGAGTCTTTGACGTAACGTTAGAGGCTGGAGTAAACGAGCCTGCACCCTTGATCTTGACCACAATGTCAGTTACATCAGTCTGTGCTGCCGCTGACATTGCCGCTCTTCCTATGAATGGAGAACGGTAGCACATCGCCTTGAATGAGAGAGTGACAGTGCCTGATGCTTTTTCCAGAACCGGAGTTACAAGTGAACCAACCTGGTTTGTACCTGCACCATTCCTGTTATCATCTTTATAGGTAGCAAAACCGATCTGAGCATAGCCCGGGCGCTCAGCTACATTCGATCCGCTCAGACCGTTCTTCTTCTCATCGGTCCAGGTATTGATCTTTTCTCCGAATACTTCTCCAAGAAGTCCGAGTTTCTCGATTCCATTGGCCTGACCTGCATGACGATAGTCGACGCCACCAGACATACGGTCAAAATCCTCGGCATATACATTGCCGGATGCATCAGAATCCGGACCTGTCACCTCAGAGATAACAACACCGCTTGAGAAATGAATCTGACCGTTCTGTCCGGTTGTCTCTCCATCCCATCCTGTGTTTCCGGTCGGGATCCATCTGAGATAAAGAACGTCATCGGCTTCAAAAGTCACTTCCGGAGCAATCTCTACAGAATAGTATTTCAGAATTCTCTGAAGTTCAAAGTCAGCACCGTCGTACCATGTCTGATTATCCTTAGAATACTGCACCTTCCAGTCTTTGATTATATCATTCTTAGTTCCGTCAATAAAAAATCCGAATGAAACCTTAAAGGCAGATGGCAACGACATTTTCAGAGGTACGCTGAGCATATAATATGTGTCCTGATTTGTGAAATACAAACCATATACATTGTCCTGGCCATACCATTTGTTAGACCAGTAATCAACTCCTCCACCTGTAGTCTTTGCTGTAAATACAGCCCCGGTAGATGCGTCAGTCAGCTGAAACTCCTTCTTGGCAGTAACAACCTTCTTTGTAACATATTTAGGGTTATTGCCTGTGCCGGCTGATGCAAACAACGGGAACACATAAGGGAGCCTTCCAAGTCCTGCAGGGAACTCGATCTTCTCTGCATTCAAAGCTCCAAGATTGTATATATATCCCGGCATAAAGGTTTTTTCCTCCTTTGCAGTACTGATTTCAAATTCAGTGAAGTTCTCTGCAGAAACGGCCGCCACACTGATTCCCTTTGAAACAGTCACAGGGGCGATGGCAATATAATATGTTCCTGGCTCAAGGACACCATTCTCTGAAACAAGTCTCACCTCGGAATCCTTCTGAGTTCCCAACTCTGTCACAGGTCCATCCTCTGTGCATGTGATCACAAGGTCACCTGCCAGATCCTCGCCCTGGTTTCCTCTTACCACAAGTTCAGCGACCTTTCCGCCCAACGCTTCAGGAATTTCCACCTTGAGCATTGACACCGCGCATTTGAAGGCAAAAGGTGTTTCGATGTCATTGCCGACAGCAACTGCAACCGCATATGATCCTTCAAAGTTTCCTTTTACTGCACTCTGGACAGCAGGAAGGCTTGATGTCACAGTGTTAGATTCCATATCGATTGTCACTGAAGCAGCCCAAGGATAGGCCATCAGATACTTATCTGCGGATTTGTTGAACATGCACTCCTGCTCGCCGGCTGTCTGGTAACGGAAGATAGCGTTAGTACCATCTCCCTCCGAAGCGAACTTATAAATATCCCCGCTTCCGTCAGCAACAGCAACAAGATCACCTACGGCCCAATTTACCGATGTGCCGTTCTCCATGAGAGAAACCTTGCTTTCGACCTGACTGCCAAGTGCCACAAAAGAAGGAACATCATCGTTTCCTGTCATTGGAGGAATCGGCTGAGTTTCCTCCTTAGTGCAAGATACTCCTGACAGAAGTACTGCTGCAAAAAATAATATCTTTATAGTTTTCATATATATTGATTTTTCTGAATTAATACTACTCCAGTGGATAATCCTCCTCCTTCAGATCGCCATATCCACCGTCCGAGTAAGGCGGTTCATTATAGTCATTCAGAGGGAGGTCTTCCTCTGTCATATCCCCATAATTACCTGGAGCCTGAGGATCATCCGGATTTGCCGAGCCTTTCAATTCAAACAGAGCAGTAATCGGATAATGGTCAGAGATATAGGTAACACCTTCATATGTCTTAGTGACTGTCTCGTATTCCAATGGTTCCAAGCCACAATAAAATATATGGTCAATCTTGGTACTGTACTTTCCAAAACCGTGATATGTAGGCTTTGTATCAGTTATCGGAGCTGTGGAACGAGCATCGAAGAGCCACTCACCGAACGGTTCGAACATAGCATGCTCGAGTCCTGCATTAAAGTCGCCGGTGACAATCACAGGGAAGCCATAAGGGTTGAGTTCCTTTATCTTCTCCTTTATAAGAGCGATTGACTGGACTCTGGCAAGATTTCCCGTGTTGTCCACGTGGGTATTGAGATAGAAGAACTTCTGCTTTGTGGCAAGGACAGTGAATTCTCCCCATGTTGCAGTTCTCTTGTATCCTGCATCCCATCCCAAAGAAACTTCATCCGGGGTTGGAGACAGCCAGAATGTGCCCATTCTATCGCATGAAACCTGTTTTTTGTTCCACATTATGGCCATTATCTCACCGGATGCCTTTCCGTCGTCACGGCCAAGACCATAAGCGCCATAATCTTCCATTTCAAGGGATATATAATCCATCTGATGCTTAAGGGCCTCCTGAAGTCCTATGACAGTAGGATTTTCCTTAGTAAGCAAAGGCTTCACGGATTTTCGACGTGCAGGCCAGTCCTGAGGGTCAGTTCCATTTTCAGATCCGACCCTGACATTGAATGACATGACCTTCACCTGATTGGGAAGTATCACATCAGGAGTAGAAGGACCTGAAATATTCTGATCGGGGTTTACCGCATCACCGTCCATTCCGGGAATGAAATAAGAGTTATCCAGCTTCTGAGCGCAAGAGACCGCGATCAGAAGACACGATATGTATAATAGTCTTTTCATATTCATTCTGTAACTATAATATCGTCAATAAACCAACGTGCAAAATCACCTTTCTCGGCACTTTTAAATGAGATCTTTGTCTGCGGTGTCACACCTGAAACCTTGAGATTGAATGTCTTGAACTCTGAAACCGGAAGTCCAGATACGGCAAGCTTTGAAACTTCAGGGATAGTCTCGCCTTCAAGTTCCACGATATAGCCGCCATCAAGAATCTCAATCTCTATCTCGGTAGCATCCGGGCCTGTTTCAGGCAGCTTGGAATTCATATTCTTCCTGTTCAGTCTTGAACTCTTGAATGCCATTGCCTTAAAGCTGAGGTTGACGACATTTCCTGTGACTTTCTCCAAAGCAGGAGTCTGAAGAGTTCCCTTATACGACTTGGCAGAAAGACCATCTGTGCCATATTCTGCATATCCTACCTGGGCATAACCAGGTCGCATTGCGACATTGATTCCTGAGAGTCCGTTTCTCTGCTGGGCATTCCATGTGCTGATAAGAGGTCCATTAAGGTTGTCAAACAGACCAAGTCTGTCACCCATCAAATAATCCGATCCTTCTGTAAGACTGTCGAATGTATGGTGCCAGATTGTATTCTGAGGAGCTTCTGATGGCCTAGCCACATGAGGGCAGACAAGCATTCCCACAGAAAGTCTGACGTCACTGCCCCATCCTGTTGCAATTGATGTAGGGCTGATGCACGCCCTCTTGCCAAATGGGGTGAGTCTGAGATAAAGGATATCAGATGCATCGATAGCTGAGTGAGATGTAAATTTCACGTTGTACAACGTATAATTTCCTCCAGGCATGAATTCTATCACACCTTCACCCATTCCGGAAGCTTCATCATATCCATACCAGTTGTTCATATCAAGAGAGTACTCAAGTTTCCAATCCCTGATAGCCCAATTGGTGTTATAGATATAGAAAGCGACACTGAAAGTTTCACCTGCGCGGACAAAATCGCTTTTCAGCGGCATTGTAAGCAGGTAGTATGCCTGGCCTGGATATTCACCTGCTGCACTTGATCTTGTCACGAAGGACTTTGCAGGGATACAGTCATATCCCATATTGTTGCCCCAATAAAGGCTGCTTCTTATCTCGTCTTCAGTTCTGCCGGCAGCATGAACGTAAAGAGACACATCGGTAGAGCGGTCCTTGTCATAAAAGTAAGCATCAATGAACTTTGAGGCTGGACTATATGGAATCACCTCATAATCAATATACTTAGGTTCATTGCTTTCACTCGCTCCATTATCCGAATAAAGTGACAGGACATAAGGGAATGAAGTCACGCCTCCTGTCAGGATATCAAAGCGTACACTTTCAAAGACCAGATCAGAAACTGCAGTCGGAATGATGAAGGCATCACGCTCGCCTGTAGCACTCGGGCCGGCAATACCAGTGACGCTTCCGCTTCCTGCCGGACATGTAGCATCTGTAAGAAGGGATCCCTCGAAGATTTTCACGAAAGTCTTCGAACCTCTGCTGTTTTCCATGAAGACACCGTCATTGAGAGTAGCACCTATAAACTCTTCAAGCGGCTGGAGATTATATACAGAAACGTACATCGACTCATATTCACCAGCTGCCAAAGAAGGCATCTTTACAACCATCGGTTCTACTGTGATCATTGTTGTCTCTGTCCTCACAGGTGCCTTTGCAGGAGTAAGAACCAACACGCCATCATCGTTACGTTCAAGAACAGCACCTTGGAGTTCTACCTCGACCTCATCGCCACGCACAAAATCCGGATTTGCATCTACAAGAGTAACTGTTATTCCAGCTGCATCAGAGCCGAATCCATCCTGCATTGCAAAAGAATCAGGATAGAAATTATTACCCTCTGGGGCTGTAGTCACGAAGCCTCTTATCTTGGAAGATGAGGTAAAGACATATTCTCCTTCTGCTTCATGAGAGCGCATTTGAGCAATGCTTATCAAACCATCTTCAGTCTTAGATGCCTGGCGAAGAGTCACACTGCCAGTAAGGCTTCCATCTTCTGAAGAAAGTACAAGTTCGCAACTACGGGCGTCGCCTTCATTTGCATCAAATACAATATTCACAGATGTTGATCCGACAAACTCTTCAATGTCACATGAAACCCATCCTTCTTCTGTCAGACTTGCCTTCCATGCGGTATTACTGCTGACCGAGATGGTATAACTGGCACCTATGCCAGGGGCCATAAGAGAGGCTCTGTCTGCCTGAAGTGTCTGCATAGGCGCAAACCTCTCAACCTCACAGCCGACAAGAAACAAGCTTATGGCTGTCAATAAATATATAATAATCCGTTTCATATCTATTGATTTTAGAAGTCAAGTCCATCCATTTCATCCCAGCCAGGATTCTGCTTTACAACGCCCTGGGTCAGGACAATATCTTCCGTAGGAATAGGATACAGATAATCCTTGGACTCATCGAACGACCTGATGATGTCATCATGCAGAACGATGTTTCCTTCTGTACCAGAAGAAAGGTTCAGCTCAGACAGTGACTTGTAGACTACGCCCTGAACTGTTGAAGGAGCTTCGCCCTCATAGACTACGAAATCCACAGTTCCGTTTCCGTCAAGGTCATATTCGCCAACTCCATCCAGATACATTCCATAGAAAGGTCTTTCAAATCTCTTTCCTTCCTTCCATCTCATCAGGTCCCAATATCTGAAGCCCTCGAGAATCAGTTCCACTGTTCTTTCGCGACGGATTTCCAGGATGACTCCAGTGTTGGCATCCTTGGTCACATTTGAATAACCGGTCGTCTTATCGAGCAGGTAAGGATCCGGATCTGCATTTGCCTGATCCATATTGATTGCAGGCATGGAGACTCTCGCCCTGATCTTATTGACAGAGATATCAAGATCTGCCTGAGTGAGCTGGTTAAGTTCTGCCTTTGCTTCTGCATAGTTCAGATATACCTCAGCAGTACGGAATACCGGCATATCATTTTCAGAAGTCTGATAAGAGTCATATTTCTTCTCACAAACATACTTGATAAACTGATATCCTGTAGTGACGGCTGCCATGTTAGGAGCGAGAAGTTCTGTGTCCCCCATTCTTGTATAGCCTGGTGTACGAATAGTCTGAGCCAGACGAGGATCACGATCCTGGGTCTCCTCATAGAAATTCATCATATTGTATCTCGGCTTGTCAGTGAAACGACTTCCGTCGGACATAAGATACATATCTACAACATCCTTTGCCAGACCGTTACGTGATGAAGTGGTCGAAGTAAACGCGCCATTAACATCATGCACAAGCGAAATTGACTGCCTGTACGCTCTGGTCAGAATCACCTCACTCCTGTCAGAGTCAGCCAGAGTGAACAGGCTTTGATAAGGAGTTGTACCGGACTTGTAAATTCCATAGCCAGACTCATTGATAAACTTCAATGACGCTGCGGCTGACTCCTTAAGACACTCCTCCCATCCCTGAAGTCCGTGATATTTTCTGAAAGTACCCTCAAAGAGGAAGATTCTTGATTTGAGAGCAAGTGCAGTCCATTTGGTAACACGATAAACATCCTTCTGCGACGGCAGATTCTGAATTGCAAAATCAATATCCTCAAGAACATGTTCCATGACCATAGCACGAGGATCGCGACCGCGATACAAGGTCTCGTCATTTGCATCAATCGGTTCATCCACCCATGGCACATCGCCATATCTTTTTACTTTCTCGAAATAGAAATATGCACGGAAGAATTTTGCCACAGCCTCATATTCTTCTCTGACAGCATCGTCTTCACACTGATGCGAGCGGGACAGGAAGAAGTTTATCTGCCTGAGCATGTTCCAGTTCCATGTACCGGCTGTTGCCGGCACCACTCTGTTTCCAATCACCTTTGTTGACAGGGAATTAGGAATGATGTAGTCATCATCCTCCAGATAGAAATCAGTTGCAGCCGGGAGTATAGTATAGAAATTATTAGTATACAACTGGCACTCTGTCTCAGTTCTGAAATAAGTGTCTGGGCTAAGTTCATCCTTCGGCCTTCGTGTAAGGAAGTCCTCACAAGCAGTCAAAGCAAGCAACATGACCGCAAGAATGATATATCTGAAATTCATAGTAATATTCTTTTTCATAATGTCACCTCCCCATTAGAATTCCAAAGAAAGACCGAATGCGAAGGTCTTACAGAATGAATATGTATTTGACTGAGAGTTGGCAATCGCCATTTCCGGATCAAGATACTTCGAACGCAAAGCGCTCCAGTACCAAAGGTTTTCACCACTGAAGTAGACTCTCATCTTAGAGATCTTCGCCTTTGACATCCATTTTTCAGGGAATGTATAGCCTATGGAAAGATTCTTCAGACGCAGATAGGCAAGATTCTGAAGATACCTGTCATTCTTTCCGTTAAGCAGTCCCCAGTTCGCCGAATAGCCTCGAGGACGAGGGAAATATGCATCCTTATTGGTCTCGCTCCAGACATCCGCCATAAAGTCGCGTCCGATAAATGATGAATATGGACGGGAATATGGACCCCAGAAACGCTGATTGTCATTTCCCGGATACCAATCCATATGTCCTATACCCTGGAAAAATATAGAGAAATCAAAACCATAAAAATTGAAGCCGGCATTAAATCCATATGAGTAGCGAGGCTGACTGTTTCCCAGGATTTCTGTATCTCCGTGATCATTGACTGTATCGGTTCCCCAATCGAGCACTCCGTTACCGTCAACATCAAGAATCTTGACGTCACCGGCTCTCACACCTTTTCCATACTCTGAGGTACAGTTCATATATTCGGTATATACCTTCGAGCAGTCAACTTCACTTATATATTCTGCTGCCTCCTCGTCGCTTGCAAAAAGACCTCCTGTGCGGTATCCCCATATCTCACCCAGTCTCATGCCTACGTATGGAGACCAGATGATGCCGTCCGGGTTGTCAGCCTTAGTGTAGACTGCTGTGTAGTCCGCAAGAGAGCCTCCGATGCTGTAGTCAAACCTCTCGGAACCGATATCAAAGCCGTCGCGCCACTCGAACTGCACTTCCCAGCCGGTGGTCCTGATGTCATTTGCATTTACCTTAGGCTCGCCTGCTCCGTAAATTGAAGGAAGCTGCTTTCCGACAGCAAGGATGCCCTTTGTATTCCTTATATAAAAGTCTGCGGAGAATGTGAGCTTGTCCTTGAGGAATCCAAGATCAGCTCCGACATCAAATGTTGTCACAGTCTCCCAGGTTCCTGTTGAGACTGGATTGGTAACATAGGCATACTGGCCTTTGGTACTGCCATCAAAAGTATATGAAAGCAGTCCATTGGTATCAACAGTCTGATAATAGTCATAATAACCTATGTTCTGGTTTCCTAAAGATCCGTACGAAACCCTGAGTTTTGCATTGTTCATGACGTCCTTTACATTCACCATCCAAGGCTCTTCAGTCAGACGCCATGCTGCAGAAACAGAAGGGAAGAAACCCCACTGATTTCCTTTCGGGAAACGCGATGATCCATCTGCACGTCCGTTAGTTTCAAACAGATAGCGGGACTTCCATGCATAGGTGAAACGATAGAACAAGCCGGCGACAGCATATTCATTTATGCCTCCTGTCAGATTATCCACGTTTCCATATGCAAGATTGAAGTCACTCAACTCCTCGGTGAGCAAATCCTGACGACGCACTGACAGATCATTATGTGAACGCGCCTCATAGTTTACTCCGACTGTTCCTGTAAAGTCATGATCATTATTCCAGGTGTCGGCATAAGACAAGTAGGCATTTGCCACATAGTCATTGCGTTCATTTACTGTGTCGGAATATCTGTCTATATATAATGTCGCCTCTGTAGCGATTTCACCAGGATACTGTGAATATTGAACGGTAGCATCCCTATATGGCGAACGGTTATATCCGAACTTATAGGAAAAGTCCACATTGAACTTGAGTTTATCAGTGATGTCAGCCGTAAGCATCCAGGAACTTGTAAGTTCCGTAATCTTCTGAGTTCCATACTGCACACCTTTATGGAGCATCGCACTGTATCCGTCCATGATATAATGTGATGCACTTTGTGTCAAGGTTGTATGAGAAACAAAGGTGCCGTCCGGATTCACCGGAACAAAGCTGGCAAGCGCATGGAGGGTCGGACGACGGTATTCATTGCCCGAATAATGATACTTGCTATGGAAAAATCTTGTATTGCTCGAAAGTTTGAGCCATGGGCATATCTTCACGTCCACCTTCACGCGGGTATTGAATGAATCATAATCATCAGGTCCGATACGGAAGATACCATCCTGATGATAGTATCGGCCGCTGACCATATATGATATGTTCTTGGAGCCACCGCGCACTGAGACATTATAATCATGAGTAGGACGACTGTCATCATACATATAATTATACCAGTCAAAGTTGGCCAGATAAAGATACTCCAGACGACCGTTACGCATCTCTGTCAACACCCAAGGGCGGTCCGGGTGCTCCGTCACATCATTTCTGCGCTCATAAAGACGCTGATAGTCATAGCTTGTATAATTCGTATAAGGAACGCCTGAATAGGTTTCCATGAACAGGTCAGCAATCTTCGCATGATAGTAGCCGCGTGTCTCATAGTCTGTCGATGTCGTAGGAGCAGAGAATGAGAAACGGGCATCGGCAGTCACGGTAGGAGCCTTGTCGAAATCACCGCTCTTAGTGGTGACAAGGATGACTCCGAATGCACCACGAGCACCATAGATGGCTGCCGAAGATGCATCCTTCAGTACAGATATCGACGCGATGTCATTTGCATTGATTCTTCCAAGATCAGTCTCGACTCCATCGACCAGAATCAGAGGGCTTCCTCCGTTCGGAGAGGTATTACCTCGGATATTGAAGTTGGAAGAAGCACCGGGACGGCCGGAAGTATTGGTGATGTTAAGGTTTGGCACCACACCCTGCAGAGCCTGTCCTACGCTGGCTACCGGTCTGTTCTGAAGCTGGTCCTGATCCACGGCATCCACCGCACCTGTGAGGTTGACCTTCTTCTGAACACCGTAGCCAACCACGACTGACTCTGAAAGAAGCTGATTGTCTTCCTCCAGATATACTGTCATTTCAGAAGCCGTTCCTATCTCTATTTCCTTCGTCTGATAGCCCATGCAGACTATCGTAAGGGTCTTATCGGAAGATGACAATGAGATGGTGCAGATTCCATCAAGGTCTGTAATTTCTCCCGATCCATCCGCCTTCATTACAGCCGCACCTATGACAGGGAATCCGTTTGCATCAAGGACCGTCAATTTCATAGTTTCAGGCATTTGTTGTGCAACACTGCCTGTTCCGGCATATGACACAATGCACAGAAGCGCTGTAACTGCGGTAAGTATCAACTTATGAAGTTTCATTGTACCTTAAATTTTTCTAATTCTACCAATTATCCGACCTGAATGGAGTTACCGGAATGCCGAAACAGTTGAAGAGAGTCGCCTCTGACCAGTTTTTCATACCGTAACGCACTGCAACAGGATTCGGAACCTCCGGACACTTATATACCTTGATCTGGTTGCGGTTACTGCTGAGCGAACGTCCTTTTGCAGGGTAGAACACCCCATCCTCACCAGCAAGCTCAAAGCCGTCAAGATCCGTACTGATCGGTCCGAGTCCCTTCTGACCTACATCAAATGTAACGATCGCCTCACCGTCCTTGAATTCGAATTTCACAGGTACGGGTGTCTTTCCATCGAACATGTCGTATCCGTAATCATTTACCAAGGCATTGAACGCAAGACGGTCTCCCACGACCTTCTTGTTAGCCGGATGGATACATGCAAGCTCGCCGGCATCATGTGTACAAGCCATGCCGCTATACGGAATAAGTTCAAGAGTCTGAGCCTGCGCCCACATCATATAGCCGCCTTCCGGTCTGGAAGGATCCTCATACTTATAAGGCGCAATCTGGGTGAAATAGAAAGGCATCCTATCGTTACCCCACTCCTGACGAAGCATGCGGACAAATGCCGGCTGGAGCCTCTTGTACTGTTCATACTTCATACGGTTATCGCAGCCCTGATACCATATAAAGCCTTTGGCAGTGAACGGGATGACACTATGAAGCATACCATTATATAATACACCCGGCAGTTTGAAGCCATATTTCTGCGGCCATTCCTTTGTCTCAAGATGCTGGAGACTTATCTCATCACCAAATTCGTTCTTCAGAAGTTCAGGGTTCATCCATGCCTGAATCGGTGTACCGCCCCAGGATACATTGATGATACCGACAGGGACATCGAGGGTCTCATAAAGTCTCTTTGCAAAGAAATATGCAGTTGCGCTCGCTTCTGCCACCCCCCTGCGGAGTATGCTCATACCATGTGGCAGGGCATTCATTCTGAAGTTCAAAGGATTTGACCTGCTCAAGATTGCATGAACGGATCAATGTCGTAGTCTTTGCGCCTAAAATAAGATCTGTGGCGCCATCGACCGGCTGTCCGCTGAAACCCTTCATCGGCATCTCCATGTTGGACTGGCCGGAACAGATCCATACCTCTCCGATAAGGACATTCTTCAATGTGGATTTCTCACCGTCGCTGAAGGTGATTTCATATGGTCCGCCGGCAACCGGAGTCGCCACCCTCGCAAACCATTTTCCGTCGGCATCGACATTTGTTATTGTCTTTGCCTTCGACCACGTTGTTGTGATGGTCAGCTTAGCATTTGGCTTTGCATATCCCCAAAGGGCAACCTCGGTCTGCTGCTGAAGAACCATGTTATCAGCAAAAATCGGCGGAAGCTCCACCTTTGCCTGCATTACAAATACGCTTGCCAACAGGAAACTTAATGTGAATAACTTTTTCATAGTATCTTCTGTAGGGTTCGATAAAGTGTAATATTATCTTATATGCTCATATGTGAATGCTTCCCAAGGCATATCTGCATCAGCTTTACCGTTATCAAGGATATCCACAATATGCATAAGAAGCGGGAAATCCATGAGATCCACCAGACCGAGCTCTGCCTTGCGGCGGATAGCCTGCCCCATGACGCGGGTAATCACAAGGCTCTCAAGAGTGATTCCAGCAAGAGCTTCGGTCACCTGATCATAATCAAGACCTTTTCCCATCAGCACTCCACATCTGCGGGTACGGCCGCTGAATATGGTAACATAAAGGTCGCCGAGACCTATGCACTCAGACTCGAATGTTCCACCCTGAATCTGCATAAGGGCATGAGTCTCACGTACGGCCTGTGAAAATGTGCCAGCCTGTGAATTAAAGTGCTGAGGCTCATCCTCGCCATGCCAACGGATATTCAAGCCTACTGCAAGAGTCACCGCCATGGCATAAGCGTTCTTGAGAGCTACAGCGCTTTCAAGTCCTATCACATCATTTGTGAGCGATATATGATAGTATGGGCGAGCCATTGCCTCCTTCATCATGCGGAGAGCATCGCTATCCTTACCGCAGAAGCCCACCTCGGTAGGGTCCATGAAGACGAGTTCATACGACGTACATGGCCCTCCGACTGCACATATCGTCCTGTTTATGCCACGCTTGGCAAGCTCGCTCTCCCAGAATCCGGGATATGAAAGAAGGGTACCATCCTCAGTTGCTCTCAGACCCTTGGTCACTGAAAGAACCGGGATATCCGGATCAAGCTGAGTGAGAATTTCCTCAAGGAACCAGTCCACTCCGAATGAAGAAACTCCTCCGATGACGAAATCCGATCCTTTGACCACATCCTTCCAATCCTTGAAATAATGATACTGCACATTTTCAGGGAATGGACGACTAAATTTCTCGTGTTTCCCGGTTGCGATATAACCGTCAATGATCTCATCATCAAGACACGTTCCTACGATATGCACTTCATGGCCATTTTCTGCAGCCGGAAATGCCAGAGCCGAGCCCATCATGCCTGCTCCGATGATTGTGATTTTCTTTTTCATTATACTAGTATGTGTAAAAAAGTTGTTATTCAGTTGCGTGCACGTGCACTCAAATGCAAAGGTATGGATATTTTTCAAAATAACAAGTAATAGTCTTATAAATTTTTAAAGCGATGAATCAGAGCTAAAAAAAAGTCCGCAATCCAGGAGCTGGATGCGGACTGATTCTTACGGATATTCCGGAAGCCTACTGCAATGATATATTTTCTTCTATAAGGTCCAGCAGGTCATCGATATCCTCGTATGACTGAGCTGTAGTCAGGATTGTGAACAGTTTGCATCTTGCAGCCTTGTCGGAAGGCTGGTCTATGGCTGCACAGATGAAATTGCATGCCAGATTATCTTCAGTCGGCACTTCGAAACCATAGCCTGTAGTCCCAAGAAAGTCATATTCGCAGATAGGATCGTCCTCCTCAGCAGGTCCGGTCTCCCCTACCAGGTCCTCATAGGTGCCTTCGGCCTCGATAAGGGCATTCGATCCTTCCGGCATCGGACCATAGCTGATCACGATCGACCTTGGGTCTCCATCCGCCGCCGAAATGTCTATCATGGCACATTCACGACCGTCCGGTTCAACATAAGTCTCTGTCTCGACATTCCATATTTCAGGTACCATAAGGGTCACGCCGCCGTAGCACACCCTCATCAATTCCTGTTTTTTCATAATTTACGAACTAATAGTGAATTTTATTTCTTTGCCGCCTTTCTACCCGAAGCCTTGCCGGATGACTTAGCAGACGCCTTGCGGGATTTGCGCTTGGATTCCTGGATGGCCTTGCGGACCTTTTCCTTGCGGGTAGCCTTATTAATGCCTACGGTGACGTTGTCAAACGACCCGTCCTCGCCCTTGATGAACGATGTCCCGCGACCGTTTTCATAATCTATGCGGTCATACACCCTTTCCTCAAGACCAGTCTCAATCAACTCATAATCAAGAAGTTTCTGCTCAAGATTGGTCTTCTTCACGCGGATGCGCACCGGATCTCCGAGATTGTAGACTATACCCGTACGACGTCCCACAAGACGGTAGTGGTCTGCGTCGAATTCGAAGAAGTCGCTGCGGATCTCGCGAAGCGGAACCATACCCTCTATCATGGTCGGCTCTACCTCAACATACATTCCCCACTCGGTGAGACCCGAGATGTGTCCTCCGAATGTGTAGCCGACCTTATCCTGCATGAACTCGACAAGCTTGTACTTGATGCTTGCCCTTTCAGCCTCTGCTGCAACGATCTCGCGCTCAGAGGCATGCTTGCAGAGCTTGTCATACAATGACTTCTCGGCAGACTGTCCTCCTTCGAGATACTGCGCCAGAAGCCTGTGCACGAGCATATCCGGATAGCGGCGGATCGGAGAAGTGAAGTGAGTGTAGTATTTGAATGCAAGACCATAGTGGCCGAGGTTTTCGGTGTCATAGCGGGCCTTGGCCATGGTCCTGAGCGACAGGAGTTCTATGGCGTTATACTCAGGAGTGTCCTTGGCAGCAGCGAAGAGAGTGTTAAGTTCCTTCGAGATCTCCTTGCCGCTGTTGGTAGGCCCCATACGGTAGCCGAAGTTGCCGATGAAGTTGCGCAGAGCCTCGATCTTTTCCTGATTAGGCTCGTCATGGACACGATAGACGAATGTCTTCGCCTGCTTGCGCGCGCCCTTTGCCGGAGCGTCTCCGACTCCCTTGCAACCGGTCGCCACAAACTCCGCGACGGTGCGGTTGGCCAGGAGCATGAACTCCTCGATAAGCCAGTTGGCTTCCTTTGTAACCTTCTGATAAACATTTACAGGACGGCCTTTCTCATCCACTTCGACCTTCATTTCAGGGCGGTCGAAGCTGATGGCTCCGGCGGCAAATCTCTTCTTGCGGAGCTTTGTCGCCAAGGCGTGAAGCGTGAGCACGGCAGAGACGATTTCAGCAGGGACGCCCTCATGCTCGGCCTTAGGAGCCTCGATTATGGCCTGAGCCTCCTCATATGCAAATCTATAGTCTGAATATATGACTGTCTTGCCGAACCACTGGCTGACGATACGGCCGAGCGGAGTCATCTCGAATACAGCAGAAAAGGTCAGTTTCTCCTCATTAGGACGAAGCGAACAGAGCTTGTTGCAGAGCTTCTCAGGAAGCATAGGCACGGTCCTGTCCACGAGATATACTGACGTACCGCGCTCCTGGGCCTCCCTGTCTACAACCGAACCCGGTTTCACATAATGAGTCACATCGGCGATGTGCACTCCAATCTCGTAGTTGCCGCTTTCCAGCACCTTGAACGACAAGGCATCGTCAAAGTCCTTTGCATCAGCAGGATCGATGGTAAACGTAAGCGTCTGACGGAAATCCCTGCGGCCCTTGAGGTCCTCGGCTGTGATTTCCTCTGATATCTGGTCTGCGGCGTTGGCCACTTCCGATTCGAATTTATATGGAAGGGCATATTCGGCGAGGATGGCATGCATCTCGGTGTCATTCTCGCCTGGCTCACCCAGCACATCGACGATGTGCCCGCGAGGCGTCGCCTCGCTGCGCGGCCAGTCGTCCACGACGGCAGCGACCTTCATGCCCGAACGGGCCTTCAGCTCCTGCCTGCCGTATCCGTCCTCACCAAGCTCGAACACCTTGTGGATCGCATAAAGGTCATCGCCAAGCGGCTTCAACCATCCGGTCTCGTCCTTTGGCTCTGCCATGGACTGGCCCTTGACATTATGTCTGCGGTAGCGGACCTTGTCGGACTGGGTGAACGGGATTGTGATGTCATAAGGCATGAAACGGCTCTGCATGAGCACCCAGGCCTGATTTCCCACGATATGCAATATGCCGATGAATGGCCTCGGCGACCTCTCTATGATCTCTATGATCTCTCCCTCACGACGCTGGGACTCGGTCTTTTCCCGGGTTACTGTCACACGCACCTGGTCACCGTTCAGCGCGCCGCGCGTCTTTGACGCCTTCACAAAGACATCATCCTCCTCTCCTTCAACTATGACGAATGCATAGCCCTCGCGGGTCATCTGCACCTTACCTACCACCTGCGGGAAAACCTTCTTTTCCCTCTTCCCGCGGCCCCTGCCGCGGTAATTCTTCTTTCTAGCCATAATAATTACTTCAAAATAACATCAACATAGACCGGAAGATGGTCAGAGGCCTTGACGACATCCGCCGATGCTGCCTCCGTCAGGACTGCCGTCTTCTGCACCTTATATCGGGCACGGTTGTTCAAAGCCAATATATAATCTATACACTGACGAGGGTTGTCCGACGGGTAGGTCGGAGCCGGGTCGGAGAGGACGGTCCAGTCCTCGGAGAGCCGGCGAAGGGTGCGGCTGTCGGGCGTAGCATTGAGGTCACCGCACAGAAAAACAGGTTTGCGTGACTTCCCGTAACGGGTCTTGAGTTCATCTGTGAGCAGATCAGCCTGTTTCACACGCACGTCCTCGCTGCTGTGATCAAGATGGACAGCTGCCAACACATATGATGACGTCTCTGCCACGACACATATCCTCGGCTCGTATCCTTCACCTTTAGGCAGCTTTATCTCGAAACTGTTCATGATAGGCGCATGCGTCACAAGGCCGGTCCCGTATGCCCCTCCGTTCCACTGCATTGCCGATCCGAATCTATATGACCACTCATCGGACAGCATCTGCGCAAAATCCTGCAGCTGAAAAGTAGCATGGCGCCTGTTGCAGCTGTCCAGCTCACATACCGCCACTGCATCAGCATCCAGTTCATGCATCATATTTGCTATGTCCTGCATGCTGTCGTCGGCATATTTGGAGAAGACTCCTACGTTGTAGGCTACTACCCTCAGACGGGTCTGTCCGGATATCGAGGCGACTGCTGCACAAAGAAAAAGGACGCAGACGATTATTCTCTTCATATCAAGTAGATTTATCCGGACAAACTTACATAAAAACTTTCGTTTTTACGCCCGTTAGAATAAAAATCAAGCCCAGATACTATCTTTAAAGGCCAAAAGCGGTCATGACTTCTCAGCCAGCCGCACCTCCTAAGTGTAACGAGGTC
>SUYQ01000032.1 GCA_015060325.1 Bacteroidales bacterium | reverse complement strand
AGTCCTATTACAGTCCACCATTGTCCGGATGTAAGTGCAGCGAGTTTGAACAAGGCCTGCATTCCCGGAACAAGCATCACAACCAGTGTCAGCGCAATGACGAATAGTATCGTGAGCCATAACCACCTGTTGCTGAAGAACCTGTAAGTGAACCACTCCTTGCCGCTGCGGATGCTGAAGATCAGTGTGAACTGCGAGAATACCATCACTGCGAATGTCATTGTCCTGGCAATGTCAATGGAAGTCTTCATTCCGATCATATAGGCTATAAGTGTCATTGCACCGAGTATTATGGCTCTCACCACGACATTGCCGGTGAATTCTCTTGTGAAGATTCCCTTGTTCGGATCGACTGGTCTGCGGTTCATTATATCCTTTGCAGCATGATCCACACTGAGGGCAAGAGAAGGCAGAGAGTCTCCTACCAGATTGATGAAAAGAAGCTGGATCGGCAGCAAAGGCATATCAAGATTGCAAAGCACTGCCACCAGAAGAAGCACGATCTCTCCAAGATTTGTCGAAATCATGAACTGGATGGACTTCATCAGGTTGTCATATATCCTGCGGCCCTCACGTACTGATGATACGATTGTCGCGAAATTATCATCCGCCAGCACCACATCCGCTGCCTCTTTCGCCACGTCCGTTCCCGTGATTCCCATCGCTACACCGATATTGGCCAGTTTCAGTGCAGGGGCATCATTGACACCGTCTCCTGTCATTGCCACGACATTGCCTCTCTGTTGGAAGGCCTTGACTATGCGGACCTTATGCTCCGGAGCGACGCGAGCAAAAACTGACACATTACCGACAACCTCCTGCAGTTTCTCATCTGAAAGGAGTTCCACATCTGTTCCGGTAAGTACGGCATCATGCTCCTGCATTATACCCAATTCACGTGCGATGGCAGAAGCTGTGATCTTATGGTCTCCCGTAATCATCACGGGCTTGATGCCGGCTTTGAGACATTGGGCTACAGCGACCTTTGCTTCTTCACGTGGCGGATCGATCATTCCTACCATTCCAAGGAATATGAGATCGGATTCGATTGTATCAGTGGAGATTGCATCCGGAAGTTCATTGATGGACTTGCTCGCTACGGCAAGGACACGCAACGCCCTGGACGCCATATGCATATTGGCCTTGTTGATATTCTGTATATCCGCTTCTGTAATCTGCCTTATTCCATTGCGACCGACGATTCCTGTACAACACTTCAGCAGCTCGTCCAGACCTCCCTTGACAGCCACAAGATATCCTCCATCAAGGCATTTGTGAATCGTACTCATAAGTTTCCTTTCTGAGTCAAAAGGTATTTCGGCCACACGTGGCATCACGGCGTATTGTGCGTCCTTGTCAATATCATATTTCAGACCTAGGTCAAGCAGAGCAGTCTCTGTCGGATCGCCCAAAGTGCTGGTTTCTGAGCCGTTCCTGCTTATTACAGCATCGTTCGCAAGAACGGATGTCCGGATAAGGTCAGTGGTATTCTTTGATTTCGCTCCGGCTTCAGTCAGATGTCCTTCAGAATATATCTGTGTGACAGTCATACGGTTCTGAGTGAGTGTACCGGTCTTGTCGGAACAAATGACTGTAGTGCTTCCAAGTGTTTCTACAGACGGCAGGTTTCTTACAATGGCATTCTGTTTTGCAAGCCTCTGTACTCCGAGAGCCAAAACTATTGTTGATACGGCAGGCAGTCCTTCCGGAATAGCTGCTACTGCAAGGCTGACGGCTGTCATGAACATATCCATGAATCCACGGCCATAGCAGAGTCCGATAATCATTATCACGATACATACTACAAGACAGATGACTGCAAGAGTCTGTCCCAGTTTATCGAGCCTTATCTGCATGGGAGTACGGATTTCTGGTACCGACTGGATCATTGAAGCAATCTTTCCTACTTCCGTATTCTTTCCTGTCGCCACGACCACTCCTTTGCCCCTGCCGTAAGTCACTGCACAGGACGAGTAAGCCATATTGACTCTGTCACCGATTGCCGCATCCTCCGGAACATCAGCATCTGCATCCTTCTCCACCGGAACGGACTCTCCTGTCAGAGCCGCTTCCTGCACCTTCAGATTCACTGATTCAATGAGTCGGATGTCAGCCGGTATGCTGTCTCCAGTTTCAACTTCAACAATATCTCCCGGTACAAGCTCACGTGAAGGAATAATCTTACGCTCACCGTCTCGGATCACCTTGCACAACGGCGCAGACATCTTCTCAAGAGCATCCAGGGATTTCTCAGCCTTCGATTCCTGAAACACTCCGATTATCGCATTGGCGACGAGTATCACCAGAATGATCAGTGCATCAGTGATTCCTTCTCCATTCATATAGCCGGTTATTCCGGATATGACTGATGCTACCAGAAGCACAATGATCATGAAACTCTTGAACTGGCTTATGAACTTCTGCCAGAGAGTCGTGTGCTTTGTCTTTTCAAATTCGTTGTAACCTTCACGTAGCTGCCTTGCCGCAGCTTCGCCGGAACTCAATCCTTTTTCAGCATCTGTTGTGAATGTCCTGAGTACTTCATTGACATTCCTTGGTTGTGATTTCTTATTCATTTTTACCTCATTTGTAATTTCTGGAGGCAAAATTATTGCCTTTAACCGCTCTTTCAGTTATATTTATCGGCTGAAATATTTATGAAATGTCGTATTATGAGTAGTGCTGAAGAATATCTGGCAATTGATATTGTCGAAAGGTTGAAACTTTATGGCTCAAAGGGAATGCTCATGAGTCTTGATGTTCATAAGATCAGTAATCGTGATCTTAGAAATTTCCATATATCAGGAGGCCTTGTGATATGCCTGTGCTGCGGATATGAAGGAATTCTCACAATCGACGGTAAAGAATATGAATTGGGATGCGAGTGTCTTGTTGTCCTCCCGGAGAACCACCTTATATCTTTCTCTGAGCCTGTGACTCCGGCCTCGATGAAAATAATAGCAGTGACGACAGATTATGTTCTTGATATGCCGTCACCTATTGATACATCCATTTTCAGTTATTCGAGATACATTCCTGTGATGAGAGTCTCTGAAAGCAAGTATGAAGACTTTGAGAGTTATTTCAGATTCATTGACAAGGAACTGAGAGAAAGCAGCAGATATCAGGAACAGATAATACGTTCCATCCTGTATGCCTTGATACTTGAAATCTCCGGTGAATATGATGCGCAATATAATCTCAGCACCGGTGCAGAACTTAAGTCCAATAACCTTACCGACCGATTCTTCCAGCTGCTTTCAGTATATTATAAGGAAAACCGCACGGTACACTTCTATGCAGACAAGCTGAACGTCACCCCGAAACATCTTTCAACAACAATAAGAAAAGCAACCGGCAGACACGTTCTTGACTGGATGCACGAGGCTGTTCTGATAGAAGCCAAGATGCTTCTGCGCACAACTGATATGGCCATCTATGAAATAGCAGATGCACTTAATTTCTCCTGCTCTTCGGCCTTCGTCCAGTTCTTCAAGAAACACACAGGTACCACACCGGGAAGAGCCTGAAGTGTATTGGAATTCTATTTCACAATCTTAATTGAACACTGTCCACAAAAAGAGCCGTTTCTATGGACAGAACAGATCATCAAGCAATCGCAGCGCCCATCAAGGATTATAATAAAAATGCTTCCCTCCGGAAACCCGAAGGGAAGCATTAAATATATCAGGTAACAACCTTATCTGTCAGTTAATTACCAGTTGAGAATCTTCTTGAAGTCGTATGCCTCTGGGTTCTCGATGCCGAGAGCGCGTACTGCTTCGTAGTCCTCTGGGGTTACGTAGTGTGCGATGTAGTTGTAGTAGTTCTGTGCAGTACCTGCGTTGATGTCTACTACGCGTGGAGGGATCTTGCCAGTTGTAGGGTCCTGGAGATCTGCGAGGTAGAGCGGAGATACGTTTCCGTATGAGTCAACGTATACCATGCAGCCTGTCTTGCCCTCGCTGTAGAGCTGGTAAACACCCATTGCAAGCTCTGTGCAGTATGTAAGGTCATATGCGACAGGATCCTGGCAGCGGACGTCATATCCGATCTCTACCGGACGGCTCTTCACCTTGAGACCGATCTTCTTGAACTCAGCCTCGAGGAGGTCGTTGAAGAGGACAGCCTTTGAAACCTTACCAAGCTCTGGGTGACCGTGGTCGTCATATGAGAAGTGAACGCCAGCAGCCTCCATTTCCTCAGCCTTGAACTCGTGGAAGAGACCCTCTGCAGCTACGATAGTACCGTAGTTGATGCCGAGAACCTTTCTCTTGAGGATAGCAGAGATAGAAAGCTTAACCACCTTGTCAAGGCAGATCTCAGTCTTGTTGAACATCTCAGGGATGATGGTCATAGGGCAGTGAGTGGCCTCACCGATACCTAAAGCAAGACTTCCGCAAGTACGTCCCATTGCTGAGATTACCAACCAGTTACCTGAAGTGCGAGCATCCTCATACACTGTGCGTGCAAGGTGTGCACCCTCGTTCTTTGCAGAGTTGTATCCGAATGTAGGAGCGTTTGCAGGAAGAGGAAGGTCATTGTCGATTGTCTTAGGACAGTGGATGTTTGAGATAGGGTATCCCTTTGCTGCGAGGAACTTTGAGATACGGTTTGCAGTAGATGCTGTG
Organism: Bacteroidales bacterium; assembly: GCA_015060325.1. Taxonomy (GTDB): domain Bacteria; phylum Bacteroidota; class Bacteroidia; order Bacteroidales; family UBA932; genus Cryptobacteroides. The sequence continues at coordinate 16,254 of SUYQ01000032.1, read as the reverse complement.
TCGTCACCACCGATAGTCACGAGGAGCTTGATGTTGTTGTCCTTGAAGAGGTCAAGGTTGAAGTTCTCTTCGAAGTCCTTGTCGGTTGGCTTGAAACGGCTCATCTCGAGGTAAGAACCACCTCTGTTGAAGTAACGGTCTGCCTTGAAGAAGTCGAGATCCTCAGTGCGTGCATTCTTGCTGAAAAGTCCTGAATAACCACCGTGAAGTCCGATTACTCTGAATCCCTTTGCAAGGAAAGTCTTTGCTACACTCATTGAAACTGAGTTCATTCCTGGTGCCGGACCGCCACCACAAAGGATGATAACTGCATCTTTCATAATTTTCTTTGTATTAATTAGTTAAACAATAAATTCATATAGATCCCTCGACTCGCTTCGCTCGCTCGGGATGACATCATGACACACTTAGTCAAAATGCGGCGCAAATTTATCAAATTATCATGTAAATATCAAGAAAATCGACAGCGACCGTACTCAGGGTCATTTTCGCCTACCTCTAAGCACGCCTTATGGTCCTACAAGCATCCCAGATGGAACTTAACGTGCTTAGGGGTAGTGGTTTTCAGCCATCAAGCACACCAGACTGCGAGCTAGATCGTATGACTTACCATGTATGACAATCTGTTTTCACTACATATGCGGGAGGTGGCGCGCAAGTATCTGATATCCAAGACATTGCCATACTCCACGTGCTCCCTCCTGGCGGCACGCAGATGTATCTATATAGCTGACACACAATTAATTGCGCTCCATACTCGTCCCATGGTCATCCAAAACCCTGGCCATCAACGATTTAACCATCAACACGGTGGGTCATTCTGCCCCACCGTATTGATGGTCATTTTACTGTGAATCAATGACTTACATGTCCATTCATTTCACGACCAGACAGATGTACAAACAGCCCGAAACGTGCACGGTGGTCATTTTCGTTAACCGCCGTGCACGAGAATCTGCGATAGAGAGAAGCAAATACATTTTCGCGTGCACGGTAGTAAACGATTTTGACCACCGTGCACATTTCAGCGAGGCCATAGACCGCGCTGACACGTAACCATATATAGTGATTATCCCGCCCAGCCACCCAGCGGCATCTACCCCAGAACCATTATTGCAGAAGTAAAAATGATTTTGTATTTTTGTAAGTTATTACGGTTATGGAAAAGACACAGGCAAATATCAGGGCAAAAGAGCTCAGGGACATTCTCAATGAGGCTAACAGAAGGTACTATGTCGAGAACGATCCGGTCATGAGCGATTATGACTTCGACATGCTCCTCAAGGAGCTGGAAGCCATTGAGGCACAGTATCCTGAACTCATAACTGAAGACTCCCCTACTCAGAAGGTCGGCAGTGACATTTCGCCTAAAGTATTCATGGCAGCCGGCAAGACCAAAAGCAAGGAATTCGAGCAGCATCCGCACAAATACCCGATGCTCTCGCTCGGAAACACATACGACATTTCTGAAGTGGAAGCCTTTGCCGAACGTGCTGCGAAAGGAATCGGCAACGCCTTCACATACAGCTGCGAACTGAAGTTCGACGGCACCGCCATCTGCCTGACCTACAAAGGTGGCAAACTCTTCCGGGCCCTCACAAGAGGCGACGGAACCATAGGCGACGATGTGACCGAAAACGTAAGACACATCTCCAACATCCCGCAGAAGCTCACTACCCCAGCCGGCTTCATCCCGACAAAGGACAACCCGCAGCCATGGCCGGAAGAATTTGAAATAAGGGGCGAGATCTATATGCCTTGGGCGGCATTCGACAGGCTCAACGAAGAACGTGAGAAGGACGAGGAACAGCCTTTCGCAAATCCAAGAAATGCGGCCTCAGGATCGCTCAAGCTGATCGACAGCTCACAGGTGGCAAACAGAGGCCTCGAATGTACACTCTATCATATGCTGGGAGAAGACCTGCCGTTCACTACCCACGAAGAGGCCCTGGACAACGCATCAAAATGGGGACTTCCGGTTTCGGACAAGCGCCGCATCTGCAAATCCATAGAAGAAATCGAAGAGTTCATAACATATTGGGACACAGAACGTAAAACACTTCCGTTCGCGACCGACGGCATAGTCATCAAGGTCAATGAGCTCCCATATCAGGAAGAACTCGGCTACACAGCCAAGTTCCCGCGCTGGGCGGTAGCATATAAGTTCAAGGCCGAGCAGGCACTCACCCGACTGGTCAGCATAGACTATCAGGTCGGAAGGACAGGAGCGGTCACCCCGGTGGCAAACCTGGAGCCGGTGCAGCTCAGCGGCACGATAGTCAAGCGAGCCTCCCTCCACAATGCAGACCAGATGCAGCTGCTGGACATACATGTGGGCGACTACGTCTATGTGGAGAAAGGCGGAGAGATCATCCCGAAGATCACTGGGGTGGAACTCAGCATGAGACCGTCAGACGCAGTTCTCCCCCACTTTCCGGAAACATGCCCTGACTGCGGCACACATCTCATCAAAGATGAGGAAGAAGCCAAGGCATTCTGCCCTAACCAGACCGGATGTCCGACACAGATAAAGGGCAAGCTGGTGCATTTCCTCAGCCGCAAGGCGATGAATGTGATTGCCGGTGACGCTACAGTTGACCAGCTCTACAACAAAGGATATGTGTGGAGCGTTGCAGATTTCTATGACCTTGAGAAGGAACACCTCCTTACATTGGAAGGCTGGAAGGAGCGCTCCGCGGAAAGATTCCTCAAGAGTCTTAAGGATTCGCTGAAGACTCCATTCGAGAAAGTACTTTATGCATTGGGAATCAGGCATGTAGGCGAAACTACAGCCAAGACCTTGGCAGCTCATTTCAAGACGCTTGACGCGATCATGAAGGCCTCAAGAGAGGAACTTTTGCAGGCAGACGACATAGGCGAGGTCATTGCAGACAGCATAATAGAGTACTTTGCAGACGATGCAAACCGGGACACTATAGACAGACTGAAGGCAGCAGGACTGAAATTCGAGAGCGAAGCAGCTGCAGAAAAGGAGTCCGAGATTCTGAAGGGAATGACGATAGTGATATCCGGCAACTTCAGCATATCGCGTGACGAGATGAAGGCTCTGATAACGGCCAACGGCGGAAAGAACAGCGGAAGCGTGAGCGGGAAGACAACATATCTGCTGGCCGGAGAGAAAGCCGGACCGGAGAAGCTGAAGAAGGCGGAGAGTCTCGGGGTGAGGGTCATTTCGGAGAAGGAGTTCATGGAAGAGATTCTTCGCTTCGCTCAGAATGACAGTGGGGAAGCTCAGAATGACAAGGTAAAAGTTCAGAATGACGAAAGCACGTCATTACAGGGAGGGGAAGCTACCGGGGAAACCGATGAATTTACAGGAACATTATTTTAGAAGGATATGAAAGCAGGAGAAACATTCGTTCTCACACGTACGGTAGCGGATAATGAGACCGCTGAGATATTGGGATCCGGCGGACTGCCGGTATATGCTACCCCATCGATGATCTGCCATATGGAGCTGGCAGCATTTTCGCTTGCCGCGCAACACGGCCACCAGACCGTAGGGACCAAAGTGAACATCAGCCACCTGAGAGCCTGCAGACCGGGTACCGAAGTAAAGATCACTGCCCAGCTGACAGAAATTGACGGAAGAAGACTAGAATATAATATAAAGGTTGAAGACGAAAAGGGCCTCCTTGGAGAAGGCTCCCACCAGAGATTCATCATCGATCCGGAAAGGTTTATGGCGAAGCTGGGATAGAGATTTCTCCATTCGCATCTCTCAGTCGAAATGACAAGAAAATTGGAAGATATATAGGAATAGAACAGGAGATACTGTTATGGGAAAGATTTCGCAATTCACACAGGCCGACTATGAAGTTATTGCAAGGGATTATGCAGACCTGAAGGAGGCTGCACGAAAGAGATGCAGCAGTCTGGAAGAACTGGATATGGTCCAGAAGGCATTCGAATTTGCAAACGAGGCTCACAAGGGCGTCAGAAGACGCTCGGGAGAACCATATATACTGCATCCTATCGCTGTGGCTAAGATTGTCGTAAGCAATATCGGTCTGGGGTACAAGTCGATAATTGCTGCTCTTCTCCACGATGTTGTAGAGGACACTGACTACACCGTAGATGACATAAAGAATCTTTTCGGTGAGAAGGTTGCGACTCTCGTTGACGGTCTGACAAAGATCAAGACCGTGCTGGACAACGAGGACAAGGCAGAATTGAAAAGCATGCAGGCAGAAAACTTCAAACGCATTCTTCTGACGCTCAACGATGATGTACGCGTTGTCCTTATCAAGCTCGCTGACCGTCTGCACAACTGCAGGACCATAGAGTTCATGCCTGAACACAAGAGGGACAAGATCTTGAGCGAAACAATGTTTGTATTCATACCTCTCGCCCATCGTCTTGGTCTGTACAGTGTGAAGTCAGAGATGGAAGACATATGGCTGCGTTATAAGGAGCCGGAAGCATTCAACCAGATAACAGAGCAGATCAACCGCAACGTCATAGATAGGGACAAGGAGATCAACGAGTTCATTGAACCGATAGACAAGGCCCTCAAGGCTGCCGGTTTCAAATTTGAAATCAGGAAGAGAGTCAAGACTCCATATTCGATCTGGAAAAAGATGAAGACCAAAGGGGTCACATTCGAACAGATATTCGATCTCTATGCAGTGAGGATAATATTTGACGGACAGCTCAACGCAAACGAGACTGAAAGAGACCAGTGCTATCACATATTCTCGATCATCACCAGCATCTACAACTACAAGCATGACCGAATGCGTGACTGGGTGAACTCACCAAAGAACAATGGCTACGAAGCACTCCACTGCACCCTCATGAGCCACAACGGCTACTGGGTCGAGGTACAGATCCGTTCCCGCAGAATGAACGAGATTGCGGAGAAAGGTATCGCAGCCCACTGGGCATACAAGAAGGACGGTTTCATGGCTGACAAGGCCAACGAGATGGACAAATGGATAAGCAAGGTAAAGGACATTCTTGTCAACCCGGATGTAAATGCTCTCGAACTGCTGGACATCATCCATGAGGATCTTGTAAAGAGCGAAATCCTCGTATTCACACCGAAAGGAGAACAGAAGAGCATCGAGAAGGGTGCCACGGCTCTCGACTTTGCATATGCCATCCACTCGCACATTGGAAACAAGGCCATCGCAGCCAAGGTCAACCTGCGCCTCGTTCCGCTTTCATATGTACTTAAGACAGGAGATCAGGTAGAGATAATCACAGCTGAGAAAGAGACACCTAAGCGCGAATGGCTCCAGTTTGTTAAATCATCAAGAGCCAGAAAGGCAATTCTTGACCAGATCAAGAGCGAACGTCACACCTACATCAGGATAGGTAAGAAGATGCTGGAAAAACGTCTTGAAGAGATAGGCAAGACCCTGAATGACAAGGTAATAAACTCCCTTATGGAGGAGTTCGAGATCTTCGACAGCAAGCCGCAGGACATGTATTTCAAGATCGGTTGCGGAGCAGTCAGCCTGGATGGCCTCGAAGATATGCTGAAGAAATACCACGGCATCAACAGAGAATCATATTTCGTCATTTCCAATTCTGACGTCAACCACAAATACATACTTGCCACCTGCTGCACCCCAATTCTCGGAGAAAGCGTTGTGGGATTCAAGTCATCAGATGGAACGATCACAGTACATACAAGAACTTGTACAAACGCAAATAATCTGGCTGCCAAGTTCGGAGACAAGATAGTCACTGTAAAATGGGACTTGGACTCTAACAAGACCAGCAGCTATCTTGCCCGCATATCTTTGAAGGGTACTGACAGAGTGGGTATGATCAACGACATCACCCGCCTGACATCAAAGGATCTCAACGTCAACATCCGAAGATTCAACCTCGGAGCTGAGGACGGTATCTTCGACGGATTCATTGACCTTTATGTACATGACATCGATGACCTTGAAAACCTGATCATGAAGCTCAAGAACATCAAGGGAATCGAAAGTGTAGCCAGAACAGAACTTTAATCTGAATTAAATGAAACGATTTATAAAAACACTCTTTCCGATAATACCGATCACCATTGTCGTTGCTTCAATGGTGTTTTCGCATTCATGTGCCAACACCCAGACTCCGCCAAGCGGCGGTCCGAAGGACACGATTCCGCCGGTAATCAAGGAAATCTATCCGACACTTGGACAGACGAATGTGCCAACCCATAAGACACAGTTGAAGATCACATTCAATGAATATGTGCAGGTAAAGGACCCTAAGAGCCTTTTCCTCTCCCCTCCTTTGGAAAAAGCTCCGAAGTTCAAGATGAAGGGCAAGAGCGTGATCGTTTATTTCGAAAGCGACCTTGACTCCAACAAGACTTACACTATGGACCTTACCAATGCTATCGGAGACAACAACGAAGGCAACATGTTTCCCGGCTATACATTGGTATTCTCGACCGGAGACCGGATCGACAGCATGATGGTGACAGGTATCGTTCAGGACTGCAACAGCCTCAAGCCTCTCAAAGGTGCGACTGTGATGCTTTATAAGGATCATGCAGACTCGGCCTTGTTCCTGAAGCGTCCGGATGCAGCGGTAAAGACAGATGAATGGGGATTCTTCAGCATACGGAACATCCAGGACACAGTGTACAGGATGTATGCGATCATCGATGAGAACAACAACAACAAATATGAGCCTGAGAGCGAGAAGGTTGCATTCATCGACTCATTGGTAAAGCCGGTGACTGTAGTCAACGACAGTCTTCCTGAGCTGCAGAAATACGACATGAAAGATACTCTCAACTGCCTGGCAAGAAAGACAGAATACGAGCTGAATGTCTTCAAGGAGAAACCGTCCAAGCAGATGATCGTCAACAGGGAAAGAGTCGGAGAACGTACAGCATACATCACTTTCATGGCGCCATATGCGCAGATTGACTCCATCTGGATAAAGAATGTCCCTAGTGACAAGCTGATCACTCAGTTCAACATAATGAAGGACAGTCTGGAGATATGGGTTAACGATCCTAAACCGCAGCCTGACACATTGTTCCTGAATGTAAAATACATGAAGACGGATACGCTGGGACTTCTTAACAGTGCAGTGGACGAGTTCAAGCTGCTCAAGCCGAAGAAGGGTCCGGCAAAGACATCAGGCAAGGACATCAAGAAAGAAGACACGACAGCTGTGTTCACATTGGAAGCGAAGCCGGAAAATGTGGAACAGTACGGCTTCGTGATGGAATTCAAGTATCCGCTCGTGGAAGAGGCATTCGATTCGCTGACATTCAGATATATCAACCCTCGTCAGCAGGAAAGCATAGGAAAATATAAGGTTGAGAAGGACTCGCTCAACCTGAGGAAATTCACGATAAGGCCGACCGAAAAGCTCCAGCCCGGATATGAGTATTTCCTCAAGGTCCCTCACAGAAAGTTCAAGGACATCAACGGGTTCTACAATGACAGCACTGAAGTGAAGGTCAGCCTGCCTAATGACGACAAGCTCAGTACACTCTCACTCGTGATGTCTAACGTGGATAATAAATACATCGTCGACCTTCTGACCGAAAAGAGGGATAAAGTGCTGAGGAGCTACATAATAGAAGACGATGGAACACTTATGTTCCCATATCTGAAGGCCGGCAAATACTCTATAAGAATCACGGAGGATATCAATAAGAACGGTATCGTCGACACAGGTATCCTGCTTGAGCACAAGCAGCCGGAAAAGGTCCGTTTCTATAAGCTTCAGGACGGAACATTCCTCATAGACATCCCTGAAATGATGGAGATAGAACAGAACATCGATGCTGCAGAAATGTTCAAATAATTGATTATGAAGAAAGTCTATATATTAATATTGTTCCTGACTCTTGGACTGACGGCATTTGGTCAGCAGATGACAAGAAGACAACAGCCGGCGCCGAAGCAACAGCCCCAGACAGTCAAGGTCAGCGACGACCTGCTGCTCAAAGATGTTCAGGCCCTCACTGACGAGCAGCTGGACACTATCAATGTCAAGAAGAAACTTGTCATAAACGACTACACGATGGTCGGTGTGCAATATGGAGCAGGCCTGAGTCAGGTGATGTGGAACCCGTCACAGAAGCAGGAGATGGTGTTCACTCCTCTGAATTTCGGTGTGACGTTCACCAAGTACCAGAAGATGTTCGGATACATGCCTTATTTCGGGTTTCAGGCAGGACTGTTCTATGCTCGCGAGGGCTACCAGTTCAAAAAGAACGAAAAGAACGACTATACCTATAAGATTGAAGGAGCGGAAAAGGCCTTGATTGATGTGATTGAGGCACCGGTACTTTTCCAGTTCCACTATGACATGTGGAATTTCAAGATCATGGCCCAGCTCGGATGCTATGCCGGCTACAGACTTGGAATCCAGCGTTTCCCTGGAGAGACCGGCTTCGTATCAGAAGAAGTCAGGAATTCTTTTGTTGAAACCGACAGACGCTGGGACTACGGACTCAAGGGAGGCGTAGGATTCGGCCTCGTCTTCGCTCCGTTTGAAATCCACTTCCAGGCAGCATACAAGCACTCTCTGTCATCTCTGTATACCCCGGACCATTACAGCAAGTACTACTATAGATTCGCATATCCTTCAAACATAGTCGTTTCGGTAGGTGTTCATTATCATCTGACCAAGAGATCCGGAAAGACTAAGGCACAGCTAAAGCAATTGGCTAAGGATGTCATATATAATCCAGAAAAATTCAATGAAGACAATTCAGGTAAAGGCAGGCAAAGTGACAATAGGAAGCGATGAGCCGATCATTGTCCAGACCATGTGCAATACGCACACATCAGATATAGAAGCATCAGTAGACCAATGCAGGAGACTCAGCAAAGCCGGAGCAGAACTCATCAGGCTTACCGTTCCTTCGCTGGCTCAGGTAGATTCACTGCGTGAAATCAAGACCAGACTGCTCTCTGAAGGGATTGATACTCCCCTTGTGGCGGACGTGCACTTTTCATCAGAGATTGCAATAGCTGCTGCCGAAGTGGTGGAGAAGGTCAGGATCAATCCGGGCAACTTCCATAAGGACCACGAAAAGGCACGTGAACAGTTTGCAAGGCTAGTCGAAGTATGCAAGGCTAACGGCACTGCGATCAGAATCGGCCTGAACCACGGTTCACTCGGCGAGCGCATCACCAATCTTTATGGCAACACTCCCCTTGCAATGAAGGAAGCAGTGATGGAATGGCTGAAGATGTGCGTAGAAAATGATTTCTACAACGTTGTCGTATCTCTTAAAGCGAGCAACACTTTCGTGATGGTGGAGGCCTATCGTCTCCTGGCAAAGGAAATGGAAGAGACAGGCGTCGTATTCCCGCTCCACCTCGGAGTGACTGAAGCTGGCAACGGTGACGGCGGACGCATAAAGTCTGCCGTAGGAATCTCGGCACTGCTGTCTGAAGGCATAGGAAACACTGTAAGAGTATCGCTTACCGAAGATCCGGAAAATGAACTTCCTGTTGCAAGATACCTGTCTGACAGATACGGACGCAGGCTGCATTCTTCAATGGTATCGCTGACCATCCAGGGAAAGAAGGCTATCGCAACATATTGTGCACCATCAAAAGAAAGGCTGCTTCTGGACTTTTCATGTGACTTCGGAAAGAGACTGCTCGACAAAGAACTTGACGAGGTCGAGCTTAACGGAAGCTACATCGATAAAAACGGCGAGGAAGTACAGCTTGGCGGCAGCGAATATGCGGAATATCTGACTGACGAGCTGATGCAGGCTGCACGCAGAAGATTCTACAGGCCGGAATACATCGCCTGCCCTGGCTGCGGCCGCACTATGTACAATCTCGAAAGCACATTCGAGGAAGTAAAGCAGCGCACTCGCCACCTCAAGGGAATGGTCATCGCGGTGATGGGATGCATAGTGAACGGACCCGGCGAGATGGCCGATGCAGACTGGGGCTATGTAGGAGAAGGAAACGGAAAGGTTTCCATCTACAAAGGCAAAGAGCCTGTCATGCGCCATGTTCCGGAAAACGAGGCAATCGACAGATTGCTGGAGCTGATTGAGAAATAATTAAGGTGACCGCCTGGTCACCTTAATTATTTAAATCTAGAACTTGAAGCTGTCCTTAAGGGCTGTAGTCTTGTTGAACACGAAGCGGTCTGGAGTGCTGTCCGGATCCTTGAAGAAGTATCCCACGCGCTCGAACTGGACTGCGATACCTGAATTATCCTCGAGGAGCGCTGGCTCAGCGTAACCCTTTCCGATCACGAGAGACTCTGGGTTGAGATAGCTCTTGTAGTCCTCGCCTTCTGGGATCTGACCCATCTGGGCCTCAGTGAAGAGCTTGTCATAGAGTCTGAGTTCAAGCTCCTTGGCGTGTTCGGTAGACACCCAGTGGATGGTTCCCTTCACAGAACGCCACTCGCCTGCACCTGGCTTAGAGGTAGGATCGTAAGTACACTTGATCTCAACTATGTTGCCATCAGCGTCCTTCACGACTTCCTGGCACTTGACGATGTATGTATACTTCAGGCGGACCTCTCCGTCCGGCTTGAGACGGAAGTACTTCTTAGGAGGTTCCTCCATGAAGTCATTTCTCTCGATATATACCTCACCGGTGAAAGGAACCTTGCGTGACGGTCCTTCAGGATCTGCAGGGTTCAGAGGAGCATCGAACCACTCCACCTTGCCCGGCTCCCAGTTGGTGATGGTGAGCTTTACCGGGTCCTGAACCACCATGTAGCGGTTTGAACGCTCGTTAAGGTCCTGACGCACGCACCACTCCATCAGCTGGAGGTCGATGAGCTGCTCGCGCTTTGCGACACCGACCTTCTCTGCGAACATACGGATGGACTCCGGTGTATATCCACGACGGCGGATACCGCAGATGGTAGGCATACGAGGGTCATCCCAGCCGCTTACGAAGTTGTTCTTCACAAGCTCAAGAAGCTTGCGCTTTGACATGACCGTGTATGTGAGGTTGAGTCTTGCAAACTCATACTGATGTGACGGGAAGATTCCGAGCTTGTCGATGAACCAGTCATAGAGAGGACGGTGCACATCGAACTCGAGAGTACAGATCGAGTGAGTGATGTTTTCGATCGAGTCTGACTGTCCATGGGCATAGTCATACATCGGGTAGATGCACCACTTGTCACCTGTACGGTGGTGATGAGCGTGGATGATACGGTAAAGAAGCGGGTCACGGAACAGCATGTTAGGATGTGCCATGTCGATCTTCGCACGGAGCACCTTCTCCCCTTCCGCATACTTACCGTCACGCATTTCGCGGAACAACTTGAGGTTCTCCTCCACGCTGCGGTTGCGGTATGGGCTCTCGGTACCAGGCACCTGGACTGTACCACGGCCTGCGCGGATCTCCTCCTGGGTCTGATCGTCTACATAGGCAAGGCCCTTCTTTATGAGCTCCTCAGCCCACTCGTAAAGCTGGTCGAAATAGTCCGAAGCATAGCGCTCGTTCTCCCAGTCGAAACCGAGCCACTTGATGTCCTCCTTGATGGAGTCTACATACTCGGTGTCCTCCTTTACAGGGTTGGTATCGTCGAAACGGAGGTTTGTCTTTCCGCCATACTTCTTTGCAAGACCGAAGTTGATGCAGATGCTCTTCGCATGTCCGATGTGAAGATATCCGTTTGGTTCAGGCGGGAAACGGGTCATTACCGATTCACACTTTCCGCTTGCGAGATCTGCCTCGATGATCTCCTCCAAAAAGTTGAGATTACGTGTCTCAACTGCTTCCTTGTTTACCTCTTCCATATCTCTGGTAATAATGAATTTGCAAATAATCCTGCAAATATACGGAATTTTTATTGTTATAGTTCAACTTTTGTTTGCTATCTTTGAAGGATGCATATAAAATAATAAGGAATCATGTTCAACAAGCACAATATCAAAAGGAATGAATGCCAACTGTTCTGGAAGCAGGCAGAGAAAGGATATGACTGGTGGTGGCACTCATTCACTGCCCACCATGCCGAAACAGGCGAAGAAAAGGCATTCTTCATCGAATATTTCCTCTGCAATCCGCTGCATGGAGATGAGAAGCCCCATTTCGGCCAGTTGGGAGAGAAACCTTCCTACCTTATGGTTAAGGCAGGATGCTGGGGAAAGGATGCTGCACAGGTGCATAGATTTTTCGGATGGAAACAGATCGAGGTAGGCATGAAAACGCCGTTCTACGTAAAGGCTGACGACTGCTATGTTACTGAAACAGAGATGCATGGCAAAGTGTCTGTCAGTGCCAAGGAAGCAGAAGAACATCCTGAATATATGTGTCAGGCCGGAGAAATGCAGTGGAACCTGAAGATCGACAAGAAGGTAGCATTCAACGTAGGATATGGTGCAAACAGACTGTTCCGGGAACTTCAGCTGTTCGAGATGTTCTGGCATGCAGAAGGCATGAAGACAGCATATGAAGGCGACGTGATATGGAACGGAGCGAAATACATTGTCCGTCCGGAAGACTGCTACGGATATGCAGACAAGAACTGGGGCCGGAACTTCACCTCACCATGGGTATGGCTTTCATCAAGCAACCTCACAAGCGAGCTTACCGGCAAGAAGCTGACTGACAGCGTATTTGACATAGGTGGAGGACGTCCTAAGATCATGGTGTTTGCCCTGAAACGCAAGCTGCTTTCGGCGTTCTGGTATGAAGGCACCCCATATGAGTTCAACTTCTCGAAGTTCTGGACAGGATGCAGGACTGAGTTCGAATGTAAAGAGACAGACACACAGATCATCTGGCATGTAGACCAACACACCCGCAAGCACAGAATGATCACGGACATCACATGCGAAAAGAAGGATATGCTGATGGTAAACTACGAATCGCCTGACGGAAAGAAAAGACACAACCGCCTTTGGAACGGAGGCAACGGAAAAGGAACGGTCCAGCTGTTCAGCGGTGACAAGCTGATAGACCGTATCCATGTGGAAAATGCGGGATGCGAGTGGGGCGAGTACTAATCCGATAAAATTTTATAATTTTGCAATTCCAAATCTGAAAACACGCATGCTATGATAAAATCAATGACAGGCTACGGCAAGGCCGAAGTCATCCTGGAAACCGGAAAGATCACAGTAGAAGTCCGTTCACTCAACGGCAAGACAGCAGATATAAGCTTGAAGACATCCATGCTTCCTAAGGATAAGGAAATGGCTGTAAGACAGAAGATTGCGGCATCGCTCACCCGTGGAAACATCGACTTCTTCATGACATTCGAGCCTAACGCAGCCGACAGCGCCAAGAAGATCAACATGGACCTGGCCATGGAATATTACGGCCAGATAAGCGAACTGGGCGGAAAGCTGGGAGCACACAATCTGTGGACCCAGAACCCCAATGATCTGCTGGCCCTCATACTCCGCATGCCGGAGGTGATGGATGCCAAGAAGCAGGACGTCATCACCGACGAAAACTGGCCGATGGTGGAAGTCTGCATCGACGAGGCGCTTGCAAACATCAATGCTTTCCGCTCTCATGAAGGCGAGGTGCTCTACAAGGACGTGACTTCCAATGTCGGGAAGATTCTCGACTACTCCCGCCAGGTGGAGGCCTTCGAGAAGGAGCGCGTGGAAGCCATCAGAGAAAAAATTTTAAGCAGATTTGCAGAATTGAAGGCCGAGCCGGACCAGAGCCGCCTCGAGCAGGAGATGATCTTCTACATCGAGAAGCTGGACATCAACGAGGAAAAGGTACGACTTCGCCAGCACTGCAAGTACTTCCTCGACACCATCGAGAACGAAGAGTGCCCGGGCAAGAAGCTCGGCTTCATAGCTCAGGAGATGGGACGCGAAATCAACACCACCGGCTCAAAGGCAAACCACACCGAAATCCAGAAAATCGTCGTAAAAATGAAGGACGAGCTGGAAAAGATCAAGGAGCAGAGTCTGAATATACTATAATACCGGTATTATATACTGGATGCCAAGTGATATGCGCTGGAGATGCGGCATTGCCGATCCCAGCGCTATTGCGTTGTCGGAGAGCTTATGTCCCTTGTAGAGATAGTGGGCGAATACCTTGAATCCCTTGTCCTCGGTGAAAGGGAACCACTCAACGCAGGCCTGGGCATTCCAAGTAGTCAGATAACGCCCCTTCTCAAAAGGACCGTTTGCCTCATACACTGATGCCGTCTCATATACACCCTTTATATATGCATTCCATTTAGGATGGAACTGATAATCCACGTTAGCGATGAAGGTAAGATACTGCGTATTCTGAGCTGTGACCGGAAGCATGCCGCGCGACTGGCTCTGAAGTGTCGTGATACGCTGCTGACTGTCGATTGCAGACCTTGAATAAAGCACATCAAGATATGCAAGCACAGGCCCTTTCTCATATATGTTTCCGCACATCAGATAGTAGATGTTCTTTCCTTTTGCCAGTTGGCCGGCGGATGCAGAATACATGAGGTGGACTGTCTTGTCTGCAAACCATCCGTTCCAGTTGACAGTACCCAGAAGAGGGAACTTTGTACTTTCCAGACCAGCAGGAAAACCATACAGGTACATCTCATTGTCACTGCTGTTGCGGTTGTTGGTCACCTGAAGCATCAGGTGGTGGTCAGGAGTGATCTTCAGCACCCCCATCAGACCGGTCTGATATATCTCGACATTATTGTTGAAATCACTGAACTCCCTGACCAGCAGACCGTTGACATAGCCCTCATATCCGGCAAGAGCAAGATACTGCTTACCTGCCACGAGGTCGAACCTCTCCCCTACATGCCATTTTATGTTTGCATACTCGATTGATGAAGACATATTGTCTACAGAGTACGGGTTGCTGTATTTATTGAAAGACTGGCGGAAGTGGTATGAAAGCTTGTCATGGAGCTTGCCGTATATCTCTAGTCTCACACGGTTCATCTTGAACGACATCTCGTCAAACTTTCCTCCTGTGAAATACGCATTTGCCGAACCGGCGAACTCCAGATTGATATGCGATCGGATCTTCCTGATCTTATACCCGTCATTCTTCAAGGAGTCTCTCCTTTCGATTATCCTCTCCACAACAGAAGGAAGTTCCTCCGTATCCAGCACAAGCGGCTCACTCTGTCCCATCGCTCTGAACGGCAGAGCCACCAATATCATCAAAAAAAGTTTCTTCATGGATTCTCAATTAGTTGGTAATTACTGCAATATGTTTCCCTCAAGATCATACAGGACAAGAATATCCTCACGATAACCGGAAGAATAATCCGCAGTGCTGAACTCCAGATACAATTTGCCATTTATCTTTGAAGTACGATTTTGGAAAGAATTATATGCAGGGATATGAACAGCAGTGTAAGATGTCAGATCGATCACATAATGATAGTCGTTCCTGCAATCAGGCACCCCAGATACCATTATCTTGTCAGGAGCTAAAATGAACACCTGCTCTACGGCCTGGATATATCCATACTCATAAGTAGCCGCCGACTTCTCCCGATACTCATCCTTTCCGTAAGCAAAAGAATTGCGGGCCTTGATGGAAATTTCAGTACCTTTCTGCTTCTCTCCTTTAGTCTGCAACAGAACATATCTCTCATTTGTCACATCGTTCTCAAGATACAGAATGCTGGCATCATACATCTCAGTCCTTTCTGTAACCTTCTGATATACAGTCCAGCCATATCCGTTCGCCACCTGCACGGCATCCTCAGGTATATACTTTATTTCCTGCATCTTGTCAGAAACGGCATCGGCCCGGAATGACAATCCAAGCGCAAGCACCAGACTGATAAAAAGATATTTCAGAACTCTCATTACGCATCGTATTGGTTTAATTCCATAAAGGTAAGATATTATTATGAATATACCCAAAAATCATTTGTACTTTCCATATGCAAAGAGACTGTGAACCCGTGAATGCCCGGAGCACTATGGCATCACCGGCACACTTGACCAGCAGATAATGAGGTGGGTTAACCTGTTCCTTACCGCCGAAAACGGGACCGTCCGACATAAATATTGCTGATTTCTTGTCGGACGGTCCCGTTTTCACATCATTTTGAAGTATTTGGAAGACCGTCCGACAACTTTATTGGTATTTTTATGTCGGACGCTCCCCAAATAAAAACCATCCGGACTTACATTATGCCCCCAATCTGGCACCAAAGAGTCACATTTGCATCACAAAATAGGAACATTTCAGGAAAGTTTCTAATCGAGTAGGAGGTAAACGAAAGTAATGGAGTTTATCTCCTACTTTCGTTTACCGACCTCTCACACCACCGTACATGCGGGTCCGCATACGGCGGTTCCTTACATCCGATGATACTTTCCATAGT
>SUYQ01000009.1 GCA_015060325.1 Bacteroidales bacterium | reverse complement strand
TGCCGCCGGCTTCCTTCAGATTCCACCTCACGATGGACACCCTTGCCTTTGGCTATATGCTTCCCGTCATTAGGGCGCATTAGGGACTTTCACCCGTTAGAGCATGCCCATGCTGGGCGTACTACAAGAAATAGGGCTGCCGTAGCAGTCCTATTTCTTTTCCTTATCTTCTTTCGCAAAGAACTTATACTGGAAGAACAGCAGATAAAGTGCTCCGCATGTCACACAGGCATCCGCGAAATTGAATACCGCGCCGAAGAACACCTGCGGATGATCCATCCATGGCAACTGATAGTCAAACAGAGGGAAGTAGAACATGTCTACAACCTGTCCGAACAGCAACGCAAACGGTGCGTCGGGCATAGCCGTTTCCGGCCATATCAAGCCATAGAAAAAGCAGTCAACTATATTTCCCACAGCTCCAGCAGTGATCAAAGTAAGGCCTACAAGAACACCTGTCGGAACATCCTGACGTTTAAGGAGTTTACGGATCCACCATACCAACAGAGCAAAAAGGCCTACTCGGAACAAAGAAAGGATCAATTTACCTGCAACACCACCGAATGCCATGCCGAAAGCCATGCCGTCATTAAGCACAAAATGCAGACGGAACCAGTCTCCGATGACATTGATCGTATCTCCGAGATCCATGTTTGTCTTGACCAGGATCTTGATCACCTGGTCAACGACAACCAATAGAATACCAAGTATAAGAAGTTTCTTTCCTTTTGAAAGTTTCATACCTGGACTATTTGTTCTTGTTCATCATCTCCTTTGCCTCAACGGTAAGGGTAGCGTGAGGAACAAGACGGAGTCTCTCCTTAGGGATAAGCTTTCCTGTCATGCGACAGACACCGTATGTCTTGTTTTCGATACGGATAAGAGCTGCCTCGAGATTCTGGATGAACTTGTACTGACGCTGAGCCAGAGCACCAGCCTCTTCCTTTGAAAGAGTAGCCGCACCCTCTTCCATGTTCTTGAAAGTAGGAGATGTATCCTCGATGTCATTGCTGGAGTCATGAGTGACAACGTCACGGAGATGCTTGTACTCGCTCTTAGCCTTTTCAAGCATCTCAAGGATGATGGCCTTGAACTCCTGGAGTTCCTCATCACTGTAACGAACCTTGAACTCAGGTGCGTTCTTCATTTCTTCTGCCATAGTTTATCAGTTTATTGTTTATTTCATATTTTAGATCCTTCGCTTACGCTCAGGATGACAAATCACAGATCAGGATGACAAATCACAGATCAGGATTACAAATCACAGATCAGTATGACAATTAGCGTTTTGTCACTTTGATTCTGATTGTTCCATCGTTCCACTCGACCTCAGGAGCATCACCAGCCTCAGCGAGAGGGGCACACTCTACAGAAAGTGCAAGAGTCTGGGCACCTACATAATCTGCAAAATTTGCAAGCGACGCAGCAATCTCCTCATAAGCCTCACCTTCAGCATATATGCATACGGAAACCTTATCAGTCACATCAAATCCGCTTGATTTGCGGAGGTTCTGGATGCGGTTGATGAGCTCGCGGGCAACGCCCTCCTGCTTGAGTTCCTCAGTAATGGTCACGTCAAGGGCTATGGTCATGGCGCCTTCAGTAGCAACAAGCCAGCCCGGCATATCCTCGGATGAGATCTCATAGTCACCCTTGTTGAGGGTAACATCTCCTGACGGGAGGTTCAAAACATATCCTGTGCCAGAGGCCTCTGCAGCCTGAATTTCCGAAATCACCTCCTGCGAGAGGGTGCCGAAAGCCGCAGCAATCTCCTTCATCTGCTTGCCGTAGATCTTGCCGAGGGTCTTGAAGTTAGGTTTGATCTTCTTTGTAATGAGACCCGCAGTATCTGAAATGAACTCTGCTTCCTTCACGTTCACCTCACCCAGTATGAGATCCTTGACAAGTTCAAGCTGCTCCTTGACATGGGCATCAAGGACCGGAATGATGAGTTTCGACAGAGGCTTGCGGACATTGATCTCGGCCTTGCGGCGAAGTGCGAGGACCATAGAGGTAGCCCTCTGTGCGAGAGCCATGCGCTCCTCGAGATCCTTGTCTACGACTGTCTCGTCGTATGCAGGCATCGCCACATAATGCACTGACTCAGACTCTCCCTCGACGAGGTCAAGATAGAGACGGTCCATGAAGAACGGTGCGATAGGAGCTGCAAGCTTCGATACGGCAACAAGAACCTGATAGAGGGTCTGGTATGCAGAAAGCTTGTCTGTGTCCATTGTACCGCCCCAGAATCTCTTTCTGCCAAGACGCACGTACCAGTTGCTGACGTGGTCGCATACGAAGTCCTGGATAAGACGGCCTGCCGAAGTGACGTCATAATCCTCATAAGCGGCAACAACGTCCTTCACGAGGGTATTGAGCAATGAGATCACCCAGCGGTCGATCTCAGGACGCTCCGACATAGGCACTGCCGGTGCCTTTGGATCGAATCCGTCGATGTTCGCGTAAAGCGCGAAGAATGAATATGTATTGTATAGTGTTCCGAAGAATTTACGGCGCACCTCGTCGACACCCGCAACATCAAAGCGAAGGTTGTCCCAAGGCTGTGCATTTGTGAGCATATACCATCTGAGGGCATCAGCTCCGTATGTATCAAGTGCCCAGAACGGATCCACTGTATTTCCGAGGCGCTTGGCCATCTTGTTTCCATCCTTGTCAAGTACAAGTCCGTTAGAGATGACTCTCCTGAATGCACATTTATCGCTCACCATCGTGTTGATTGCGTGAAGCGTATAGAACCATCCACGGGTCTGGTCAACACCCTCTGCGATGAAGTCAGCAGTCTGTCCGAACCTCTCTGAATCGAGGTTGCGAAGGCCTTCCTGCGCATACGGCATTGCACCGGAATCGAACCAGACGTCGATGAGGTCAAGTTCGCGCACCATCTTGCGTCCGCTGTCAGAAACAAGGAAGATATTGTCCACGTATGGACGATGGATATCGATCTTATCGTAATTTTCTTTCGACATATCCTCCGGATCAAATCCCTTGGCTGCGAAAGGATTCTCTGTCATGAAGCCTGCTGCAACGGCCTTGTCGATCTCTGCATAGAGTTCCTTGATGGAGCCGATGCACTTTGCCTCCTTGCCGTCCTCTGTCTGCCAGATAGGAAGCGGAGTGCCCCAATAGCGGCTTCTCGAGAGGTTCCAGTCCTGGATGTTCTCAAGCCACTTTCCGAAGCGGCCTGTACCTGTAGACTCCGGCTTCCACATGATCTGCTCGTTGAGTTCCATCATCCTCTCACGCACTGCGGTGGTCTTGATGAACCATGAGTTGAGCGGATAGTAGAGGACAGGCTTGTCGGTGCGCCAGCAGTGAGGATAGTTATGGGTGTGCTTTTCGATCTTGAACGCCTTGTTCTCCTGCTTGAGCATCACGCAGATGTCGACGTCGAGCGTAGGGGCATCTGCAGGAAGTGATGCATCGTATGCATTCTTCACATAGCGGCCTTCCCACTCTGCATATGCAGGCGACATGTTCGCCGCAGCATATTCAGGGTCGAGGTCCTCGATGCGGAAGAAGCGGCCGCGGAGGTCCACCTGAGCCTGAAGGTCGCCGTTGCGGTCGACCACCTGCAGGCCTGGAACGCCTGCGAGCCTTGCCACCTTGGCGTCATCAGCACCGAATGTAGGTGCGATGTGCACGATACCGGTACCGTCCTCTGTAGTCACATAGTCACCAGGGATCACCTTGAATGCACCCTCACCAGGATTGAACCAAGGAATGAGCTGCTCATAGCGGATGCCTGTGAGCTCAGATCCCTTGAGAGTACCTTCAAGCACCTTGAAAGGTACGAGCTTATCGCCCGCCTTGTAGTCCTCAAAAGCAACATCCGCAGCCTTCTGGTTGAAATGCGCATTCACAAGAGCCTTGGCCACGACATAAAGCGCAGGCTGGCCTGTATATGGGTTGAACGAGAGTACTCGTACATATTCGATATTTGGTCCTACGCAGAGTGCAGTATTTGAAGGAAGTGTCCATGGAGTTGTTGTCCATGCGAGGAAATATGGCTGTACGCCTTCGGCAAAGAGGAACTCGGACTTCTCGTCGCGTACCACCTTGAACTGTGCTGTAGCAGTAGTATCCTTCACATCACGGTAGCAGCCCGGCTGGTTGAGTTCGTGTGTACTCAGACCTGTACCGGCCGCTGGAGAATATGGCTGAATTGACTTTCCCTTGTAGAGAAGGCCCTTGTCATAGATCTTCTTGAGGAGATACCAGAGTGTCTCGATATAACGGTTGTCATAAGTGATGTAAGGATCATTCATATCCACCCAGTATCCGACTCTCTCGGTCATGTTCACCCACTCCGAGGTAAACTTCATCACCTCCTTACGGCATGCATCATTATAGTCCTTCACGGAGATCTTGGTTCCGATGTCTTCCTTGGTGATGCCAAGCATCTTCTCTACGCCAAGCTCGACAGGAAGTCCATGGGTATCCCATCCTGCGCGACGGTTCACCCTGTAACCGCTCTGAGTCTTGTAACGGCAGATCGCATCCTTGATGGAACGCGACATGACATGATGGATTCCAGGCTTTCCGTTTGCAGAAGGAGGTCCTTCGAAGAATACGAACTCAGGGGCTCCCTCTCTCAATTCCAATGATTTTTCAAACGCATGATTCTTCTTCCATCTGTCAAGGACTTCGTTGCCTGCCGCAACGAGATCAAGACCTTTATATTCCTTAAATGCCATACCGTTTATAGTACAATATTTATAATTTTTATTAATTTTGCATTGGCTAAATGGGCCAAATATTTATAAACCGCAAAGATACAAATTTTGGTGATATTATGAACATATTGGATATCATTATTATTATCTGCAGCATACCTGTTCTGCTGGACGGATATAGGAAAGGATTCATCAGACAGGCCATATCCCTTTTTGCCCTATTGATAGGCATTTGGATCGCATCTGCATTGGGAGATAATGTAGGCACCATGATACTTCCGGCACTGGAAGGGAAGTGCGCGCAGCCGGATAAGATTGCCACGATCGCAGGATTTGCGATCGTACTCCTCATTGTCCTTGCTTCGCTTGGAATCATCGGAAGGATTGTGGAAAAGATAATAATGATCGCGATACCCGATTGGGTAAACAAGATTCTTGGAGTGGTATTGTCAGCATTGAACATTTTATTCACATGCTGCGTACTGTACATGATCTTCCTTGTTCTCAACAAGATATATTTCTTTACAGACCTCAAATCAGCATTATTTTCAGATTCCACGATATTCCCGATCATTGAATCGCTGACAAATTCAATAATACCTGAAATCCACAAGATATTGTTATAGAATGCAAAGACTGATTCTGATCGAGACATCAACGGCGCTATGTTCTGCCGCAGTAGCGGAAGATGGGATCATCAGGGCATATCGGGAGAGTTCCGAACCGAAGGCCCACGCCTCTCTTACATCTGTTTTCATTGATGAAATGCTGAAGGAATGCGGATTTACCCTGCAGGATTGTGACGCTGTCTGTGTAAGTATGGGCCCAGGCTCGTACACCGGCTTGAGAGTAGGTGTATCCACAGCAAAAGGACTTTGTTTCGGATCCGGAAAGCCCTTGCTTGCAATCGGCACACTTGATACGCTGGTAGCCCAGGCTTCCGATCGTCCTTCAGACGTCATCCCCGACCTGACCGGGGATCCACTCTTCATCATCCCGATGATTGATGCAAGGCGCATGGAAGTCTATACGGCTGTATTCACTCCAGACGGAAAGCAGCTCACCGAAACATCACCTGCCATCATAGATGAAACCAGTTTTACCGAATACCTGGAGCAGGGTCCATGTCTCTTCATCGGAGATGGGGCAGGAAAATGTGCAGACGTCATCAAGCACCCGAATGCACACTTCAGCCAGTGCTGGCCAAACGCATCAGCGATGCTGCTCCCTGCAACAAAGGCATATAACGAAAAACGATTCGAAGACGTAGCGTACTTCGAACCGTTCTATCTCAAGGAATTTGTCGCCACAGTAAGCAAAAAGAAACTGTGGTAACCTCAATTCAATCACTTCAGCAACTTCTTCAGAAGCGTTTCGAACGAGTCTGCATCTACAGCTCCTCCATCTATCAGTTCGCCATCGCTGATAACAAACGATGACGGGAGGACCTGAAGATTATACAACGATGCATACTGCGATGCGAATCCCTTTGTATCACACACGTTTGTCCATGGGAGTTCCTGACCCATTACCGTCGTTGCCCACATGACCTTATCCGCATCGAGAGACACCTGGTAGATGTCGAACCCTTTATCATGGTACTTTTCATATAAAGGCTTTAGCACATCCACATTGAAGATGTTCTGTCCGGGTTGTGATGCTGTCCAGAAATATAAAAGGATCACTTTTGAATCCAGATCACTGAGTTTCTTCTTCTTGCCGTCGAGACCAGACAGTTCTATATCATAATAGCCTATGGGCTCTGTATTCTTGACCATCTCAGCCAGTTCCATGCCGGAAATCATCCTGTCTGCATCTGCCCTCAACTCCATGACAAGTTCTGATTCAGGATATACGGTGAGCAGACTGTCAGCCACAGATGAAAACATGATGGCATCACTTGTCCTGGCAAACAACGGAGCATCCCCAATCGAACGATACAGCACAGGGATTACTGTCAATGATTTCATGTTCGCCATAATATACTTGACAGACTGCCTGTGATATTTCACATATTCCTCAGATATCTGCTTCTGTACCTGAGCCTGATATTTCCGGGATGAAGTAGAATCTACACTATTGACCAGGTCAGCGACCAATGTCAGGACATCATGATATTCTTTCTCAAGCTGATTAAGCTTAGCCGATTCATCTGAACCATCTATGGCGACATTTCCGTCTTTGTCAACCTGAAAAGAAACATCATCTCCAGCTTCAAGCAAAAGCATGGCAAACACGTCCGCCCCATTATGCACGCTTATGAGCTGAGGGTCACCTTTCATGACATCAAACTCATATTCGAAATTTCCCTCCTGATCAGTTGTTACAACATCCAGGATCACAGACTGTCCTACACCACACTTCTCCAATATGATTTCTGAAGACGGTGCCGCTGCAATTTGTCCTTCGACAGTTGCCTTCGACGAAGCACTATCCGATTTTTTATCTGAGCCCCCGCATGATACGACAGCGATGCTGACAGCAGCCAGGCACAACAAATTACTTAACTTTGACATATTCTGCATAGATTGACGAAGCAATTGCAGCGAACTCATCCTGCGAAAGCTCCAGTTTTGACTTACGGAAATCCATATCAGCCTCTGTATTGAGAGGAACAAGATGGATATGTGTGTGAGGAACTTCCATTCCGAGGACAGCAACCCCTACTCTCTGACATGGTACGGCAGCCTTGATTGCTTGAGCCACTTCCCTTGCGAAAGCACAAAGTCCCATATATGTCCTGTCATCAAGATTGAAGATATAGTCATCCTCGACGTGCTTGGGGATCACGAGCGTATGTCCCTTTGCCATAGGGGCAATATCAAGAAATGCATAGAAGTCTTCATTCTCCGCAACCTTGTATGACGGGATCTCCCCCTTGGCTATTTTAGTAAAGATTGTAGGCATGTTAAAGTGTTATTTCAAGAATTTCGAACTTGATGATACCTGCAGGAACTTTTGCCTCGACAACTTCACCCACGCCATGTCCCATAAGGGCCTGACCGATCGGAGTCTTGACAGCAAGTTTACCTGACATGAAGTCAGCTTCCTGCTCGCTTACGAGGGTAAAATTCATTATCTGATTGGTGTTCAGGTTCTTTACCTTCACCTTATTTAGCATCTGAACCTTATCGGTTCCAATCTGTGATTCATCGATCACACGGGCATTGGCCACAAGATTCTGGAGTTTGGCAATGTTAAGTTCCAGAAGGCCCTGAGCCTCTCTAGCAGCTTCATATTCTGCATTTTCAGAAAGGTCACCCTTATCCCTTGCCTCCGCAATAGCTGCAGAGATGACAGGACGCTGTGCAATCGCATCCGCAAGTTCCTTCTTAAGCTTGTCCAGACCCTCCTGGGTCATATACTGAAGTGTCATAATTATTTGATTTATCTGAATTATAGTTTCTACTCTAAAAATTTCGGTTTCATTATCTCGGAATAAATCACGAGTTTCTTCGGATCTATAGTCTCCCTGTGCCGTTTCACCTCATGCTGCTGTTCCTGGACCTGCTGATGACAGGCTGCAGCACGTGTTTGTACCTGGACCTCGCTGACTGCTGCCGGCAACGGCATCTCGACATCAGAAGGCTCCTCTGCCACATCTTCATACTCATCCATCTCATCAAAAGGAGAAGAAGGCATTGGAAAACGATCTTCGTTGGTTTTAGTCCTGGACGGATCATCAAGACCAAAGATCTCAGCCAGCTTCTTCATGGTATCGGCCATCTCACCGTTACGATTCCCACCAGTTTCGGCTTCTGCCTTGGGTTTAGCCTCAGCATCACCCTCCTCGGCCGCTGCCTCGAATTTCTTACCTATCAGACTGAAAATCGTCGGGAGAACCAGAACAAGCAATACGATTATAGTATCCATATTTCAATTATTTTTTATCAGCCATCAAGGAAAGGCATATTTCCTTATCCTTTTCCAGCTGCATCCTTAAATCTTCTAAAGATCGGAACCTGACCTCATCCCTTATTTTGTCAAGAAATGAAATTTCCAGGTCAAGACCATATATATCCTCATCAAATCCAAAGATATGAGTCTCTATCGTACGGGAGTTCCCTGTCCCCACCGTAGGCCTGCATCCGATGTTGCACATACCGTACAGATTCCGCCCAAGCGTTCTCACACGCACGAAATAAACTCCGTTTGCAGGCACCAGCTTCAATGGCTCATAGAGCTGCATGTTTGCCGTAGGGAATCCTATTGTCCTGCCCAGCCTGTTTCCGGCAACGACCACTCCCAGCAGCGAATATGTATACCCCAGCATATCTGAAGCCGACCTGACATCCCCCTCCTCAAGTTTCTGACGTATCTTGGTCGAGCTGACTGCGTAGCCTCCTACTGAAGGGATCATTTCAGTCTTGACGACCTCCAATCCCGCTGTCAGAGCAGCACGCATCACGTCATCAACGCTTTCCGCATCACAGCCCATCCTGTTGTCATATCCCAACAGAACGACCGTCGCATCATAATTTTTCTTCAACATCAGGAAATATTCTTCCGATGTCATCTTGCTGAACTCCCTGGTAAAGTCAAGGACCTCAACCCTGTCCACACCCATCGACAGAAGCATCCGCTTCTTTTCGGCAAGCGTGGTAAGAAGCCTGAGTGAACGGGCCTCCTTTTGCAGCACATTACGGGGATGTGGCCAGAAAGTCACGACCATGCTTTCATCCCCGAGTACTGCCGCAGTTCTTACGAGCTGCTGTATTACATGACGGTGTCCGGTGTGGACACCGTCGAAAAATCCAGTTGCTACAACCATCTTACAAGTTCGAAGTCCTGGCGGTGAGGGAGAAGATCGTTCTTCGCATAGATACGACCTGCCACCTGATAGATGCCGGACCTGTCTGGAGTTATGGTAGCCACATACTTGGCTGTTCCGTCAGCGCACTCTACCGGAGTGAACTCATAGCGCTCCTGGATATGGAGCTTGCCCTTCTTCTCGATAGCGAAGAGGATCTCAACACCGATCTCCTCAGCCTTGAGGTCTCCGATATTCAGAACGATCTCTGCCTTGAACTCATTTCCGATTGCAAGTGAGTCGCTGTTGCTGTCAGGAGCTGTGACTGAAACAACCTCGATGTTCTTCCACTCACGACGGAGATGCTTCTTCCAAGCTGCGATCTCGCGTGCCTTTGCGTAGTCATCAGCAACCACTGAGTCGAATCTTGCTGCCTGTGGAACATAATACTGTTCGATGTAGTCGGTAAGCATACGGTTGGTTGTGAAGTTGCATGCTACCTGAGCCACACAGTTCTTGATGTACTCGATCCAGTCAGAAGAACGGCCTGTAGAGAGTGACTTGTTGTAGAATGTAGGAGCGATCTCGTTCTCGATGATATTGTAGATTGTAGCTGCATCGAGCTCGTCCTGATAGTTCTGGTCGTCATATGTTCTCTTCATAGGAAGTGCCCATCCGGCTCCCTTCTTGTAGCCTTCAACCCACCATCCGTCAAGAACAGAGAAGTGCATTACACCGTTCATGGCAGCCTTTTCTCCTGAAGTACCTGAAGCCTCGAGAGGACGTGTAGGGTTGTTCATCCATACGTCTACTCCCTGTACGAGATACTTGGCAACTGTGATGTCATAGTTAGGGACGAAAACGATCTTACCGATGAAACGCTCCTGCTTAGAGATGTCTACGATCATCTTGAT
Source organism: Bacteroidales bacterium (assembly GCA_015060325.1). Taxonomy (GTDB): domain Bacteria; phylum Bacteroidota; class Bacteroidia; order Bacteroidales; family UBA932; genus Cryptobacteroides. The sequence goes on along the minus strand of SUYQ01000009.1, from coordinate 85,416 downwards.
GAGATCCTGACCTGCCTTGTCAGCAGGGTGAGCCTTTCCTGCGAAGAGGAACTGTACAGGCTGCTTAGGATCGTTCACGATCTCTGCAAGTCTGTCAAGGTCGCGGAAAAGGAGGTGAGCTCTCTTGTATGTTGCGAAACGGCGTGCGAAACCGATTGTAAGCACATCGTCACGGAGGTTCTCCTTGATTGTAACCACCTGCTTAGGTGAATAGTGGTTTGCAGCCTCAGGGTCCGAGAGTCTTCTCTTCACCTCGTCGATGAGCTTCTTGCGGAGAGAAGTGCGGATATTCCATACCTCCTCGTCAGAGATCTTGTAGATGCCGTCGAAGCATGACTTGTCATAGTGGTGAGTCTTGAACTCCTCGCCGAAGACCTTCTCATGAACCGCCTTCCACTCCGGAGCTGTCCATGTAGGATAGTGTACACCGTTTGTAACGTAGCTTACGTGAAGTTCCTCAGGGAGGTAACCTGGCCACATATGTCCGAGGATGTCCTTGCTGACCTCACCGTGGAGCCATGAAACTCCGTTAACACCCTGTGAGATGTTGGCTGCAAGGATAGACATCGAGAACTTCTCGTTCACGTCAGCACCGTTGTCCTTTCCAAGACCCATCATGGTCTCCCAGTCGATCTTCAGGCGCTGCGGATAGTGGCTGATGTACTTGCGGAGAAGACCTTCGTCGAATGCGTCGTGTCCTGCAGGTACAGGAGTGTGTGTAGTGAAGAGTGATGATGCCCTTACTACCTCGAGAGCCTCCTGGAACTCAAGGTTCTGCTCAGCGATGAGCTCGCGAAGACGCTCGAGTCCGATGAATGCCGCATGACCCTCGTTGCAGTGGTATACCTGCGGATTGAAGCCGAGCTTGCGGAGTGCACGGATACCGCCGACACCAAGAAGAAGCTCCTGCTTGAGACGGTTCTCAAGATCACCGCCGTAAAGGTTGTATGTGATTGACCTGTCCTCAGGAAGATTTTCAGGAATATCTGTATCAAGGAGATAGAGCTCTGTACGTCCGACATCCACTCTCCAGAGACGTGCGTTGAGGTTACGTCCAGGGAAGGCAACGCTTATGCTCACCCAGTTACCGTTCTCGTCACGTACAGGAGTTGCAGGAATCTTGTTGAAGTTCTGTGCTACGTCCTCCGCCACCTGCTCACCATGAGCGGTAAGCTTCTGGTTGAAGTAACCATAACGGTAGAGAAGACCTACAGCCACGAGGTTGGTGTTCATGTCTGATGTCTCCTTGATGTAGTCACCGGCAAGGATACCGAGACCACCAGAGTAGATCTTGAGTGACGTATCCAGACCGTACTCCATGCAGAAGTATGCTACCGAAGGAGTCGTGCGCTCAGCCTTGAGAGCCATGTATGCATTGAACTCGTCCATCACGGCCTTGAGGTCAGCAAGGAACTTGGTATCCTTCTCGAGCTTCTGATATCTCTTGAGGCTTACCTTGTCAAGCATTGCGATAGGATTCTGTCCTGAAAGCTCCCATGCTTCAGGATCTACTGTTGCAAAGAGGTTCTTTGCAGACTCATTCCAGCACCACCAAAGGTTCTTGGACAATATTTCGAGATCTTTAAGACTTTCAGGAAGGTTACGTGAAACGATCACGCTGTTCCATGTCGGATGATTTACTTCAAATTTTCTGTATTCCATAGATTTATTGGTTCTGGTCGCAGGATATAGGCCCTTGACCGATATTAATTTTTCCAAAGCTTTTGAGTAAGCTTCCTTATAATACTTGATATTGTTCTCCCAAAGGGCAATTTCAGAAACCTCCTTGGCATTCTGCATATACTTCTTGCGGGTATCCTTGCGGAGCGATGCCATCTCCATCACACGCTGTGCCACACCGTCAACCACCTCGAAATAATTCGAGTCGCTTCTGTCAAGCACAGTGATGCCCGGATGCTTCTTGCCGTAATATGTACGCACCCAGAGACCGAATCCGGCAAGAGTAGTTGTCAGGGTAGGAACCCTGAATGCGAGACTCTCAAGCGGAGTATATCCCCATGGTTCGTAATATGAAGGGAAAAGAGTGAGGTCGAGACCTGCGAGAAGGTCATAATAAGGCATATTGAACACGCCGTCATTACCATTAAGATAAGAAGGAATGAAATATACCTTTACCTTGTCGCCTGTTGCATTATTGAGATTAAGGTCATTAAGACGTCTTGTGACGTTGTCATATTCAGGGTTCATCAGATAGTGCGATGTCCTGGTGACATAGTTCGAGCCGTTACCGTCCAGCTTGGCAACAAGCTGTTTGTCCGGTCCGTTATGACCTGAAGGGATCATTATGAAGGCATGCACGCTCTTTCCCTTGAAGTCCGTATGATTGAGTTTGTCAAGAGCATCGATGAACACATCTATACCCTTGTTCTTCCACTCATAGCGTCCTCCGATACCTACCAGAAGAGCATTTTCCGGCACGTCCTCGCCACACATCGCAGAAGCGACCGTCATGAGCTTCTGCCTTGCGGTTGCACGAAGATTTTCATACTCCTCGTCTGTAGCAGGAGTGAAGCTCGGTTCGAAACCGTTAGGGGTGACCACGTCTACAGGCCTTCCGAGGAACTGACGGCATTCCTGAGCCGTGATGTCGCTGACTGTTGTGAAGATGTCGCTGTTCTGAGCGGCCTTCTTCTCCAACGAATGTCTTGCGACCACGTTGAACTGGCGTGCCTTGTCATCTGCATCGTAGCCATTAATACCATCGTAAAGAGGCAGGTTGTTGCCTGCGATGCATCTTCCGATAACTGTCGCATGAGTCGTGAAGACTGACGCTATCGGAGCATTGACTGACTTCAGGTAAAGGAGACCTGTACCTGTCATCCACTCGTGGAACTGAGCCACGACCTTGTCTGAAGAATCGAGATTGAATCTGTAGAAACTCTCAATCACCCTTCCGGCAGCATAACCGAAAAGGGCTGATTCCCTGTAATCCCAGTTTCCGGTGAGGGAATCCACACCAAAATTCTTCCAGAATTCCGTAAGAATTTCATTCTGACGGGTAAGGAACTGCTTGAAATCAACGAGGATTGCTGTCGGCTTGCCGGGAACGTTCCAACGGCCGATTCGGACTCTCAGTCCTTCGGTAGCCGCCTGAAGCTTCCAGGCACGGTACAATGCAGGATCCTCTATGAAATCAGGGTTAGTTTCTGTATCCATCCACACATCAGGACCGACCATGATATGGCGCCTGTTGAACTCATTCTTGAGATAAAGGGATTTGGTGGCGATCACAGTATAGATTCCGCCCACCTTATTACACACTTCCCAACTAACTTCAAACAGATAATCCGGTTTGATAATTTCTGTTTTCATCTGTTACGTTAAAAATTTACTTAGTTACCCCGGTCGGAACCCTTGCATCGGGATCCGCCCGGGGAAAATATATTCAGATTTCTCCACTCGCTTCGCTCGGTCGAAATGACACATGTCATCTCGAGCGAAGTCGAGAGATCTTCTATTTCTTGGTTGTCTTCTTCGCCGCAGGCTTTTTCGCCTTTGGCTCTGCCTTTGCCTTCGGAGCTGCCTTAGCCTTTGGTGCAGTCTTCTTCACTGCCTTCTTTGCAGGGGCTTTCTTCTCCTTTGCGGGTGCAAAGTTAACATCTAAAACGGAAATTGCATCATCTACTCGTAAAATAAAATCACTTAGCACGTTCATATAGTTGATAAACGCCTCATATGGAGTATCATACGGGTTGAAATATTTATGCACTGCTCCGTCCGAGAAGAACTTTGTACACATATAATAGAAATGGTCGCTTTCCTGGAGGTGACCGAAGTCAGACCAGAGAGCCTCATTGTCAAGAAGGGAGAGTTTCTCAACCTGATCGTAAAGCTTGTTGAAAGCGTCATTCTGCAGCTCGTTGCCAAGCCAAGCGGTAACATCACGCTCCTCATCTGCCCATGAGATAGGGTCCATCACATCAAGCTCGCCTACCGGACGATGTTTCTTGGCTGCCTGTGAAGGAGTCACGAACTCGAATTCTCCATCCTTGATCACTTCCTGAGGGAAATATCTCATGAAATCGAAGATTCCGCTGGATGCCTTCTGGTGCTCTCCGAAAGTCTCATAATCCATGAAAAGGTTCACCACCTCTTCGTTCTGGGCAGCAGCCTTGACCCATGAGAGATACTTCTCTCCTGTGAGCGGCCAGTCTGACCATCCTCTGTCTGAGAAACGGAATGCGATGTCGTCGCTGAGGCTTGAGTTCTTGAGCAGGAGCTTCAGACCTGGAGCCTGAGCACAGCTGTATACGAAGTTAGGGCTCTTCCAACCGAGGACGTGTCTTGCACCCTCTGTAAGCATGGTCTTGAAACCCATATCATATACCATCTCGCCGATTGCATCGGAATAGATGAGCTCAGTGTTACGGAAAGCCTTTGGAGTCACACCGAAATAATGCTCGATGGCAGCCTTATGCTTCTCTACCTGATACTTGAACTCAGTCTCAGACGCGAGAGATGCAAGAGAATGATAGTAAGTCTCTGAAAGGAACTCCACATTACCGGTCTGGGCAAGCTTGCGGAAGCTGTCGATAACCTCCGGTGCATATCGGTCAAACTGCTCCAGAACTGTTCCTGAGATGGAGAATGCAACCTTGAATGCACCCTTGTTGGCCTCGATGAGCTCAAGAAGGAGAGCGTTCATTGGAAGATAGCACTTCTGAGCCACCCTGCGGAGAATGGTCCTGTTTGCAAAGTCATCGTAATAGTGGGAATCCTTTCCGATGTCAAAGAATCTGTATAGTCTCAACCTTGCTGGCTGATGTACCTGAAAATACAGACAAATACTCTTTTTCATGATTATATAGTTTTATTTATTCTTATCAATTACTTCCTGGTAAATACCCTTGATCTTTGATGCAACATCATTCCACTTGATGCTGTTCACCTCATCATATCCGCAACGAGCAGCAAGATGCGAGATTGCAGGATACTGAAGGAGGCCGTATATCGCATCAGACATCGCATCCACATCCCAGAAGTCCACCTTGAGGGCATACTTCAGGATTTCTGCACAGCCTGACTGCTTTGAAATGATCGAAGGTACATTTGTCTGCATTGCCTCAAGCGGCGAGATTCCGAAAGGCTCCGAAATCGACGGCATCACATATACATCCGAAAGTGCAAACATCTTGTGCACCTCCTTTCCACGAAGGAAGCCTGTGAAATGGAACCTGTCTGAAATACCCAGACGTGCGACGTGGCGGATACATCTGTTGAGCATGTCTCCGCTTCCGGCCATCACGAAACGGACGTTGTTGCATCTCTTGAGCACCTTGGCAGCAGCCTCGATGAAATACTCAGGACCTTTCTGATAAGTCACACGACCAAGGAAGGTAACCACCTTCTCCTTTACGTTTCTCTCGACCTCAAGTTTCTCGCGGCCGCTGAAGTCCACTGCGTTATGGACGGCCACGACCTTGTCAGGATCTATTCCATAGCGGTTGATGCAGATGTTTCTTGTGAGTTCGCTCACCGCCATCACCTTGTCAGCCGCCATCATACCCTTAGTCTCAAGGTCAACCACTCGTGTATCTACCTGATCGTCACTTGCACGGTCATATGAAGTAGCATGCATATGCACTACGAGAGGCTTGCCCGTAAGCTGTTTCGCAGCGATACCGGCAAGATATGTGAGCCAGTCATGAGCATGGATCACATCAAACTGATCCTTATACTGTAGAGCGATCGTTGCACCCACCATCGCATAGCGCGCAACCTCTTCCATAAGGTTAGCACCGTACTTTCCCGAGAATTTATACTTCTGGCCGTACTGCACACGGAAGCTCTTGATCTGTCTCTTCCTCTCTTCCTCCACCATCTTTGTGAAGTCCTGAGGATCCACATAAGGGACCATGTTGGTGCCGATGTGCACGAACTGAACCTTTCCGAGGAACTCATCTACTGTAGCGCTTACGGTATCGATCGCAACGTCGCTGGCGTTGATTATCTTCACAGCGCTCTCGTCCTCGTCTCCGGAAGCCGAAGGCATCACGAAAAGCACGTCAACATCATTGTAGGCCAGGCCCTTGGTCATACCGTAGCATGCTGTACCGAGTCCTCCTGCAATATGAGGAGGAAACTCCCATCCGAACATCAGAACTCTCATACCTAGTCCTCCTTATTATATTGTTTCATTACATGTACTATCTGAAGCAAGGCAGCTGTACTCATTGCAGAAGCGATAGCTCCGTGCGGCTCATGAGGAGGGTCTCCGTCATAAAGCTCAGAGAATGCACCGACGCCGTGCTTGCTTATATCTTCAAAGAATCCCTCGACGAGATACTTCGCTCTTCCATAGAATGTCGAACCCATCATCCTGAAGCACAGGTCGATATATGGCGCAAGGAGATCAGGGAACGCGCAGCCCTGGTGATATGCCAGGTCGCGGTCGATCTGAGATCCCTCATAGACTCCTCTGTAGGCCTCATTTCTAGGAGAAAGCGACCTCAGTCCCCTCTTAGTAAGGAGCTCATCGTTGATGGTCATGACGATTGCAGAAATCACCTCGTCGTCTACAGGACAATACTCCAGATATGCAGGAATAAGCATATTTGGTCTTACAGCCTGGCTGACAGGACCGTTTCCTACGTAGTCCACAAGGTAGCCCCACTCCTCTCTCCAGAATGTAGGCTGGAAGTTTTCCTTCACCAGGTCACGGACCATGCTCCAGCGCTCGACGAAGGCGCTCTTCTTAGGTCCGTACTTGTTTTCCATATCTATTGCAAAGCAGAGGGCATTGTACCAGTATGCGTTTGTCTCCACCTGGTAGCCGGCTCTCTCCGTCACAGGATTGCCATATACGTATGCGTTCATCCATGAAAGGGCAACGCCGTCCATCTGAGCCCAGAGAAGTCCGTTAGGATGCATCGAGATCTCCTTTCTGCATCCAGGAGCATAGCTCTCGATGATCTTCTTGAGAGTCTCTCCGTATTTCTTCCATATCTGCTTTTCCTTTCCGCTGAAACGGATGTACTGCTGGATGGTCTCTGTGAGTCGCAGAGGAGCCTCACACTGGGTCGTACGACGGAACAGGCGGTCCTGCTCATCCTCGATGAGCGTATCGAGGATCTTCTCGAATTCCTCACAATCGCCGTTTGCATAAAGAGTCAGTCCGGGAAGCGAAGCTATGGTCTCTCGAAGGAGTCCTGTCTCAAGCCAAGAGAAGCCGGCATTGATGCGCGCCTTTCCGTTTGCATGACACTTGAACATCTCTGCATCATGAACAAGGAGATCCTCATAGTTCTCGATCACAGCCATCTTCTTGAGAGTGTCGGTAAACTTCCTCTTCAGACCCTTAGGATTGATCTCATTGACAGACGCCGAGAACACTACCGCATCGCCTGGCTTCATCTCGAGTGAGAATGAACCCGGAACAAAGAGATCCTCACGGCAGTCGAATCCGCGACGATACTCATCCGAATATGTCACTCCGCTGTACCAGTATGGCTGGTATTTGAACGAAGACTGCCCTGAAATCTGCATGTTCAGATATGGGAATCCGTTGTAAAGACGGAAAGCCACGCCACCATCCACCTCATCATATCCTGTGTATGCCTCAGGATTCTGACTTGTCAGACTGTGCACGCTTCTGAACGCAAGGAAAGGCTTCAGCATAAGCGTCAGCTTCGAAGGAGCTTCAAGAAGCTCATACTTGATGAGGACCTGATCGGAGTCAGGGACCATCATGATGGTCTTGGTGAAAAGGATTCCGCCCACCTTATAGGTGATGACGGGAACCGGATTGGCATCGAAGTCGATGATGTACTTATGTCCCTTAGGATCATAAGTGTCACCATAGCAGTGGATGCCGAGGTTGAACTGCTTACCTCTGAGAACAAGACTCTCATCCAGCGCAGAAAGCAGCATATACTTTCCGCCACCCAATTCATCAACAGGGACAGCAAGAAGACCATGGTAGCGCCTTGTGTTGCAGGTCACGATGGACGTATTGCAATAGGCACCTGTCTCGTTCGCGGCGATGATCTCACGCTTGAGCGAGTACTCCAGGTTCACAAGCTCAGACTTGTTGAATTTAAGAAAAGCCATAAAATACGTATTTAGTTAACTTAATCTATCTTCTTCAAAACGACAGCACAGCGGGACGGCAGATACAGCGACAGGCTCGCATCATACTTTCCGTTGCCGTTCTCGCTTCTGACCGGCATACTGAAATGCACCTCTCCAGTCTTGAGTCTGGAGAAGCCGTCAAATTCGTTTTCATCGGAATTCAATACCACCTCGTACTTTCCTGCCGGTACTGCAAAGCCGTAATCGGCGAACGAAGCGGTGGGGTTGAAATTGAGCGCAAAGATACAACTTTTTCTTTTGAAAATCAGTATCTTTTTCTCTTCATCCTGCACAAAAAGTTCCGGCTTCTCATCGAGGATAGCCTCCTGACGTGCAAGACCTATCATAGCCTTGTCGAAATTCCTCAGATATCTGTATCTCAAATAGTCAGGCTCAGCCAGGGACCACTGTCTTCTGGCATGCTTGTATGACCACCCGTTTCCTTCGCGAGGAAAATCGATCCATTCAGGATGTCCGAACTCGTTGCCCATGAACGTGAGGTATCCGTTTCCACAGGTAGCCATGGTGACCAGACGAATCATCTTATGCAGAGCTATTCCCCGGTCCACAATCGGAGACTGCGATTCCTTGTTCATCGAGAAATACATCTCCTTGTCCATCAGACGGAATGCAATGGTCTTATCTCCCACCATAGCCTGGTCATGGCATTCCGCATAACTGATGGTCTTCTCATCCTCACGCTTGTTGGTCAGCTGCCACCACATCTCGCCCATTCCCCACTGGTCATCGGAGAGTTCCTTGATCCACTTGATCCAGTTGTCTGCCACTCCCATGCTCATACGGAAGTCAAATCCGACTCCTCCCTGCTCAAGCGGAGCTGCCAGACCAGCCATTCCGCTGACATCCTCAGCAATGGTGAAGGCGTCCTCATTCATTTCATGTATCAGGATGTTCGCAAGGGCAAGATATGCTATCGCATTTTCATCCACGCCCTGATTGAAGTAGTTTTCATAGCCGACAAAAGCCTTCTCGAGGCCATGATCCCAATACAGCATGCTGGTCACTCCATCGAAGCGGAATCCGTCGATATGGTATTCCTCAATCCAGTACTTGCAGTTGGACAGAAGGAAGTATTTTGTCTCATCCTTTCCGTAATCGAAGCAGCGTGAGCCCCACGCCGGATGTCTTCCCTGCCAGCCGTCGTAGAAATACAGAGTTTCCTTACCGTCGAACTTGCCGAGTCCTTCGGCCTCATTATCGACAGAATGCGAATGGACGATATCCATCACCACCGCAATACCCAAGGCATGAGCATCATCCACAAGGGCCTTGAACTCCTCCGGAGTGCCGAAACGCGAGCTGAGAGCATAGAAGTTCGCAACCTGATAACCGAAAGAGCCATAGTAAGGATGCTCCTGAAGAGCCATTATCTGGAGCGTATCATAACCAAGTTCCGCCACCTTCGGAAGGACATTCGTCCTGAACTCTTCAAAAGTGCCGACCTTCTCCTCTTCGGCGGCCATTCCGATATGACATTCGTAGATGAGCGGATGAGGCCGTTTGCCAGGTTTAGGACTCTTCCATACATAGGGCTGAGGATCCCAGACCTGGGCACAGAAAGTCTTGGTGTGAGGATCCTGGACAGCACGGGTCGTATATGCAGGAAGTCTTTCCGCACCACCGCCAGGCCACTCTATGTACAGTTTATACAGAGTCCCGTGATCAAGGAACATAGAAGGAAGAACAATCTCCCAGTTTCCGCCTCCGAGCGGCTTGAGAGCATAAGCCTCGGTGCGTTTCCAGTTGTTGAACTCGCCGACAAGATAGATCTTGGTCGCATTAGGGGCCCACTCACGGAACACCCAATTCCCTTTATCATCACGGTGAAGGCCATAATAGACATGGTTGTTCATGCCCTTGCTCAGCGACCCGCCTACGGACAGACGCTCTTTCAGGCCTGTTATCATTTCATGACGTCGGTCAATCACATCCTTGTACGGCATGAGCCACTCGTCATGGTCATAAATCATATTCTTCTTAGTCTTTGCACACATATCTTTTGACTTTATTTCTGATCCAACGACTCACGCGCACCCCTGAGGTACGCACGACAAGCCTCCAGGAGTTCCTGAGAGCGCTTCATATATTTATCTATATCACCTATACCCGTCTTCGGGTCTTCCACCTTGGCTGCTATCGCCTCCAGTTCCTCAACAGCCTTTGCGTAATCAAATGGTTCTGTCATATATATTAATATTGTTTTAGATCCTCACGTCGCCCTTCGGGCTCCTCAGGATGACAAATCAACAAATCTTCGGGCTCCTCAGGATGACGTTGTCAACCGTACATTCCAGCTGTCCGTCCGCATAAAGCACCGACATCCTGTCCCCGGACGAGATCCCCGATGCGCCCTTCAGCACCACTCCGTCCCCATCTACCGCCAGCGCATATCCCCTGTCCAGAATCCTCCTGGGATCAGCAGCCTCGATCCGGGTCTGAAGCACCTGCAAGGCAGACTCCATGGCTGCAATCTTAAGGGAAAATCCTCCTTTCACCCTCGCCGCAAGGGAATCAAGCAATGCCTCCTCGCGATAGAAACGATTGGATACGGCAAGACGTATGCGATTCTCGAAAGAAGTCAGTCCCGCATCCTCATCTTCATATATTCCAAGTATGAAATCCGCCAACGCAGTCGGAGTCTTGACATATTCATGCGCCACCATGTCACATACATGATGGTCCTGATCGTGACCGATGGCAGTCAGTACAGGAAGAGGATATTGGGCTATCACCGCCGACATCTCATAGTCATCGAAACAGGCCAGATCCAGCTTCGAGCCCCCTCCCCTCAGGATCAGCACCGCATCATACCTCCTGCCGGAATCCAGAACCGCATCCAGGGCCGCAATAACGGACGAGGGACAATCCACGCCTTGCATAAGGGCCGGATACAGCTCCGTACAGACCTTGAACCCATACGGATTTTCGTCAAGATGGCGGATGAAATCCCTGTAGCCTGCCGCATCAGAAGCCGATATCACCGCCAGGTCATATGGAAGGCGCGGCAGAGCAAGCTCCTTCTGAAGATCGATGAGACCTTCTTTCTGAAGACGCTCAATCGTCTTCTGCCGCTCGAGTTCCTTGACTCCGAGGGAGAACTCCGGATCCACATCATTGATTATCAGCGAGAAACCGTACAGCTGACTGAAATTTACCTGCACCTCGACAAGTACCGTCATGCCCTCCTGAAGCGGAGAACCTGTGACCGACTCGAAATATGGAGCAATGAATCTGTATTTGGATGCCCATATGATGGCATTGACCTTGGCGACAAGACCTTTTTCATCACTTTGAGAAAGCTCAAGATAGCAATGTCCGCCGGAACGCGCCTTTATTGCACTGACTTCCGCCTTGATCCACAGACGGTTGGGAAAAAGCGATTCTACCCCCTGTTTAAGCCTTGTCTGAAACTCAAATAGGTCAATAAAATCTCTTTCCATCGCAGATCGTTCAAATTTTCATGTCTACCGCAACAAATTTAGCAAAATTTCCCTAACACAAGGCATCATTCTGAAAGAAATCAAATAAATTTCATATCTTTGCGCCGTTTAAGAGACCATCATTATCATGAAGATCACCGAAGCACTTTTTTCCGGCAGCAGCACCAGGATTTCTGAGAAGCCAAAGCAGAAGTTTCCTGAGTTTGCATTCATCGGCAGGTCCAATGTCGGAAAATCGTCTCTTATAAACATGCTTTGCCGGAACAAGAAGCTTGCGATGACATCCAGCAAACCCGGCAAGACCCGTCTTGTAAATCATTTCCTGATCAACCGCGAGTGGTATCTTGTAGACCTCCCAGGCTACGGCTATGCAAAGATGTCGGCTACCGGCAAGCAGAAACTGGAGCAGGTCATCAGGAACTACCTCAATTTCTCCGATGAGATGGTCATGCTGTTTGTCCTTATAGACTCACGTCACGACATCGGCAAGGTGGACATGGACTTCCTGACCGAACTAGGCCTTGGACAGATTCCGTTCGCAATCATCTTCACCAAGGGAGACAAGAACGGTCCGAACGCCCTCGCCGCTCAGGTCGAGAAAAACAAGAAACAGATTCTCGAACTCTGGGAAGAACTTCCTCCGACATTCGTCAGCTCGTCAGAGACCGGACTTGGAAGAGATGAGATACTGGACTACATAGAATCGGTGCTCGAAAGTCTCAAGAAAAACGAAAAATAACCATAAACCCTCATATACCCATGCACGACGAACATAAAATCAAGGTTTTCACATGCAAAGCTTCGAGAGACTTTGCTGAAAAGGTTGCGACCAAGCTCGGACTCAAGCTTGGAGCATCAGATGTACTCACTTTCAGCGACGGCGAATTCCAGCCATGCTACAACGAAAGCGTACGTGGAGCGACTGTATTCATCATCCAGTCGACATACCCTCCTACAGACAATCTGTTCGAGCTCCTTCTGATGATCGATGCAGCAAAGAGAGCATCTGCTCACAAGGTGATTGCAGTGATGCCTTATTTCGGATGGGCAAGACAGGACAGAAAGGACAAGCCAAGAGTTTCAATCGGTGCAAAACTGGTCGCAAACATGCTTGAAGCGGCCGGATGCGACCGAGTGATGACATGCGACCTTCACGCCGATCAGATCCAGGGATTCTTCGATTTCCCTGTAGATCATATCTATGCAAGTGCAGTATTCCTCCCTCACCTCAAGGCGATGAATATCGAGAACCTTGCAATCGCAGCACCAGATATGGGTGGAGCCAAGAGAGCGAATGCATATGCACGCTACCTCCAGTGCCCTGTCATCATCTGCCACAAGTCACGCGAAAAAGCAAACGTGGTAGGTTCGATAACAGCGATCGGAGAGGTTGAAGGCAAGAATGTTGTAATCGTTGACGACATGATTGACACAGCTGGAACTCTGGCAAAGGCTGCGAACGTGCTGAAGGAAATGGGAGCGGCAAGCGTGAGGGCTTGCGCTACTCACGCTGTATTCTCAGGTCCTGCTTATGACAGGATTGCAGAATCAGCTCTGGAAGAGGTCATCGTATCTGACACAATTCCATTGAGCAGCGATCCTGAGAAGGACAAGAAGAAGATAACAGTCCTTTCGATGAGTGACATCTTCGCAGACATCATAAACAAGGTGTACAACTACGAGGAGATCAGCTCAAGCTTCATTAACTAGGAACTGAAATGGAAATATTTCTGGCAGCGTTAGTCCTGGTTGCACTCTGCGTATTCGGTCTATGTTTCAATATCATTTTCCGTAAGAACGGAAAGTTCCCTGAGACTGAGATCGAGAACAATAAGGAGATGCGCAAAAGGGGCATCAAGTGTGCAAAGGAAGAAGAAATGAAACTTTGGGGTCCCAAGAATGCCGACGGGACCCCTAAGTGCGATGAAGGAGGATGCGCGAGCTGCGGATCCGACTGCAAATAAACGATCAATATGAGTCTTTTAGCTATTGTAGGACGTCCAAACGTGGGAAAGTCCACTCTTTTCAACCGCCTCGTAGGAATGCGTCAGGCGATCGTTGACGAAACTGCGGGTGTGACCCGCGACAGACATTATGGAAGATGTGAATGGTGCGGAACCGAGTTTTCGGTTGTAGACACCGGCGGATACACTTCCAATTCTGATGACATCTTCGAAGAAGAGATCCGCAAGCAGGTTGTCCTGGCCATCGAGGAAGCACACGTCGTGCTTTTCATGGTAGAGGCAGGCACAGGCATCACTGATTATGATGAGGAAATCGCAGACATCCTGCGCCGCAGCGGAAAGCCGGTCGTACTTGCAGTAAACAAGATCGACTCAGGAGAAAAGATGTATGATGCATTCCAGTTCTATTCGCTTGGTCTTGGAGAAGTATACAGCATTTCTGCTGCCAACGGAGGCGGTACCGGAGACCTTCTTGATGCTATCGTGAAAGAACTTCCTGCAGAAGACCCTGACAAGGATGAGCGTCCGGACCTTCCCCACTTCACCATCGTCGGAAAACCTAACGTCGGAAAGTCGTCACTCACCAACGCCCTGCTCGGCAAGGAAAGGAACATCGTGACACCTATCGCCGGCACCACACGTGACTCCATCGCAACCCTCTACAACAAGTTCGGTCATGAGTTCATGCTGGTGGATACTGCCGGAATGCGCAAGAAGACAAAGGTCCACGAAGACCTTGAGTTCTACTCGGTGATGAGATCTATCCGCGCGATCGAACATTCAGACGTCTGCATACTCATGATCGATGCACAGAGCGGAATCGAATCCCAGGACATGGCCATATTCAACCTCATCCAGCGTAACAAGAAGGGATGCGTGATTGTCGTGAACAAGTGGGACACCATCGAGAAGGACAGCAACACGATGAAGGAATACACCCAGGCCATCAAGGAGCGTCTTGCACCTTTCAATGACCTCCCGATCATCTTCACTTCTGTGATCAACAAGCAGAGGATCATGGACGTGCTCGACGCTGCCGCACATGTATACGAAAACTATTCACGCAAGATCCCGACATCAAAGATCAACGAAGAGATGCTGCCGGAGATAGAGAACTATCCGCCACCGGCATGGAAGGGAAAGTACATCAAGATCAAGTACATAACCCAGCTTCCGACCCGTTCTCCGTCGTTTGCATTCTTCTGCAACCTTCCGCAGTATATCCGCGAACCGTACAGGAGATTCCTCGAGAACAAGCTTCGCTCGAAGTTCGACTTCCTCGGATGTCCGGTACACATATTCTTGAGACAGAAATAATTCAAGGGTGCTTCGGCACCCTTTTTTATTTAGATTTATTATATTTGTCAAAATATCCGGCAATGAAGATAACTCTGCTCACAGTAGGAAAGACCGACAAGGATTGGGTAAGACAGGGAATGGATATCTATATATCCAGGCTCAAGCATTACATTCCGTTTGCAGTGGTAGAGATTCCGGAGCTGAAGAATGTGTCATCCCTGTCCAAGGAGCAGATCAAGTCACGCGAAGGAGAACTCATCCTCAAGAACATCCGCCCTACAGATGATGTCATCCTCATGGATGAGAGAGGAAAACAGTATTCATCCGTCGAGCTGGCCAAAGTACTTCAGGACAAGATTTCATATAATGGCAAGGACATTGTATTCGTAATCGGAGGCGCCTACGGATTCTCCGAGGAAGTCTACAGCAGAGCCAATTCAAAGATATCACTTTCAAGAATGACATTCTCCCACCAGATGGTAAGAGCCATATTTGCAGAACAGATATATCGCGCCTTCACCATCATGAGAGGAGAGCCTTACCACCATGAATGACGTATGATCAAGTTAAGCAACACAACCATATATAAGAAGATACCCCTTGTATGTCTTGTATTATCATTGGCGATCTTTGTCTTGTCGATGACAAACATTGTCGGTGGTGGGAATATCGAGAAGGCAGCTGAGAAGACCACGAAAAAAATCCACGAAAAGATTGACAAGCTAGACAGGGCGATCAAAAGTACATTAGCGAAGGAACCCGGCACCCAAAGCAATCCAGAGAATCTGGCTGAAGATATCGTCATCTACCGCTATGTCAATGATTCTCTCATTTCGTGGTCCAACCTGTTCCCGATCATAAATGACAACATCTCGCACAAGATGGTATTCCATCGCCTCAGTCCGTTTGACAACAGGATAGAATCCCCGCTGAGCGCTGTCACTAAGGAACTGAAATATTTGAATATAGGCACCAAATGGTATCTGATCAAATACGTCGATGGAAAATGGAACGACAAAGTCATTGCCGGTATAGAAATAAAGAACAGCATCATTGATGAAGTCAGTCCGTCCAAGAACGGAGTAAATCCTGACCTGAAACTGAGAGTACCGTATTCCATTCAGCCATTGAGCCATCCGGAAGGCATGCCTGTCCAGATAAACGGAGTTTCACTGTTCAAGATAACCTACGATTCCTCCCTTCATTCCCCCATTCTGGACAACTGCACTCTCAGATGGATAGCACTGGCTGTATTCACATTCGCATTGATGCTTTTCCTTGCGGGGCATAGGACATTCAAGGTATATTTCACCGTTGTTCCCCTCCTTGTTGCGATAATGGCCACAGCCTATTTCTGGAGCCGTCAGCTGGGGGAAACGCATGAGATATTCTCACCGGCCATATTCTCCGACAAGATATTCTCATCCTTGGGTGAACTGTTGCTGATAAACAGTTTCATCTTCATCATATGCGTATGTACCTTCATGATCAAGGGACGCATCAGCAAAAGCATACATAAAGATGCCAGAACCGCAAAACGGAAAGCTGCGATATATGGGATATTCGTTATTGTCAGCATGATCGCCATTGCGATATATATCCATGTTACCCTGATCAGTTTCATCAACAATTCAAAGGTCAGCCTGGAACTATACAAAGCAAGCGACAACATATCCTACACCGTCATAGTATATCTTTCATATGCATGTCTGCTTTCCTGCCTGCCAATGTTGATGCAGCAAACCAAGCCTGCCATATACGAATTCACAGGTCGGCATTATAACATTCTCACCCGTAGAAGACTTATAATCTACGCCTTTGTATGCGCCAGCTACTTCACTGTCCTCACCAGTATGAACGGATTCCGAAAAGAACAGGAAAAGATGACGGACTGGGCGGAAGTCATAGCTACCGACAGTGATCCGGAACTGGAAAAGGAACTCATCTCCATTGAAGAACGTATTGCAGAAGATCCCAACATAGTCTCACTTATCAATCACAAGCACGGTGAATCCATTATCTTGAACAGGATTAAGGAATTTTATCTCAACCAGTTCAGCAATAAATATGATATAAGGGCAACAATCATCCATGACAACACGATCATGGAGCAGGAACTGTTGAGAAACATCACGCAAAACGGGAATCCAATAAGCGGCAGCAGCCACTTTTTATTCCTGTACGACAAACAGGGACACGGAAAATATGCAGGAATCTTCGTATATCCCGACAATAGGAAAGGCATCGGCAGGCTTATTCTTCAAATAGAGCCTAAAACCAATAAGGAGGGACGAGGATACCATAACATACTGAGCCATCTGCGTAGAGTGCCAAACATCAATGTCCCCGGCATCTATTCTTATGCCAAATACAAGAATGGCGTCCTGACGACATACGGAGGGTCTTTCCCCTATCCAAACGTACCGGAAGTATACCTCAGTCATGCCAAAGATCCGGGTAAGGCAGGAACGTACAGAACGGATGACCATGTCCATTTTGTCATACGCACTGATGATGATGAAATCATTGTCATCACAAGGCCAATGAGGACCGGACTGATTTATTTTACCTCACTCTCATATCTTTTCCTTGGACTTACTCTTCTAGGACTGCTGATTCCGACCAAGAACAATAAACAGAAAAAGTTCAGAAGCAATTACTTCAGAACCAGGATAAGCATTATAATCCTTTCATCTTCGTTCCTGTTGCTGTCCGCGATGGCAGCAGTAAGCATCACGTTCGTATACAAACGGAACAAGCAGAACATGTTCAACATGATGAAATCGCGAGTGAGCACCATTCAAGGAATGCTTGAAAGCCGGACCGGCAACATCAACGACTGGAAAGAACTGACCAGCACTCACTTTGCGACACTGCTCAACGACGTGGGCAATACCACCAGATCAGACATCACATTATATACACCTGAGGGTAAAGTATTCAGGTCAACTTCCCCCGAAATCTTTGAAAACAGAATCCTGAGCAGCCGTATTGACGACGAGGCATATCACAACATCCAGAGCCGCTGCAAAAGATTCTACATTCTGGAGGAAGAAATGGACGGCTATGAGTACTGGACATTGTATGCGCCTCTATTGAACGATAAAGGAGATATTGTAGCCATCATGTGTGTTCCGTACACAGATACGGATTATGATTTCATGAAAGACAGTTTCTTCCATGCTGCATTGATCATCAACGCCTTCATTCTCCTTCTGATCATAACGCTTGTCATAAGCAACAGGATCATCAACTCGATGTTCGCACCACTTGTCGAGATGGGAAAGAAAATGAGCGGAGGAAACATCAACAAACTTGAGTACATCATCTACAAACGAGATGATGAAATATCGTCACTCGTAGATGCCTACAACCGAATGGTTAAAGATCTGTCCGACTCCACAAAGCAGTTGGCTCAGGCCGAACGAGACAAGGCTTGGAGCGAAATGGCACGACAGGTGGCCCATGAAATAAAGAACCCGCTGACACCTATCAAACTTGAAATCCAGCGACTTATCAGACTCAAGCAGAACAACAATCCTAAATGGGAAGAAAAGTTCGAACAGGTTGCGGATGTAGTTCTGGAGCACATACAGATACTTTCAGACACGGCAAATGAATTCTCAACATTTGCAAAGCTTTATTCGGAAGAACCGGTTGAAATCGATCTGGACAAGGTCCTCAAGGATCAGGTAATGCTGTTTGACAACAAGGAGAACATCAGGATATCATATATCGGTCTGGAGAACGCAGTCGTCGTCGGGCCTAAACCACAGATCATACGAGTATTTGTCAATCTCCTGAACAATGCTATCCAGGCCGTAGAGAACCAGCAGAAAGAGGCTGTCGAAAACGGAGAATCTCCGGCAGAGGGAAAGATACTGATCTGCTTGAGACATGGAACTAAAGACGGTTTCTTTGACATCGCATTCGATGACAATGGTCCTGGAGTAGGCAAAGACAATCTTGACAAGCTGTTCACACCTAACTTTACGACCAAGTCCGGAGGTACCGGACTCGGTCTTGCGATCTGCCGTAATATCATAGAAAAATGTGACGGCGAAATCAGCTATCAGAAATCCTTCGCATTTGGAGGGGCCAGTTTCGTGGTGAGCCTCCCTAAATCAGAAGGTTAAAGGACATATGATTTCACATCATCAGCCGAAATTGTCGCTCCTGAAAGAATCAGGAGACGTTCAACGACGTTACGCAATTCCCTGATGTTACCCGTCCAGGTCTTGTCCACGAGCAGTTTGAGTGCGTCCGGATCTATTGGGCGTGGAGGCATCCCTGTTTCAGAGCATATCTGGTCTATGAAGTGCTCTACGAGAAGTGGAATGTCACTCTTCCTTTCGTCCAGAGTCGGCACGTTTATGACTATAACGCTGAGACGATGGTAAAGGTCTTCCCTGAATGTTCCCTTTGCGATCTCATCTTTAAGATTCTTGTTGGTAGCAGCCACTACGCGTACATCTACGGTGATATCCTTGTCGCTTCCGACCCTGGACAGTTTCTTTTCCTGCAGCACTCGAAGCACTTTTGCCTGCGCTGCAAGTGACATATCACCGATCTCATCAAGGAAAAGTGTACCTCCGTCTGCCTGCTCAAACTTGCCCTTATGCTGCTTGATTGCAGAGGTGAAAGAGCCTTTCTCATGTCCGAAAAGTTCGCTTTCGATGAGTTCGGAAGGGATAGCGGCACAATTCACTTCCACATATGGCATTGCAGAACGACGGCTCTTCTGATGGAGATTACGGGCAACCAGTTCCTTACCTGTTCCGTTTGAGCCTATGATAAGCACCCTGGCATCTGTAGGAGCCACCTTGTCAATCATCGCCCTTATATGGAGAAGCGGCTCGGACTCGCCGATCATCGGCTGACCGTAGACCTTCTTCTTCAATATCTTGGTTTCCTTTACAAGATGAACCTTCTCAGTAGCATTCTTTATAGTTATTAGGATACGGTTCAGATCCAAAGGTTTCTGGATGAAGTCAAACGCCCCTTTTTTGATACTTTCTACGGCTGTGTCGATATCACCATGTCCTGAGATCATTACGACGGCCGCATCAATGCCCATCTGCATTAATTTGTCCAGAACTTCCATTCCGTCCATTTCAGGCATTTTTATATCGCAGAAGATCACGTCATATTTTTCTTTCTCTACCATCGAAAGGCCCTGCACACCATTTTCTGCTACTTCAACCTCATAACCTTCATCAATCAGAATTTCCTTGAGGGAGTTCCTGATTGAACGTTCGTCATCAATAACTAATATTTTCATATTTCTAATGTATTATTTATTTTAATGGTTGGATCTGACTGGAGGATTTTGGGAAGGTCGGACTATAATATGAAAATCTGTACGTTACCCTTTCCCCAAACCCCTTTCCTCGGGAAAGGGACTTACTATCGCTTCGCTTAAATTCTTTCTAATGTATTATTTATTTTAATGGTTGGATCTGACTGGAGGATTCTGGGAAGGTCGGACTATAATATGAAAATCTGTACGTTACCCTTTCCCCAAACCCCTTTCCTCGGGAAAGGGACTTTATTAGTCAAATTCACGTTTACAAATATCGACATTTTTGGGAGTTTACACAATATTTTATAATTTTGCCCGGATATAAGAAACTTCTATGCAGGTACCTGATATTATAATCGCCATTGACGGCTACTCATCCACAGGAAAAAGCTCCTTTGCAAAAATCGTGGCAAACGAGTTCGGTTTCCTATATCTTGATTCCGGAGCCCTGTACAGGGGGGTAACACTCTTTGCAATTGAGAAAAGACTCATCAACGAAGACTGTACTATTGACATTCCGGCTCTGACAGGTGCATTGGAAGAACTTGACCTGCATTTCGGCAAAGGCGGCACTTATATTGGAGACAGATGCATCGAAAATGAAATCAGATCATTGGAAGTTGCAGGAAAGGTGAGTCCGATAGCGGCAGTACCTCAGGTCCGAAACTATGTCGACAGAAAGCTCCGGGAATTCGGCCGCAACAAAAGGGTCGTAATGGACGGTCGGGACATCGGCACAACAGTGTTCCCTGAAGCCGAACTTAAATTATTCATGACAGCCGACCCTATGATCCGAGCCCAAAGAAGATTGGCGGAAATGAATGCTAAAGGAGATCACGCCGACCTTCAGGAAGTGCTTAAGAACCTTCAGGAGCGTGACTACATCGATTCTCATCGGGAGGTATCACCTCTGACAAAAGCTGACGACGCACTTGTTCTGGACAATTCGAACATGACAATCGATGACCAGATGGAATGGCTCAAGGAAGTAATACAGAAACGCTTCAATTGCTAAAAGGAAATTATGCTTACAGTTGATATAGACAGCAATTCAGGATTTTGCGCAGGTGTCATCAGGGCTATTTCTACAGCTGAAGAGTTTCTGAAAAGAGCACACGATGCAGGAGATGAGAGCAAGCGTCTCTACTCTCTTGGAGCGATAGTGCACAATGACGCAGAACTCTCAAGACTCATCAATCAAGGATTGGTGACCATCGACAAGGAAGACCTCGGAGAAATGGTAAACGCTCAGGGAGAATACCTTCTCATCCGTGCCCATGGAGAACCCCCACAGACATACATGACAGCTGAAAGGTTGGGATTCAACGTAATAGACTGCACTTGTCCGGTAGTGCTCAAACTTCAGAAACGGATAAAGGAAGCTTATGCCTATCAGAAGGAGGCAGGGCGAGGACAGATCATCATCTTCGGGAAAATCGGTCATGCCGAAGTGCTTGGTCTGATGGGGCAGACAGACGGGACAGCAACAGTGATTGAAAATATTGCGATGCTGGAAGATGCAGTTCAAAACGGCCAGATAAAACTTGATGTCCCTACCGAGATATTCAGCCAGACCACGAAAAGCCCCGCAGAATACTCAAGACTCTGCTCAAGACTAGAGGAAATGATGGCCGAATATAATGAGCTTTCAATAGAAAGATTCAGAGGCAGACGTCTTCTGGTCATCCACGAAACGATATGTGCTCAAGTGGCCACACGTCATGAAAGACTTTCCAGATTTGCGCTTGAACATGATATCATCATCTTTGTGTCAGGCAAAGCGAGTTCAAACGGCAAAGTGCTGTGCGACCTATGTAAGTCAATGAATATCAGAACTTATCACATAGACTCCGTATCAGAGATAAAAAGAGAATGGTTCCGCGCGGATGACAAGGTAGGCGTATGCGGAGCTACCTCTACGCCCAAATGGCTTCTGGAGGAAGTGGCAGAATACATTCTGGACCTGAACAAATATGTTCCTGCATGGGAAGAGAAATTTGCAGACGGAGAAAAAGAATAATTCATTAACAATCAAATAACAATATTTTATGGCAACAACAGCTGATTTCAAAAACGGACTTTATCTCAACTTCAACGGAAAGCCATGCCAGATCGTATGGTTCCAGCATGTAAAACCAGGTAAGGGACCGGCTTTCGTAAAGAGCAAACTCAGAAACCTTGAGAACGGACGTATTCTCGAGAACACTTTCACAGCAGGTGCTAAGATCGAGACTATCAACGTCGAGAGAAGACCATACCAGTTCCTTTACAAGGATGAGGACGGTTTCAACTTCATGCATGAGGAGACTTACGAGCAGATCCACCTCGATGCTGCTCTCGTTGACAACGCAGACCTCATGAAGGAAGGACAGCACGTAGAGATGATGTTCCTTGCTGACGAGGAGCGCTGCCTCACTTGCGAGCTCCCTACTTACGTCGAGCTTGAGGTGACATACACCGAGCCTGCAGTAAAGGGTGACACAGCTTCTACAAACGCACAGAAGGAGGTTACTCTCGAGACCGGTGCAATCATCATGGCACCTCTCTTCATCAACATCGGTGAGAGAATCCGCGTCAACACAACCGACCGTTCATACGGCGAGCGCGTGAAGTAATCTTTTCGAACGCATAAATATCAACAGCTGTCAGAGTTGTAACCCTGACAGCTGTTTTTGTATCCTGTCGGTTTCGCGTGCCCTGCCATTCTGATCTCGCTATTCTCATGCGCTTCCAGTCTCACGTGTTTCGGCCTTCCGGCTTGTCGTCAAAAAAACCGCTCTTTTTTTTGACGACAGGAGGAATTTTGGGCACAAACAGATCGTTTTTGCCTTACGACGTCAATAAAACAGGCATTTTATTGACGACAGGTGGAAGATTAAAACGAAACTCCTAAGCGGAACGAGAGACCTCCATAAATCTCTCTTTCATTAAACATATCCGTGAACGAGAAATGATAATGGTTGACATAATCGCCATAACTGTCCTTCTCACCATGATATGGGCACAATAGATCGGAACAGGTCTCATAGCGTCCATATTTAAAATGGGAGTAGGAGTAGGAATAGATATCTATATCTATATCTCTGAACTTCGAAAGCCAGAAACCTATAGAAAGATAAGCATGCATTTTATCATTCACCCGGTAATCGACGCCGGTTGAAAAATCAAAGTAGATTCCGGAGTCTTTGGGAGCCAGTCTACCTCCAAGAGAAACAGAAGAGTAAGGGGCCCATGCTGTTCTCATGTAATAAGTTCTGATATGCGCATACAAGGGAACAGATATAAGATTCACTGATCCAAATGTATTGATATTTAACTCATTTAACTCAGCGGGCAAATGAGGCCAATATTCAGTATATATCTCAATAGCCCCTCCAATGTGCTGTCTTGCACCGTGAGCCACGCTATGTGCAAATTCCAGTCCGGTTCCGGCACCGACAAACAGCCAGTTGTTGAAGCGCCATCCGCCGATATAGTTTATACCGGTATGCCCTTTTTCTGAGTCCCAGAGGTCAATCTTCGGGGAAACTTCTACAAACTGCTGGAAACCTGGTGTAACATCATGTAGCTGTCGTTCCTTGTAGATAACTTCCTTCTTGACTACTGTATAAGATACGGTCTTCACATTATCATCCTTATTTGGGCGGATAACCACTTGTGCCTCAGATGCAAAAGACACAACAAGCAATGCAGTTATAAAAATCAGCCTTTTCATTTCTTATGCTTTGTATCTTCCACTTTAATCTGCTGGTCAGGTGTGTCAAGCACATTGCTGCTGTTGTCGAGGATGACTGTCTGCCCTTTCTTCACTAGGTCCATATCGTCACTCGTTGCGTTTCTGAAATTGGTATATCTTGCAGGATAGCCTGTAATTGTGATTTCAAGTCGGCCGTTTTCGTTTGTGATGACATCGATCATGGCGCCGATAATGACATCCGCCTTATGAGCACGGGCAGCACGAGAGAGCGCGATTCTCTTGAATCCTGGGACAAGATGGGTCAGTTCTTCTGTAACCTCATAGTTCTTGAACGCTTCGCTTTCCGTGTATGAGACAGAGCCACCTACAACCTCAAGATCTGCGATCATCGGGGTGGTCATTATGTTCTGAGACGGCTCCATGTAACGGGCAGATGATTCCATGTAATCGACAGTTGTCTCGATCCTGTCAACCTTCTGAGCAGAAGCTATTGCACCAGAACCAAGTGCAACAGCCATAACCAGTAAAAACTTTTTTAACATAATAGGGTGTATATTCTGCCGCCAGACTTCCGGATTCGGCTGTTCACAAAAAAGACGTGGGAGTCTTACTTTGCTCATCCTGAACTCGGGCCTTCGCATTGCCCATCAACAAGGATAAGCAACGAAGAAGCCCACGCCAGATGAATATACTGTACCACCACGCAAAAACATGGCGTATGAATATACACCAGAAATGGACGTTCCTGCTGCCTTATCTACTTGTTGAAAATCAAAGTTGCGAAGTTTGAGTTCAGTAGACAAACGTCAAGTAACGTCTTTATTTATAGCTGACAGCGCCCCCAAAGGCCTCCGTCAAGTGCAACAAAGTTAGCAAATTTTACCTATCAT
The DNA here is from genome assembly GCA_015060325.1 of Bacteroidales bacterium. Taxonomy (GTDB): domain Bacteria; phylum Bacteroidota; class Bacteroidia; order Bacteroidales; family UBA932; genus Cryptobacteroides. The sequence continues at coordinate 60,712 of SUYQ01000009.1, read as the reverse complement.
AACAGTTCATCGCCACATTTTTCTTTTTCTTTAAATTTTTTCTCTTTTTTAAAGCAGGTTTTTCTTTTTTTTAAACAGGTTGATCGTGACCGGTTATATCTTCATGGCAAAAAAACATGAAGAAAACTTATCACTTATGTCTGTCATCCAAGAACGAAACTCTGTTCAGATGCAAAGAAGATTTTATCAGGGGCATCAATTGCCTATGTCTGACTGCCTACAGGTTTGAGGCTCCTCTATTGGCATACGTCTTTATGTCAAATCACGTACATCTATGTATCCGGACTAAGGATCCCGAAAAGCTGTTCCAAGCATTCTGGTATAAGTATACCCGTTACTTCAACTCAAAATACGGAAGACGGGGACACTTAGGCGAGCCGGAATTCTTCAAACTTGAGATCAATGGACTATACCATCTGTTGACAGCAATTGCATATATCTTGCGCAACCCTATGCACCATGGTGTTGCCGGTACACCTTTCGGATATCCGTATTCATCCATTCGTGCATTGTTCCGTAAAGATTTTGGTTGGGAGAATGATTATGAATGCCTTCCGGAGAAATCCGAATACCGTTATCTTCCGCGCCATCAGTCCTTGCCCAAAACCTTCAAGATGGACAAATCCGGCATGATACTTCCCGAGTGTGCCATTGATGTTGCAGACGTGGAGCATCAGTTTTCCACCGCACGTTCATTTCTATATTATATGAACAGACTTTCCGGAGAGAAATGGGAAAAGGAACAGCTGCAGGACGATAACGGACAAAAGCCCATAACCTTGTCGGACATAGAAAGCGAAAACACCTGCCAGGACATCAAGACATTGCTTGTCAATGAGTACGGACGATTCAACTATAACGCAGTGACAGACATACAGCTCTGCAAGGAAATAGACACAGACATCGTGGTCAGGTCGGGAAAGAAATCTATATATGAACTGTCAGAACAGGAAAAGAAACGGATCGCTCTGTTCCTGATGCGGAAACACCATGCCCCGGCAGTCCAGATACGTCGGTGCCTGGCACTGCAGGACGAAAGACTGTAGCTGACTATCTGGCGACGTCAATAAAATGCCCGATTCTTTGACGACAGGTGTTGTTTTAGAGCGAAAACAGCTGTTTTTGCCTTACGACGTCAAAGAATCGGGCATTTTATTGACGACAGCAGCATAGCGAACGCGAGAACGCGAGAATGCGAGACTGCGCAGCACGAGCATGGGACGAGTGCGGAAAGAAGATGCTGGAGCACTGCACATGAACTGCCGGCGCAGTAATAATAATGAAGGCCGCTGATCATTCAGCAGCCTTCATTGCGTCATGTTCTTCCTGAGTATTGATGCGTTGTGGTCCGCCGGCCGCGGCACGAAGGAACGCGTCGGAACGTTTCAGCACGAAGTTCGAACCGAGGTATTTGGTGCGTACGTCATCATCTGCAGCAAGTGCCTCTGGAGTACCTTGCTGAAGAATGGATCCCTCATACAAAAGATAGGCTCTGTCAATGATGGCAAGGGTCTCACCGACGTTATGGTCAGTGATGATGACACCGATGTTCTTGTATTTCAGTTTTGCAATGATATACTGAATGTCTTCCACTGCAATAGGGTCTACTCCTGCAAAAGGCTCATCCAGAAGGATGAACTTAGGGTCTATTGCCAGAGCCCTTGCGATTTCGCATCGGCGTCTCTCTCCACCGGACAGCTGGATACCCTTGCTCTTGCGGACCTTATGCAGGTTGAATTCATCCAGCAGGTCTTCCAGACGCTGTTTTCTTTCCGCCCTTGAGAACTGCTTTGACATCTCCATGACAGACATTATATTGTCCTCAACTGACATGTGACGGAAAACAGAGGCCTCCTGTGCAAGGTAACCGATGCCAAGTTGTGAACGTTTATACATCGGCAGTTTCGTGATTTCCCTATCATCTAGAAATATCTTTCCCGAATTAGGAACGACAAGTCCTGTCATCATGTAGAAACTGGTAGTCTTTCCGGCTCCATTGGGGCCGAGGAATCCTACGATCTCGCCTTGATTGACTTCCATTGAGACACCTTTCACCACCGTCCTGTGTCCGTATTTCTTTACAAGATTTTCGCAACGTAGTTTCATCTTACTGCACTTTAAAGATATTTCTATTTGATATCCAGTCCCAGATCCTTCACAAGATTCTTGACCTCGGTATTGTCAGCCATAAGTTCCTTGGCTTTGTCGCTAGGCATATATATCTTTTCCTGCGGAGCATCATCCGGAGTCACGTCAACACGCAGATATATTTTAGAAGAACCGACTATTTTACGGAAAGTTCCTTCGAGTTCATGTAACAACTTGGACTCTACCCACTCTTTCTGCGCATCGTTAACGACACGGAAAGTCACGACCTTTTCGGCTGCGTCTCCTGTCACAGTGAGGGTCGTGGTGCTCAACATGCTGGCCAGACGCGGTTTGGAAGCATAATTTGCAGCCAGTTCAGGCCATTTTGCCTTGATCACATCATCTGTAGGCAATCCTGATTCCTGAGCAGGTTCATCGGTCTGCTTGTCCGATCCTGCCATCGACATGACTGACACAGCGGCTGCACGAGTTGCACGAGTGCGTCGCTGCGGCTGCGAAGCAGGCTCCTGCAGAGGCTGTGCAGTGACGGGAGGGACAGCTTCTGTTTGAACGGGCGCCGGTGCTGGGGCCGTAACTGGTGCTGGTGCTGGAGCCGTAACTGGTGCCGGTGTCTGGCTTGGCGCAGCGACCGGAGCTGGGGCTGGTGTCTGGGTTGGCGCTGGGACCGGAGCTGGCGCTGGTGTCTGGGTTGATGCAGGCGTAGGTGCTGGAACTGAAGCCGGAGCTGGCGCTGGGGCTGGAGCCTGAGTTGAGGCCTGTACGACCGGCGCTGCGGCAACTGTCTGGGCAGATGGCCTGGCCATCAGGAAGCTAAGTCGCATGAGAGCAAACTCTATATGCAGACGTGGATTCACGCTGGCACGGTAGCCGGACTCACACTGAGTTGTCACGGCCAGTGCGTCATAAAGGAACTGCATACTGCATCTGTCTGACTGCTCCTTATATCTTTTCTTAAGAGAATCCGGCAGTTCAAGAAGTGCCTCCAGTCCCCCGCTCTTGCTGACTATAAGGTCACGCAGATGAGACGACAGGGCAGCCACGAAATGCAGAGCATTGAAGCCTTTTGTCAGAATCTCGTCAAAAGAAAGAAGAGCAGAAGAATAGTCACCCTTGAGGAACGCATCCACAAGAGAAAAGCTGTACTCATAATCGAGGACATTCAGGTTACGCAGGACGTCCTGATACTTGACATCGGTTCCACAGAATGCGACCGTCTGGTCAAATATGGTCAAGGCATCACGCATGGCACCGTCAGCCTTATGGGCTATCACGTGAAGCGACTCATCGTCAATGGATATGTTCTCGCTTGAAGCCACCATACGGAGGTTCTTCACGATATTCTCAACAGTAATCCTGTTGAAGTCATAGGTCTGACAACGAGACAGGATCGTAGGCAGAATCTTATGTTTCTCAGTAGTGGCAAGGATGAAGATGGCATGTGCAGGCGGTTCCTCCAAAGTCTTGAGGAAAGCATTGAAGGCAGCCTGAGACAGCATATGGACCTCATCGATGATATATACGCTGTAATTGCCGACCTGAGGAGGGATCCTCACCTGATCCATGAGAGCCTTGATGTCCTCCACACCATTGTTGGAAGCCGCGTCCAGTTCATGGATACAGTACGAACGGTTCTCTGCAAAGGACATGCACGACTCGCATGTGCCGCATGGTTCCATATCCTCGGAAGGATTGGAACAGTTTATCATCTTTGCAAAGATGCGGGCTGTGGTAGTCTTGCCGACGCCTCGAGGTCCGCAGAAAAGATATGCGTGGGCCAACTGGTCTCTGAGGATGGAATTCTTCAGAGTCTGGGCGATATTGTCCTGACCTATCAGTGTCCCGAATGAGTCAGGTCTGTACTTTCGTGCTGATACTATATACTGAGCCATAATTGTTCATTGGTCAACTTACAAATATAGCACTATTTTTGTAACTTTGCGCCGGATTTGCAGACATAGACTTAATTTAAGTTCTGCACCCGTGAAACTTAAGAGACCGAGATGAAACGAATACTGATTTTATTTACAGCTGTGCTGTTCCCCCTATTAGCATGCGCCCAAGCGCAGATCAACACAAAGAAGATAAAGATTGCAGACTTCCAGGAGAAAGTCACCAAGGTTGTTCTCACAGGAAATGATTTCTATGATCTGGCTTTGTGCGACGAAATCGCTTCAGGGTGGAGACTGTCCCCTTACGAATTCTGTACAGTTGAGGAGTTCAATGAACTCAAGAATAATGAGAATTACTATTTTCTCATAACAGCTGACAGCAAATTCAAGAAGGAAAACGAACCTGGGCTTACCTTCCTCACATTGGTCAAAGGCGGAAAAGGGGCTGACCAAGGTATCAGCAAGATGCTGGAGGTTATATCTCTGCCGATAGCTTCGGCAGCCGATCCTTCAGGACGTGAATTCACATTCATGCCGGCATTCATAGACATCATACAGGACTACACAGAGGCTGCAATGAACAATGATTTCAACGGATATGCAGGCCTTGGCGGCAATACAGAGAATTTCAGGAAGGATCCGAACCTTCAGATCATGTTTGCTGAGAGTGATCTTTCTGCAAACATCGACAGGGCTTTCAAGGACCTGAACTTTGACTCTGACATGTCGGTGATCGATGTGGATGACGCTGACAGCAGGATGGAGGCAGGCACGCCGGATGTAGTGGTCAGTTATGTCGTCGCTCCGGACAACCCCGTTGCAGGATCATATTGCTACAAGATGCTTATAAATCCGGAAAGTCATAAGTTGTATTACTTCCGTAAGCATAGGATTTCCAAAAAGTATGGAGTAGGATTCCTTCAGGAAGACATACTCAGAATCAACAACCAGAGGGGAAGATAGGAATGATCAGCGGTAAAGCGGAATGCGGGCTGCAGTATGCAGTCAAGCGCAGCGGGTCAGCTGTGGGATATTGCGCTCTCAGCATCAGATGCGGGACAAGAGACGAAGAGGGATTCCATAACGGAATCGCTCATTTCGTCGAACACACCATTTTCAAAGGGACTGCCCGTAGAAGTGCCGCTGTAATCAACGGATATCTCGACCGCCTTGGAGGAGAGCTCAACGCATTCACGACCAAGGAAGAGATAGTCTTTCATGCTACCGTACTGAAAGAAGATCTCGGCAAGGCGGCTGCCCTGCTTTTCGAACTCGCCACATGTCCGACTTTCCCTGAACATGAAATAGAAGTAGAAAAAGGCGTAGTCATTGACGAGATCCAGTCATATAAGGACACCCCCTCGGAGGATATCTATGACAGATTCGAGGAAATGATCTTCAAGGGACATCCTCTCAGCGGAAACATCCTCGGGACCCCTGGCTCGATAAAGAAGATCACCAGAGAAGAACTTCTGAGATTCGTCAAGGAAAAATTCGTTCCATGCAGGATGGCATTCACGATTGTAGCGGACATCGAGGAGAAACGTCTGGAGAAGGAAATACTCAAGCTAACTGACAAACATTTCAACGGCATAGACTCACCGCCATGTTCGGCCGATTGCAACGACAGGAAAGGATGCTGGCAGTACGGAGTCCCTCAGTTCGAGCTGTTTGACAAGACACTTTCCAAACGCAACCACCAGGCCAACTGCGTCATAGGAGGACTTGCACCTTCGCTCTACCAGGAGCGAGAAAGGCTTGCTACTGTACTTTTATGCAATATCCTTGGAGGCCCGGCGACCAACTCCATCCTCAATTCCGTTCTGCGCGAGAAAAACGGATGGGTATACGGAGTGGAGTGCGGCTACATACAGTTTGCAGATACCGGACTGGCAACGATCAGTTTAGGATGCGACAAGGCCAATCTGGACAAATGTCTGGCTGCGATCGACAAGGAAATCGCGAAACTTCAGAGCGAGCCGATGTCAGAGCGCAAGCTCAAGGCTGCGAAAAAGCAGCTTCTGGGTCAGCTGGCCATCAGCAGCGACAACGGGGAGACACAGTGCCTGTCAATGGGCAAGGGACTGCTGGCATATGGTAAGGTAAGTTCCGGAAAGGAAAACCGCTCGATGGTGGAAGGCATCACGGCTGAAGATGTCCGGGAAATGGCGCAGAAGATATTTGACCGCAGCAGACTTTCGAAACTGGTATACATCTAACACCGTCATTTCGGAAGAGACTGCTACATCAGGAGAGAACTTGCTACACTATCATACCAAACAGCACTTTCACACAGTCATTTCGGGAGAGCTAAGCGAGTCGAGTGATCTACAAAGTCCCTGAAGCGAATGCGAAAGAAATCTACAACACCATGGAAAAGATCTACAAATATATCGATGAACACGTCACCCCTCAGGGCGAAGCACTGGACTGGGTCGAAAAGCAGACCCATATAAGGACAAATCACGCCCGTATGCTGTCGGGAGCACTTCAGGGAGAACTGATGCGTATTCTCGTGCAGATTTCGGGAGCAAAGCGCATACTCGAGCTCGGCACATTCACCGGTTATTCGGCCATCTGCCTGGCGACTCATCTTCCTGCTGACGGACACCTTGATACCCTCGAACTGAATGACGAGCTGGAAGATCTGATCCTCGAAGGATTCGAGCGCGCAGGGCTGTCTGACAGGATCAGCCTGCACATAGGCGACTGCAAGGAGACCTTGCTGCGCATGCAGTCTGAAGACAGAGCATACGACATCGTATACATCGACGCCAACAAACGTGAATACTGCGAGTACTACGACCTTGTCTTCGACATGGTCCGCCCTGGCGGACTCATCCTCGCAGACAACGTCCTTTGGGACGGCAAGGTCTGCCAGGACCCGCTTCCGCAGGACAAGCAGACCCTCGGCATCGCTCGTTTCAACGACATGGTCTCGGCAGACCCTCGCGTCGAGTCGGTCATCCTCCCCTTACGCGACGGACTCAACGTCATCCGCAAAAAACAGCCTGGCGCATAGCGACCTGGCTCTCAGCACATTACGCAAACCGCGTGCTCCCTTTGGGGCGCACGCGGTTTGCGTAAGCAATTGGCGCACAATAATTTGCGCACCAGGCTATTGCCTGGTAATTCGGGCACCAAGAGCATTCAGACGGATGTCGATGTCCTCGTATCCTCGGTCAATCTGGTCAATATTGCTGATTACGCTTGTGCCCTTTGCAGACATGGCTGCAATGAGAAGGGCAATACCGGCACGGATATCAGGAGACGTCATGTTGCCGGCTCTGAGTCTGTATGTATGATCATGTCCCACGACGACTGCCCTGTGCGGGTCACATAGAATGATCTGAGCACCCATATCTATGAGCTTGTCGACAAAGAAAAGACGGCTCTCGAACATCTTCTGATGGATCAGCACGCTACCCTTGCACTGAGTGGCAGTGACCAGCATCACACTAAGAAGGTCAGGAGAAAGACCCGGCCATGGAGCGTCCGCGATTGTCATGATAGATCCATCAAGAAATGAATCGATAACATAGCTTTCCTGTTCCGGAACAAATATATCGTCCCCGCGACGTTCGAGGTTGACACCAAGTCTGCGGAAACTCTCAGGGATTATACCGAGTTCATCATATGCCACGTCCTTTATGGTGATGCTGCTGCGGTTCAATGCGGCAAGGGCAATGAAGGAACCGATCTCGATCATGTCAGGCAAAATCTTATGCTCGGTGCCGCCGAGAGAGTCCACCCCGGTGATGGTCAGACGGTTAGATGCGATACCTTCTATCTTTGCTCCCATGCGCACAAGCATCTTGCAAAGCTGCTGAAGATATGGTTCGCAGGCCGCATTATAGATGGTAGTCACACCTTTCGCCAGACATGCCGCCATGACTATATTGGCAGTACCGGTAACGGATGCCTCGTCCAGAAGCATATATCTGCCTTCCAGACATTTACCCTCGGGTACATGCAGATAGAATGCGCGTTTCTCATGAACATATTCCTGCTCTGCTCCCAGATTCATGAAACCAAGGATATGGGTATCCACCCTGCGGCGACCTATCTGGTCTCCGCCAGGCTTAGGGAAATAAGCCTGTCCAAAACGTGCAAGAAGCGGTCCCACGACCATCACAGACCCTCTGAGCTTGGCACACTTTGCCACAAAATCAGCGCTCATGATGTAGCCGCGGTCTATCTCATCCGCCTTGAACGTATATACACCCTTCTCATGACGGGTGACCTTGACACCCATTCCCTCCAAAAGAAGAATAAGGTTGCGCACATCCAATATTTCAGGAATATTTGAAATGGTAACCTCCTCGGAAGTCATGAGGACTGCACTGATCACCTGAAGGGCCTCATTCTTCGCGCCCTGAGGTCTGATTGTTCCGCTGAGCTTATGCCCGCCTTCTACTACAAATGAACTCATATCTTTTTTCTATATTATTTCTTTAACCACATGCCCATGACAGGATCAGACAAGTATACTTTCTTATCCTCGGTGTAGATAAGACTTTTATCCAACAGAGCCTTTTTCAGAGCAACTACATTTGCAGACGACCCCAGACGATATCTACTGATAACCTCGGCTGAAGAGAAACCCTCGTGTATGCCATCTGCCACGGCCATCAGATATCTCATCTGATATGCAGGCAGACTCTCTGTCCAACTCTCGTACAAAGCGGTATTCTGCACCAAGAGCTCATTTATGCCCACTTCAAGATCATCTTCAGTAACTATTTCTGATGAGTTCAGGAACACATACCAGCTCAACTGCTGTACATAAGAGGAATGATATCCGACAGTTTCACATATACTTATGACCTGTTCTGCACTGATAGACTTACCAGCTTCCGAGAACCTGGAAGTAATGTAATCCAGCCAATAATTCAGCGGTATAGTCTTCAGATATATGATATCGCCAAATTTATAGAACGGTTTCTGAGGCGTATCAAAGAGACTTTCCATCATATGCTTCTTGCTTCCGAAAAGGCAGTATGTCACATCTTGCTGATGCTGCCACACAGTCCTGAGTTCCTTCTGAAACGTAAGGCTGTCCGCAAACTCACCTATCTGCTGGAATTCATCTATGCAGACAACAAGACGGATGTGTTTCTTTTCTGCAATCTTCTGTGGGGTAAGTAGGGCATTGGTTATGTCCGCCTCTTCGTCGAACAGACCTAAACGGATATCCAGTCCGGTAGCCGGATCGGGAGACAAACTGACCCCAAGGTTAATTCTACCGAGAAAAGCCCTGGCATTTTCCAGAAACTCATCAGTTCTAGATGCAGTCTGCGAAAGAACAGCAGAAGCTATCACCTCACTGAATTCCAAGGCAGTCCTGCACTTGAACACATCCACAAACACCACCTTGATATCCTTAGACTCAACTTCCTTCATAACCTTCTTCAACAGGGAAGTCTTGCCCCAACGTCTTGGAGACAGCAGGAAAGTATTTACTCCCCCTTGGAAGTTGGCTTTCAGCCGAGCGGTTTCAGCCTCACGATCTGTGAAGAATTCCCCCTCCACAGGCCTGCCGAATATGAATTTCTGTCCGTTCATAATCATATCATTTCTTACCGACGCACAAAAGTAAGAAACCTTTTAGTAAAAAACAATTTAGTAAGAAACTTTTTACTTGCAGGTATTATTTCTTGCCGGGGACATCAAAGGAGATGTCGGGGACGATGCCTTCGCGGCGGAACGTTGTGCGGGTGCCGTCCGGGCGGATGACGGTGTGCTCGGTGTATGGGGCACTGTCGGGAAGGGTTCCGGTCGAAAGGGTCAGACCACCGGCCTCATTCTGCTGATACTCAGGGGCATCGACATACGGGCTGCCGGAACGGGAGGAGATACCCGATCGGGTCGGGTATGACGTACAGGATGATCGGGTCGGGTATGACGAACTGGCAGGAGCGGCCGTGGCCACGGAAGGCTGCTTTACATATACCGTGTCCACTACCATATATACGAAGTCACGACCAAGCCAGGTGACATCGGCCCTTAGGGTATGGAGGGCGCAAGTGCCGCGATCCGGGGTTTCGATTGTCTCCACACTCCAGCTATGCTTATGCTCCAATGGATCGAACGTAAAGAGCTGTCCATCTATACAGAAGAAACGGTCTTTGTAGATAAGGTCGATTTTGTATTCTCGAATAGTTTTCCCAATATAATAATCAGCATACATATTAGACCTATAGCCAAATTGTTTACCATACCAACCTTCTATTTTTCCCGATTCGCTATAAAGCTCATTTGTATCTTGATGTTTGTATGCAGTCCATACTCCTACTGGTCCTCTGTATGCCGGTAAATATACGTGCAAACTATCTCCACAAGCTGTTTCATAGCTCAAATGCTCCAAGTCAGGGACGCCGGTGGCAAGATGATTAATAAAAGAATTAACATTTTTCGTTAGGCCATAATTTGTATCTTCTATTTCACCTGTTGTATCCTTAAATGTACCAGTAACAACAGGCTGCACAAAATTCTTCGTACTATAGAACTTGCTCTCCACGACTGTACCGTCAGAATACCTGGCATTTCTTGTGACAACGCACTGCGAGTTGGTATAGATATTATGGTGGGCATCCTCCCATATCACATCCTGATCATATGTCACATCAACAAGCCTGACAGACACCTTGCCCAAGTACTCCACAACATATGTAAACTCCAACTCTTGTGCACCATCCATATTGACAGGTACCGCCTTCTGCCTATACGTTGCCGCAGCCTTATAGACTATAGTCTTACCGTCGCCGGACCTGGAGACCTCCGCCACGGACACCTCGCCATCAGGCACAGCAGTCTCAAACCTGTAATAAGGCAGATTGCCCTCAAGTTCGTCTGCCCCGGTTTCAATCACCACCTTGTCAAGCAAAGCAGGCAGCTCCTCCGCAGTGTCTATGCTCAAAGTATCGGGAGCTGTAATCCTCGTCCAGGCCACAGGATCTGCAGACAAGGCTCCGTCCTGATCGGTATAAGAGCTGTTCTGGACCACATTCAGCATAAAGCTGCTCCCCGGCACCACCGTGAACTCATTGCCCTCCAGAGCATTCCCCTCACCATCCTCAACCCGGTACGACAGCTCCGCACCCGGGTAAGTGTCAGTATGCGGAACCATACCTATATACTGCACTTCGAACTCCACAATCTCGAACTTGTTTTCCGCTCCGGCGATATTCTTCGGAGCCACCATCACTCCGAAATGTACGCTGACATTATATGCAGCCGTATCCTCAACCTCAATGGTCCTGGTAGCTGGTTCAGCCCTCCTTATCGTCACTGACGGGCTGCATACGGCCATTGCTCTTCCAGCCTCGGACGAACGGGTGATCTCGCCGGCAGACGCACCTCCTCCTTCTCCAAAATCAGCCTCTCTCAGCTCTATGTACGGCATCCCGATGTTCTGACCGAGGGAGTTCCGGTAGGTATATACCTCGTAGTCCATATCCAGATCTATCGTCTGTTCTCCGAAACGGAACTGCTGGTCTATATTATGCGTAACAGGTTCCTCACCCTCTTCGGAATATGTCGGATCGACATACTCAAGAAGCTCTGTCAACTCATTGAAATCCTTTGCATAAACGGTATCAAGCCCGACACTTACATTTATCCTGGCCTCCGGCTCGCAGGTGAAGACCGTCCCGTCCGGATCGGTATAAGAACTGGTCTGACTAATGCTCATCTGAAGGTCTCCCGCACCCTCGACTACAGCCGGCTTTCCTATTTCCTGCCCGGTGTCGCCACCTTCAGGATTGATGATCTCATACTGAACTTCTCCGGCATCTCCGGCAGAAATCACTTCATCACCCGGTGTCGGATCTTCTGTCCCAGGCTTCTCCTGAGGCGTATCAGGCACATCCTGCTGAGGTTCGTCCGTACATCCGACCATCAGCCCCGTCATCAGAAAGACTGACAATGATGCCGTAACAAATGCCTTGAAATGCGTATTCATATCGTCTTGATTTTAGTTATCTTGTTTATGGGCTTTAGTCTTGAATCCCCGTTTCGTCTCTATTTTCCTGCTCCAAAGCACAAAAACGCCCGTATTTGTGCTTTCGATCTTGATTTTGCGTCCCGAAGAACAAAATAGGCCGTTTTTGTGCTTTGGGACGGGTCAGGAGGTTAAATATGTTCCACTTCAGGATGTAGTTCGACACCGAATTTAGCCTTGACCGAGGCGATGATGCGCTTTTCCAATCCTATGATTTCTTCAGGGTATGCTTCTCCTGTATAATTCACTATGACGAGCGGCTGTTTTTCATACACAGCGGCGCCTCCGCTGCGGCGGCCCTTCCAGCCGCACTGCTCGATCATCCATGCTGCAGGCACTTTCACCATAGGAGATTTCTCGACTCGGCCTTCGGCCTCGCTCGAAATGACAGAATGACCAGCATCGCTCGCAATGACAGAGTGACCGGCATCGCTCGAAATCGACGAAGTCGCTGAAGCGAATGGAACAGAAATGACAGACGAGTCAGACTGGGTGACAGCGGACTCTACCGGAATAATATAATGCGGCACCTTGTAGTCCGGGCCGAATTCCGCCTTGGCGGCCGCCTCTATGCGCTGGAAATGCTCCAGAGTGATGACTGGATTCTTGAAGAAACTTCCCGCACTTCCCATCACCGACGGCTCCGGGAGCTTCTCCTTACGGATCTTGATGATGACTTTCCTGATCAGAGACGGTGTGATAGATTTCTCCACTCGCTCTGCTCGGTCGAAATGACAGTCAGGAGCATGTCCATCCTGGCAGTCCATCGTGCCGGCAGTCGGAGCAGCAGCTTGAACGACCGCATCACGAAGATGACCATAGTCCAGTCTTGGCTGAGGTTCGCGACTGAGAGCAAACACAACGTGGGTGACGATGTAACGTCCCTTGATATCAGGATTCTTGAAGATCGAATCACGGTAACCATAGCCACACTCCTCTACCCCGAAGCTCACAAACTCCTCCTCGACGGTATCATAACAATACACCTTACGGATAACATCCTTTACCTCAACACCATACGCGCCTATGTTCTGAACAGCAGACGCTCCCACTTCCCCTGGAATGTATGACAGATTCTCCACGCCCCACAGTCCTTCCTTTGCAGCCCAGGCGCAGAAGTCGTCGAAGACTACGCCTGCGCCGACGGAGACCAGGACAGATTTCTCCACGCGCTTCGCTTGGTCGAAATGACAGTCATCCAGGATCTCTATGAAGTTGATCTTGGAATGCAGGACAGTACCCTTGAAATCGTCGGTAAAGAGGAGATTGCTGCCGCCACCGATATGCAGAACCGGACGAGCCAGTTCCGAGAACTCTATATCAACAAGATCCGCCACGGAATCATATTCGATGAAACAGCGCGCCTTCACCTTCATTCCGAAGGTATTCATCTTGGTCAGGTCCTTATAATATTCAGTGTTTATCATCGTCAATCCACCTTCTTGCCTAAGTAATATGTATCAAACGAATCCTTTGCATAGCCATTGCCAAGGACCACAAAGGAGCTTGCCACAGATCCCTTCACCTCCTTGCCGCAATAATATGCATCAAAAGCATCCTTTGCATAACCCTCAGAGAGCACGGTGAACCTTGATGTAGAAGCGTCGATCTCTTCGCCATAGTAATATACATCGAAATTGTCAAGTGCATACCCGTCGGAAAGAACCTTGAAGCTGCTCACCCTGGCATCCATCCTCCTTCCTTCGTAATAGACCTTGTACTTATCCTTGGCATAGCCCCAGCCAAGATCCCTGAAAGAAGAAACTGACACACCGCTCACAGGCTGACCGTTATAATACACATTATTGCCGGCAATTTCGTAGCCTCTCTGGTAATGCACACCAGAGCATGCTCCAGGATGTCCGCCAGGATGATCCCCTGGCCGCACATCAGGACGGTCAACATGGTGCACTTCAGGACGAGTACCGGAGTTCGGCACCTGCGGGATTATGTTCGGCTGGCCAGGCTGTGGATTTGGCTGACCCGGGCGAACATTCGGATGACCGGCATAGGCATTTTTAAGACTGAATGTCCTGGCGTCCACCATAGGCAGAATTCTCCCCTCCCACCAGACATTATTCCTGTCCTTCGCATAGCCATATCCAAGATCCAGGAAAGTATCAGGATCGGCATCATGAAGAATGATATTACCGTAGTAAATATGGTCTCCACGCATCTGATAGCCGCTCTGGGCAAAAGCGGTCGCCGCACTCATTGAGAATACGGCAACAGCGATAAGTCTTAAAAAGCTTTTCATGATTCAGGTATATATTATCCTATTTCAGCACCGTTGCAGAGGGTCTCCTGCGGAGTAATGAAACGCATCTTGCCATCGTTCTGGCGAGCCATGAGGATCATTCCCTTGGACTCTATGCCACGGATCTTGCGCGGTGCAAGGTTGGCGAGAATGCAGATCTGCTTGCCGACCATCTCCTCCGGAGAATACTGCTCGGCGATGCCTGACACAATCACTCTCTTGTCGATGCCGGTATCAATGGTGAGCTTCAGGAGCTTGTCAGTCTTAGGGACACGCTCAGCCTCGAGGACTGTCGCTGTCCTTATGTCCATCTTCTGGAAGTCATCGAACGTGCACTCTTCCTTCTGCGGTGTCACCACATCTGCCTCGGCTGCCTTCGCAGCCGCCTCGCGCTCTGCGCGGATCGCCTCAAGGCGAGCTATCTGAGCGTCCACGACCTCGTCCTCAATCTTGGCGAAGAGAAGGGTTGCAGGGTTGAGCTGATGGCCTGCTGGAAGGATAGATGTCTTGCCGAGGTCGTCCCAAGAGAGGGAGAGGGATTTCTCGACTTCGCTCGAAATGACAGTAGAAGATGTATGAAGTGCTGCCCCCTCGCCTGCCTTGTAACGATTCTCGTATAAAGATTCTTCGCTTCGCTCAGAATGACAGTCGGACAGTTCTTCGCCTTCGCGATGGTCTGTACCCGCTACGATTCCCACATTGAGGATGCTGCGGAGCTTCTCTGCCGAGAACGGAAGGAAAGGCTCGAAGGCGATTGCAAGCGAAGCGCAGATCTGAAGAGAGACGTTCAGGATCGAAGCGGTCCTGTCCATGTCTGTCTTAGCCACCTTCCATGGCTCTGTATCAGTAAGATACTTGTTTCCAAGACGTGCGATGTTCATGGCCTCCTTGAGGGCCTCGCGGAACTTGTAGCCCTCCAGGTATTTCTCCATAGCCTCACGCAAAGGCTGGATCTGTGCCAGAGTCTCTGCATCTACAGCCTCAGGCTTGAGGTCTGCAGGCACCTTGCCGTCAAAATACTTATGTGTAAGAACCACAGCACGGTTCACGAAGTTTCCCAGAATAGCCACAAGCTCGCTGTTATTGCGCGCCTGGAAATCCTTCCATGAGAAGTCGTTGTCCTTTGTCTCAGGAGCATTCGCTGTGAGGACATAACGGAGCACATCTTCCTGTCCAGGGAACTGCTCGAGATATTCGTGGAGCCATACAGCCCATCCGCGTGATGTCGAGATCTTGTCGCCCTCGAGGTTGAGGAACTCATTTGCAGGGACGTTGTCAGGGAGAATGTAGCTGCCGTCAGCCTTCAACATTGAAGGGAAGACGATGCAGTGGAACACGATATTATCCTTTCCGATGAAGTGCACGAGCTTGGTATCCTCGCTCTTCCACCACTTCTCCCAGCTCTGAGGCAGAAGCTCCTGAGTGTTTGAAATATATCCGATTGGGGCATCGAACCACACGTAGAGAACCTTGCCCTCCGAGCCTTCTACAGGAACAGGAACACCCCAGTTGAGGTCACGGCTCACGGCACGTGGCTGAAGGCCGCCGTCGATCCAGCTCTTGCACTGACCGTACACATTGCTCCTCCACTCCTTGTGTCCGTCGAGGATCCACTCTGAGAGCCACTTCTCGTATTGGTCGAGAGGCAGATACCAATGCTTGGTCTCCTTCTTGACGAGCTCGCCGCCGCTGAGCGCCGACTTAGGATTGATCAGCTCGTCAGGGCTGAGGGTCGCGCCGCACTTCTCGCACTGGTCGCCATAGGCTCCCTCTGCGCCGCAACGCGGACATGTACCGGTGATGTAGCGGTCAGCAAGGAAGGTCTTTGTCTCCTCGTCATAATACTGCTCGCTCACCTTCTCGATGAACTTACCCTCATCATAAAGCTTGCGGAAATAGTCTGCCGCGTTCTTATGATGGGTCTTTGAAGATGTTCTGGAATATATGTCGAAATTGATTCCGAGTCCTGTGAACGAATTCTTGATGATCTTATGATATCTGTCCACGATATCCTGCGGAGTACATCCCTCCTTCTGCGCCTTGATGGTGATAGGCACTCCGTGCTCATCCGATCCGCAGACATAGAGGACATCCTCTCCTCTCATCCTCAAGTACCTCACATATATATCTGCAGGCACATATACACCGGCAAGGTGGCCGATGTGCACGGGACCGTTGGCGTATGGAAGCGCACAGGTCACCAATGTTCTATTGAATTTCTTATTCATATTTTTTAGTTTATTGCAACCAACAAAGTTATATCTAATTCCTGATTATGTCAACCACTTCAACCTCGAATACCACTACAGAATTCGGCTTGATCACCGATCCTCTCGGAGCGTTTTCTCCGTATGCCAGATCTGCCGGGATATAAAAAGTAGCCTTGCCCCCTTTTGCTAGCAGTTCAAGTCCTTCTGCCATACCCTCGATCAACCTTGCAGGACTGAATTCAACACCATCATTTGAATCAAACTCAGTTCCGTCAATAAGGGTTCCCCTATAATTTACCACAACAGTATCGTCAGGACCGACCTTTTCACCCGCCCCTGCACTATGCATCACATACTGAAGACCGCTTTCAGTCACCTGCACCTCCGGTCTTCTGGAGCTCTGCCTTTTCTGCTGCACGGTCAGCGAGGTAATCATTCAATATCTGATTCATGTCGTATGGGTTCACCTGAAATTTCTGAACCCACACAGTATCCTGAAGAGACGCATACGGATTCATGATTTCTGGCTTGCCTGCATTCATTGCATCAGCAAAACCCTTCATGAGCATATCGACATTCATCTCATCGATATTCTCAAAAAAATCATTTGTATTAATCATAATTCCGGTATTTGCCCCTAAAAGGTAACACACGGTATCGACGCGAGTCATACCAGGTTCAACACCAGAGTTCTCGGGATTATCTGTCGGTGTCACCTTGGAAGCAGTACCACAGGCACTAATGCATGCGCATGCAGCGATAAAAACAAATATTCTTTTCATTCCTTCAGATTAAAATTCTTATCAAGATCCATCTTGTCCGGTTCATAGCCTCAGACAATTACCAGATCATACAAAGGTACTAAATTTTACAGCATAAATCATATTATCCAGCCGAGATATGATGCAAAAAAAATGATCAGCAAACCAAGCTATGTGCACAAAAAGCAAAATCCGGAGCCCTTCGAGCACGTACGTATACATAATAAGGGGCTAAAAGGCAACAGCCAGGCGCGAGGAGAGCCCTGCAGGGTGAGCTCCCCGCAGCGCCTGCGCTGTAGTCGTCGGAGACCGTATATTCCGACGACGGTGCCGCGCATAACAAACAGATTTCTCCACTCGCTCCGCTCGGTCGAAATGACAGTGAGGCACACAAGTAGACCGCTCGGGCGAAATGACAGGTGGCAGGCCGATTGGGCAGATTTCTCCACTCGCTCCGCTCGGTCGAAATGACAGTGGAAGGCTCGGGCAAAATGACAGTGAGCAGAATAGTGCGAAAGATGTTTCGCTAGCGCTCAACATGACAACTTGAGCATTTCAAACAACATGTCATCCTAAGCGCATCCCTGTCATCCTGAGCGCCAGCGAAGGATCTTGAACACTGAACGCCTCACTGTCATCCTGAGCGTCTCTCTGTCATCCTGAGCATCTCTCTGTCATCCTGAGCATCTCTCTGTCATCCTGGGCGAAGCGAAGGATCTTTGCGGATCACATGCAGAACTCCGCGTTTCCATAGGTAGGACAGCTTGGACGAGTTTCGAGAGATTCAGGCACAAGCGGTACCGCAAACATGCATTTCAGCATAAAATGCACACCGCTTGGCCGAGTTTGGGGCATTTCGTGACCAAGCACTCCGTCACCACCCGAAGCGTGCTTAAAGGATAAAATTTTTAGCCCTTCGAGCAGGTTACACCAGTAAAGTATCATGACAGCAAAACCCTTGGGAGGACCAATGTGGCATACAGCGCACAAAATGCAGATTCAAACTCCCAAGGGTGCAGAATCATGCACCAGTAGGAATCGCAACATGCCACAGAACGCACCAGAGCACAATCTCCTGTCCTAAGGGTTTCGCAACAGAGATACACAATGACTTACATGCACCGCAACTGCCGAAACAGCATCCACTCTACACAATGGCATTTCGCAACAGATAGAAAAGACCGCAAAGGCACCCCGCCGCCCTGCCGACATGGTCACGTAACTCCCTCACCCTCAACAACATAACCATCAACACGGTGGGCATTTTGACCCACCGTGTTGATGGTCAAACGATTCATAGACAGTGCATTACGTACCCATAAAACTGCAACTTTCAGGGTCACCTGAACATTTGGGGTGACGGATTTCTATGAAAAAGCTCAACCTGGACATTTGGGGTGACATTCAGGCAACAGCCAGGCGCGAGGAGAGCCCCTCAGGGTCGAGCTCCCCGCAGCGCCTGCGCTGTAGTCGTCGGAGACCGTATATTCCGACGACGGTGCCGCGCATAGCATACAGATTTCTCCACTCGCTCTGCTCGGTCGAAATAACAGTGGGCGGAATGGTGTGAAAGATGTTTCGCTTCGCTCAACATGACAATGGGGCGCGCTCGGTCGAAATGACAGTGGAACGCTCGATCGAAATCGACAAAGTCGCTTGAGCAAAGCGAGAGAAATAACAGTGAGGCGGAATAGTGCGAAAGATGTTTCGCTCCGCTCAACATGACAACTAGAGCATCTCGAATAACATGTAATACGGAGCATCCAAAGGTCATACAGAATGACACACTGTCATCCTGAGCGCATCTCTGTCATCCTGAGCGCCAGCGAAGGATCTTCACATAAATATTGTCAACCCGCTGCACAGACACGATTGTATTCAACAAAACGTGCTGCCTTAAATGCAGCACGTAAATAAATCAAATGAATCAAATAAATCAATGAACAGGCTCCCGCCTGTTTCTAATCTTCTAGGACAGGGCGGACACTGCGCCCGTCGTAACGGTGGGCAGTCTTCACGAAGTGGCGGTCCTCGAGGCAGTAGAGGCTGCACGCGATGCCGGTACTGCTCTCGTAAGGCGTAGAGCTCCAGTAGAGGCCGCTCGAACCAACATTGCGCTCATCAGCACCGTGGCGCCAGCCCGCAGCCGGGAGGAAGATGCTGTTGCCGTTGGGACCGGTGACCTTGCAACCGTTATTACCATTCAGAGTTATCCATTCCCAGGTACAGTTATCAAGCAGTTCCTGAAATTCTGTTTCCGTCGGCATACGCCAGCCGTCGCCCCACCTGGCGGTCGCTGCGTCACGGCTGGAGTCTCCTCCGATGTCACCCCATGATTTATTCCATGACGTACATTCGTCAGAATTATATTCCTTATTGGTTGTAGTATCGCCCCAAGCAAAGTAAACACCGTATTCTTCCGGACTCGAAGCACCTACGTTGCAGGTTGCCCATTTCAAGCCGGATGGAAGACCTAGATCGACAAATCCATGTTCAATATAGTAACCGGTCGGTTCAGATACAGATTCCTCTTCATTATCGGAATCTGCACACAAGTCTATTAAAAACAATACGGATATTATACCCAAAAACCACCACAGCCATTTGCTCGATTTCTTCTTCGGAGAAGATTGGGGAGTCTGAGAAGATGACTTTGATGCCGGACGAGACGGCTTAGCGGGGTCATGGACTATGTCATTTCCGAAAGTGGTCTTATCGTCAGATGGATCGGCAACCGGCTCCGGATCAAGATCTTCCGGCTGAATCATAATCGGGTCGGGGTCTACAGGTTCATCATTTTGAGTCTGCACAATGTTCTTCAAAGCCGAATCCAGAATAGCAAGGAACTCATCTATACTCTGAGGGCGGTCTTTGCGTTTCGGCTCCATGGCTTTCTCTATCACAGAAGCTATTGGGAAAGGAACAGATGAAGGGAATGCCGGAAGGCCGTTCTCATTGACCTCGTCTGCCTCAGGAGGAGTCTGGCCGGTCACTAATTTGTAAAAAGTCGCACCCAGTGCATAGATATCGGTAGACGGAGTGAACTGCGATACGCCGCCGGCCTTGTTCTGCTCCAACGGAGCATAGCCACGGCTCAAGCCCACTGGGGTCGAGCTGGTCTGGCTGCCTCCTTCACCGTCATAGTGTTTCGAGACACCGAAATCAATCAGCACTGCATCGGTTCCTTTACGGAAAAGTACATTTGAAGGCTTGATGTCAAGATGCAGTATGTTCTGAGAGTGGATTAGCCCAAAGCTGCTGCAATTTGTCTTATATAACCTACAGCTTCCTGGTAAGGCATGCCCGAGGCTGGAATCCTGGACTGAAGATTATCCTCGCCCAGGTACTCCATAACATAGTATGCGGTTCCGTTCTCCTCGAAGATATCGTATATGCGTACTATATGTTCATTCTCCATTGCAGCAATCGTAGCAGCTTCCTTAAGGAACTTATCCTTGAACCTGCTGACAAGTTCCTGGCTACCCAAGGACGGGACACTCACGTGAGAAGTTTCATCATCACGATTGCAAAGATCCTTCATAAAAAACTCCTTGATCGCCACCTTGCGGTTAAGGCCGGACTGGATGGCCAGATAGGTTATTCCGAAGCCGCCCTGACCGAGCAGCTTCTCTATCCTGTACTTGCCGCCTTCGAGGACAGCGCCGTTTTTCAGTTGCATAATGATTTCGGTTTGAATATAGGATGACATATTAGTTTACAATAAATGCCGATATGGTCTGTTAACTGTCATGCTGAACAAAGTGAAGCATCTTTACAATAAAGATCCTTCGCTACGCTCAGGATGACAAGGAGTGCAGAACCGAATGACAATCAATGTAAACAGATATATCATTACCTATATTGAATTGCAGCCCAAAGGTAATATTTTATTGACTGACAAACAAACCGGCAACCATTATTGTACAAAATGGAGGTATTTCTGTATGAAATGACAGCAAAACCTTTGGGAGGACCAATGTGGCACACAGCGCACAAAATGCAGATTCAAACTCCCAAGGGTGCAGAAGCAGGCACCAGTAGGAATCGCAACATGCCACAGAACGCACCAGAGCACGATCGCCTGTCCCAAGGGTTTTGCTAAAGAGATACACAATGACTTATATGCACCGCAGCTGGCGAAACGCCAACTTATCCAAATAAAAGTAATTCGCAACAGATAGAAAAGACCACGAAGGCACCCCGCCGCCCTGCGGACATAGTCACGTAACAATCTCACGCTCAGCAACATAGCACCGGACACGGTGACAGCCTCACGCTCAGCAACATAGCACCTGACACGGTGGGTCAAAAAGACCCACCGTGTTGGTAGGCATCTAATTGACAGGCAAGGGTTTACATGACCATGAAAAATCTAGAGCAGGCGGCCCTGCCAGGTCTGGCGGGCCTCGAGGCGCTGGTCGAGGAGGCGAAGGAGCTCGACGTTTCGGATGAGGCCCCACGGGGTCTCATTGACGAAACGCGGCGGGACTTCGCCGACGAAGCGCTCGATGCTGAGGTCGGGGCGCAGAAGCTCCAGCATATCGGCAAACAGGTCCAGGTACTCGTCAAGAGTGAAACGCTCGAAATCCTGAGGAGCCGCGGCATATTCCTGCTCCATCCGTGTACCCTTGACGATCTGCAGCTGGTGGAACTTGACCGACCTCAACGGGAGTTCATTGATAAGCGCACACGAATCCAGCATCATCTGTCGCGTCTCGCCAGGCAGACCGAGAATGAAATGCGCCCCGACATCCAGGCCCCGCGCCGCGGTCATCGCCACGGCACGTCGTGCCGTGGCAAAATCATGACCGCGGTTGATGCGCTGCAGAGTCGTGTCGTAGCACGACTCTATGCCGTACTCCACGACGATGACCGGAGCAGTCCGCGACGGCTCCCCAGCCAGCGAGCGTGACCAGCCGCCCAGCACCCTCCCGTGCGCCAGATCAGAAAGATAGTCCAGCTTCTCCTCATCCACACAGTCCGGACGCGTACCTATGACAAGACCGACAACCGAAGGATGCGAAAGAGCCTCCTCATACAGATGACGAAGCCGCTCAAGAGGAGCATAAGTATTGGAAAACGACTGAAAATAAGCAAGATAGTGCTCAGTGGTACGATAGCGAACCTTATGAAACTCTATGCCCTCGTCCAGCTGCTGATGCAGGCTTTTGCCTGCAGTGCTGTAGGACGGATGGAATGCGGCATTGTCACAGTAGGTGCAGCCGCCGCGCCCAACCGTTCCGTCACGGTTGGGACATGTAAACCCGGCGTCCAGAACGATCTTCTGCAGACGCTCGCCATACCTGCGCTTGAAATAGCCGACAAACGAGTTGTATCGTTTTCCATCCGGAAAACCGTATTTTTCAAATCCATCTGACATAGAGTGCAAAAGTAGTCATTAAATTTTATACTTTTGCAGATGGCATGGCTGCATTCTGCACAAAACTGTTAAAAGCTACAGATATGAAAAAGATACTTATTTCGCTTGCTGCGGCAATCTTCGCCCTTACAGCCGGAGCACAGGAAAAACGAATGGCAGTAGTTGAAACCTCAACATGTTACATGAGGCTCCAGCCGGACTATGAATCGGCCCTGGAGACCCAGGAACTGATGGGAACCATAGTGGAAATCGTCTCAGAAGACGGATACTGGAGGGAAATAGTTTCTCCTCAGCCATACAAGGCCTGGACTACGGAAAAGACACTGGTCGAGATGACTCCGGAGCAGATCAAAGAGTACGAGGAAACTCCAAAGTACATCTTCACGGCCCAGCATGGCCACGTCTACACCACTCCGACAAACAGCAACCCGGACATCATCTGCGATCTGGTCGGCGGTGACGTGATGAGGGTGGCTCCGAAGGTGAAAGGCAGTCCAAGCCCATCAGGAAAACACGGAAGATGGGTGGAGGTGATGCTGCCTTCAGGAAGAAGAGGATGGGTGCTCAAGGAGAATGTAAGGCTGCTGGGAGAGCGCACTGACATCCGCATGGGAGACACTGCAGAAGGTCTGGTGAGTGCAGAGAAGATGGAAGCTGTGATCCGCGCCGCATACGCCCTTCAGGGAGTGCCATATCTGTGGGGAGGCATGTCTTCGAATGGAGTGGACTGCAGCGGCCTGGTGCGCATCTGTTTCCTGATGAACGACATAATGCTGCCAAGGAACGCATCCCAGCAGATAAAATGCGGCAAAGAGATCGAAGTTCCCCGCAAAGACACAGAGGGTGTTACGGAAGCACAGGTAAAGGAATCATATGATGCAGAAAAGGCCAGGACAGCAATAAGGAACCTAGGCCGCGGAGACCTGATCTTCTTCGGCAACACCGAGACCGGAAGGATCACCCATGTAGGCATCTACCTGGGAGGCGGAGAATTCATCCACGCCTCGCATCTGGTCCGCGTAAATTCGCTGATTCCGGGCTCGGAAAACTACTACGAAAACGCCCACAGGCTGATCAGGGCCTGCCGCCTCTGGTAATTGACCAAAAGGGAAACCCTACCATGTAGCAGGATCATCATCCTTCACACAGCGGACATTCAGATCAGTTCCGTCAGGCTGAAGGGAAGCGAAGTCATATCCCAGGTACCACGTATTCTTGGCGCCCTTCTTTCCATTACCATATCCTCCGAGAGAGTTATATGTACTGACCAATGTCAAGCCGTTATTATCAGCATTATTGGTATCCCCGTCCCACCAGTTGGAACTTGTACAATACAGATACATCAGACCGCCTTCACGCAGATTTGGAGTCCTCCAACCTTCAGGGCAAGGCGACCCACCACTCTCCAGTAAAGTCTTCAACGAAGCATATCCATCAGAATAATCCACCTTCTCACCGGTTATGAATCCGCTGGAAAGCCTTGACATTTCAGAATATTCGTCGCCTGGTTCCAGTTCTCTGGTAGTATAGAATCTCAGCGACTTCGCATTGATATTTCTCAGATCGAACTTATAATCAGAACCCGACGCGACCATCTTGACCAAAGTTTCTGGATTGTTTTCATCGGCATTTCCTATGTTACCCACGGTAGGAGCAGGCATGCCGAGATTTCGGGCGCATCTTACAGAATAAGGAGACTGGTCACCTATTCCCCAATCAAACGACCTCTTATAGGTACTGATCGAAACACCCTCCTCCGCCCATACGGTTATAGGCATGGTAGAGGACAGCGAAGTCCTGCATGTACTTGAGACCACCTTCAGCTGCCATTTGAACATACCGGCAAATCTGTGACCGGCCGGGAAAGTAGCATCCGCCGGGAATGCGGCCACTTGGGAAGGATACAGCTGTGCCTCATCACTGAGTCCCAGTCCGCCGAGATACAATCCGAAAACCTGCTCAACTGCAGCCTGATACCATCTGATTTCGTCCGGATCTATATAGCCATTTCCATTATTGTCCCTGTTTCGCTGCAGTATCGAATAGAGGAGCGATACATAGCCTGGACGCATGAAGAAAATAGCATAATCATAATCGGCAGGGACATAATCATTCTCTCGATTGTAATCCACAAAAGTGTTCCACTGCACAGATGAACCAAGATCGATGTTCAAGAGCTTGATGGTATTATATAGTCCGTTGGTTTCAGAAGTATTGCCCTTTGCGCTCAAACCTGACACTCCCGGATTCGACTTTGTCTCATTTTCATTATAATACCACAAGTAACTGTCCTTGAACTCATCAACCACCTCGCATCCCCATGCAGTTGTCGCATTGGACAGGTTATATGGAGTCTGGATGGACCTCTGACGCAGAGTGATGACAGAACCTGTGGCCGAGCTTTCCTTATCGAAACTCTTCATATTGTCGCACAGGATATGCATCAGACGATTAGGCTGGTTGACGAATTCCTTCCAAAGTCCCTCTCGCACCTCTCCGGATATAGGGTCTTTTTCATAGTAGTACTCATCCACAAAAACAGTCATATACATCCTGTATCTCCACCAAGGATACTCCTTCCCGGCTGCATCATAAGTCATTGCCTTAGCCTCACTTTCAGAATATGAAGTTCCGTTGTTGTTGTTATACCATACTCTCCATGCGTCATCGTATTCCTTCAGGAACTTGCTGGCCTCGCCATCATTGTTGGGATTGTCATCATGATTTCTGTCAAATTGCCTCTTTTCGTCCTTGATGAACTGAGTGAATTCAACAACATCCATCAGGTCATCTTCAGATATACCGTAAGCATCCTTATAGTAGTCATACTTTTCTCCATCATCAGGATCTCCCGGCCATGGGAAATTCTTCTGAGAATATGTTCCGTCCGCCTGAACTGCATTCAAAAGGAAATGTACCCACCCATAGTCCATACCGGCAGGCACCTCCACATCACCGACCTTCTCCGGAACACCTTCCTTACCGAACGGAGTCTTGACATACCATGTCACATTATCGGCATCTATAGCCGCAGCATCGAAACAGAATACTCTTTGCCCATAATGCGCATCAAAAGTATAAATCGACTCTTTCGCAATATAGACCTGTCCGGTAGCTCCGGTTTCATTTTCCTGAAAGCCCGGATCGTTCGGTCCTACTCCAGGGATATTTGATGTCGTTACCTCAGTCTCGATCTCACTTACACCCTTGATCGTAATAGTATAGTTGTAGATGGTATTCCTGTCAACATCATAATTGTCTTTAGCATCTACCCCTCCTGTTTCGGAATGGATGAAGTCTCCAAGATGGATATAATACGTCACTGCTGCAGAAAGCTGCTGTTGCTTTGCCTCTGAAGACACGTCCACAGTCATTATGACTTCACCTTTGATCTCGAGATAAGTCGCATCCTCCGGAGCATATACCCATTTGTCACCCGTCTTTGTATACTCGCCGTCCGCATCCTTCACGCGCTTGTCCCTCAAGTGGTAATCGCCTCCTGTTGAGGCCTTTGCGTCTTCCCTGTTTTCAAGCATATAGAGGGAGAAACCGTTGACAGGGCTTTCCACCACATGGGATACTCCCTTACTGTCCTCATACATGAAACTTTGAGTTCCTTTTGTCTCAAACACCACAGGTTCCGTACTGAAATAGCCGCTCTCATCAAAATCTTCATCCTTTCCAAACACATATGCTCCTCTCGGCAGGTTCACTACTCTCCAGGACTCCGGAATGAATTCCTTCAGGGTCTGCTTGGTGATCACCCCGTCTTCAGTAGTCTCAAGTTCGTTGTCAGTCGCCACGCGGATGTTCACCATAACCTTGGAATCCATTCTTTGAAGGCTTATCTGACTGCCTAATGTCACTGTTCCGTCAGCAGCTATATCAATATCCGTCTTATATGACATCGGGAAATAGCCGTTTCGTGATGTGATCTCCTGATTCAACGAGGCTGTAAGATCATCCAGATCGCTCCTGACACGGACAGTATTGAGCTTTTCCGGAGAAATGTTCACCATGTCAGCATCAATATTGGTAATCAGATAGATGGTTCCACCAGAAAATGCAGGTGACTTTATCATGATGTGACCGGTGGTCTCCTGTGCTGAAGGGTCATTGGAAGAACGATTGGCAACACACCATGTATTATCATTGGATGCCAGGACCTGATCTTTATCATCCAGTTTGTTGGCAGAATCAAAATAATGGGCATACACTCGTTTGTCACCTACGAATATGCAGACGAACATATTCTGTACGCGCGACTCCGGAACAAGCCCCAGAGTTGCCTTTGTAGAGATATTGATCTCCTCAAAATCCGAATGAGTGAACTCTATAAGAGCGAGAGTCTCCTCATCGCTGATGAACTCCGGCTTCTCCTGCAGTTCTTCACGGACACAGGAAACGTTCAGAAACACCAAAAACAAAGCTGCTATATGAAAAAATCTGGTCATTCCTTCTCGATTTTAATGAAATTCCACTTGCTCATCCCTGTCAGTCCATCCGGTAACGGCAGTAATATCAAAGCTGCTGTCCATATCATTATATGCAACAGAAACCAATACATTGATGAAATCATTTCTCTTGATATTCTGCACCGGATACACCGCCGCCGTAACAGGATCTATGAGCATCAGGTCAATATTCGAACTCAGATGAGGGGTTCCCACCCCTTTACCGCTTACCGGATACATCTGGAACTGAGAACCCAAATCTATTCCGTTCCATGCACCGCCGGTATCATTCATTGAATTCAAATAGTATCCGCTATTGGCCAGCACAAGCCCCCGGACTCCATTATTGGTGTTTTCCAGCATTACATAGTCTGCTCCGGATATGTTGTTAAGCGATGGCATCTCTCCATATTTCAAGGCTCCGAACCAATATGGAGTACTTCCCAATGTCTTTATGTAATATGTATCATCAGTACCGGTCGGTTCCAATTCAAATACATATTTATAAGGCTCCACGCCCTCCAATGCAGTAAGCACATCATCAAGGGTCATGGCAGAAAGTGTTGTAGACGACAGCGCATCGGTCGTCAGGAAACGTCTGCCCCTGTCTGCATGCTGGCTTTGTATTACGAAAAAATGTCCTCCTCCGGCATAGTAATCTCTGAAATCTTCTAGTGAAGTAAGAGGGGTCGTAGTCTCCATATAATAACCGTTATTATAATTCGAGACATTCTTGAACTCCACATCCAGATGGTACTTGTATGTGGAATCGTTCTTCTCATAGGACGGATCAGTCGCACCCAGCTTGCTTCCGAACACATATCCGTCAAAAATCACACGGCTTTCGCCAGCAGGAATTTCTACCGGAGCAGCAAAATTCACAATTGCGTTGTCCTGCGAAGCGTTCCATCCGCTTTCAGCCTTAAGCACAGGTGACTTCTTGTGGGTATTCAATCCCGGATTGCCAAAAGCATCCTTGGAACGCACCTCATAGTTTCGTGAATTGTCTGTCGGGTCATTGAACAGATAGACCGCCCTCTGCGTAAACCAGTCGCAGAAATCAAAATCATTGACAGTAAGTGTCTCCTGACCGGAATTGTTCTCGACCTCGATTCTTACCCGGACATATGTCCTCTCCAGACCAATATCTAATTTGTTCAATCCAGGGGTAAGTTCAACATAGCTGACGGCAGTCAAAGGCTGGGGCTGACGATGGCAGAGATTGTTATCATCCGTGACTATGTTGAAAGTCCAGAGATCGCGGTACATCGTGGTATTCTTGAAATCAGGAATTCCATACTCGCCATCGAACGAATCCTCGATATTCTCAATAAGTTCAGTAAACTGAGTATCGATGATCAGAGACGCACCGATCGCGCCTTTCAGACCGCCGTACGCACCTGCACCTGTAATCTCTGCCGATATGGGACGATAATTGCTGACTGCCAGTATCTGGTAATGACCTCGACGAAGCTTTTCTATAGTCCTTCCGCCCTGAGGTTTGTCATACAGGAACGAAAACTTGGCAGATCTCCCCGACTTGGTATCCTTATCCATCACGGCAGAACCGTCCCAGAAGCCATTGTATTCATCAGTATAGGCAGACGACGCATACATATCCCTGAATCCTACCAGATCGCCGGTTGCCTCCTCTATCAGAAGGATCGTAATCTCATAGAGATCACGACCGTCAGTAAACCTGTCCCATGCTGTCCAATCACTCAAATCATCATCCCAGGGATCATCTAATCCTCTTGTAGAGACAGCTATTTCCGGAACAGAGAAGGTTATTTCGAGAC
Source organism: Bacteroidales bacterium (assembly GCA_015060325.1). Lineage (GTDB taxonomy): Bacteria > Bacteroidota > Bacteroidia > Bacteroidales > UBA932 > Cryptobacteroides. The sequence goes on along the minus strand of SUYQ01000009.1, from coordinate 31,851 downwards.
TCACGTCCTCATCTGAAGCTACGATGTCAGCATCCTTCCTCTCACAAGCGAGCAAGGACATCAATAAAATCACACCTACGTATAATATATGTCTCATTTTCGGCATTTTAGAAGGTTATGCTATAGGATGAATCCAGCTGATTCCAGTCTGACAGATGGAGGTACATCTCAAGATCCGTCTTGGTTATTGACACGGTATATGTATATCTTTGTGACGGGAGCCAATATTCGCCAGCCGGATCTATACCATCGAGCCCGGTTCCGGTGACTGACGGAAGCTTGACACTATATACGTTATCACTGCCACCCTTTCTGGTTGTGAAGCAAAGCTCTACAGTACCGTCAGAACGCTGAGGAATGATATAGATCCATCCGTTGTTTCTAGCATATCTCTTTTCGGATTCGGATGCCGGCATCATTGAATATGCTGTCGCCACCTTTACTTCATCTGCAGGGTCATAGGCATCAACACCATCCTTGTCTCCGTTGACATCTTCATTTGCGAAACGGACACCATCCGGATAATTCCATGAATAGAACCTGACATCAGGCTGATAGCTCTCCGCCCAATCGATCTGCTCGGGGAAATAATTGTCATCGTCATCCGTCACACCATACACCATCATTCCGGCTGTCGTAAAACCGTCAGTATCAGTATTGCGCAGCCACACAGAGGTGAGATAGTCCTCATCATAGTATTTACCGTCATCTTCCGTATACTTGAACTGGAAGTTGAACCTGAGTGCGGCCATTGCATGCTTCAAATGCATTTCGACAGGTTGGCTCAAGTCTGGAGCGGTCTGAGTATGGACAGACTCATAACCGACCATCATATCCTCCTGCATGACCTCTGTATTATAGTTGACAATGAAGGTCTTGGCTGAAGATGTACTGATAATCGCATCCTTGATAGCCTTCTGAGGGTAATAGGCTCTGAAGTAATAGATTCCTCCCATCTGCCAGTATTCCTCATCCTTTCCATAGTTGTAGTTCCACCCGTCTGTGTTTCCACCTGCCTTATCATAAAAGGCCAGCTCCACATTTGAAAGGAGGTTGTTGAAAGTCGTTCCGAGGTATTCGTAATCCGCCCATACACCGATGCTTTCATTCAGTACAAACGGGGATATCGTGACAGGGGTGCAAGACGCCTCAAGGTCATTGATATCCTCTATCATGGCCTTTGTTCCCTGCATGGATTCGACGGAAGCGACTCCAAAGGTCATAGGGACGCCCGTATCCGGTCTTCCGCCCGGAACAGGCTCCTTCCTACACCCGGCCGCCACAAGCAGTGTGACAAATATGAATATGGCTTTCTTCATACAAATCTCTATATATAAACCGGAGGGATATTACTATCCGACCAATCTGATACTGAAGGAGTAAAGAAGATCTTATATCGTCCGAAAGTGATCATATAAGTATACCTCTTTCCTGGCTCCCAGCCCCTGATTTCGTTTGTTCCATCATTGAAATATGAATCTCCGAATCCGTCCTTATCAGAGTCGAAACCGTTTACCAGGTCTATCACAGCTGGTGCCTGCGAGATCCAGTTCGCTCCGGTTTTAGTTTCATAAGTGATAAGTATCGTAACATGCGAGCTGCCATGATTGAAGTCCTGAGGAATCAGCAGAAGAGAGCGTGCCCCTTCAAGCGGCTTGGCCTCCTCCTCCACGATCTGTTCGACTCTTGAAGGCACGACACCGTATCCAGTTCCCAATTCATTGCCTTGGTCTGTCCACTGCGGAGATGCTTCATATACGCTCTCGTCAGTCACGTCTATATTCTCCGTAAAAGAACCTCTCTGGTAGACATTCAGCACTTCAATGTTATTGATACGGATCTGAGAACCCGCATAATTGGATCCGTTACGCACCTTGAACTCCACACACGAAAGGGCATGTCTGAAGTTCAGTTCAACCCCATCATATATGCCTGATCCACAGGCGCTGCTGGCAGTCTTGTTCATTGCTCTAGGGGCATACAGCAGGTCGTACTGCTGAGACGGATCCGGATTGACAGTAAAACCTGTGAATGTGAATCCCTCTTTTCCATAGGTCAGAGAGGTCATGTCTTCCGGGGCCGAAGAAGGCGAATAGGCGGCGAAGGTGAGCTTTCCGCTGTTCGGCCAATAGTATGTTCTGGCACCGGTACCCTTAGCCGTCGTCCATCCGTTCTTCGTCTCATCGTAGCCGGCATCCATATCATCGAAATATGGCACTGATGCCTCCCAAGACATAAAATCTCCCGGAGTGTAACGTGCAGATACGGTAAAATGTTCTTCCTTCGGATAATCACCAATAGCTCCTGTAGTAAAGGCTTTCGTCGAATGTGACATCACAGGAGCAGAAAAACATATCTCGTTGTCACTCTCTGTCATCAACACAGGTTCCGTCTTCACGCAGCAGCTGAGCAGCATGACTACAGTCAATCCTATAAACGTCTTATATGTAAATGACATCTTCATCATCAATCCATCCTATGTTCTATCAGTTCAGTCAGGAACTTCACATCGTCTATTCCTATGGAAAGTGTGAAAGTATATTTCATTCCTGCCTCGAGCGCGGTCTTGAGAGACACAGTACTGAGATTCATCTTCAGCCCCCCTCCATGCACATGCTCATACTCATATTCGACAGTGACCTGAGTATCCAGATCCTGAGGGATCAGCAGCCATTCCCTTCCAATATACTCCGGCAGTTCGCCCACTTCGTAGCTGCCCTCATATATTTCAAGCGGAGCCATCGACTCATCGATCTCCCACATAGGTTCTGCAAGGGAACGGAAAGTACCCTGATTGCAGACCCTGTCAACCGTTATCTTTTTCACTATGATCTTATGTCCTGGCTCCACGCGATGCTTGACGCGGAAATCAACAAGACACAAGGCATGTCTGAAAGGCAAGGTCACCACACCGCCGCATTCCAGCTTGCTCATATCGCCAACCGGCTCGGTATACAGAAGATCTGTCTGATTCTCAAGAACATTCACATCCCATACAACACCCTCTGACCTGTCGCATCTGCAACTCTCCCGATATGGAGAATATGCAAGGAATGTAAGCCTCTCGTCTTTCGACGGCCACAATTCCTGACCCTGAGACATCCACCTGCCGTTCCCGTCGCAAGAAAGGCAGCTTGAAGACATATAATCCTCAGCGTCTGCACAATCTTCTTCCCATCGGCAATCCTCCGGCAGCACCCAGGCACTTACTCCGAACTCCTGTCCCTCGGGATAAGCCTCCGTATCCGACGGAGCGGAATGCATGTACATGGCAGGCTGGAACTCGATGGCATAATCCACATCGAAGTCGTCCTTCCTGTCAAAGGTACATCCGGCGAGCATGACCGAAGCCAATATGAGAAGTCTTGTCTTCATGACTGGCACTCCCACAGGCGGTCAGGCCTGTGAGAGCGTAAAAGAGAAATTAGAAAGTGATGTCACCACCAGCTACCTCAGACCAGTATGTAACAGCAGGATCGAAGATGATCTCTGTCATACCGATAGAGAGGTTGTAAGTATATTTCTTACCCATCTCCCATTCTGCAACTGTTGCATTCTTGAGGTCAACCTCCTGAACCTGGTCAATCCAGGTAGTACCGTTATCTGTACTGATCTGATAGTTGACTGTGATCTTCTGCTGGCCAGCTGTCAATTCCTGTGGAAGGAGAATGATCTCCTTACCTGTTGCAGCTGCTGCAAGCACTGCTGAATTACCGAACTCAAGACCAGGAGTGTCTGTAAATGCTACATATGTTCCTGTCGCTCCAGCAGTATTCTCTGTCCAAGGATCATAAGCCTTCTGATTGAAGGTACCGGTAGTGTACACACCTGAAAGAGTGATGGTGTTCAGTCTGAACTTGGTTGTTGCAGAGTAATTGGCAGTTGTCTTTACATTGAAAAGAATGTAAGAGAGAGCGTGCTTGAAGTTGATGTCGACACCATTGTACTTGTAGTCTCCTGAGTCATCATCATTATCATTGTATGCATTCACAAAGCTTGCCTTTACACAGTTGAAAGTAGGCTCTGAATACATGAGGTCCACGATTGCATCCTGATTTGCACCCTGGCTCCATGCAGAAGTGATCTGGAATCCGTTTGCATGATCGTATGCAATAGTGTTGTCAAGGCTCGGTGAAAGAGCAACGAATGAAAGTTCTCCTGTTGCAGGCCAATAGTACTTTGGAGACAATGTCCATCCACCGAGACCAGAGTCATAAGTAGCTTCAACATCTGAGAAGTATGCAGTGCCACCCCACTCAGTAATGTCAGCGGTATTGTGGACGCACCACACATCAAACGACTCACCGGTGTTGTAATTTGCACCGATCTCGCCATAAACCTTAGTCTGAGGACCTACAACCGGTGCAAAGAAGGTGATTGATTCCTCCTGAGCAAGTTGTGCAGGCTCATTCTTTGCGCAGCCGGCAAGCACTGTGATTGCAACAGCTGCAAGGAAAAATGATTTTTTCATAATAAGTTGTGTTAAAAAGTTAATATAAGTTTGTTAATGATTTATGATTTATCATATGATGATATCCGACTCAACGTCTCCCCAAGGTCCTACAGAAGGCTTGAATCCGCTACCTTCGGCTCCTTCCATAGGAGGCGGCTCCGGTATCTCGATCAGATGGTCTATGAGCAGCCACTGATGCTCGATTGCCTCCGGATCGGCAAAGACATCGGTAATATTTATCGTTTCGCTATGGGCCTTTCCATATACGGTGAGGAAGTCGAAAGTGATTTCCAGTTCATTTTCAGTTTCCGGCAACTTGCCGAATGTACCGAATGTCGTATATATGATGGCCTCATCTTCATTGGAACGTCTGAGACCGGTAGCAGAATTCTCACCTGGCAACATTTCGAAGTAGACTGTAACCGGATGGTCCGGATTGATGTCTCCGCTATGAACCCATGAAGAACCGGACATTCCGGTGAGAAGACCTACAGACGATGATGCATATTGGATTCCTTTGACCCTTACCTGCAGATAATAGGACTTGACGATGGACCTGGCGTGGAAATATTCTCCTTCCGGAGTACGAAGAGTGTCGATGACATCCGAATAAGGAATATAAACCGACCCGCAATTTGCTGCCAGCAGATGGTCAGGATCGTATGTGATCTCTTCCGGATCCTCATCCGGAGACTTGGTGGCACGACTAGGTATCTTGGTCTTAAGGTGAGATGCGATCTCGCTGGTGGATGCCAGCATGTCATAATGGTTGTTGGCATTCCTGATCACAGTGGTCTCTGTATCGAAATTATAAGCAAGCAGAGCATACTCACCAGGATCAGCAATTATATATCCGTCATAATATGTCCCCCTCTCGTCCTTGGACTTATTTCTGAGAAAACGTTCTGCCCTGACATTACCTGTCTCAGGATCCGCCAGCATCACTCTGAGCACATCAGGTGACTTATAAGCAGGCTTCACATAACCGTCATCATAGAAACCCGTCGTGACATTCTTGATATCCTCATCAACATATACACGTACATAATGAGTGTTCGACAACTCGACCAGTTCCCTTCTCTCACATGCCACCACCATCAAGCACAGCGCAAGTATGCAGATCAGTTTCTTCATCTTGCACCTCCTTTTCTCTTGAATTCCGCCCTTATCGGTATGACAAGGCTTATCTCTGCCTTGGTAGGTCCGAAATAGTGGAGGGTTCCGGCATTGTTCCGGTCCCTGATCAGGATCTGCCAGTCATCGGTAGGGATATAGTGCTGATACGGGATACGGGCATAACCTGCCGAGATCGAAAACTCAAGGTTGAGATACTTTCCGATCGGCATGGCATAGCCGTATGTAAGACCTGCACTGATGAAATCAAACTGATAGCAGCCGAAATTTCTGCCCCACTGGATATCGGCCTTTCCACCCCATGCGTGCACTCCGACAAAATGTCCCATGAGAGCGTCACGAAGTTTCATGTCATCCGTTTCCAGACGGGTCTTGGGTGCAAACCACCAGCGGAACTCTCCTCCGAAGGACAGGAACTGCAGACAATGCTTGTTGCTCTTGGTGAGCCACCATGGCGTATGCTGCTCGAACTGAATCGAGAATTTCTCGCTTATCGGAACTTCTATAGAGTAGTTGAGAGCAGTGACCGCATCGTAAAGCATGTTGGTCTTGAGGCCCAGAATGGTACGTTTACGCGGCTGGGCCGGGGCCGGAGGAGGTGTAACCAATCCGCCCGGTGCACTCTGCAGCAGAGTCTTCGGAGCATCAACCGCCGGAAGCGGATCTATTACAGGGGCCCAGACACATACCCAGGTCGCAGCACGGAGCTGCGGCATGTACCGGCGCCACAAGAAATTCCATGTATATCCGTCATCCAGCTGCTTGAGCCTCCACTTGCGTGTCTCGTCACCGATGCTCTGATCCTGAAGGATCTTGAGGACCTTGTCACGGTCATGTCTGAAATAGTTTTCCTCTACCAGTTCGTACAGACCAGGCCAGTTTTCTGCAAGGGGGCTAAGCTTGATCTTGTCTGCCGGCAGTCTCGTAGAGTCCGGAGAATGCTGAAGCAGAAGACGCTTTGCAGTCTTTCCTCTTTCCTGAGACAGCCAGACATTGTGCTTGAGAGGTCCTTCAGGTGACGCCCACGAATATATCGTTATGCTGTCGATCCTTGGAGAGGATTCCAGATAGTGAAGAATATGCTCCATCTGTCTGGCGTTATCGAGATATGAAGTATCGATTTCTATCTCATCCCATCTATAGTGAATTGCAAACCTCTCGGTTATCACAGAGGCCCCATCAATACACACAGTATCCTTTCTTTCCTCGCGCATTATACCGGTATGGGTACGCACCGAAAAATCCTGCGCCATTGCAATAACAACGGCGCACAGCATCATCACAGCTATGCATAGAATTTTCCGCATTGGTACCCCCCCTTAATCACACACATTTCTATAGGGCATATAGTGTAAAGTTACATATTAAAAGCATAGGTTGTTCACTTTATTTGCAAAAAGCGTCATTTTTCCATAAAAAAGGAAATGTATCGATTATTTTATTACCTTTGCGCCGTTATAACAAAACCAAATATTTAATACGTATTGACCATGAATCTTAGAGTTTTCAAGAAAGACATCGAGTACTTCGTTGGAGAGTTCATTGATGACTGCGCACTTTTCGTAGCGCTCAACCCTCACAAGGATGCAGATGAAATCGCAAACATCATCGATGAGGCAGTAGACCTTTACAACGAACTCAAGTATAAGGCGAACCACCCTGAGGGCAAGAAGAGGGCATACTACACAGCCCTTACAAAGGAGATGTTCGAGAAGCTTGACGAACTCTGCGAGAAGCTCAGCGCAGCAGTGACAAAGCAGGAGTAAGACAATAAAAAAATCAGTTCCACGGAACTGATTTTTTTTATTTGGTAACCTGTTATCCTATTTTCCGGCCAGGGACTTTTCCCAGGCCCATGCTGAGGCGAGAGTCTCCTCTACGGTACGCTCCGCCTTCCATCCCAGCTCCTCGTTGGCAAGAGTAGTGTCGGCCCAGATAGCCATCACGTCACCAGGACGACGGTCCACATACTTGTAATTGAGTTTCAGACCATTCACTTTCTCAAAGGCTGTCACCAGCTCATACACCGACACCGGACGTCCTGTACCTACATTGAATATCTCATATCCTTCCTTCATGCGACCTTCGACCATTCTTGTCACGGCTGCGACATGCGCCTTGGCAAGATCAACGATGTCTATATAGTCACGCAGGCATGTGCCGTCCTCCGTAGGATAATCCTTGCCGAAGATGCTGAGGCACTCACGCTTTCCGATAGCGGTCTGTGTGATGAACGGTACGAGATTGTTAGGAACGCCACGTGGAAGTTCTCCGATAAGTGCCGACGGATGAGCTCCGATAGGGTTGAAATAACGGAGAGCGATACCCTTGATCTCGCCGGCAGTTCCGGCTGTCGCCTTCACGACGTCGCGGATGATGTCTTCGCACATCTGCTTGGTGTTGCCGTATGGGGATGTTGCAGGAAGACGCGGAGTCTGCTCTGTAACAGGAAGAACCTCAGCTTCACCGTATACCGTAGCCGACGAAGAGAAGAGCACATTGCATCCGCCATGATTCTTTGCGACTTCGAGAATGTTCAGGAACGACACAAGATTGTTCCTGTAATACATGATAGGCTCAGCAACAGACTCGCCGACAGCCTTGAAGGCAGCAAAATGAATCACTGCATCGATCTTATGCTCCGTAAAGACCTTGTCGACCGAAGCATAATCGCAACAGTCTATCTGATAGAACGGGATATCCTCCCTTCCGGTGATCTTCTTTACTCCCTCGAAACAAGTCATGTCACAATTGGACATATTGTCTGCAACCACGACTTCGTAACCGGCTGCGATAAGCTCCACAGTTACATGGCTGCCGATATAACCGGCACCGCCTGATACTAAAACCTTTGACATCTGTTATATGTATTTATTCAAACCGTGCAAAATTAATCAAATTTAATGTTAATTTTGCTTTTCAAGTGGTTTTATTGCTATGAAATTAAGAATCCTCACTATATTGATGCTGACAGCAATCATACTGCCGTCAATCCATGACGCCAATGCGCAGCAAAATGACGACACAACCCAGAAGAAAGTCGAAAGGATCCTGGACAATGAGATTGTATCTCAGGCTGTAGTCAGCGTATGTGCAATAAAAGGAGACGGGCAGAAACTGGTGGACATCAATTCCGGAAAGATGCTGGTGCCGGCCTCGAACATGAAGCTTGTCAGCACAGGAGCGGCGATGCACAAGCTCGGGCCTGACCACAGGTTTGAAACATCCATCGGATATGACGGTGAGATTGCAGACGGAGTTCTTTACGGCAATATATATATTATAGGAGGCGGAGACCCGACATTGGCATCCATCGACTCCATTGCCACCCCTGTCCAAGATGTTTTTGCTCAATGGCATGCAATGATACAAAAGGCCGGAATCTCTTCCATCGAGGGATACGTCATCGGAGACGGCAGACATTTTGATTCCATGATAGAGGAGCCCACCTGGCAGGCAGAAGATCTCGGCACATATTACGGAGCTGGCACCTCCGGACTCATGTTCTACGAAAACATGCAGTCCTTCGACGTTTCGGCAGGTCCTTCGGTCGGAGCTCCCATAAAAATAAAACCATCATATCCGGAAGTGCCATGGATGGAATTCAGATACAACTGTTCCACCGGAGAAGAGGGCACCGGAGACATGCTGTTCATGTTCACAAGCGACCTTGCACCCGTAGCGGAGATAAGAGGGACTTTCGGAGTTGACCGCAAACCGAAACGCGTTGACTGCAGCAACAAATTTCCCGAATACACCTGCGCATACAGTTTCTGCAGATATCTGGCTGACAATGGAATCGAATGTTCTGAAGGTCCCGGAGACTTCAGGCTGGAGACAGACTGGGAAAGCAATGGAGACATAACGGAACTCGGCAGGACATATTCTCCGGAATTGAGCAGGATCATTTACGAGACCAACTACATAAGCAACAATGTCTTTGCAGAGACCCTGCTCCGATCGCTCGGAAAGGAGATGACAGGCTGCGCCAGCTACGACTCGTCCTATGTCGCAATAAGTAATGTATTGGCGGACCTTGACGTCGACACCTCGTACGGATGCAGGATAAAGGACGGAAGCGGTCTTTCCAGACAGAACTACATCTCATCTGACTTTCTGTGCAGGTTCCTCAAGGGAATGATGGACTCACCTCATTTCGAAAACTATGTCGAGAGCCTTCCTTCACCTGGCGGAAACGGGACATTGCACTACAACATGCAGAAACAGCCGGAAGAACTGAAAGTGAGGATAAAGGCAAAAAGCGGTTCGATGAACGGGGTCAGATGCTACAGCGGATACATCATCCCTACTGAAGGTTGCCGCGAGGACGTCATCATATTCTCCCTGATGGTAAACAACTGCACATCCCCTTCATGGAAGGTGCGCAACCTGCTGGATGAGGTCATGGTAGCGCTGGCTGGCCTGAATTAATTCCCTTTGAAAAGAGACCTGCACAATGCAGGGACATCTGCTACCTTCACGACCTCCATTCCATTGACATCCTGTCCCGCCAATCCCTCAAGGCTGGTGAAGCTGGAGACATATATCTTACGGAATCCGAGTCTTGCAGCCTCGATTATCCTACGGTCGGTCTGGGCTACCGGACGTATTTCACCGCTGAGACCGATCTCGCCTGCGAAGCACACATCTGACGGAATAGGGAAATCAAAATTGGAAGAAAGCACAGCGCATATCACGGCAAGATCGCATGCCGGATCATTCACTTTAAGGCCGCCGGCCATATTCAGGAAGACATCCTTTACGCTGAGCTTGAACCCTGCGCGCTTTTCAAGCACGGCAAGAAGCATGTTCAGCCTCCTGACGTCAAAACCGGTCGCACTACGCTGAGGAGTACCATATGCAGCAGAACTCACAAGTGACTGAACCTCGATCAGGAACGGCCTTGTACCGTCGAGCATAGCACTCACAGCCACTCCGCTAAGCCCCTCCTCATGCATAGGGATCAGCATCTCTGAAGGGTTGCTCACTTCGCGGAGTCCTTTGCCGGTCATCTCGAAGACAGCAAGTTCGGATGTAGAGCCGAAACGGTTCTTTATGCTTCGCAGAAGCCTGTATGTACCTCTGTTGTCGCCTTCGAACTGCAGAACGACGTCAACTATATGCTCGAGAATCTTCGGACCGGCGATGCTGCCTTCCTTGGTGATGTGGCCGATCAGTATCACCGGCACTCCCGTCTCCTTTGCAAACCTGAGGAGCATCGCTGCAGTCTCCTTGATCTGGGTCACAGAGCCCGGAGAAGACTCTACAGTCTGGGTAAACATCGTCTGGACCGAATCGACGATCATGAGATCGGGCATCATTTCGCGTGCCTCTGCTATGATATTCTCCATCAAGGTCTCGCTGTAGATCATGCAGTTGGCATCATCTCCCCCGATCCTGGCAGCCCTGAGCTTGACCTGTCTGGCGCTTTCCTCTCCTGTAACGTAGAGAGTCCTGAGATCGGGACAGTGGAGAGGAATCTGAAGGGAAAGTGTCGACTTTCCTATTCCAGGCTCGCCGCCTATCAGCACCAGAGAGCCCTCGACAAGACCTCCGCCGAGAATCCTGTCCATCTCGGCATTGTTCAGGGAGATGCGGTTTTCAACCGAGGAATCGATGTCGGAAAGAGGCATCGGTTTATGGCTGGAACCCGGCACGGTCACAGAAGCAGGAGCGCTTTTCTTGCCCGTTGCGACAGTCTCTTCTACCATCGTGTTCCATTCTCCACACGCAGGACACCTTCCCATCCATTTCGGGCTTTCGTTTCCGCATTCCTTACAGAACCATACTGTCTTTGTCTTCACTGTTGCCATAGCGTACTCTCCATTTTACATCACAAACTTACATAAAAACTGACGCACCATAAGGTACGTCAGTTCATTATATCTTGCAGTTCATTACTCTTCTGCAGGAGCCTCACTTGTCTCTGCAGGGCAATCAGGGCATTCAGTTTCTGCACACTCTGTTTCAGGGCAGCATGCCTTATCTTCGCAGCATGTTCCTTCTTCGCACTTGCCACAGCACTCCTCACCTTCAGCCTTTGTGCACTCACCTTCCTTGCAGTCGCCACAGCACTGCTCTGTAGTTTCACCCTTCTTATCTTCTGCCTTCTTGTTTCCACCACATGACGCAGCAACCATCAAAGCAGCTACGATAGCCATTGACATAAAAACCTTTTTCATAGCAAATAAAATTAAAGATTAAACATTAGTATTTATGTCCAAAGTTATAAAAAGAAATCCGATTCAACAATAAAAACCAGAAAAAATCTATCTATCCAGCTCGTAGACCTCCAAGTCATGTATTTTTCCGCTATCAATCTGAAAGCGGAGCGCGGTTCTGACAAGATGGAATCCCTGGATTCCTGCCGCACCGGGATTCATTGTCAGCATCCCTCCACGCGAATGGTCACGCATTACCTTCAGAATGTGAGAATGACCACAGACGAAAAGGTCCGGCTTATATCTGTCGATAAGCTCACGGGCCGTCCGGTCATATCTTCCGGGATAGCCTCCGATATGGGTCATGAGAACCTTCACCCCATCGCACACGAAGAAACGATGCAAAGGGTGGATGAAACGGAGCTTATGGTCATCGCAATTGCCTGCCACGCCTATTACAGGCTTGAACTGTGCCATCTTCTCCGCCAGTTCCATCCCCCCGCCGAAGTCACCGGCGTGCCATATTTCATCAACATCCTTGAAGAATTCGCGGAATTCTTCACTGAAGACACCGTGAGTGTCAGATATAAGACCTATCAGCATGGGTTATAATTTTATGAAGACCTTCTTCCAGTACATCAAGATGGCTATAATCATATGCAGCATCATGAATGATACGGCAAACAACAGGGACATGGCCTCGCTTCCGCCGAATATCGCGGTATAGTCCCATTCTATATATCGCCAATTGATCTTCATCAGGAGTCCCGAGAGCACAAACAGCGCCAGCGCATTCATTCCGAAGGCCTTGAACGGGAAGAACGGTTTCTGCCACCCCTTCACGTCGATGAGGTATATCAGCAAAGCGAGCACAAACATCGCCCACCCGGCGGTATAGAACACGTAAGACACTGACCACAGGGCCTTATTTATTGGGACTGCAAGACTGAGAGCAAGACCGAGGACAATGGCCCCGGCAGCAAGGCCATACATCTTTGAAACAAGTTCCAGTTGCGACATCCTAGGATCTGCTGACCCGGAACTGTTCCGTATCATCTTGCCGACAAGATATCCGAGCAAGACGGTACATGTGCCCGTCAGCACACCCAGAAGCCCTTCAGGATCAAACGGGATTCCGAACCCATGATAGATGTGATCCTCTCCGAAGACCGCCAGATCTATGTTTCGTGCGGCATTTCCCTCGAGAGTGAAGGCACCTTCCGGACCGGCAAATGCAAGAAGAATCCCTACATGAAGAACCGACAAAGCGACGATAGCGCCCCATATCTTCTTTGTCCTTTTCAGCCATAAAGCCAGCAACGAGCCCACGACATAACACATCGCTATTCTAGGAAGCACGCCCACAAGTCTGAGATTCCCGGCCCAGTTCATCCAGTTCTCCCAGAAAGACAGCGACGGATCCGTCTGGGCCTCAGACGGATAGAAAGGGAAGGCGGTCAGAAGAAGACCGACAAGATACAGCAGGCCTCCGCGTTTCAATATCTTTTTGAGCGCCCCACCGTTCAGACCGTCATACTTTGCCAGAGCGAAAGCCATGGAAGTACCGACGCAGAACAGGAAGAATGGAAAAACAAGGTCACATGGAGTGCAGCCGTCCCATTCAGCATGTCTGAGCGGAGGGAAGATATTGCTCCATGATCCCGGATTGTTGACTATTATCATCAGGGCTACAGTAAGGCCTCGAAGCACATCAAGAGAGACATATCTTTTGGTCATAACGTGTCATCATTGTAGTTTGCGTCACAAATTTAGTATATTTGCGCGACTAAATCAGTATCACACATGGAACTTTTCTACTCCCGTGACATAGACGGAAACATCTGCAGGCTCGACCCGGACGAATCAGGCCACTGCGTAAGGGTGCTCAGACATCGCTGCGGCGATGAGATCTCCGTCATAGACGGATGCGGGTCACTCTACAGATGCCGCATCACCTCTGACAGTCACAAGGGAGTGGAGGCCATGGTCCTCAGCAGAGAGGAGAACTGGGGAGGTCATGGATACAACCTTCATCTGGCAGTCTGCCCGACAAAGAACAACGACCGTTACGAATGGTTTGCAGAAAAGGCATGCGAAATGGGATTCGACAGACTCACTCCAGTCATCGGAGACCACTCTGAAAGACGGATCCTCAAGACCGCACGTGTAGAGAAAATTCTTGTCAGCGCGACAAAGCAGTCCCTCAAGGCCGCAGTTCCAGCCGTTGACGAGCCCATCTCCGTAAAAGATTTCATCCTGTCATTCGGCAGTCCGTCATCCCGGAGCGACCAACTGTCATCACCGAACGACCAACTGTCATTTCGACCGAGCGAAGCGAGTGGAGAAATCTCCTCTCCCCTCCGCCTCATCGCCTACTGCTTCGAAGACGAAAACATCCCCCGCAGGAGCATCAAGGATGTCCTCAGCGAATACGACGGCAAGGACATCATCGTCCTGATCGGCCCCGAAGGCGACTTCTCCCATGAAGAAGCCCGGCTTGCCCTCCAGTCCGGCTTCATCCCAGTCCACCTCGGCAACTCCCGCCTCAGAACAGAAACGGCCGCCATCACGGCAGCCGCTGCAGTCTATTTCCGGTATATGTAACGCTACTTACGGATTATCTCGATCGAATAGTCCAGTCCGACCTTAATGATCGATGAGGACTGGCCTGTGGCGCCCTTTTCGAGGGATGGGTCTACGATGTAGTCCACACCGGTCTTGATTTCATCTGCGATTTCTGCAAACTTTGCTGGGGTCTTTTCTCCTGAGATATTTGCAGACGTAGATACTATCGGACGGCCCAGTTTCGCCACCAGTTCGCGGCAGAAGTCCATCATAGGGATGCGGATGCCTACTGTTCCGTCTTCTGCCACCGTATTGTATGCCAGGCAATGGCGGGACGCCTTCTCACTTCCCTTTTCTCCGGCGACAGCACCGGGATATATGATGGTCATAGGCTTATCATTCACCTCAACCAGCTGGATTGCCATCTCCGGAACTTCCTTAATATAACGGCAGATCATATCCATATCGCTGGCAAGCAGCACCAGCGACTTGCTGTCCTCGCGGTTTTTCAATGCATATACCTTTGCCACAGCTACCGGATCCGTAGCGTCACATCCTATTCCCCACACCGTATCGGTCGGATAAAGTATCAGGCCGCTTCTGCGCAGCACTTCCAATGCCTTCTGTATCTCCGTATTCATCATGCCTTCGATATTAATAGCTGCCGTACATCTGACGGGTCTTCTTCCAGTACATGATGAGCAGGAATCCGAAAATCAGACCTCCAAGATGGGCAAAATGCGCGATTCCGCTACCGGTTGATACAATCCCGAGAAGCAGTTCAAGTGCGGCAAAAATAAGGACGAACCACTTTGCCTTCATCGAAACAGGAGGGAAGATCAATGTCATGATAGAGTTCGGGTAAAGCATTGCATAACCCATCAGGACACCGTAAATGGCACCTGAAGCACCTACCGTAGGAGTAAACAGCACTGCACTCCATGTCGGTATCCGTTCTGCTCCAGCTTCGATGCTTCTGGCAATTTCATCAGCCTGAGCCATAGCCCCTGCTTCAGTCAGACCGACAGATTTTATAGCTTCTCCATATTCGATCCATTGAACTCCCATATGAACCAAAGCAGCTCCGATTCCGGTCACAAAGTAGAACAAAAGGAACTTCTTCGGGCCCCACACTCTTTCAAGTACCGATCCGAATATATAGAGAGCATACATGTTGAAGAACAAGTGAAAAAAGCCACCGTGCATGAAAAGGTGGGTCACCGGCTGCCACCACTCAAAGAATGGAGACTCGGGGAAGAACAATGCAAATTTCTGAATCATCAGCGACTCCCTGAACATTGTCGCAAACATAATCACGATATTGATTATGATGATATTCTTGACTGCCACGGGCACATTGCTCATAAAACCTCCGCGGCCATAACCGTCATTTGAAAAGAATCCCATATCTAAAATCTCTTATCTATGTCATCAATTGAAATTATCGATACAATACGTCGTCCGGAACTGGTATATTCCGGATTCTCACACGCGAACAGATCATCGATCAACCTCTGTGCCTCCACAGGATTTGTAATCTGGTCCGCACTCAAAGAGCCCAATCGGGCAAATTTTGAGGCCATATTTGCCATCATCATCTCAGGAAGAGCATTATGGTCCTCTGCAAGGATCAGAAGCAGATCTCCGATCACAGTATGAACCTTGCCGGCCTCAGCACTATAGCCTTCAGGAACGCCATTCACAACTATGGTATCCACTCCGAAAGGAGCGATATCAAAACCCAGGGCTGCAAGCATCTTTGAATGTTCTTCAAAAAGGCACATGTTCTCAACTCCCACATGTACAGTAACTGGGAAAAGGGCGGTCTGGGTAACATGGGCATTCTTTGACAACGCATCAAGGAAACGGTCATACATAAGACGCTCCATGGCACGATTGATATTTATCACCATCAGTCCGCTGCGGGAAGTGGTAATTATATACTTCCCCTGAAGCGTCAGGACCGACTTTCCTGGAGCAAGCTTGTCTTCGAACAGTTTACCGTAGTCTTCACGTTGGGCGACAAAGGTCCCGGGTACATACCCTGACGACGGTCTGTATTCATGATCCTGTCCATGATTCCATTCCCCCTGCGCTCCAGACGAAGGGAAGGTATTGGAAAAAGGAGAATCCACTGAAGGGAATCCGTCGTTATCAAACGGATTGAACGATTCGTCAACACCGAGCTGAGGCTCCGAAACCTGACGGAACTCATCGAAATTCTTTCCGAATGACGGAATGTCCGGCACTCCCTCCCTATCGAAATCTATGCTCTCTCCGAATGAATTCTTTCCCAATGCCTCTTTTATGCTGGCAAACAATATCTGGAATATGACACTGTCATCCTCAAACTTGATTTCAGTCTTCGTAGGATGAATATTCACATCAATGGCCTGAGGATCAGTCTCCAGGTAGAGGAAATATGACGGGGTCACACCCTCAGGCAACAGATTTTCATAAGCTTTCATGACGGCCTTATGCAGATAAGGGCTCTTGAAGAAACGTCCGTTTATGAAAAAGAACTGATTGCCTAACGCCTTACGTGCCGAAGTAGGACGGCCTACATAACCGTTTACTCTCACCACAGAGGTCTCCGCCCGCACATCCACCACCTCATTTGCCACGTTGGCACCGAGAACATCCTGAATCCTGAACTTCATGGACTTTGCCGGACGCAGCACATATACATCCTTCCCATTATGAGTCAGCGTAAATCCGACATCAGGTCTGGTAAGCGCCACTCTTGTAAATTCCGACACGATATGCTTGAACTCCACACTGTCCGACTTCAGGAATTTTCTTCTTGCCGGAACATTATAGAACAGGTTGCGCACGCTGAAATTTGCACCGCGAGACGCTGCAACCTCCTCAGTAGAAACATGCTCCGAATCGGCAAAGACTACTTCACACCCGGCCTCGTCCTCCTCTCGACGGGTCTTAAGCGTAACTTCCGCCACGGCAGCTATCGAAGCCAGTGCTTCTCCGCGGAATCCGAATGTAAGAATGTTATTCAGGTCTTCGGCGGTCTGAAGTTTCGAAGTTGCATGTCTCTCAAAACAAAGCACAGCCTGATCGGGAGACATACCACATCCGTTATCAATCACCTGTATGAGAGTCCTGCCGGCATCCTGAATCACTACGGTAACCTGATCCGCTCCGGCATCGACAGCATTTTCCATCAACTCCTTGACCACAGACGCAGGTCTTTGAACGACCTCGCCCGCAGCGATCATATTGGCTATATTACTTGGTAATATCCTTATATCCATACGTATCCTAAACTCTAGTCAAGAGTAACGATCTCGAAAGCATCTCCATCATATTCCCCGTCATGGACAGCAGGCATCTGACTCTCCTTCTTCTGCTGCTCTCTTTCAAGAGATTCAAGAAGGCGAGGGAAATACACAAAGAGCGCAGCGACGACAGCGAACAGCAGAAGTATCGTAAGCATACCCAGGTATTTCTGATTGCGCGTCACATCTTTGGTATCTTTGTAATTCTCATCACGAAGACTGCCTCTAACAAGTTCGCCAGGTACATATTCCTTTCTTTCGGACGAATGATTGCCGAACTTCTGGCGTCTTTCTTCTTCCTCGGGATCGTACAGACGAGGGCGGTAATTGAAACGCCTGACCTCCTGCTTACCAAAAAAATTAAAACTGAATCCCATATTGTATCTTTTCTTATTGTTATTCGTTCCAAAAACGGCACATCTTTCGATCAAACCGCATTAACAAGCAAAAGTAATGATTTTTTCTTACTTTTGTGGAAATAATTTGATATCCACTGTCATTTCGACCGAGCGAAGCGAGTGGAGAAATCTATATAACATTTTTATATATGGACATCAGAATAGGAAACGGATACGACGTACACGCCCTGGCCCCGGGTATTCCGCTGTGGCTCGGAGGAATTCAGGTAGAAAGCCATATCGGATGCATAGCGCATTCGGACGGCGACGTGGCCATCCATGCGCTGTGCGACGCACTGCTTGGCGCACTGGCCCTTGGAGACATCGGCAAGCACTTCCCTGACACATCAGACGAATTTGCCGGCATCGACAGCAAGATTCTGCTGGCCCGTGTAATGGAGCTGATACGCTCTGAAGGATGGACTGTCGGAAACGTGGACGTCACCATTGCAATGCAAAGACCGAAACTCGCCCCATATATCATGGCAATGAGGGAATGCATGGCATCTGTAATGGACATCCCGGTCGAGGCTGTTTCCGTAAAGGCTACAACCACCGAAAAGCTTGGCTTCGTGGGACGCAGCGAAGGCTGCGAGGTGTATGCAGTAGTGCTGCTGAAGAAATAAGGGATCATGAGACGGATATTTCTATATGCCGTGTGGATCGGCTGCATCGCTTATCTCGCCTTCATATCATTCAGACACGAAAACGGCTCCGGGAAAGTGACGTCTGATGACGGATTTACTCCTGACGAGCTTGCCATCATCGAAGAAGCCGACAGCCTGCTGAGAGTTCTGACCATTGCTGATTCAAGCGACCTTGCCGTACTTCGGGCCGCCAGCTCGGATCTGCCGGAGGATGCCCTGTTCTCTGAAGGATACGACCGCCTCGCCAGACTGATGGTCGCGACAGTCACACATCCCTCCCAGGACGGCGTCGGGATCGCAGGTCCACAGGTCGGCATCAACCGGAGAGTTGTTGCTGTTCAGAGATTCGACAAGGAGGGCGAGCCATTTGAAGTATACCCGAACATCCGTATAGTATGGGCATCCGACTCGCTGGCTACCGGGCCGGAAGGCTGTCTGTCAGTACCTGACCGTTACGGCGAAGTGATGAGATCGCAGGAAATCGTGATCGAATACACCTCAGTGATCCCTGCAGAGAAAAAGACTTGCGTTCAACGAGATACCGTCAACGGTTTCACAGCCGTGATTTTCCAGCATGAAATCGACCATCTGGACGGGATACTATACATCGACAGGTTGTAAATCGTAAGATTTTTGAAAAAAGTTTTGCATTTTAACAAAACATTAATACCTTTGCAGTCCCAAATTAATGAGGGAAAGCCAAATTGAGATATGGTGTAATGGTAGCACTACAGATTCTGGCTCTGTCAGTGAGGGTTCGAGTCCTTCTATCTCAACAAAGTTCTGAAACATAATGGCGGGATAGCTCAGCTGGTTAGAGCGCATGATTCATAATCATGAGGTCCGCAGTTCAATCCTGCGTCCCGCTACAAGAAAGCACAGCAAATCGCTGTGTTTTTTTGTTTATACCCCCACACTGCTTGTGCGACTCAGACGCCTCAGCTAATGACGTCAATAAAATGGCCATTTCTTTGACGTCGAGATGGAAAAACAAGCCTTTTGACTGAAAAACAGCACCTGTCGTCAATATAATCCCGGTTTTCTTGACGTCGTTATCGTCAGACTACTATCAGAACTCTTTCCTTCTTCCAACCGACTTTTCCCCATGATCCCAAGATTTCAATCATATGTGTCTCACGATCGTTGATCTTGTCTGTGAGGGCTGATGCCAGGAAACATTCCTTCTTATTGATCCGGCTCCAGTCAACGCATTTCCGGAGGCGCTTCTTGAAAATAAGATCAAGCCGGATACGGGTTGAACGACCGTTACCTTCCACGAAGCGCGAAGCCCACGCGTTAGGGAAACTCTTTGCCAACGATATGACACCATTATAGTCCAGTACTTCGGTTAGTCGCTGTTTACCATCCGGAGCAAGCAATTTCAACTGGTTAGTGGCACTAACCACTTCACTCCCTCGTTCTTCAACTTCGTCTTGAGACACTTCCAATAGTTCCTGTTCTTCGTGGAATTCGCCTCATCCCAAACGGCCCTGACCTCCCGGTCATTGAAGAATCTGATGGAAATCTTACTTATAAATAATCAATTCTTCTCTTTAAGTTTCTTTATCTCACGATCAAAGTCACTTTCCAGCATTTCCATCTCTCTTTGGCGATAAATCTCAAACTCCTGCTCTGCCTTTTGGATTGCCTGAGCATGCGAAACAATTCCTTTTCCGATCAGGACCTTTCTCTTGTGGGCGGTTATCTGACTGTCCAGAGCCTCAATCCAATCTTTCATAGTCATCGGATTCATCTCCAAAGCCTGAAACTCTGCAAAATCAAGAAATCCGGACACAAGAAGATTCAGTCTCTGCAACTCCAGTTCTGAAAGATAATTCTTGGCAATCTTCACATCGTCCTTGGTCACATAGTTGCCCTTGAAATTGATCATACCCACAAATGGCTTCTCATTGTCCACACGATTATAGATAACCTCCGCAGCCGTATTCTCATGCACTGCATAATGCAGTTTATTCTGTATAGTCGCAAAGAATGTCTTCGTCATATCACTGCGAGGATCATAGTCGACTGCAGTCGCATAAATATCTGTCACCTGCTGATAGAAATTGCGCTCACTGCTGCGGATATCCCTGATACGCTGCAACAATTCACGGAAATAACGATTCCCTCCCTGCTTCAGTCTCTCATCATCCATCGCAAAACCCTTCTGGATATACTCATGAAGCCTCTGCGTCGCCCACCTACGGAAACGCACAGCAACCTGAGACTGAACACGATAGCCAAGAGCGATGATCATGTCGAGATTATAGTGTGCAACATTACGTTTTACCCGACGGGAGCCCTCTTCGCGAACTAGTAAGAAATCCTTACTAGTTGAATCCAACAGCAACTCTTCATCTGCATATATATTCTTTATATGCATCGTGATATTCTCGCGGCTCGTACAATAAATTTCCGCCAACTGATTCTGTGTCAGCCACAAATCTTCATCCGCAAACCTCACCGCAACACGAGTAATCTCGTTGTCGTCCTGATATAATATGATTTTGTTCTGTTCCATAACCGGTATCTTTTGCCCCGCCCTAAACATATACGACACAAAAAATAGTGAATTATATAACAAGATGTACCGGCCGCGCACGCATAAGACGATAAGTAGCAGATAATCAACAGCTCAGACATCTCAACACTGATTCCCTAAAAGCTTCAGGAATAACACTCAGATTAAATGCTGCCAAAATGGTTATAAGCATACAACCTTTTCAGCAACATTCAGTACATCAATGAAGAGTCTAATCCTCCTGCTCATAATAATATGAGTAGTCGATGCCCTTCATAAATGTCTCACGATCGTTGATCTTGTCTGTGAGGGCAGATGCCAGGAGTCTGTGAATCGGAGCGGTATTGACAACGCTCTCCTGCATCGCCTGGAGATATTCCTTCTTATTGATCAGGCTCCAGTCAACGCATTTCCGGAGGCGCTTCTTGAGAATAAGATCAAGCCAGATACGAGTTGAACGGCCGTTACCTTCCATGAATGGATGAGCGACATTCATTTCAACATACTTTGCCACAATCTGGTCGAAAGTATCCTCTGGCATTGACTCAATCTTCTGAAGTTCACGACCGAGATATTCAGCAAGGCAGAATGTAAAGTCTCCCTTACTGATAGTCTTCGTGCGGATCTGACCGGCAAAATCGTAAAGGCCGCCGAAGAGATAGCCGTGAATCTGCTTAAGTCCTTTCACCGTACCAACTTCAATATTGTCTATAAGACTGCTTTCAAACAGGGCGTATGCTTTCGACTTACTCCTTCCATCTATAGTTTCATCGCTATTGGTAAACCATTCCACGAAGCGAGAAGCCCGTGCATTAGGAAAACTCTTTGCCAACGATATGACACCATTATAGTCCAGTACATCGGTAAGGTAACGTTTCCCATCGGCAGCTGTCATTTTGAGTTGGTTAGTGACACTAACCAACTGACTTCCTTCTTTCTTTAATTTGGTCTTGAGATACTTCCAGTAATTCCTGTTCTTCGTATAGTCATCCTGAGCATTGAGAACTCCCACAACATCAAGCACAGAGAACCACCATTTGGAATTCGCCTCATCCCAAACGGCCCTGACCTCACGGTCATTGAAGAATCTGATGGAAATATTACTCATAAATAATCAATTCTTCTCTTTAAGTTTCTTTATCTCCCTGTCAAAGTCACTTTCAAGCATTTTCATTTCCCTCTGACGATAAATCTCAAACTCCTGCTCTGCCTTTTGGATTGCCTGAACATGCGAAACAGTTCCTTTTCCAATCAGGACCTTTCTCTTGTGAGCGGTTATCTGACCATCCAGGGCCTCAATCCAATCCTTCATCGTCATCGGATTCATCTCCAAAGCCTGGAACTCAGCAAAGTCCAAGAATCCGGATACGAGAAGATTCAGCCTCTGCAACTCCAATTCTGAAAGATAATTCTTGGCAATCTTCACGTCGTCCTTGGTAACATAGTTACCCTTGAAGTTAGTCATACCAACGAACGGCTTTTCATTATCCACACGATTAAATATGACCTCTGCAGCCGTATTCTCATGCACTGCATAATGCAGTTTATTCTGTATTGTCGCAAAGAATGTCTTCGTCATATCACTACGAGGATCATAGTCGACTGCAGTCGCATAAATATCTGTCACCTGCTGATAGAAATTGCGCTCACTGCTGCGTATATCCCTGATACGCTGCAAGAGCTCACGGAAATATCGGTTTCCACCCTGCTTCAGCCTCTCATCATCCATCGCAAATCCCTTCTGAATATATTCATGAAGCCTCTGCGTCGCCCATCTGCGGAAACGCACAGCCACCTGAGACTGAACACGATAGCCGAGAGCTATGATCATATCGAGATTATAGTGCTCAATATTACGTTTCACCTGGCGTTCACCTTCAGTCTGAACTAACAAGAATTTCTTGTGAGTTCCCTCCGACAGTTCCTCATCCTTGTAAATATTCGCAATATGCAAAGCAATATTCTGCTGAGTCGTATCATAAATCTCCGCCAACTGATTCTGTGTTAGCCACAAATCCTCATCCGCAAACCTCACCGCCACACGAGTGATCTCATTGTCGTCCTGATATAATATAATTTTGTTTTGTTCCATATATTTAACACCACTTTAATCTACCTATAGACATCCTTCAAGGTCTGAAAATACCGTGATAACACCGAACAGATCTGCTCACTCGTAACATATCGATATATCTGAGGGGGATGAAAAGATGGATCAACACCTCTCAACTCAGTTAAGGATATTGGAGAAGACAGGGGGCGAACTGAATCTAATTCTATTCCTATTGCCCTAGATAAACCGTTATAATAATCATCAAATCTTTGTTTATCAATCCCAAGTCTTGTAGAATACTTCTCCCACAATTCTGAAGGTTTCATTTCAATAATATGTTTAACGCGTGCAATCCCGACGACCCCCATAACAGGGGCTGAAGCATAAATAATCACGTAATCCCCTGATACCACATGGGGGCGAACCTTTCTAAGTTCAATAGATTTTTCTTTAGAAAGTATCTTCTCAGTGAATTCGGGTTTTATTGAAACAAATAAGTATTTATAATCTTTTGACATCTTTCAGTTTATATATCTCATTAAACACTTCTTCTGAGACCTCTACCGGACTTTGGAAAGTGTTTTTCTTTCCCATGATTTTCTGCAAATCGTTATATGGCACAATACTATTAAAAACCTCCGTGTGACCAAACCTTATTGCACGAATAGGTTTATTTATATCAGCACCGCATAATTTATATATATCTTCCCATTTGTATATCCCATAGTGTTTGAACTTTCTAAACAAATCCTTTGGTAATCCAGTAATCACTTCCTCTAGATAAGACGTGGCAACAATACCCTTATTGCGACTATAGTGTTTATCTGCACTAACATACCAAAGAATCCTTGCTGGCACTACTTCCGTCAACGTTCTTGCACTTCTGTAATACACATTCTCAACATTCCACAAACGCGTTATGTCAACGCCAAATAACATTGAACCTGCTTCTTTGGTATCAAACAATTCCTGAGCCCACTTAGGTTTGATTGGAATCACATAACATGGTATATTAAGATCAGATATCTTTAATGGGAATAAAAAGCGTTCAAATTCAAACAATCTTATATCATTGTTCAGATCTGGAACATCAATTTGCACATTATTATCCATACAATATTGCGAAAGTTGAGCCTTAGTAACATTTCCTCGAAGGATCAATTTCTGAAGTTTTCCTTCACGATTAAGAAAACCAAACCTATATAAAACTTCTCTATGCTTCTCTCGCAAACTCACTTCTTCAATTATAATCTTGGTTGCTCTTGACTCAATCGCCTGATTTATAAGTTGAGAGATCAATCCCATAAGGATAGTTATTTCATTCTGAGACTCAACAAGTCGTAGCAATGGAATAGAAACGACCTCACCATCTCTTTTCGTTGCATACAAAGCAACATACTCATCATCTTTCTTAATGCTCTCAACAACACATTGATTTTCATTTAATATCTGATAGAAGGCATTGATGAAATCTTTTTTCTTTTCTTGAGATCTATTATACCAAAACAGTTCCGCACAGGTTTTTACCTCACCTGGTGACAGTTTTGATATAGTATGAGACACAGCACCTGAAATCTGTCTAGGAGAATATGAGTCCTCATGAAGAATCTGATCCAAAGTTATGGTAAACTCTTGCGGAGTCATGATCTTCACATTGTATTCCTGCTCAATAGAGTCTCTATGTTCAAGAATACCTTCGTCGAAGGTTAGAAAATATTTTATATCAGAAACTATACAAGTTGCAACCTGTTCTCTATCAGAAATATCATTCTCGGTAATTCCGGTCATTATCTGCGATAATGAAATAGAAACAGACTTCCTTTCCTCTATGTTATGACTCGCCTCTTGAAAACTATTCAAGAATCCCTTTGTTCTCTTTACTCTTTGCTTATCTGTATCTCTACTGATTTCATTGAACATCTCGGAAGCATAGTAGAATTCCGTCTCATCAACTAACCAATCTGCCAACAAGCAAGTAGGGTCTTCTGCTGGAAGGAATTTAACATCCCCTGCATCTCGAAGCTTCATTATAATATTTGCATCCAACAAAGCTTTTATCTTCGTTGAATCCGCAACTATCTGCGAAAACAGATCTGGCTTATTAAAGCTATACCACCAGAATGTCAAATAATGTTCTTCTTGACTACGACTACGTATTTTATTTCTCGGTGTAAATCCGTATCTCTGCCAAATCTTGGTTGCATATTCATAGTCATCTCGGCAGTTCAAAGAAATTCCATTAAAGCTGTATGAAGTCTCATACTCTTGGCGCAACGAATCCAACAGAAGCTTAGATACCTTCTGGCCACGAAACGCATCATCTACACATAAATGTACAATGCTTATTCTAGAATGACGAGGGACTTCTCTATACATCACATACCCACACAACGAATCTCCTTCATGAGCAACAATAACACATTGTTTCCTCACATGGTCTTCGAATCCCCCTTCCGGCATAAAGCCCAAAGACGAAGCATACTTTCGTCCCAAAGCCATAACCTTGGGATAAAATTGACTTTTAAAATCGATATGTGATGTTTCAATCATTGCTTTTATTTAAATGGTTACATTATACTTATTAATTAAAAACGAGTCGACTTCAGACTTAGTCATCAGCAATATATTTTGTTTTTCCTCTTCCGTCAAATCGCAAATAGTAAATGATTTTAAATAATTTTTAGCATAAGAATAATAACCTGTAGAATATGGCTTGCTTGTATGCATAATATAGTATTCGAAGACTTTAGATTCCAAAATCTTCTTTAACATTAGCAAATTTTCACTCGATTCATCATAAAACGCATATCCACAATAGATCATAAGATCTTCATTATCACAAAACACAAACTTAGGAGTATCTGTCATATAAGGAAAGAGCAACTTCTTACCTTGATCTTTAATTGCTTGTGTTCGGCCATATTCATACCATTTATAATCAAAATCACCCTTATCCCTAAGCAACAACTTCTTTTTATGCATTAAAAGATATGCATATGCTTTCGGGAACACCTTCTTTAAGTGCTCTTCATCAAAGACTGTATTATTATCCGAATATGGAAAAATTATTTTTTCCATCTTTAATAGCAAGTCCCGCTCGTCTTTTAGTATATTAGGTTTAATAATATCCCTACATATTCCTTTTTCAATCAAGTGTTCTACTCCGTGATATTCTAAATAATAATAATGATCATCCTCATATTTTGGCTTGAAAATGAAAACATCATTAGCAAGTGTAGCGATACCATTGCGTATGCGAAAACGGCCCAATGGGACACCACAGTTTTCCATTTTGTTTATGTTTGCTAAGACTTTACCCTTATTCAGATTCCATCCCTTATGTGGATCCAACGTTGAATAAGCGATCTTTTCAAACTCAAAACTAGAACCTAAGCAAATTTCCGACACCGATGCTTTAGTAAAATCAATATGATTACTTAATTCGTGAGAAATAAACACAAGGCAAGTATATGCCAACTTCTTATGAAAGACGAGTTCTTCACCAAAATCAATTATGCTCAGAGTCTTCTTTGTCTCATGCATTAAGCATCTAAAAGCTCTAGCATTAACACTCTTAAAAAAGGAATTCACTGTGATATAGCCCAAACTACCTGATTTGTTTAACACAGATAGACCGATCTCAAAAAATGGTAGATACAGATCAGGATTCCCTACTTTTGCTACTCTCCACCTATGTAATAGTTTCTTTGATTGATCATCAATATGTTTAGATCTAACATATGGGGGATTGCCTATTACAACATCAAATCCTTGATTATTCTTAACATTGCTAAACCTGTTAAAATTAAAATCCAATGTATTCCCAACATACAACCTAAAATCATCTATCGAAACCTGTTCTTCTTCAAGGGCAGCCTGAAGCGAGAGTAGTATTTTTGCCCTCAGAATACTTTCCTTGCTTATATCTATTCCATATAATCGATGAAAGATATCCCTATATGGCAAATTTGTATCTTTATGAATAGCACAAGCACAAGTATAGAGAAATGCACCGCAGCCACAAGCAATATCTGAGATTAACAAACGATCTATCGGCTTCTTTTTTCTCTGCTGTTCAATAAAAACCTTATCAACAATATATTCTCGAATATACTTCGGAGTATATATTGCTCCATTCCTTACTTTTTCGTCCGGAGACATCGATTGTTCAAATATTGAAATAACATCTTCTACATCTCTTAAATCATCAAAATAAGCAATAAACTCATTTAATGGAGATTCCTCAGGTATAATAAAATCATTTAAAAATGAGCTATTGACTTTAATATCGTTATTTCGAAGCATCGAAGTAACTACCAAACAATTAATCTCATTTACCTCTAATGCCAATTTATCTATGTTTCTAATATTTATCATATTCTATCATTACGGCTACTTAACAAACTCGTCGAAGCGGATTCAATATCAACATCATATAAGCGATAAGCAATGTTATCCAGATCAAGCCAAAGACTATTTAATGCAGATAAAAAATTACCTTTTCTCGCTGGCTCTCTTGAAATCTCACCATATATTGATTCTATTCGCTTTGCTATAGATGCAATCTCAACAATTTCATCAGACTCTTCCAAAAACTTCTCCTTTGGGAATGGCACTGGTGACAAGAATTGCTTATTAAACTTATAGTATCCGTTTTGCTGAGGATTTGCGATTGATCTAGCTAATACAGCAAATATTGAAGAATTTATAATCGCCGCCAATGCATACAACTTTACTTCAGATGTCTCGCCTTTGATTACTCCAAAAGCCATATTTGCATTATCACAATATACCGTTGCATCATTAATAACAGTTGCTTGTGGATATTGAGTTGTCATTGGAATACACACCTTATAATCATACTCCTTATGATTCTGTTCGCGAGTATATAAATGCCAATAATCATCCGGCTTGTCACATGGATTCTTCTGAGGGAATAACTGTACTTTATCGTTGAGATGCGACCTTTGACTTAACAAATAACTTGCAGCCAAAGGATACCTCTCTGAAAAATCAGTAAAAAGTATTTTATTTACGTTCGCTCCGCACATTTCATATGGAAAGATCGCATATGTACTATATTCTGGCTTTATAAATGGATAGAAGTTCTCATTGCACAGCAGTTTTCTACATGATTCCAGTTCAACACTTACATCGCCTATTTCAGATTTTCCATAAATAATACCATTCAACACCCTACCATGTTTGATATGATAGACCTTGTCGTATAAAACCTGCAAGCCGACTTTTATATCACAGACATCCTTTAATGTACCTAAAACTTCACTTGCACGTATCCTGTAATACATTAAGTCTAAATCTGAGAAATTCCATGTAGGTTCATCTAGGACATCAGCAGGCAGTTCGCACAAGATATCATCACAAGAAGATTTATATGAAACAATATCATTATGCCCTATGTTCTTATCACATACAATTACAGCAACATATGTTATGCGATCTTTAAATAAGCCTGTTTCTGAATAATCATATATACTATGCAATAACCTCTTGGTTGATAACATTCTCCTTATACCTTTCCCATAATCCGCCTTAAAAAAACGTTTTTGAACCACATACCCCAATCTGCCAGAAGCATTTAATAACTGGATTCCCTTTTCGATAAAGGGTATTACAAGATCAATTTTTCCATTGCTGCTAGCTGAGTATTGAGTTTTTATATACGATGCCATCGTTGGCAAACCGACATTATAGTTCTTAACTTCCACATATGGCGGATTACCGATCACATAATCAAAGCCTCCATTGGCAAAAACTTCTGGAAAAGCAATTTGCCAATCAAAAACATTTGTTTCTTTTAGTTCATCTATCTTTTGTTGAAGTTCTGGGTTTGTCTCAAAAATATCACTTGAGACTAAAGAATTACCACATTTTATATTATCACCTATACCTGATAATATCATATCACCGTAAAGTCCCGCTGACTCAAAATATTCTGGAGAATAGCCATCTATCACTCGTAAAGCCAATGACATCTTAGTAACCTCAACGGCTTCTGCATCTATATCGACTCCATATAGGCAATTCCTTATAATAGCCCTTTTTGCCTCCAGAGATAAAACCGACCCAGTTTCTTTTTGACAAACTAGGCGATCATCATTAGAAGGCACAACATCTATTGACTTTTGATATAGCCTATTGAACAGATGCACTAAGAATACTCCACTTCCACATGATGGGTCAACAAACTTCAGTTTTAAAATATCATCAAAGGTAATACTTTCAAAAACCTCAGGATACAATGTCTCATCAATTACCTTTTGTACTATATGGGAAGGAGTAACTACTACGCCTTTTTGTTTCTTATATTCACTCTTTAAAACAGCTGCAACCTTACCATCTGTAACATTTAGCTTATACCCTAAAAACAACTCATATATGTTACTTAAAACGTCTAATGGTATTACATCAAATCTATATGGAGAAGGATAGTACAATAAATCTATAAGATCATCGAACACGGAATCTTCAATATCTAGATTATGTATTTGTTGGTTTCGTGTGAAAATTGGGCCATCATAATGTTGGTAAAATTCCATATATGACGAGCGTCGGAAAGATTCCCAGAAACCCTGACTCTTAAACTTCTGTAACAACCCATTATCTTCCAAGCCACGAGCCTCACAAACTCGAATAAAAATAATTATGTCAATAATAATTTGCGACCATAGCCCTAAAGACTCCACACCATAACTTTGTCCACTATCAATTATATTTTGAACAAGTTTTATACGGAATTTTCGCAAATAATCAGCAAATTCTTCATCCAAACTAACTCCTGGACAAGAAGTCCTAACAATCGTATAATTTATTACAGATCTACGACTTAAATATATTGCTAAGTCATCAAAATGATCGACATAGTCATCTATTGTCAGATATACAACACGTGCCACTGATGAACTTTGACCGATACTTGGTTTTTGCGTGCAATCATAAACTGCAAGTTCCTCAAAGTTTGTAACTATTGAATATGCTGTACATGCCGACCATCCATAAGAGCGGATTTGGAAAGATACCTTATTGTCTTCTCTAATGTTAACATTTAGACCTTTAGCATCTATAAAAGATAGAATTACTTCACCATTCACCAATGTATAATCTGGTCTTGTATTGGTAGAATCAATTTCGGTAAGACGCTTACGTTGACCTGCACCTAACCTTCTCTCCTGAAGAACCTGATGAGTATTTCTCACATCCCACCCAAATAGTTCCAACAAATTATTAATCCACATTCTTATTGTGGTTTCGGAGGCATTATTCAAATTACCAGCTAACTTATCTGCCTTATATTTCTTTACTAGCTCTTGAAGTTTATTCTTCATATCTACCATATTATATGACTTGCAAATTTAAGATAATATTCTGTAGAATATGACTATTTACACCTATTATCAACTGCAAAATTACAGTATACTTGTGCCAAGTTGAAACACTCCTTAACATTATCTTTCCCCTGTGTTCGTGACACGTACACACATCTTGCAATCTGGACTAACGCTCAGATAAAACCGCGGCTGGAAGAGGTGTTTTGAAGTCTTGAAAAATGGCGTGATTCCGGAGCGTTTTCGGCCGAAAAGCGGTAAAATTTGGAGGGAGAAAGTGCCGTGAATAACTTTGTAGAACACATCAACACATTGGCATACAAACATATTAGCACATTAACAGATTAACGCATTCACACATTAGCATATACATAGTCACGCACATTAACACATACGCACACAGATACATTAAGACACACGAACACAAATACATTAACACATAGACACACACGCACATCAGTGCATTCGTATATTTACAGATTAACATAAAAACACATTTACACATGGGACAGTTAGAGGATTTTCGAGCATCGCTGAAGAGGAAGGATTCGGCGGTGAGCAGTGAGGGAGAGATTCCGGTAAAGAGTATCACGAGGCGAGGGATGCCCGATCGGGTCGGGCATGACGGAAAGGAGGGCAGACATGACGCTCGGAGTGAGAGCTCGACTTCGCATCCTGCCTTCTCCTTCTCATAATCACTGATTTCAATAAATTTCACATAATAAAAGCCATGTCAATCCAAGAACTGACATGGCTAATTAAACAGGTCGTTTTGGAAGCGCAAAATTTTACTAGTATTTTGCCGAGTTTACGAATTTTCAGGCTGAAAACTTATGAAATTTCAGACTTGGGACAACTTAGGACAAGACTTGGGACAAAATTACAACAAGTACTAGAATTAACGCTACTCTTTCACTATGAGTCAAACCAATCCTTTATGACATCTTTTATGACATCCTTTGTGACTTCTTTAGTGACACCTTTAGTGCCATGACACTTAAGACCTTTCTACAAGAACGGTGTCATATAGGCAGGAACATAGAGGGTTTCCTCTTCGCGGACAAAGTCCTTAGTATAGATCAGATATCTATCCTTTATTCGGTTGGAGTACTTCGCACTAAATGCATCCAAAGATGCATGAGCCTTATATCCCGATGACTTGACTTCAACCGGGCAGAGTTTCGCTCCTCTTGAAAGGAGAAAATCCACTTCGTAATAATGCTTTTCATCCTTTGGCCATGTATGGTAGAAGAGCTTGTTTCCTGAAGCCACCAACATCT
>SUYQ01000031.1 GCA_015060325.1 Bacteroidales bacterium | reverse complement strand
ACCACGCAGGAAACGTTGGGAGGGTCCGGAGTGAGCGGAGCGAACGGAGTCCTCCGCAATCACTATCATCCTCCCGGTTAAATAAAAAAAAGAGTGACTAATCAGTCATAAGACTTTTTAGTCACCCACTGTCATTTCTTTTTGTACATGTGATCCGATAAAATGACCACTAATATGTATTTGCTGAGAATGATTATCTCAAGAACTCCACCGAAGCCTCGATCAATGGGTGCATGTAGCGGTCGTCGTCGATGAATGGGACTACCTTGCGGTATTTTGCGAAGATCTTTTCGATCTCCCATGACGAACGGAGCGGACGGCGGAACTCGAAGGCCTGGGCTGCGTTGAAGAGTTCGATGGCGAGGACGCGCTCGGTGTTCTCGACGACGCGTACTAGCTTGGTCGCAGCGTTGGCACCCATGCTGACATGGTCTTCCTGACCCTGTGATGATGGGATGGAGTCAGCGGAAGCCGGCATGCAGAGGCCCTTGCTCTGGCTCACGATCGAAGCGGCAGTGTACTGAGGGATCATGAATCCGCTGTTCAGACCTGGCTTCGCAACAAGGAAGTTGGGAAGGCCGCGCTGTCCTGAGATAAGCTTGTATATGCGGCGCTCAGAAATGTTTGAAAGCTCAGAAAGCGCGATTGTAAGCATGTCCATAGGGATGGCGATAGGCTGGCCGTGGAAGTTTCCTGCTGAGATGATCAGGTCTTCGTCAGGGAAGACTGTAGGGTTGTCTGTCGCACTGTTGATCTCGATCTCGATCACAGACTTCACGTAACGGATAGTGTCCTTTGATGCACCGTGTACCTGAGGGATACAGCGGAATGAATAAGGATCCTGTACATGGACTTTCTTCTGCTTGATGATCTCGCTGCCTTCAAGGAGCTGACGGAAGCGTGCTGCAGTCTCGATCTGACCCTTATGGGCGCGTACCTCGTGCACCTGTGGATAGAAAGGCTCGATGCGGCCGTCATATGCCTCGAGAGACATTGCGCCGATCTTGTCTGCCCAGTCCGAAAGCCTCTCGGCCTGGATCAATGACCACACTGCATGGGCGCTCATGAACTGCGTTCCGTTGAGGAGCGCAAGGCCTTCCTTCGACTGAAGCTTGATAGGCTCCCATCCGAGTTCGGCCCATACGTCTGCGCTCTGACGGACTTCTCCTTTATAAACCACTTCTCCGAGGCCGATCAGCGGAAGGCACATGTGGGCGAGGGGAGCGAGGTCGCCGGAGGCACCGAGCGAACCCTGCTGGTAGACAACCGGAAGGATGTCGTTGTTGAACATGTCCATGAGGCGCTGCACTGTGATCAGCTGTACGCCTGAGTATCCGTATGAGAGGGACTGGACCTTCAGGAGAAGCATCAGTTTCACGATTTCTGGACGGACTGTCTCGCCTATGCCGCATGCATGGGACATCACGAGGTTGTGCTGGAGCTGCGAGAGGTCCTCTGCCGGGATGGTGATGTTGCAGAGCGAGCCGAAGCCTGTGGTCACTCCGTACACAGGACGGCCGATGTCTTCCATCTTGCTGTCCAGGAACTTACGGCATTTCACGATGGCTGCTTCGGACTCCTTGCTGAGCTCGAGCTTCTCGCCTTTGAGTATGATCTCGTTGACCTTTTCGATGGTCAGTCGCTTGTTGGAAATTGTATGTGTCATAACTATGGGGTAGATTTCTCCACTCGCTTCGCTCGGTCGAAATGACAATGGGCCTTGTCGGTCGGGATGACAATGGGCCAGCTGGTTGCCCTTTCGAGCGAGGCCATCAGCTGAGTTGAGAAATCCTTATTTTAAAATGTTTCTGATAAGTTGTTCATCTGCGATGTTCGGGAGGGTGACCTTCAGGCCCGGAGTGCGCTCCATTTCACGCCTGATGGCGTTCATCGCGCCCTCGTTGCGCGCCCAGCTGCGGCGTGCGATACCGTTGTTCACGTCCCACAGCAGCATTTCCTGGATATGACGGTCAGAGTCTATGCTGCCGTCGATGACCATGCCGAATCCTCCGTTCATCACCTCGCCCCAGCCTACGCCGCCGCCGTTGTGGATTGACACCCATGTGGCGCCGCGGAATCCGTCGCCGATGACATTGTGCACTGCCATGTCGGCGCAGAACTGCGATCCGTCATAGATGTTTGAAGTCTCACGGAACGGAGAGTCTGTTCCGGATACATCATGGTGGTCACGTCCGAGGACGATAGGAGCGGTGATTTCACCCTTGCGGATGGCTTCGTTGAATGCGAGAGCGATCTTTGTGCGGCCTTCGCAGTCGGCATAGAGGATGCGGGCCTGCGAGCCTACCACGAGATTGTTGCGGCCAGCCTCTTCGATCCATCTGATGTTGTCCATCATCTGGCCCTGGATCTCCTCAGGAGCCTGTGCCATGATCTCTCTGAGCACTTTTGCCGCAATTGCATCTGACTTCGCGAGGTCCTCAGGATTCTCCGACATGCAGACCCATCTGAAAGGACCGAATCCATAGTCGAAGAAGAGCGGTCCCATGATGTCCTGGACGTATGAAGGGTAGCGGAAGCGGCCGTCCTCGCGGAGGACATCGGCGCCTGCACGCGAAGCCTCGAGGAGGAACGCATTGCCGTAGTCGAAGAAGTACATTCCCTTGTCAGCCAGCCTGTTGACAGCTGCTGCATGTCTGCGGAGCGACTCCTGCACGCACTCCTTGAACTTCTCAGGCTCTTCTGCCATCATCCTGTTGGACTCCTCATATGAATATCCCACAGGGTAGTATCCGCCTGCCCATGGGTTGTGGAGCGATGTCTGGTCCGAACCGAGGTCCACATGGATGTCCTCGTCGGCGAGCCTCTCCCAGAGGTCTACGACATTGCCCTGATATGCTATTGATACGACTTCCTTGTTCCCGACAGCCTTGCGAATGCGTGGTATCAGCTCGTCAAGGTCTGTATGGATCTCATCCACCCAGCCCTGACTGTGTCTCTTGTGAGCAGCATGAGGGTTGACCTCGGCGCATACGCTGACGACGCCGGAGATCACTCCGGCCTTAGGCTGCGCGCCAGACATGCCTCCGAGACCTGCGGTCACGAACAGCATGCCCTTCATGTTCTCCTCAGTGCCTGCGAGTCCGCGTGCCTTGAGCTGCTTGCGGGCTGCGTTCATAACAGTGATTGTAGTTCCGTGTACGATGCCCTGAGGGCCGATATACATATAGGATCCCGCAGTCATCTGGCCATACTGCGATACTCCGAGAGCATTGAACTTCTCCCAGTGGTCCGGCTTTGAATAGTTCGGAATCACCATTCCGTTTGTCACGATCACGCGAGGAGCGTCCTTGTGGCTTGGGAAGAGTCCGAGAGGATGGCCCGAGTACATCACGAGGGTCTGCTCGTCGGTCATGGTCGCGAGATACTGCATCACGAGACGGTACTGAGCCCAGTTCTGGAACACGGCTCCGTTGCCGCCGTATGTGATCAGCTCGTGAGGATGCTGCGCCACGCGGTAGTCCAGGTTGTTCTGGATCATGGCCATGATCGCTGCAGCCTGCTTTGACTTTGCAGGATACTCGTCTATAGGACGTGCATACATCTGGTAGTCAGGACGGAGACGGTACATATAAATGCGTCCGTACTCCTTCAGCTCCTGAGCGAACTCGGCTGCGAGCTCTGCATGATGCTCCTGTGGGAAATATCTGAGGGCGTTTCGTATGGCCAGCACCTTCTCTTCGGCGCTAAGGATCTCCTTGCGCTTAGGTGCATGGCTCACTGTCGTGTCATAAGGCTTCGGCTTCGGAAGTACTGCCGGTATGCCTGCAAGTATGTCTTCGTGGAATGTCATATTTGAGTGTCGTCTAATTATTTGAATATCAGCTAGTTCCTTTCTTTTGCGTGCTCCCCTTTGGCGGCACGCACAGGTGGGAAAGCCGCTGGCTTTCAGCGCTTTATGCGCCACTATGCGATCTTTCCGTTGACGATCGCAAGGATCTCCGCTTCGGCGGCTACGGCCTGCGCTGCGATCTCTGCGGCTTCGGCGCAGAGGCGGCCGGCCGCTTCGCGGTCGGCCAGGCCGGCGGCGTTGATGCGCACGTTGAGCTGTGCTCCGAGCACAGCGCTGCGTGCCGCAAGTGCGCCGACGCCGGCATCGGATACCGATGCCGGATTGCCCTGCTCAGCCATCGCGCGTACAACAGGGAATACCTCCATTGCAGTCTTCATGGTCTTGAGAGGGACCTCTGTAGCATATAGTGTTGCAGCCTCCATTGCTTCGGCACGTGCCTTCTTCTCCTCCTCGGAGCCCTTCGGCATGCCTATAGCCGCCATGATCCTGTCGAATGCCGCTGTGTCCTCGTCAACCAGAGCGAGAAGCCTGCGCATCACGTCCTGACCCTTGTCGGCCCAGTAAGAGAACTCCTTCCAGCGTGCGTCCCAGCCTGCTTTGTGAGATGAAAGGTTTGCCACCATTGTTCCCAGAGCAGCTCCGAGAGCGCCCATATATGCCGAGATCGATCCGCCGCCCGGGGCAGGAGACTCCGATGCAGTCTCATATGCAAAGCCCTTGCAGGTCATGCGCACGAGTCTCTCGCGCGCAGCAGCCTCCGCCTCGTCCTCGATCAGATATTCGATTACCTTCTCAGCTGGGTTGAACGGCTTGAGGTCGTCAAGGCCCATTGACTTCACGGCGATCTTCATGATCTCCTCCTCGGCGATGCCGGTCGAGCGCTGCTGCTTCTCGAGGAAGTAGCGGCCGGCCTCGATAAGCGTGCGCTTAGGAACGAGACCTACGATCTCTGTTCCGGTCACGCGGAGACCGCGTGCCGCCGCCGCCCTGCACACCTCGTCAAACGCGACGTGCAGAGGAGTCGTGTTGATGTCTGTTATGTTCATTGACACCTGTGCGATGCCGTACTCGTCGATGTACCATCCGATGGCTTTGCAGCCCTTAAGCGTACCGGGAATCATCACGGTCTTGCCGTTCTCATCCTTCACGATCTTTCCGGTGATCGGGTTACCCTCTCTCTTCGGGCGACCCTTCTCGCGCACGTCGAACGCGATCGCGTTCGCGCGGCGGGTCGATGTCGTGTTCAAATTATAGTTCACGGCGATGAGGAAATCACGCGCTCCCACATTGGTCGCGCCTGCCTGTGCCGCACGCTCGGTGTATGAGCCCGGACCGAAATCAGGCTGGCGGTCAGGGTCTCCCATCTTCTCCGGAAGAGCCTCATATTCGCCGGCGCGGCATACCGCAAGGTTCTTGCGCTCAGGCTTCTGAGCGGCTGCCTCGTAGCAGTAGCACGGAATCTCCAGTTCGCTAAAAATGCGCTCAGCCAGCTTTATAGCCAGTTCAGCGCATTCTTGAAGTGTAATACCGGAAATAGGAATGAGAGGAAGTACATCGGTAGCACCTGAACGTGGATGGGCACCATGATGGTGTCGCATGTCGATGAGTTCGCCGGCACGCTTCACGCCCTGGAATGCAGCCTCAAGGACAGCCTCAGGGCTTCCCACGAATGTGACCACGGTGCGGTTTGTCGCTTCGCCCGGATCCACGTCGAGAATCTTGACTCCGCCAGCCTTCTCAATCGATGCCACGATAGAATTGATGACTTCCATGTTGCGTCCTTCACTGAAATTAGGAACGCATTCGATGATTCTTTCCATATCTGTATAATTGTCTTGTTTGTAAGCGATGTATTTTACAACCTATAAAGGTAGTGAGTTTACTGGAATTTCCCAAATCATCCTGCAAGGATGTGCTCGGTGGTCATTTTTGCCGACCACCGAGCACACTGATATGGCTCTGAGTGCGTCAGGAGGCCTGTAGCCGTGCTTGGTGGTCCCCTGTTTTGACGACCGGGCACATGTCCCATAATTTTGAACACTCAGAAAATTCAGTAACTTTGAAGAACTTTAAACACACCAAGCTATGAAAAGGTTCATATTGATGATCACATTTGTGATAATTGCGTCAACAGCTGCATCCGCTCAGGATGATTATGCCAAGAGAAAGGCCGAGGGGTACATCAGGGAGGCTGAATCATATCAGAGTAAGGCTGACAGCTATAGGCGTGAGGCTCAGTCTTATCTGAATGATGCAGCCAGATACCTTCGTGAAATGGAGTATTATAAGGACCGCAATGATCTGGGACGTGCTCAAACTCAACAGAAGTATGCAGATCAGGCCTTTGAGAATTGTCGTACAAAACTCAGATATGCAGCAGAATACGAAGATAAGGCGGCGCAATATTTACGCTGGGCTGCAGATGCTTTGAGGAAATGACCTTGACGTTTCCCAAGGGCATGTCAATGATGTGTGTCTGCTTTTGTCTTCAATACACAGACGAATTCGTAGCCGGAATAAGCGATCGTTATGCTACCGTCATGTTGTTCATTGTATGTCAAGCATGATTTTTCAACACTTTCAGCTCCGAGGTAGAAGTATATGATATCATCAAACAACTTCTCTACGTGGTCAATTCTGAAAGTCTGCTCACCGAATCGGAAATGTGTCGTTGATTTCAGGATTTCCCGGCATGGCCAGTTTTCCTCAAGAATTTCAGAATAGTTGTATTTTACTGATTTTATAATCAGCGTGTCAGTCTGCATCGGGGGTCTGAGCTGTGCGCTGCAGACGATGGCTGCAAGCAGAAAGCAGGTGATTAGGATGAACTTTTTCATTAAGTCTTAATTATTATTAAGATAGCAAAAATTCATAACTTTGGAGGAGTCTAAATTGTTTTGCTATGTAAGCGATGTATTTTACAACCTATAAAGGTAGTGAGTTTACTGGAATTTCCCAAATCATCCTGCAAGGATGTGCCTGGTGGTCATTTGAGCCTACTACCGGGCACGCTGATATGGCTCTGAGTGCGTCAGGAGGCCTGTAGCTGTGCTTGGTGGTCCCCTGTTTTGACGACCGGGCACATGTCCCATAATTTTGAATAGTCAGAAAATTCAGTAACTTTGAAGAACTTTAAACACACCAAGCTATGAAAAGGTTCATATTGATGATCGCATTTGTGATAATTGCGTCAACAGCTGCATCCGCTCAGGATGATTATGCCAAGAGAAAGGCCGAGGGTTATATGAAGGAAGCCGAGTACTATCAGGACAAGGCAGACAGTTACAGGAATCAGGCACAGTCTTATCTGAATGATGCCGCAGGCTATCTCCGTGAGATGGACTATTACAAGAAACGCAATGATCTGGACCGGGCGAAGACCCAGCAGAAATATGCGGAAAGGGCTTTCGAGAACAGCAGGACCCAGCTGAGGTATGCTGCCGAGGCAGCAGACAAGGCCGCCCAATATTATCAATGGGCGGCAGATGCCCTGCGGAAATAGATTTTGTGCTTTCCTTTCTGTTTAGTAACTTTGTTCAACATCCTGCAGACATTTGATTCGGATGTAGCTGATTTATTAATTTTAACACTATTTTTATTATGGGTTTTTTCAGTGAATTGATGGGCAATGCGTCAGAACTTGATTCTGCTGCTTTGAACCAGGAATTTAAGGACATAATTTGCGAGGGCGAAGAGATTGAATGTGGATTCAAGGTGCTCCGTGACAAGTGGGTCTTTACCAACAAGAGACTGATCATGGTTGACGTGCAGGGACTCACCGGCAAGAAAAAGGAATATCATTCGATTCCTTACCGTTCGATCACCCATTTTGCCGTAGAAACCGCTGGTACCTTTGATGCAGATTGTGAGTTGGATATCTGGATTTCTGGTTCACCTGAGCCGTATCAATATGAATTGAGTCATAAGGTAAACGTAGTTGCTATCCAGAAGACTCTTGCATATCACATGCTTATCAAGTAAAAGGATCATATAGAAAAAAGACACCGGATGGACCAGACCATTCGGTGTCTTTTTCGTTTATGCAGGTCGGGATTATACGCAGGTATATCCGCCGTCGACTGCTATGTTCTGTCCGGTCACGTAAGTGCTGGCAGGGGAAGCAAGGAAGAGGGCGCATGAGTCAAGCTCGCCTGAGCGGCCGTAGCGTGCCATCGGAATGCTGCGCTTTGCGATGTCCTGGAAGAAATCACTGTCCAGAGTCTCGGTAGTGAGGTCTGTGTAGAAGTAACCAGGGCAGATCGAATTGACTGTGATGCCATACTTGCCCCACTCTGCTGCGAGTGCTCTTGTGAAGTTCACTACGCCTCCCTTAGCAGCATGGTATGGTGCGCTGCCTATGATGAGATTTCCTACCAGTCCGTACATCGAAGCGATGTTGATGATGCGTCCGTACTGAGCCTTGATCATTTCCTTTCCGAACTCGCGTGCACAGATGAATGTGCCGAAGAGGTCGATGTTCATCTCATGCTTGAACTGCTCGTCAGTGATTTCCTCAGCCGGTCCAGTTGCACCGGTACCAGCATTGTTTACGAGGATGTCAACGCGTCCGAATCTTTCCATTGTAGCCGCAACGGCAGCCTTTACCTTTTCAGTATCAGTGATGTCGCATGCGTAAGGAAGAACTTCTACGCCATATTCTGCTGTGATAGCTTTTGCGTTTTCCTCCAGGAGGTTCATTCTGCGTGCAAGAAGTACGAGATTGGCTCCCTGGCTTGCAAATGCCTTTGCCATCTGGAGTCCGAGACCTGTCGATGCACCTGTCACAACAGCTACCTGGCCTTTAAGGTCAAAATAATTTTTCATATGTGTTTGGTTATTAGTTATGTGTTCTTCAAAGATATGTAATCTTGTTGACATCTCCAATTTTTGATTGCCCTATCATTTGCATGGAATCATTTTTGTCTTGCGCCGGATATGGTTAATCATTAATAGTTAGTGTTATGAAACGTCTGATTTTCGCGACATTCGTCGCAGCTGCGCTTCCTTTGTCTGCATGTGACAAGGATTATGACAATTCTACAGTCGATGAGTTCGATCTTTCACGCTATCTGGGTGAATGGTACGAGATTGCCCGTTATGATCATGGCTTTGAACGCGGGATGGACAATACCATGGCAGAGTATATCCTGCAGGATAACGGTAAGGTGGTCGTGCTGAACACAGGGTGGAAAGACGGCAAGTTCAAGATCGCCGAAGGAAAGGCGAAGTACAAGGACCCTGAAGGGGAGCCGGGAGCATTGAGAGTGTCGTTCTTCCTGTTCTTCTATTCGGATTACAATGTGATGATGGTGGATGAGGATTATCAGATTTCTCTGGTCGGAAGCAAGTCCGACAATTATCTCTGGATCCTGTCTCGTACTCCGGTTCCTGATCCGGACCTTCTCAAGACGGTTCTCGAAGAGGCTGAAAGCAGAGGCTATGACACTTCCGAGCTCATCTGGGTGGACCAGAGCAGGAATATTGAGGAGTGGGAGGAGGAAAATCAATGATCGGCCCGGAGTACCGGCTATTCCAGAAAGGCTACTTCTCCTTTGGTGTAGCCGTAGTAGGAATCTAAGATAAGGATGGCATCATCCCTATAGGCATATTCATAGCAGTATCGTGTCTCGATATACATGGATGTGCCTTCAATTTTGTAGAAATTGGTGTCTACACGGGTAAGTTCGACGCTGTATTTGCCCTCGTCGAATCTTGTGGGAGTCAGGACTGTCTTGACTTCCTCCACATTCCCGTACGAGTCGATGGATTTCGATCCGTTTTCCATCTCGACAGCTTCGTACACTTGTGCGATGTCGTATGTCTTCAGGTCGCTCTGGGCATCTGCATCGGTCGCATACGCCAGGATGAGGACCATTGCACTCAGGAATTTTATAAGTCTTGTCTTCATGACGCTATTGGTTTGCTTGCAAATATAACTATTTTCGGCTGGCGGTGCGGCTGTGGCTGACGATGATTACACCGCCGAAGACCATAGCTGCTGCCAGGACCTTCTGCCATGTGAGTACATCCGTTCCGATAACTATGCTGATCACGATCGCGATGATCGGCTGCACGTAGCTGTACATGCTGACGAGTGTCGGCCGGATGCGTTTCTGAGCCACAGGTATGAGGAAGTAGGTGATGAATGTGGCGCATATGATCAAGTAGGCCAGTTCGGCATATTGTACTGAAGGTATGGCTGCCCAGTCGACTTCAGTGAGTCCTTTTACCGAGAACGGAGTGGCCACGCATGCCGAAAACAGGAATATCCATTTCATGAACGTCACTGCCGAGTACTTGGCAATGAGCGGCTTGAAGATCCCCAGATACATCGAGAAACTCAGGCTGTTGAGGATGATCATGAAGATTCCGAACGGGGTGCTTTCCGTCACTCCTCCCGGGGCAGCAACCCTGCTGACTATCAGGTAGATGATGCCGGCTAAGCTGATAGCGACTCCTCCTGCCTTCTTCCATGTTATCGGCTCCTTTATCACGAGTGCCGCCACTGCCATCGTGTATATCGGCGACATGGCTGTCAGGATCGAGCAGTCCATCGGGGTGATGTGCGGGATTCCGACCAGGAATGTAACCTGACACGTGAAGAAGCCCAGCATGGAGGCTGCGAATATCCTGAAGAAATCCTTACGGTCGACCTTTTCTTTGGGAAGCAAGGCTGATACCAGCCAGAACAATGCTCCCGCGATCAGGGACCTCAGCGTGAATATGCCCAGCGGCGGGATCAGATGCCCGCTCGTCAGATCCTTGCATACGATTATGTTGAAGCCGAATATAGCGTAGGCAATGAACGCTGCCGCATGTCCGGTAATGGAATCCTTACTCGCCATAGATGATTGCGTTTGCGGCTGCAAATATCGCTAATTTTGGGAATATTTCGTTAACTTTGTTTCCTCGATTTCCAGACAATGCAAAGTGGTTGCAACGATATGGTTATGCTTGTGTCTGGAATTCAGTGAGACAGATAATCTTTGGTTCTTTGTGGAGAGCGGTGGACTTTGGCCAGAACCGGATGGCCGGAAAAAGGTGCAGTTGGAATAGCCGCAGATATTGATATTAGAAATCCTGCTCAAAGTTGATCTGTAAGTGTGGAGTGGCATGGCAGGAATTTATGTAACATAATAATTTAGATTGATATGTATTGTTCAAAATGTGGTGCAGAAATCAACGATGAAGCCGTTGTATGTGTAAAATGCGGATGTGCGGTCAAAGGTTTCGTCTTATCGGAGAAAAATACTGCGAAGTGGGTCGTGTGCCTGGTGCTGTGTCTGATTGTAGGGTCATTGGGAATCCATCGTTTTTATGTCGGAAAGGTGGGCTCCGGAATAATTCAGTTGCTGACCCTCGGAGGATTGGGCATATGGTGTCTCATTGACCTGATAATGATCGCCTTAGGTGAGTTTACCGATAAAGATGACCGTGCAATCAAGCCTAATTTCTGATAGGTCTCTTCTACGGCCATCCTTCATATTGTCCTGGCGTCTAATGTGCTGACAATCAGGGCTTTGCTGAAACCGCGTGCTCCCTTTGGGGAGCACGCGGTTTGTGTAAGTAGTTGAATGATAGTGACATACGCGCCAGCGAAAATTACATTCCAGTCCTTACTCATTGAGTTCCATATATAGTATACTAGTATATATTATAATATATATAATGATATTTTAGTGTGACGGAACTAGTCTACGTCTTAATTTATTTAGCGAAAAAGTCGCTGAAAATCAATATTTTACATTTGCTTTTTGTTCTTTAGATTTGCCGGAAATCCAGGCGGATCTAAAGAACTTTTTTATGGAAAATAATGTAGTGATCTATCAGTCCAATGACGGACTTGTGAAAATGGAGGCAATCGTTGATGCTTCCAATGAAACTATCTGGGCTACGCAGAAGGCGATAGGGCATCTTTTAGGCGTGGATAGAAGTGTGATAACTAGGCACCTGTCCAATATATTCAAAGAGGAGGAGTTGGACAAAAAAGTGGTTTGTGCAAAATTTGCACAGACCACTCCACATGGTGCAATTGTAGGAGAATTTCAAACGAGAGATGTACAATTCTATAATCTGGATGCTATAATTTCAGTTGGCTATCGCGTTAATTCTCGGAAGGCCACAGCCTTCAGGCAATGGGCCACCTCCGTTCTTAAGCAGTACATGATTAAAGGTTACGCCGTTAACCAGAATGCTGTTTCTGAACAGAAGTATGAGGACCTGAAGCGTGCTCTGGGATTGTTGGAGAATGTATTCGGACAGAACCTGATTATGGCTGAAGAGCAGGCGAAAGAACTGTTTGCGGTCGTAAAGGATTACACATATGCGCTGGATACACTGGATGCATATGACTAT
Organism: Bacteroidales bacterium; assembly: GCA_015060325.1. Classification (GTDB taxonomy): domain Bacteria; phylum Bacteroidota; class Bacteroidia; order Bacteroidales; family UBA932; genus Cryptobacteroides. Next base: position 9,479 of record SUYQ01000031.1, on the reverse strand, counting down.
CAGAACCTTGAAATAACCGATACCACTCTTCAGGAGAAGTTCCGTGCGACATATGAAAGTGCAATGGAGGCAATTCAAAGCCTGAAGGAGAAGTTCAAGGAGAGCCCGTTATTTGGAGTTGAGAAGGACAAGTCTTTCCATAGCAGCATTGGTCAGATCTACCAGACCTGGGACGCTCAGGAACTTTATCCAAGCGTTGAGGAGAAGGCTGCGATGCTTCTGTATCTCGTTGTGAAGAACCATTCCTTTGTCGATGGGAACAAGAGGATTGCTGCGACCCTGTTCCTCTGGTTCCTGCAGAACAACGGCATCCTCTACCGTCCGGACGGCACAAAAAGAATCGCCGACGGCACCCTCGTCGCACTGACCCTGCTGATTGCCGAGAGCCGGATGGACGAAATGGACATCCTTGTCAAGGTGGTTGTGAATCTTATAAACAGGAAACAATAAATGAGATCTCCTTATAGAATTCAATGTGACATTATGCTCCCGTAACATTGTTCTGGGAGCATAATCGTTAAATATCATTACCTTTGTTCATCTTGTTTCGAATAATAATGAAAACCATAGAAGTAGTAGCAGCGATAATAATCAAGGACGGCAAGGTCTTCGCCACACAACGTGGGTACGGTGAATGGAAGGGCTGGTGGGAGTTCCCCGGAGGAAAGACCGAACCCGGTGAGTCCCCGCAGGAAGCTCTCGTCCGCGAAATCAGCGAGGAACTTGATGCCGAAATCGAAGTCGGCGACCTGCTGGAGACGGTCGAATGGGACTATCCTGCCTTTCATCTGACCATGCACTGCTTTATTTGCTCCCTGCTGTCTGACTCTGTTCATCTGAATGAGCACGAGGCGTCAGCTTGGCTCACTCCTGAAACCCTGCACTCTGTCAAATGGCTGCCCGCCGATGAGGGGCTGATTCCTTTAATTGAGAAACTCTTGTAGTTTGATTCCTTGTGCCTGATAAATTAACTTCATCTCAACGCCATCATGGTATGTCCCGTATCCGTGGCAAGAATACCAAACCGGAAATTCTGGTCAGGAAGGGGTTGCATGCTTGTGGATTCCGTTTTCGTCTGCATAATAAGAAATTGCCAGGAAGTCCGGATGCTGTTTTGCCGAAATATGGTGTCGCAATAATGGTAAACGGTTGCTTCTGGCACGGGCACAAAGGATGTCGCTATGCAACTAAGCCGAAGTCGAATATTGAGTTCTGGGAAACAAAGATTGCCAGGAACCGTCATCGGGATGAGGTGACGACAGCACATCGGGAGGCATTGGGCTGGACTGTGATTACTGTATGGGAGTGCGAGTTGCGTAAGGCTATATTGCTGACTTTTATAACCTCCTATGGATTAACCACAAATGAGTATTCTGATATCGTTCAGAAATCATTGACCCTAGAAGATTTATTCGTATAAAAATCATTGCTGTAATTTGCCATAAGTTGGTATTTGGCTATGTTTGTGGCAAATTATAGACAATGGAGCCGCCTGTGAAATAGTGTCAGATTCTCGGGCTCAATCGTGCCTGAAAAGTGAGAAAAAGCCCCAAAATCGACAACTTTTCCCACTGGAAAGAAATTTGCAGTACTCCTCTCCACAATGCAATCGCATTGGAGAGGAGTTTAATTTTAAATCTGTGAGAGAGAAAAGTGATGAGAGGTATGGATTTAATCGAAGTCGCAAGACAATGCCCGGATCTGACGGTGTCGATACGCCTGGGCGATCTTATTGAAGCGAATCAAAGTCTGGTTGAGGAAGCCCTGATGCGGCTCAAAAAGTCGGTCGCTGAATCAAGAACGGAAATCTATCTGAGTCGTACGAAAGTTATGGAAATGCTGGAGGTCGCATCTGCCACCCTATGGCGGTGGGAGAAATGTGGCTACCTTGTACCGCTATCCGTCGGCGGCAAGAAACGCTACCGTCTGTCCGACATCCAACGGTTCCTGAACCGTTGATGCTTCATTCAGCCAGAGATGAAAAGGGAAAGGCTCAAGAATCCATCGGTTCTTGGGCCTTTCCGTCATGCCCGGTCGGAGCCGGGCATCTCCCTTCGAACCAAAAGCAAGATGTGCGTTCGTCAGACAAAGTCCTTCGAAGTCGTCAATTATCATCCTCGGAACTCGGTGAAAATCGTGTCACGTACGATATGCCACGAGCGCACACACCCATATATGTGTTCGTGCGTTTTTGTGTGCACATATTAATGTGTTCGCATATTAACACATAAACACATTCGCATATTCACATACAAATATGCTTTTATGTCCTTATACATACATGCAGTTATGCATTTATAACCGTATGAAAATATGTCCGCTCCTGTTTTCCCTCCCAATGTGTCACATCCTTTCAGAAAATCGTGTCACCAAATCGGGCAGCGATTCGAGGTGCGTTAGTCCAGATTGCAAGATGTGTGTACGTGTCACGAACACGGAAAAAAGTTGTCATTATTCTTATAGATTTTATGTGAAAAAATGACAAATTGTCATGTGCTGATATGTGGCACAAATAATGATGTGTGGGGGAGGCATTGCAGCAAAAATAACATGGGTAAATTTATAAATTTGGTTATATGGGTAAGATAAGGGAAATCGTATTATTCAGTGACTACTTTATGATTGACAGATCTGTATTAAAAAGTAAAGGTATATTTGATCCTGCCATAAATTTGGATACTCGACTTTTTATAGATCCTCTTTTATTAAAGAGTTCAAGGCATGACATTATTCGTAATGATGCATATCGTGAGTATCAGGATTACTTCTCGAAAATAGTGTCGTTGTTGTCACTGTCGCTTGAGGAAGGCGATAGTGATCGTTATTATAGAAATACGGCATACCGGTTATTACCTATGAGAGAAATTGATGGGACATGTTTGGGATATGGCACTAATTCTATCTCTGGTAGGGGAATGCCTCAGACCCTTAAGAACGCCATAATTAGTACTGCAATGAAAATAGTAAGGGCTGGTATTAAGGACCCTAACTTGTTTACTTTGTTGCCGTTGTTTAATGAAGGCATAGGACCGGATACAATTAGTGATATAACGACATATGCGATTCGTAAATCCTTGATTGCATTTTCAGAAAAGCAAGCAGAGGATTTAGGCATTCCATTGGTAGAGAAGGTTATTGAAGGAGAAAAGTATCGTGTGATAGAGAATCCATATAGGCATAGTTCATATATACTGCTGTTGCCGACAGATATTTTAAGGAATCTACCTGTTGTTAATAAGTGGGATGACATTTCTAAGGCGGCATCATTCAATTCTGATCTTAGGCAGCGAGTAAATAAGCTGATTGCCGAAATCTTTAAAAACAGGTCAAGGAACAAGAATGTTATTGCAGCACGGCTGGAAGATGTTCTCAAAGATCAAGATGCTATCAATGATCTGTTATCTGTTGTTAAAGGTATGACTGCACAGCCATATGATTTGAATACAGATAATGAAAGGTTGGCCTTTATTGCAAGGGCTACTGAAATAATTGCCAAAATGTCATCTAGCCCCCTTACTGTGGATGATACTTTAGAAGGATTAAATAGAGTTGTCGAAACTGTTATTGATCAGTTCCAGTTCATGATCGAGAATAAAGGACTTAATGAACTGCTTTGGAAGGGAGATAAAAAGGGAAGATGCCACGAGAGGGTACCTCAGTTATTGTTTCATATGATAGCTTTGAGTTATTGCCGTGCAAATAATATAGATGTTAGTCCGGAGGTTGATACTGGAACAGGTTTAATTGATTTCAAGTTTTCCTCAGGTTATGCACATAAAATAATTGTAGAATTAAAATACTCAGATAACCCCAAAGTTATATCAGGATTGAGTAAACAATTACCTCAATATATGACATCAGAAGAAGCGACAATAGGGCATTATGTCGTTTTAGATGTGGGTAAAATGGGGAATAAGTTGAAATTATTAGAAAAAGTCCGCAACGAAATAAATATGAAATGCCACATTCATTGCATAGATGCCAATATAAAGCCATCCGCAAGTAAATTGTAGTTACGATATTTCTAAATACCCTCTCTCAAACGCTCCGGGATAGAAGAACTTTGATTCTCTGTCCCGGAATTTGATTATGATGTACTTTTCATCGATGGACACCACGATGCCAGGACCGAGACTCTTGTGGGTGACTGTATCGCCAGTTACAACATCCTGCCACGACTTGACTGCCTGAGACTCTTCTGTTGCAGTCGGAGTATCTACGTTATCAACTTCTAATGCAGCAGCTTCAACAGGGCGTTCTTCCATATTCGATGTGCTAACATCCTTGGTAGCAGGAACTTGGACAACCGTCTCCGCCTTGATCTTCTGCGTGTCAATGACGGTATCCCATCCACCGATCATACGACCTTCATGAGTGTTGATACCGGTATATTCAAGACTGTCATCCTCGTATCTCTTGAACTTATAGACAGCATCGTTCATTAGTTCGCTATTGAACACATTAAGGCTGACAAGCAGACTGAAATCCTTCAAGGTCAGACCTGTAACCTTTCTGAACAATTCTGGTTCCAGCTGCATTATGACATCCTTCAGGCAATATTCGCGATAGTCTGTCAGATACATGAATACAGGGATACGGGTTGCAAACTTGATAAGTTTCTCCTGTATTTCCTTTCTTTTGCTCTTGTATTCCTTTTCTTCCTCTGACAGTTGTTTTTTCTCTTTCGGAGTAATGTCTTCGCCTTTGGACTTCTTTACATTCTTGACATGCTCGGATTTGTTGATAATGGTCTCGATGTCAGAGTTGAGTGAACGGAAACCCTCAATGCTCATCAATGCTCTCATAGCCTCAGGATTATTCAGAAGTCTTTGGAGTGTGGCATTATCCACATTGACAAGTACGGCACTTTCCCATCTCCTGGCAAGGAGGGTGGCTGTAGTTCCGCTCATCGCCATATCGAGAATACCGGCTGCATCGATTTCTCTCATCGAACTTCCATCATATGCCATAATCGGCAGGAACTCTATGAATTTGGCAACCTTCTTTTCTGGATTGCTTCCCTCTACGTTGAGGTTACAACTATATTCCTGCACCTGTTTCAACGCTCTGTTTGGAGCAAAGTCAAATACGTAGCAGAGAGGTTTCAGAATCACTTCGTTACCCCATTCATCGCGAGTAGTCCAAGGAGACTGCACACGGAATGCCGCCTGAAAATAAGTTTCCGGACTTGATGAGTTACGGAGCATCAGGATACCTGTCCACGGCTTGATGGTGACGCCGGTCGAGAGTTTACCGCAGGATAGGGTAATGGTCTTAGTCTTCTGTGGATCTCCCATTGCATTATATACCGGTATCACAGCATTTGCTCCCATACCGGCCTCGTTACCGGCTGCAACAACGATCTCATAATCATTGAAGAACCGGTTTACAGGCTTGCGTAATAATGCTGCCATAGCCTTGCAGGCAGCGACTGAAGGCAGGAACCAATATGTGTGCTGAAGATAACTCAAAAGTCGGGAGTCAGAGAACGGCATCGGGGGTTTCTCGGTACCGAGTTTAAGTTCAGTTATTATATTCTCTGTATATGCACCTCTGATTAGGTCGAGCCATTTTTGTACATATTCCTCGTGCAGGAAATAGTCATCTTCAGCGGAGAAGAACTCGTTGAGGTCGAATTCATCAAACTCACCCTGTTCAGCAATCTCTCTTATACTATCCGGCAGCTGATATGTTAGCATTACCATCTTCGGCAACTGTGCATATGGATTCGGCTTGTCGGAAGACCATTCTTCTTTTGCCTGCTGTTCGTCGGAATAAGTCCAGTTGTATATCTGTTCCTCAATGAATTCACCGGAACTGATTGCCCTGAATGGCGTACCGGAAAGGTAGAGATAAGCATTAGTCTTGAGAGGCATCAGTCCTTCGTCATATATCTCTCGTGCCTCGATTTCCTTCTTCGAGCTGGCATCTTCAGAAAGAATATTTACTGTCTCAGCTGCTCTTGAATGTGCAGGGTCTTTCTTGTCATAATAACTCTTGGCATTCTTTCCCCAGGCGCCATAATGATATTCGTCAAGGACAATGCAGTCCCAATCTACTTCCTGAATCCATTCGTTAGTTGCTTTAATTCCTCCGACAGCATTCTTACCCAGAACATCCTGAAACGATGCAAAACAGGCAAACGGCTTACGTTCATTCACATAATTGAATTCTCTGTTTTCCTGCTTCTCGCAGAACTGCCATCCCTCAAAATCTTTATGAGTCAAAAGGTCTTCCCTCCATGCGGTCTTGACAGCAGGCTTGAAGGTCAGGATCAGAACTTTCTCCCATCCCATCGCCAAAGCAAGTTGATATGTCGTGAAGGTCTTTCCGAAACGCATCTTGGCATTCCATAGGAAATGTGGAATCAAACCGTGATTGGTGGGGTCCGCATAGAATCTCCAGAAGAAATCGGAAGTCTTTTCTACAGCCTTTTTCTGCTCCGGACGCATAGGGAAATCATAGACTCTTTCGGTCATTATCTCCTGCCCGTCTATGACTGATGCAATCGCCCTTTCCACAGTCCGCAGATCACATCTGAACCATTCTCCCTCCGGATTCATTACTCCGTTCCTTCGAAGAACTCTATGCACCGCATGATCATCGAAGGTGCTTCCGTCCTTTCTCATCGCATTCCGTTTCAGGACTATGCGATAATCCACATTTGCAGTCTTCAGTTGCTCTGCAACTCGTATTTCAGGATCACGCACGGTATATCCCACTTTGAGCAATCCCTTATGTGACGGAACGCCAGTAAGTTCGTATGCATATATAACAGGAGTATCTACAACCCTGTTCTGAAGGAGATTAGTCTTTGCCATAGTCTATTCCATTGATTTAATCTGCGAGTTCATAAAATGGATTTCTTCGTCTGTTAAGTTATACTTATCAGAAAGATCTTTATCACTCCATGCCTTTGAACAGTCCGGCATTGGAATGAACTGGAATTTATCTTTGGCAATATTTTGTGTTAAGAGGATAGTCGACATTAAGAATCGGAAGAATATAGTTTTTACATATTCTTTCAAATTATTTGCTTCGTGTTCACTACTAAAAGTAGCGAGGAGTAGATATGTTTCAGTACAGATCTGTCCAGGCTTTAGGACCTCTATCCTTGACACAATTCTCTTTTTACCATCTTGGTCTGTCTGTCCTGCGTGTTCTGCACTAGCTTTTGACATTACAACTTTCCACTGGCTTATAAGATGCGAGTTGGTAGTGACTTCGCTGCGAGAAACATAAGTGAACCCTTTACTACCGAGCAGTTCAATGTCTCCGGATTTTCTGATTTTTCGTCCTGATTGAAAACTTCGAAATCCAAATGGTTTAGAACTAAACACGACATCGCTCATCATTAACTCCTTTTGTGATAAAACTTTACGAATAATGTTAATTGCTTGAGAATGTCTGATGAAGACAGGAAATTCGTTAAGGTTACGTCGGGATGATATTGTAGTGTTCTGATAGACATTTGTTACATCACATAAGCTGTTATGATTGCTATCCCAAAGGAAATAGCATACCCCTCCCGCTATGTCGACTCCAGGGAAACAATCTCTTGAATCAGAGTAATCAACTAATTTAGATAGATGATTATCGCCTAGCATTTGATCTCTAAATTCATCAAGTCCACGTCCTCCACTAAACCATCGTGATGGGATAATCATACATAGATATCGCGGATTTAACTTCTTGGCTTGTTGAACGAATTTGTGATACAATGGTATTGCACTGCCAGATGATGATCCGCTTTGCATACCACCTCCATCACTTAACTGATATGGCGGATTTCCTATAATTACATCGAATGTCATATTTCCTGTGAGTTGAGACGGATTGTCCGTGTGAATAAATTGATAAGCATACTGTTCTGATTCGTTTCCTCTGTCATAGACCGACTGACTTGCACCGCAGAAACGACATTTGCCGCCTACCCAGGTATGCTGAATAGCCTCGTATTGAATGTTTCCTTCCGAAGTGTCAAACCTCGAAACTGAAAATCTTCCGTTCGCTGTCTTTGAACAATATACCGACCTTCTCGCAAGCAGAGCAGTAAGTTCCGTGCAGGCTATACCATAGACCTGATTGTGCATAATGTGGTCTATACGACTCTGCCTGTCCGGAATCTGATTTTCCAGACCCTTGTCGAGCCTCTTCACAATCTCACGAAGAAAGACACCGCTCTTTGTGAACGGGTCAAGAAACCGAGTCTTCGGACTTTTGAAAAGTTCTTGTGGAAGCAAGTCCAGGACTTGATTAGCAAGAGACGGAGGAGTGAAGACCTCGTCGTTGCTTAAGTTTGCGATGCAGTTGAGTACATCAGGATTGTAATTGTTCACCATAGGCCTCTGCGGATAGTTTTAGAAAGTGAACCGGTGCGTATGTTTCGCAAGGCAGGTCAGAAAATAGGTCATCAGGCTCTCCCTCTCCGACGAGATAGGAGAACTCATAATCCCTTCTGTTGACCATACCTTTACCGATAAATCCCCATTCGCAGATATGAATCCACTCATCCGGACTGTCCACGCGCTTATAATTCAGCGCGTCCCCGTGGATGATGTTTTTGGAAAGAAGGTACTTCGCGCTCTCAATGCATTCCGATTTGCATTTCGATTTGAATAGAACTGAGTACTGCTGTGTGAAATAGTCCAGAAGTCTTTTGCGGCAAGCCTCTGCGTTGTCGGCAAGCAATTCTATCCCATAAATGCTTGACACAGACTGCACCGCAGCTTGTTCATATTGCAGTTGGGTGTATTGCTTCGCTTTCACGCGACTCTCGCATACAGCGAGTTTGCGGCGGAGAATCTCAATGAGAAAATTTCCGTCACCGCACGCCGGCTCCAGGAAACGGGAATCGATTCTCTCCGTCTCCTGCTTCACAAGGTCGAGCATAGCATTCACCTCACGCTCTGAAGTAAACACCTCACCGTGAGCCGCCACCCTCTCCTTTGACTTGATCTGGTGGTTCATCCTGCGCTATTTGCAGCGTCTGGATACTATTCAGAACAACGGGCTACGAATAATGCCCCATAGTACAATAAAGAAGCGTGGACTTCCTTACCATACTCTGAGGTATTTGGCGTAACCCGTGCTTACGATAAGTCCAGCCCACGCTAAAGCGCAGGCGTTCACTGAACTTATTCGAATAAACACATCTTTAAATCGCCAAATTTTCAGAGTATTCCGAATAAATAGCAAACGCTAATTAATATTTTCAAAAATGTGACCAGATATCTCCAATCACTCTGCAAAGTTAGTAATCTTTTGATGTCTATAAATAGGAATATGTAAAATGATTATAATAGTTGTTTTAAATTATTATGACGATATGGATTTAGTCTGTACTAATTCGTATATTTCCTCTATAAATCCAGATCAGATACTATCACTGCGCTATGGGTGGCATCATGACTTCTCAGGAGTGCGTGAGGCGGCGCCACTATCAATGATAGCGGTTAAGATATAATATAACAATTTCC
>SUYQ01000008.1 GCA_015060325.1 Bacteroidales bacterium | reverse complement strand
TACTTCGCGAAAAGCTCCTGTTTCTTCTCAGGCATAAGGTATTCTGCCATAGCTTTAAAAGATTAAGGGTTAAACATCAAAACTTTACGGGCCACTGTCAGGTAGACCCAAAGCGGGCGCAAAGATAGTCATAATATCCAAGAAAACAAATGATTGAGAGAAATTTTATATGATTATATTTGCATGCATTTTAAATTGATTGATGATGGGAAATACATTGGTGAAGGCATTGACCTTCGGTTTTATCTTTGCTGCCCTTTCCGCATGCTGTCCGAAGGGCGGAGATTCCAATACATATGAGAGTTACATGTCTGCTGCTGAGGTAAACGGCGTCAGCCTCGTATATGCTGCCGAGGGAGCCGGAAAACCAGTCATCCTGCTGCACGGGAACGGTGGAAGCCACAACGACCTGGAGATGACCCAGCGTGAGCTGGCGCAGGCCGGATACATGGTATATGCGCTTGACTCCCGTGGACAGGGCGCCAATCCACGTCTGGATGAATATCACTATAAGGACATGGCAACTGATGTGTACGAATTCATCAAGCTCAAGGGCCTGGAGAAGCCAGCTGTCTTCGGTTTCAGCGATGGCGGCATCATAGCTCTGCAGCTTGAAGTGATGTATCCGGGAACATTGGGTGCTATCGTTACTGGCGGTGCCAATATCTTCGTTGAGGGTGCGCTGATTCCGTCTTTCGCTGAAGGATTTCTGGCACAGCCATCGACGGAGCCTCTTGTGATAATGCTTCAGACGGAGCCGTCAATGACGGTGGAAGATATGAAAGGTATCGGATGTCCTTCTCTGATCATGTCTGGTGAGCACGACCTCATCATGGCTGACCATACACGCCTGATCGGCGACAATATTCCTTCCGGCCGTGCGGTGATAATCCCTGGCGAGGATCATGGTTCCTATATCTGCAACAGTCCGAAACTTTCTCCGCTCATCCTTGATTTCTTCAAGGAGATAGGTTATTAGGCTTATGGCAAAGTCATCAGAAAAGATGCTGCATGATCCCGATATCGGGGAGGTGATGTTCCGGAAAAGTCTCAGGAGCCGGAGCATCAGCATACGTGTCCATCCTGTAAAAGGGGTGAGCGTGTCCGTACCTTTCTGGGTGCCGTATTCTGCTGCGAAACTTTTCTTTCAGGCAAGACGTGGATGGATTCTTGAGACAATGGCCCGTCAACGTGAAAAATACAAGGATGCCCCGGTTGCATCTTCGGAGCAGATCGAGGCATTGCGCCGTCAGGCGAAGGCCGAGCTGCCTCCGAGACTGGCCGAACTAGCTGGGCGCTATGGCTTTACATATAACCGGGTGACCATCAAGCACAACGCGACCAACTGGGGAAGCTGTTCCGCCAAGTCCAACATCAATCTCAATCTGAACATAGTCAGGCTTCCTAGGGTGCTGCAGGATTATGTGCTCCTGCATGAGCTCTGTCACCTGCGCCACCAGGACCACGGCCATGCCTTCCACCTCCTTCTGGAGCATGTCCTGACCGACAACCTGATGCGCCTGCTCGACTCAGCTGATCTGCCGGCGGCTTCGGCCCAACCATGTTCGTTACAGCGTGATTCCCATGCAGCATCCGGCATCTCCGCTGCCGCTGCCGATCAGCTCCCCGCCTCGGACCCTGTTTCGAACCATGCTGTCGATCAGCTCTCCGCCTCGGACCCTGTTTCGAACCATGCTGCCGATCAGCTCCCCACCTCGGACCCTGTTTCGAACCATACTGCCGATCGAGCATTCGCTCTGAGCATCGCCCGCAAAGCGGCTGCCTCCAAGGCCCGATACCCGCTCGACTACACGATGACCCGCGCCATCAAGCAGTATCGCGTCATCTAGCTGGCGCGTAAATACTTGTCTGTTAATGATTTACGGAAACCGCGTGCCGCCAAAGGGGAGCACGCGGTTTAAGCAATCTGCTGATTAGCAGTGCATTAGGCGCCAGAGAGTGCAGGGCGCCAGGGATTTGCATGCAGACAGGGAGTGCATGGCACCAGAGAGTTGCAGGACGCCAAATTGCTGCATCATGATTTGGTGCTGCATAATCTGGTGCCGTATAATAGGTTGATTATGAGTGTATTAGTAGCATCTGCGTGCTCCCCTTTGGCGGCACGCAGAGGGTGGTAAGATGTTGATAGGCAGGGTGTTGTGTGCCACTAGATGCGGCGGTTCTTCCAGCGGCCGCTACGGAGGTAAAGGCCGCTGCAGACCATGAGCATGAATGCGTAGACATGTTCGGCGGTCCAGCAGACCGCCACATCCATCTTCAGCTGGCCGATGATCAGCCAGCAGTAGAACATGTAGACAGCCAGGGCAATGAGTTCCAGCCTGAATGCAGTCTTTGTGCTTCCCGTTCCGGAAACTGCGAGGAAGAGTACCTGGCCGGCGATGTTGATGAAATATGATGTGCTCATCACTATCAATGCCGGTACGGAAGCTGCAATCACGTCAGGCATGTCGGTGTAGATTCGGGCAATTGCCTCCGGGAAGAGGCAGAACAGTATGATCATCACCGACACTATCCCGTATGAAAGCTTGAGGATGCGTTTGACCAGCGACATGACCTTGTCCTGATGCCCCTCTCCTATGATGTTGCTGACCAAGGTGCTGCAGGTCGATGAGAATGCCTGGAGTACCACCCAGATGAGTCCGGATGCGCCGCGTACTATGTTTGATATGGCCAGAGCGCCTTCTCCAAGGTGCTCGATGTAGAGGAAGAATATGAACCATGTCGATACTGAAATCGTATGCTGGACCATTGTCCATGAGCACACGGGCATCATGTTCTTCAGCTCGGCCAGTTCGAAGCGGGCAGGGCGGGCCAGACCGTATTTCTGTCTGTCGCATGACACTTTCGTGTATACGATGAAGAATATCAGGGATACGAGTTCCGCGAGGCTTGATCCGATGGCGGCTCCGGTTATGCCTAATGCCGGGCATCCGAAATGTCCGAAGATGAGTATCCAGTTGAACAGCACGTTCGATGCGACCATCACTATCGAGTTGAGAGTCAACGTCCTGGTCTGAGTGGTGCCGACATAGAAAGCACGGAACATGGCCGTGATGAAGGCGAACACCATGCCCGGAAGTCTCCATCTGACATAGCTCAGTGATGCGGCGTATATTGCATCTGATGATACAATCTTGCGCATCAGCCATGGGGAGAACACTTCCGAGAGGAGGATCAGTATTCCGGAAAGTGCCAGGACGAAGTAGAGTCCGTGCCAGAAGACCTTTCCGGTGTCCTTGTAGTTGCCCTCACCGTTTCGCCGGCCGATGATGATCTGCGCTCCGATGCTGAATCCGAATCCGATCATGAACAGGACCATATAATACACGATGGCAATGGCAGATGCGCCAAGCTCGATCTCTCCGACTCTTCCGAGGAAGGCCGTGTCGGTCAGTCCGATCATCTGCTCCATCACCAGGCTTATCAGGATAGGGTAGGCTACTTTCCAGATGTTCCGGTATGAATATGTTCCTGTAGCTGTCATTTTAGCTGGGGAGTAAGTGTTTGATTGTCAGTGTGTTCCTGAAACCGCGTGCCGCCAAAGGGGAGCACGCGGTTTTTGTAAGTTGCTGGCTTGTACAGCGTTACGCGCCAGCCTTTTGCGGCTTCGACAGCAGCGAGAGCGTCTGCTCGACGCTCAGGGCATTTTCCGAACGGAAAATGCCGCTGCGGCTGCGCTGCAGGGCATCGAGGTGCGCGCCGGTGCCCAGGGCTTCGCCCAGGTCACGTGCGAAGGCGCGCACATAGGTGCCCTTCGAGCATGCCATGCGCACAACCGCGCGAGGCAGTCCGAGGGCCGAGTTGTCGGTGACGTTGATCCTGCTGGAAGCTGTCGAGACGGCCAAAGCGTCCTCTGTCGAGGCAGGCAAAGTGCCCTCTGTCGAGGAGACGCTGCCGCACTGCCCGCAGCAAAAGTCCGCAGGACTCTTTGCTGATAGCTCATGCTCCCCTCCGGCCAGGGGGGTAGCACTGTCCTCAGCAGTGCCATTACAACAGCTCCGATGGAAAGCCAGCAGTTCCAGCTCCGTGATCCTGATGCGTGACACTCTGATCAGCTCACGTGCAGCCTCGTCCAGCGAACCGTCGCTCTTGTACAGCTTGCGCGCAAGCTCATATGCGCGCACTCCGTCAACTGATTTGGCTGAGAAGAGGGGAGCGATCTGGTCCTGCTCTCCGATGAATGCAGGCAGTGCCTCCGCCACTGCCTCCGCAGTGATATGTTCATGCGGGAAGAACCTGTCGATCTCCTTCTCCAGGTCGTACGACGGCGTAGTGGCCCCGAAAGTGATTCCGGCCACATACTCCTTGTCGTGCGACTGCAGCTCCTCAGCAAGCTTCGTCGCCTTGCCGATGCACACCAGCAGCACGCCTGTGGCCAACGGATCCAAGGTGCCGGCATGTCCGACCTTGAGATTCTTCTTTCCGAAATGACGGATTGCGGCGAACTTGACCTTTCTGATCACGTCCGCCGAAGTCCATCTGTATGGCTTGTCTATCGGGATGATTATCCCTTCCGGATAGTCGTCGATGTTACGTGACAGCGGAGCCGACTCCGGACCTAAAATCAATGCTTCCAAAATGTATTATTTACAAGGTATCTTATCGATGCGCCCCTGGTGGCGTCCGCCCTCGAAGGTCTCACCGAGCCATGCATCAGCGATCTCGATGACAGTTTCGAACGGAATGAAGCGAGCCGGCATCACGAGCACGTTGGCATTGTTGTGCTGCTTGATCAGTTTGCCGATCTCCACGGACCAGCAGAGCCCCGCACGTATGCCCTGATGCTTGTTGAGAGCCATAGCCATGCCGTTGCCGGTGCCGCAGAACGCTATTCCGAGATCAACTTCGCCGGACTCGACAGCGACAGCAAGCGGATGAGCCACATCCGGGTAGTCCATGCTGTCAGTGGTGTCGGTGCCGAAATTCACCATCTCATAACCTTTGCCGGTAAGATATTCAACCAGCCTGTTCTTGTACTCCACGCCAGCGTGGTCGTTGCATATACCTATTTTCATGACTGAGATTTTAAACCGGATGCAAATTTAATCTTATGACATCAAAATTAAAATTATATTTGCAAATATGTCGGGAAAGTTTCATAAAGTCGTAGTCGCCTCTGATTCATTCAAGGGTTGTCTCACCTCGATCCAGGTCGCGGATGCTGTGGAGAAAGGCATACATGTCCACTGGCCTGATTGCCAGGTGATGAAACTTGCTGTTGCAGACGGAGGCGAGGGGACCATTGAGGCCCTGCTGACAACCATGGGAGGCCGGAACGTCAAAGTCAAGGTTCAGGATCCTTTAGGTAGGCCGATAGAAGCGGAATATGCCATTTTGAAGGATGATACGGCTGTCATCGAAATGTCAAAGGCATCCGGCCTGACGCTTCTGCATCTTTCAGAAAGAAATCCGCTGCATACCTCCACCTACGGTACAGGACAATTGATTGCTGACGCGTTGCACAAGGGCTGTCGCAAATTTCTGATAGGTATCGGCGGCAGTGCTACAAACGACGCCGGCACCGGAATGCTTGAAGCATTGGGATATAGGTTCCTGGATGCGGAATGCAATGTCCTGAAGGGCGTAGGCCGCTCCCTTGAGGCTATAATGACCATAGATACATCCGCTGCCATTCCAGAGCTGAAGTCCGCCGAGTTCATAGTTGCATGCGATGTGGACTCTCCGTTCCATGGACCGAAAGGCGCAGCGCACGTATATGCACCTCAGAAGGGTGCTTCTCCAGAAATGGTCGATTTTCTGGACAATGGATTGAAGCATTTCGCAGATATAATAAAAGGAACCACTGGCAAGGATATATCGGAAATGCCCGGAGCAGGAGCTGCGGGAGGCCTTGGAGGAGCGTTCATTGCATTCCTGAATGCCGAGCTCCGAAAGGGCGCCGAGATGGTCCTTGATGCCATCGGCTTTGATGAAATCATCAGGGATGCCGATCTTGTTATCACCGGCGAAGGCAAGATAGACTCCCAGACCCTTACAGGCAAACTGCCTTATGCAGTTGCAAGTAGAGCCGCAGAGGTAAATGTCCCGGTCGTTGCCATATGTGGCAGATCTGAAGTCGATGCACTTCCTGGATTCCGGTTCATTATCCCGGTTACTCCTGCAGACCAGCCTCTCGTTCAGGCCATGCTGCCAGAAGTCGCATCTGCCAATATCATTTCCAGCATATCTTATGGTCATATAAACTGCTGATAACCAGCGTAATGACTAGCAACACGGTGGGGCATTTTGCCCCACCGTGTTGCTGGTCATCTTGTTGATACACAAGGTGTTATGTGACCATGCTCTTGCCGGTTTCTAGCAGAGCTTGCTCTGTATGTATTCGATTCGTTTGGCGAATTCCTTCTTGCCGATCAGGGTGACGATGTCGGCGATGCCCAGGCCGTTCGAGCCGCCGACAAGGGCGAGCCTCAGGCAGTTCATCACCTTGCCCATAGGCCATTCGTTGCCTCGGATGAACTCCTCGAGCGGTCCCTCAAGGGCCTCCTTTGTGAACTCTCCCTCAAATCCGAGGATGAAGTCAGCCACCTGGAGTGCAAGAGTGTAGTTCTCCTCCTTCCAGAACTTGGCTGCATCCTTCTCCACGAACTCTACCGGAGCTACAAACAAGTATGGAGCGATGTCCCAGAAATCAGCCACGAATGTAGCCCTCTCCTGGATCAATGCCACGATTCTTTCCACATACTGGCGTGAGAAGATCTTATTTTCGAAGTCCGCACCTGTAACTGTCATCTCTGAACCTGCGGTCAGTGCGCATGCCGGGCAGTCTACGATCTGTAGTCCCTTCGATTCAAGTACTGGAATATAAAGTGCAGTGAGCTCCTCCACGCTCTTTGTGCGGAGGTACTCCTTGTTATACCATTTTGCCTTGTCAGCGTTGAAACGTGCGCCTGACTTGATCACTCTCTCGAGTGAGAACGCCGCAACAAGTTCTTCAAGACTGAAGAGCTCCTGCTCTGTTCCAGGATTCCATCCGAGCATTGCGAGGAGGTTCACGAATGCTTCCGGGAAGTATCCGTCCTCGCGGTATCCGCGTGACACCTCACCCTCTGCATTGACCCACCTGAGAGGGAATACAGGGAATCCGAGACGGTCTCCGTCGCGCTTGCTGAGCTTGCCTTTTCCGTCCGGCTTCAGGAGAAGCGACAGGTGGGCGAAGCGAGGCTGTGTCTCTGTCCATCCGAATGCCTCGTAGAGCAGGTAGTGGAGAGGAAGTGAAGGAAGCCACTCTTCTCCACGGATAACCTCAGTTATCTCCATGAGGTGGTCGTCCACGATGTTTGCAAGGTGGTATGTAGGGAGCTCGTCAGCTCTCTTCCAGAGCACCTTGTCGTCGAGAGTCGAAGTGTTCACTTCAACGTGTCCACGGATGAGGTCATCCATCTTCACGACCCTGTTCTCCGGCATCTTGAAACGGATGGTCCAGTCTGTGCGCTCCTCAAGGAGAGCCTTCCACTCTGCCTCCGGCATCGAAAGCGAGTTGCGCAGACCCATGCGTGTGGTCTGACCATAGATGAAGGTCTGGCCGGCAGCTTCCATCTCGGCACGCTTCGCTCCGAGTTCTTCTGCTGTATCGAAAGCATAGTATGCAAATCCGTCAGCGACAAGCTGCTCGGCGTACTGGCGGTAGATAGGCTTTCTCTGGCTCTGTCTGTATGGAGCGTGCGGATGACGCTCTGAAGCGGTCTCCACTACATTGCCCTCCGCATCCACTCCTTCGTCAGGAATGATGCCGCACCAGTTGAGTGCCTCGATTATATACTTCTCTGCACCAGGGACAAATCTCTGTGAGTCAGTGTCCTCGATTCTTATGATGAAGTCTCCGCCGTTCTGTTTTGCGAAGAGATAGTTGTATAGTGCAGTCCTGACACCTCCCATATGGAGCGGTCCTGTAGGGGACGGTGCAAATCTTACTCTTGTCTTTCTGTCCATATCCTAGTTCTGTTTTTTAGATCTTCTTCTTATTGCCGCAATGCTTTCAAGCGGTCCCTTTGCGTCCATTTCTCCGACCAGAAGAGCAGGCTTTCCATCTTCCTTGAAGCAGAAGTGCTTCTTGATGGAGGCGTTGTTGAAACCGATCTTCTGGGTGTATGTCTCGGCATTCTCGTTTTCCTCATTGTTCAAGGCAACCTCTATGTCATATTCGAAGTCGGTATCGATAAGGATGATGTTTCCCAGCTTGACATTGGCTATGTCGTTGAGTCTTTTCATCTCGAATCCGGTAGCGATCACGGTGATCTTCACCTGATCTCCGAACTCTTCGGCAGTTTCATAGACGATGCCTCGCTTGAATCTGTTGGCATTCTCTCCGAATTCGTCCTTCAGAAGGTTGTCAATCTGTGCAAGGTCCTGCATCAGAAGTCCCTGTTCGTTGTATCCTGCTGTGATGTTGATGAGTACGTTCTTGGCCGTCTTGATGTCGAAGTCATTGAGAAGAGGGGATTGTACGGCCATTGCTACTGCATCCTTGATCCTGTCTTCACCGCTGCCGCTTCCACATCCCATCAGAGCCATGCCGCTTCCTGTCATCATTGCCTTGACATCCTTGAAGTCCACATTTACATATCCAGGCTTGTTGATGATCTCCGTGATACTCTGAACAGCTGTCTTGAGCACCTCGTCAGTCTTAGGGAATGCCTTGTGGATAAGCATGTCATTGAAATGATCATATATCTTTTCGTTGTTTATGATCAGCAGACTGTCCACATTCTTCTGGAGTTCGTAGATGCCGTCGATGGCTCTTGACATAGAGTCATTTCCCTCGGTACGGAAAGGAAGGGTCACAACTCCTACAGTCAGGATGTCCCTCTCCTTTGCCATGGCAGCTATTACAGGAGCGGCTCCGGTACCTGTACCGCCGCCCATGCCTGCCGTGATGAACAGCATGTCCGTCTGGTCTCCGAACACCTTCTTGCCGATCTCCTCCTGAGCATCCAGCGCTGCATTTCGACCCTCTCTCGGATCGCATCCGGCTCCTAATCCTTCTCCTATCTGGATCTTATTTGGTACAGGACTGCTTTTCAATGATTGTGCATCCGTATTGCACACATAAAATGAGCAGCCCTCTATATTGTTGTTGAACATATAATTGACCGCGTTGCAGCCGCCACCGCCTACTCCGATGACCTTGATGACGATCTGTTCCTTGGTTTTTTTCTTCCAGTTGGAAGGTGTAACCTCATAGTCCTCTTCAATGAATGTCATATTGCTGTCCTATTTTATAATATTAATACTCACTATCTTCCTCGTCATCGTCGGATTCCGTCAGATTTTCGAGCAGATTGGTAACGTTGCTTGTGACTTTCTTGGCTTTGCCCCATGCAACCTTGAGGAATCTCCATCTCTCCTTTTTCTCTTCTTCTCCCTTTTCTTCCTCTTTGTTCGCCTTTGGCTCAACTACCGGTTCAACTACCGGTTCAACTACCGGCTCGACTGCCACCGGTTCGACCACCGGCTCGTCTTTTACCGGCTCAACGACAGGTTCGTCCTTCACCGGTTCAACGACTGGCTCGACAACCACCGGTTCAATGACCGGTTCCTCCGCCTTTTTAACTCCTTCGTATAGATCCCGGGCACAGCTTGGCATATCATCTTCGATAGCTTCCATTACCAGTCCGAGCACTGTTGCTGCGTTGACATTTTCTGTACCTTGAACCCCGTCAGATGAAAGTTGAATCATCGGATGTCCGATTCGTGACTGATATCCGGACATCTCCTTTATGAGCAAACGCAGGTTAGGAGTTTTTGATGTTCCTCCGGTGAGGACCAGTCCACACCTTATGTCATCTTCGAAGCCGCTCTCCTTGATGATATGCAGAACTGCTTCTATGATCTCTTCAGTTCGAGCTGTAATGATATCTGAAAGGTATTTTACCGGAACCTGCTTTTCATGACGTGTCAGATTATCGGTGATGTACAGCACCTTTTCACTCATGTTCTGCAGCTTGTCGGACATGCATGCACCGAAAGCAAGCTTGATATTTTCTGCAAGTTTTTCAGTTATCTGCAGTTCGCTCTTTATGTCGGTCGTGATGCTCTTGCCTCCGAAAGGAATGGATGCATAATGACGCATGATGCCGTTAATATAGATGCTGACTGAAGTGGAACCTCCTCCGATGTCCACAAGCGCGACACCGTTGTCCATTTCTGTCTCTGTGAGTACGACCTTTGCGGTAGTGTGGGCGGTAAAATATTTCTTTATGGCAGATGTACCGGATTTTGCAAGGAGCGCATCGGCGTTTCTGAGCTCCTTCTTTCTTCCGATGAATATGTTGAAATGTCCCTCGATGACATCACTGGTCATGCCTATGATGTCTTCTTCCCTGGTCTGGAAGTTCTCACTGTCAGAGAATGATTGTGCGACGGCGCCGTATACAGCCTCGCGTTCCGAGTCCTGAAGCTCGTAGGTTTCCTGAGCGAATCTCTTGATGTCGGCAATGTCCTCAGCTGTGATTTCGGTGTTCTCTCCTCGGTCTGTTATTTTTCCACTGTTTGTTTCCTGTCTGATAGGGAACTTAGGCATTCCGATGATCACGTGGTTGATCTTGATATTCAGTTCTGCCTCCGCTCCCTTGATCAGTACGTCAAGCGGCGCATGTGCCTGTACCATGTTTGACACGCCGCTGTATCTGATGCCGGCAGATGCCACTTCATTATAATAAACCACCTGTGAGTCGTGCCCGTTGACTTTTACGACAATCAAGGACATCCTGGATGTTCCAAGATCCGCCGCGACAATGTACTTTTCTTTATTCTCCGCCATGATATTTTTACTTTTGTTCGTTAGTCCTACATATGATCTGCTTGTCAAACCTAAGGTCTACAATGTCGTATTCCTTTGCATCCTCCTGGGCTGCAATCGCTTCATAATATAACTGCATTCTGTGGAGCTTGGCATCTGTGTGCTTTGGCTCGCCGAATATGAATTTTTCCTTGCCGACCTTTGTGACGATGATCAGATCGCCGCTTTCATCGCAGTGTATCTGTGATATGGCATCTCCCCATACAGGATGTGAACTTATCTCCTCTGCCATCCTCATGGTGTTCCTCATCCATTCCACAGCAGTACTGTCTGTCGGGTAGCCTGTACTGAAGTCTGCAGAATCGATCGGAATATGTCCGTCGATGATAGGGACATCTGCATAGAATGACGACTGTGCCGGTATCAGTGTACCTTTGCTGTTGCAGTAAAATCCGCATCCTGATGTCTGAAACCGTACTGTAGGTCTTACTTGTGTCACATTAACATGAAGCAGACCATTGTTCCTCAAGTATGCGTTGCTGCTGCTGATACTTATCTGATTGTCGAGTATCTTTTCCACTTTCATAAGGTCGATGTCGCTAAGCGGCATTCCTATCAGACCTTTGTACTCCGACGTCAGATATTCCTTGACTGACTGTTCTGTGACCAGACGTATGGTGAGACTGTCATCAACCTTGACGATCACATCCTTGCAGCGGATGGCGCTGTATTCTTTCTTGCCAAGGAAATATGTCGCCAGCAGGACTCCTGTCAGCAGAAGTCCCACAGATATTCTGATGGCTGTATGTTTCCAGTCGTGTGACATTATTGTCCGTTATGCTTTTTTGTAAGAATCGTTCCGATCTGTCCTACAAGTCTGTCGATGTCTCCAGCTCCCAATGTCATGAAAAGTTCCTTTCCCGAAAGTTCCTGGTTCTGTATCCAGTCCGGAAGTTCTTCCTTCTTCAGGAGGACCTTTGAAGGAGCAGTCGCATCTTTGTATATTATCTCTGAAGTTACGCCCGGAATAGGCTCTTCGCGTGCAGGGTATATGTCAAGGAGAACAAGCCTGTCCACTTTGCTGAGCGCTGCTGCGAACTCAGGGGCAAAGTCGCGCGTCCTCGTATAGAGATGCGGCTGGAAAATTGCCGTATATCTGAAGTCCGGATATCTTTCGCGCGTTGAGCTGATGGCTGCTGCGATTTCGTTCGGATGGTGCGCATAATCGTCTATGTACACGAGGTTGTCAAAATTGACCTGCATGTCAAAACGTCTTTTCACTCCTGAGAAGCTTGCAAGGGCAGTCTTGATCTTTTCAGGGTCCAATCCATAGGTGAGAGCTATTGCAGATGCTCCCACGCCGTTCTCTATGTTGACCCATCCAGGTATGCCCACGACGCAGTCCTTTATGACCCCGCCAGGGTAGTGGAGGTCAAAATGTCCTTTTTCAGCAGGACGGGCATAGAAGTCAGCTGTCTCATCGTCATATGCATATGTGAGTATTTTTGCCTTGGTGTCCTCTGCAGTAAGATCAAGCCCCTTCTTTGCTATGACGGTACCGCTTACCTGTGAGGCGAAGGCCTTGAAGGCTTCCTTTATATGGGCCTCGTCTCCGTATATGTCGAGGTGGTCCGCATCCATCGAGGTAATGACTGCTATCTCCGGGAACAGCTGAAGGAACGAGCGGTCAAATTCGTCTGCTTCTGCAACGATCACGTCATTCTCATGGATGAGCAGGTTGCTGTCATAGTTCTTGGAGATACCTCCAAGGAATGCCGAGCAGCCTTCTCCGCTTGCTGTGAAAAGGTGGCTCAGGAGTGTGCTGGTGGTAGTCTTGCCGTGTGTGCCGGCTACAGCCATACATCTTTGTCCCTGTGCTATTTCTCCGAGCATGCGTGAGCGCTTGATGACTCTGTATCCGTTCTGCTGGACATACACGAGTTCCCCCATGTCCTTAGGTATGGCAGGAGTATATACGACAAGTGTATCCTCGACATCCTTGGGAACATAGCTTGTGTCATCAGTATAGTGAATCTCAATGCCCTCGTCTTCCAGTGCATGGGTCAGGGGAGAAGGGGTCTTG
Organism: Bacteroidales bacterium; assembly: GCA_015060325.1. Classification (GTDB taxonomy): domain Bacteria; phylum Bacteroidota; class Bacteroidia; order Bacteroidales; family UBA932; genus Cryptobacteroides. The sequence goes on along the minus strand of SUYQ01000008.1, from coordinate 88,462 downwards.
TCATAACCGCTTACATGGAAACCCTTCGCGTTGTAGTATCGTGCGATGGCGCTCATGCCGATGCCTCCGATGCCTATGAAATATATGTTTCTGTATGTTTTCATCTGACTATCTTATATACTTCGTCTGCTATTGTCATCGCCGCATCCGCCAATGCGAGCGTCGCGACGTTCTTTTCTATCTGTGCTATCTTTTCTTCATCCCTTATCAGGGCACATGCTGTCGTCATCAGTTTTTCGACAGCCTCCACGTCCTTCACCATCATGCCGGCATCCTTTCTTACAAGAGCCATTGCATTGTGGGTCTGGTGGTCTTCCGTCACGTTCGGCGAAGGTACGAATATGGCTGCCTTGTGGGCTGCACATATTTCCGAGATCGAGCTTGCTCCCGAGCGTGAAATGATCACATCTGCTGCTGCGTAGGCCAGGTCCATTCTCTTGATGAAATCGGAGTGCTGGATTGAGCCGAGCACTTCGCCTCCCTTACCGTTCTGTCTGGCTTCTTCCATGAAGGCATCTACAGATGGCTTATAATATTTTCCGCACTGCCATATTATTTCGATCCCCTCTCCGCCAGGACATCCGTCCTCTATCCACTTCTTCATGGAGTTGTTCAGCGTTCCGCTTCCGAGGCTGCCGCCTACGATGAGCAGGTGCTTTTTTTCAGGTGACAGCCCGTAGAAAGCATGTGCTTCCTCCTTCATCTGCGCAGTTGCAGGTACAATCTCCTTTCTGATCGGATTTCCGGTCATGACTATCCTGTCTGCCGGGAAGAATCTTTCCATGCCTTCGTATGCGACGCAGATGCACTTTGCCTTCTTGCCGAGAATCTTGTTGGTCAGGCCTGCAAAGCCGTTCTGCTCCTGGATGAGAGTAGGTACTCCCAGCTTGCCGGCAGCCCACAGAAGGGGAGCGCTGGCGTAGCCGCCTACGCCTATGGCAATGTCAGGCTTGAACTCACGTATCACTTTCTTGGCTATCCTGATGCTCTTGATGACCTTGAACGGCAGGGCAAAGTTTGACAGGGTAAGCTTGCGCTGGAGTCCGGCTACAGGCAGTCCTATGATTTTATATCCTGCTGCAGGAACGCGGTCCATCTCCATTCGTCCGTCAGCCCCGACAAACAGTATCTCGCTTTCAGGATTGAGTTCCTTCAGCTTGTTGGCAATCGAAAGGGCCGGGAAGATATGTCCTCCTGTTCCTCCACCGCTTATGATAGCACGTATTTTTCTGTATTTCATCACTCCTTGTTTGATTTAGCTGCCTTTTCAATATTGTCATCTACAGAGTTCATGTCCTTCCTGGTCATTTCCTCTGCTGTATCCATCTTCTTTTTTGCTGTACGGCTGATGGATAATATCACTCCGAAAGCAAAGCAGAATGCTATGAATGCGCTGGCTCCGTGGCTTATCAGAGGGAGTGTCTGTCCTGTCATAGGTCCGATTCCCACATTTACCATTATGTGCATGAAGGCCTGACCGGTTATGAGCAGGGCAAGTCCACCAAGAAGATATTTGGCAAATTCATCGCTGCATAGTCGCGCTATTATCGAACTTCTGGCCAGCAGGCTCATATACAGAATGAGTATGACAATACCTCCGACAAGCCCGTATTCCTCAATGAGGAAACTGAACATATAGTCGCCGTAAATGTTCTGCACCCTGTATTTCTGTGTGCTGTTTCCTGTCCCTTTTCCGATCCAGCCTCCTTCGTGTACTGCTATCATGGCAGATACCGGCTGACTGAGCGTGTCGACCATGTTGTGGTACTCGTCACTGCCTACTTTAAGGCCTTCCAGCCTGTTGATGTCGTAGTCAGCATTCATTCTGCTTATCATGGTTCCGACTCGCTTGACCATCCTTCCATCACTGACCTTGTATAGGGTGACCATGCTGAAGAATCCGATGAACAGCACAACTCCAGCCAGCAGCAGCTCCTTCATAGGGACCCCTCCTACCAGCATTGCTCCTATGAGCACGGCACAGATGAAGATTGCACTTGAGCCGCTTCCGAAGAATACCATCAGACTTATCAGTATTGTCGGGATGTATACATATACAAGTCTTTTCCCCAAAGGTCTTTTAAGGACCTTCAAGCGTGGGAACAACCGTCTCAGAAAGTTGATCACCCTGAAGTTCTGCCCACTCCCTTTGACAGCATCCATTGCCCATGCAAGATACATTATCATCGCAACCTTCACAATTTCGAAGACGTGTATCTGAATGCCAGCAAGGCTGAAGTTCCTGACCGCTCCGTTTATGGTCTGTGTCTGCAGGATTCCCGGTATGTTCACTTTCATGAGAAGCATCGCCAGCATCCCGAATGATCCGATGAATCCGATCTTCGATAAGGACTTGAGCCAGTCTACCTTCATATGGTACAGCCCGGTCATCAGGCATATGCCGAAGATCGCTACCAGGCCATGTGATGTCATGGTCTTCAGCCTGCTTTCCTGTGCAGGGAGAAGCGGGGTGGATGAGAATATGGCAAGGAACGATATCAGCAGCAGAAGGAGGACGATGATCATGATGACCTTGTCGCCCTCAACCTTCTGGAGCAGTGCCCAGAGAGGTCCTTTATTCTTGTTTTGTGTGTCCTTGCCTTCCATGATTATAGGTTTCTTACAGCCTCCTTGAACTGTCTTCCTCTGTCTTCATAGTTCTTGAACAGGTCGAAACTTGCGCAGCATGGCGAAAGAAGTACGACGTCTCCGCTCTGGGCCAGTCTGCTGGCAAGCACTACCGCATCCTTTGCTGACGTCACGTCATGAATTTCAGGTACCACTCCTTCGAATGACTCATGGAACTTCCTGTTGTCAAGTCCCATGCAGATCATTGCCTTTACCTTTTCTTTTGCAAGAGGTATGAGACTGCTGTAGTCGTTACCCTTGTCAGTTCCTCCTACGATCCATACGGTAGGTCTGGTCTGGCATTCGAGCGCATACCATGCTGAGTCTACATTTGTAGCCTTGGAATCGTTGATGTAAAGCACATCCTTTATGCTTAATACCTTCTCAAGACGGTGTTCGACAGACTCGAATGTCGCCAGAGAATGGCGGATCACCTCATTGTCGATGTCCATCACCTTGGCTGCTATTGCGGCTGCCATTGAATTGTATATGTTGTGCTTCCCTCCAAGTGCAAGTTCCTGAAGGTACATGTCGCATTCATCCTCCTTGTAGCGTACGATGATCTTGTCGTCCTTTATGAATGCTCCCTGTTTAACCTCTTCCTTCTGACTGAACGGCAGTTTCTGAGCCTTCATCACTATCTGATCAAGATGTCTGATTGTGATCTCATCGTCAGAGCAGAATATGAAGCAGTCATCGCTGGACATGTTACGTGTGATGCGGAACTTCGACTTTACGTAGTTCTCCATCTTGTAGTCATATCTGTCGAGGTGGTCAGGAGTGATGTTGGTGATGATGGCTATGTCAGCCTTGAAGTCATATACGTTGTCAAGCTGGAAACTGCTCAGCTCCAGAACGTAGATGTCGTGCTGCTCGGTAGCCACCTGATATGCATAGCTCTTGCCGATGTTGCCCCCAAGTCCCACGTTCAGCCCTGCATTCTTCAGCAGATGGTATATCAGCGAAGTTGTGGTTGTCTTTCCATTGCTTCCTGTAATGCAGACCTTCTTCGCCTTGTCATAGCGACCTGCGAATTCTATTTCTGAGATTATTCCGATACCTTCATCTGCAATCTTCCTTATCATAGGAGCTGTAGAAGGAATCCCCGGGCTCTTGACTACTTCGTCAGCGTTGAGGATCAGCTTCTCGGAGTGCATGCCCTGCTCATATGGGATTTCCCACTTGTCGAGCATTGCAGCATATTCCTCCGATATCTTTCCCATATCTGAGAGGAAAACATCGTATCCTTTTACTTTTGCCAGAACAGCGGTTCCTACACCGCTTTCTCCACCACCTAATACTACTAATCTTGACATAACTATCTGATTTTGAGAAGTGCAATTGTAACTACAGCAAGTATTATCCCTATGATCCAGAACCTGGTAACCAGCCTGGCCTCAGGAATAGCCTTTGAGTTCTGCTGGAATGCGCAAGGAATTCCTTCCTTTTGGAAGTGATGGTGCAGAGGAGACATCTTGAATATTCTTCTTCCTTCACCATATTTCTTTTTTGTATACTTGAAGTATCTGGTCTGTATTATTACCGAAAGGCTTTCTGCGAAGAAGATTCCACACAGGATCGGAAGCAGAAGCTCCTTTCTGATGAGGATGGCAGACACTCCTATGATACCTCCGAGCATCAGGCTTCCGGTGTCGCCCATGAATACCTGTGCAGGGTATGCGTTGTACCATAGGAAGCCGATCAGAGCCCCTACAAAAGCCGACATGTACACTGCAACCTCTCCAGAGCCCGGTATGTACATTATGTTGAGGTATTCAGCGTCCAGTATATTACCTCCAAGCCATGCGAAGATACCCAGGACTACTCCTACTATAGCAGAAGTTCCTGTTGCAAGACCGTCGATTCCGTCGGTCAGGTTCACTCCGTTCGAGCATGCCACGATCACCAGGACAATCATGATGACATAGATCGCCCATTTTGCATACCATCCCATCGCTCCATCAAACGGTGACAGCCACTTATAGTCGAATTCGTGGTTCTTGACAAACGGTATGGTGGTCTTCGTACTCTTTATGATATCGTGCTTCTCTATGTTGGTCATGTTTCCGTTTGCTGACATTTCCGTGTCTTCGGACATGTCCCTTTCGCCAACACCGATTTCTTCTGTTATTGTGGATGAGGTGGCTACGTTCTCTCGTACCACGATCTGGTCGCTGAAGCATACTGCAATTCCGATTGCAAGCGCCATGGCTCCTTGTGCAAGCAGCTTTCCCTTGGCGCTGAGACCATCCTTGTTCTTCTTGAATACCTTTATATAATCATCAGTGAATCCGATCATGAAGAACCATACGGTCGACACAATAAGCAGGATTGTGTATATGTTGGTGAGATCGCAGAACAACAGCGCCGGGATGATGATGGAGATGAAGATGATGATACCTCCCATTGTCGGAGTCCCTTTCTTCTGCATCTGCCCTTCAAGACCCAGGTCTCTGATGGTTTCGCCGATCTGCTTCTTCTGCAGCCATCCGATGATTCTCTTTCCTGCAATGATGGAAATGATAAGTGCTGTCGTAAATGCAAGTATGGCCCTGAAGGACAGGTATTCCATCAGTCCCTGTCCCGGAATGTCGCAGCCTTCCAGCCATTCAAAAATGTGATATATCATCTTTCGTCTCTTTTATCTTTCGTTGAATGCATCCATGACGATTTCGCGCTCGTCAAAATGCACTTTGCCGTTTTCAGTTATCTGATAGGTCTCATGACCTTTTCCCGCGAGAAGGATTGCAGCACCGTCTGATGCCGTCATGAGGGCAGTCCTTATTGCCTGCTCCCTGTCTTCTATGAACAGAGATTTTGCCCTTCCGGATGCATCCATTCCTGATCTGATCTCTGCCATTATGTCCGCCGTCTTCTCGCTTCGGCTGTTGTCTGCCGTAACGATGATTCTGTCAGCCATCTTCTGCGCTATCTTTCCCATCTCCGGCCTCTTGCTCCGGTCCCTGTCTCCTCCGCATCCGAACAGACATATGAGCTGTCTGTCAGGTGCTATATCGCGCAATGTCTTCAGTACGTTCTCCAGTGCATCCGGTGTGTGAGCATAGTCTATGATGACAGATATGTCCCGAGGACCGTTTATGTTTTCAAGTCTTCCCGGTGCCGGAGCCAATGTGCTGATTGCAGTCAGAGCCTCTTCAGCAGTAGCCCCTAAAGTGACTGCAGTAGTATATATCGCAAGCAGGTTATATGCATTGTGCATTCCTATCAGCCTGCTCCATGCCTCCATTCCGTCCACCTTGAGCATCATTCCCTCGAAGTTCTGCTCCATCACGCGGCAAGTGTGATCTGCAATGCTTCTGCATGAGTATGTCACCTGTCTTGCCTTGGTGTTCTGCAGCATCACCATGCCGTTTCTGTCATCAATATTGGTGATTGCATAAGCATCTTCGTCCAGCCTGTCGAAGAACAGTTTCTTGCATCTGAGATACTCGGCAAATGTCTTATGATAGTCAAGATGGTCATGGGTCAGGTTGGAGAATATTCCTGCCTTGAACTTCAGACCTGCGATTCTGTCCTGTTCCACACCGATCGAACTTACTTCCATAAAGCAGTATTCGCATCCTGCCTTGACCATTTCATTCAGATAATGGTTTATGGTCAGAGGATCTGAAGTGGTGTTGACTGCCTCTTCGCCCTTGGTCCCGACGTAGTTGGCGATGGTGGAAAGCAGGCCGCAGTTGTATCCAAGTGCCATGAACATCCTGTACAGCAATGTGACTGTAGTTGTCTTTCCGTTTGTCCCTGTGATGCCGACCAAGGTGAGCTTGTGTGACGGATTGTCATAAAAATTAGCTGCCAGCAATGCCAGTGCATGTCTGGAAGAACTTGTCTCAATCATTGTTACACCAGCGGTGTCCAGGGCCTTTGTCTGGCGCTCCATGGCTTCCCGGTCTTCATATACGATCGCCCTTGCCCCTTTACCGATGGCATTCGCAATGTAGTCGTGACCGTCAGTGGCATATCCCTTTACGGCTACGAAGATAGAGCCCCTTGTGACTTTCCTGGAGTCGTTATGTATGGCGTCAATCTCAACGATTGCGTCCCCTGATGTTATGGCACATCCGCTGCCTCGTATGATCTTGTCTAGTCTCATTCCAATGTAAGTTTGATTGTTTCGCCTGTCTGCTCCTGTCTTGTCACATGTCCTACGCCTGTGTAGTCGCAACTGTATCCCAATGATTCGATTATTCTGACAGCATCCCTGAGCCCCATTCCGGATAAGTCAGGAATCTCTCCGCCTGACCGTGCTTCAGCCCTGATTGTCCTGCTCTCAGGTATTTTTCCGTCAGCGGTTATTTCCTTTCTCCATTTTTCATCATATGCCCACAATTCGTTGACTATCTTCTTGAATACTTTTGCGGGTTTATTTCCTCCTCCTTCTCCTTTCCCCTTCAGAGGATCCGTATATACCACTACAATTGCGGAATACTTAGGGTTGTCAGCCGGGAAGAATCCTGCAAACGACCCCTGGTAACGTTTGCTTTCGTCAGCAAAAGTATAATCATTCAAAGCTCCCTCCTTTTCATCTTTTTCCAATGCTATCCAAGCCGTTCCTGTCTTGCCTGCCACAACACATTTTACTCCTTTCATGGACTCGTATGCTGTACCCTCTGATGCGTGTGTCACTTTCTTGAGCGCCCTTTTAAGCGTGTCGGTAGTTTCCTTCGAGCATACGATGTTAAGCAGTTCCGGCTCTATCTTCCTGACAGTCTTTCCTTCCTTCTCAATACTTTCCACAATGTATGGCATCATCATCTTGCCCTCGTTTGCAATCGCATTGTAGAATGACAGAATCTGAAGGGGAGTGACCATCACCGCGTATCCTACAGCAGTTGCCGGGAGGGTAGATGCACTCCATCTGCTGTCCTCAGGGTCCGGAATACTTGACCGGCTGCTTCCGGGCTCGCTGAGCTCAAAGTTGAAGTCGGCTCCGAGATTGTATGAGTGCAGTCTGTTTATCAGTTCTTCAGGGCAGCTCATGTAATGATCTACCACCTGACGCCTGAATACATAGTTTGAAGATACCATAAAGCCGTCTATCACAGGTATGTAGTCGGTTTTATGCCTTAGCCCATAGTTCAATGCATATCTGTCGCGTTCTTTTCTCGTGAATCCCGGATAGATCATCTTATCTTCATCCAGCTCCATAAGGTCATCCAGTTTGACCAGGCCGTCTTCCAGCAGGGTAGTGAGCGTTACTGTCTTGAAGATGGATCCCGGTTCAGACGGACGCCCGGCAGCCATATTGAATGATTCCTTCATTCTTCCCAGAGAATCCCTTTTAAGGTTTACCATTGCCCGGACCGCACCGGTCTTGACATCCATGACGACAGCGCACGCACTGTTGATGTGCTGTACCGTATCTACATGCTCCCTTAGAGAACGTTCTGCAATCTCCTGTATATTGATGTCCAGAGTAGTCCTGACATCCATTCCGTCTTCTGCCTGCACAGCGATGCTGTCCACATCACTTATCCATTCGAAATTATCTGTGCGTTTTGCCCATTTGTATCCGGCCCTTCCTCTAAGTTCCCTGTGGTAGGCTCCTTCTATGCCGACATATCCGTTAGGATTGTTTTCGTTTATATATCCTATGGTTCTTCTTGCAAGACCTCCGTACGGATACATTCTCTTGTCCTTCTGTTCTATCTTTATTCCACCTTTATGTGGAGGCTCATTGAACAAAGGCAGTTCCATCAGTTTCTTGAGTGTCTTGTCATCTACGTCCTTTGCAATGACAATGTTTCTTTTGCCTTGTGCCCTGCCTTTTCTGATATGTCTGCTGTAGTATGTGGAATCCTTTCCTTTATCTCCTATTATGGTGGCCAGTCCCTTTGACATGGCGTCGGCCTTTCTCAGCCATTCGGCATTGCGTTCTTCGCCGTTTCTGGCGTCGTTGTCATAATGCTCCTTCTGGACGTAGGCGTCCATGTAGATGTCATAGTTCGGCGTTGATATGGCGAGCAGTTCGCCGTTATGGTCAATGATCGATCCTCTTCGCGGGTTGGTAAGTTCCAGATGCTTTACTGGGAGAAATTCCTTTATGAACTTCGGGTTAGGCTCCCATTCGTTCTGTATTTTATATATCCTGACCACGATGACCACGGACAATATGAGAGTACCCAGGTAGGCGTACATAAGCACCCTGCCTGGTCTTTTCAGTTTATTCTCTTTCTTTGCCATGGTCCCCTGTTTATCTGGTCTTTATCTTGACAGCCGGTTTCTGTGGTACGGTAACTTCGGAACCTCTCTCTTCCAGCATGTCCTTGATGGTACTTTTAGTGCTTGCGTTTACGAACTCATACCTCTTGACGGCATAGTCGTTCCGGTATTGTTCCAGAATTTCGTTGTTCTTCTCGACCTTAGCCAGTGTCTGCTCGATTCTGTAATTGAGGAATATATTCACCCATCCGAGCATGAAAAGAAAAAGAATATACGGCAGCAGCCGGTCAACGCCCAGCAGCAGAAGTATCTTTCCGCTGAGCAGTGACTTGATCACCGTGATTATTGAAACTTTCCTTTTCTTTTCCTTTGCCATTGTCCTATATCTTTTCTGCGATTCTCAGTTTCGCGCTACGGGCTCTTGTGTTTGCTGCAATTTCCTCCTCCTGCGGGAGTATTGGCTTTCGGTTGACCGCTTTCATCGGGGCCGTTGCATTTCCAAAGAAATCCTTTTCTACCTTTCCTTCTATGTTGCCGGCCTTTATGAAATTCTTTACCATCCTGTCCTCGAGGGAGTGGTAGGTTATCACCACCAGCTTTCCTCCAGGTTTCAGGGACGCCGCCGCTCCGCTCAGGAACTTCTCCAGGGACTTCATTTCCTGGTTGACCTCTATTCTCAGCGCCTGGTAGACTTTTGCGAGGAACTTATGTTCGGCAAATTTCGGTAGTGCGCTTTCGATTGCTTTTCCGAGATCACCTGTCGTTGCGATCTGTGCGGTTTCCCTTGCCTTGCAGATCAGCTGTGCTATCTTTCTGCTGTTATCCACCTCTCCGTACAGCCTGAGAATCTTTTCCAGTTCCTCGTATCCGTATCCGTTGACAATGTCTGCCGCAGTCTTCTCCGCTTCCTGATTCATCCTCATGTCAAGAGGGGCTTCGTATCTGAATGAGAATCCTCTTTCTGCAGTGTCAAACTGGTGTGATGAGACTCCAAGGTCTGCAAGTACCCCGTCAATACCGTCTTTGTAGCCCTGATGCAGGACATGATTGTGGATCCAGCGGAAATCGCTGCGTATCAGTGTCAGACGTGAATCGTCTGGCTTGTTGGCTATCGCATCTGAGTCTCGATCGAAAGCGAGCACACGCCCATTGGTTGATAAGCGTGAAAGTATTTCGGACGTGTGCCCGCCTCCTCCGAATGTAGCGTCAGCGTAGACTCCATCAGCGGAATCTACAAGTGCGGATACGCTCTCGTCTAATAATACTGAAGTATGATATTCTGACATTTCCGGTCCTCCCTGTCTAGATAGTTTCTGACAATGAACCGGCTATAGAAATGAAATCTTCGTTGGAAATGATGCTGGACTCATAGTTTTCCTTGGCCCAGATCTCGATCTTGTAATCGTTGCCGGAGAAGACGACTTCCTTAGTCACGCCGATCATTTCAAGAAGTTTCTTTGGAATGGAGATGCGTCCAAGCTTTGCATCAGGCTCCACTATGGCGCAATTGTGCATGTATGCTCTCCAGAATTTAGCGTGCTTTTCGTTGAAAGCCGGGTTGAGTCTTGACAGGACCTTCTCCGACTGGCGTTCCCACTCCGAGTATGTGAACATCTCGAGACAGTCACTGAAATTCTCTTTCCTGATGACCAGTCTCATGTCACCCTCGGCAGGCATAATGCCCTTGAAGGCGGCAGGGAAGATGAGTCTTCCCTTGTCGTCTACCTTGACATTGTATTCGCCGATAAATCTAATCATAATATTCTTTCACGCTAATCGTCACAAAGGTATGTAATATTTTCCATTTTCTTCCACTTTCTTCCAAATTTTTCCACAATTTTTTCAACAGCGCCTTTCCGTCTTTTAAAAATCAGTATATTTGCACCTATAAACGACGGAACATGAAAAGGTCAACATCTATATCTATCTTATTATCAGTACTTTCGCTATATTTTTGCGTTTCTTGTGCTGAAGACAAGCCTAAAAATATAGCGACAGTGGAAGCTGTAGAGCAGGAGGAGATTGTTTCACAACAGGAGGTGCATCCGATAGGTTTCTGTCCGGATACATTGGCCATGAAGGAAGGCACAGTCCAGAAGGGCCAGTTCTTCTCCAATCTGCTGACCTCTCTCGGTATGAGTTATTCAGAATCTTATGACCTGACACAAGCGTGTGATACTATATTCGATGTCAGGACCTTGCGTGTTGGAAATGCATACAAGGCATATTTTTCAGAGCACCAGAGTGATTCACCCGGCACTGTTTCCAGATTGGAATATCTTGTCTACGACAAAGACCGGATGAATCAGGTGGTTTTCGACTGTCAGCCTCCTTACGCTGTCTGGAACTATCAGAAACCGATAGAATATGTTGAGCGCTATGCTGATGTCACCATCAGCTCATCATTGTGGAATGACATGCTGGCGGCTGATATCTCACCACTTCTCATACTCAATCTTTCCGACATATATGCCTGGACAATAGACTTCTTCGGTCTTCAGAAGGGAGACCGTTTCAAGGTTCTTTATCAGGAAAAACTGTGCGACGGGGAAGTGGTAGCCGTGGATACTGTAAGATATGCTGTGTTTTCGCATGGTGGAACTGAATTTCCTGCCATTATGTTCGATCAGAAGGATGGAGGCAATCTCTGGTGGAATGAGAAGGGTGAGAGCATGAGAAAGGCCTTCTTGAAGGCACCGCTTCAGTATTCACGTATCAGTTCTGGATTCACATATGCCAGAAAGCATCCGATTACCCGCAAGGTGCAGCCGCATACAGGTGTTGACTATGCAGCTCCGACAGGTACCCCTGTGATGACCATCGGGGATGGAGAGGTTATCGAAAGAGGTTACAAGGGAGCCGGTGGAAACACAGTCAAGATCAGACATAATTCAATCTATACGACAGCATATCTTCATCTGTCTAAATATGCTGCCGGACTGAAGGTCGGTGACCGCGTAAAGCAGGGAGATGTGATCGGATATGTCGGTTCTACCGGACGTTCTACCGGACCGCATCTTGATTTCCGTGTATGGAAGAACGGAACCCCTATCAATCCTCTGACAATGGATTCGCCTCCGGCTGAGCCTATAGGTGAGGATAACATGCCTGCATTCAATTCTGTAAAGGGAATGTATGAGGCTCAGATAGATGCGATTAAGCTGAAGGATTCTGCTGTTGAACTTTTCAACCTGCTGTAGGATACTATTGTGCTATGAACAGGTAGACAATTTCACCGACCTGTTTCTCAGGAGCGGTAGATGAACGGCTGAATTTGGATCTTTTTGCTGCATCCAGAGCATTTTTTCGGATACACGCGTCAGAAGCAGAGATGCTCTCGTTGACTTGGGCATCAACGACATTTCCGTTCCTGTCTACCCATATCGTGACAGTGACTTCTCCGCCTCCATAGCATTTGTAGGCAGGTATTGGCAGTGACCTTGCGGTCCTTCCGTCCAATGTATACGACAGCACTGAAGGACCTGAATATGACTGCTGTTCTTCCTTTGAGGCGCTCTCACCCCTGATGTCTACGGTCTCATCTCCTGCCTCATCATATATGTCGCTCTTATGACCTTTCTTCAATTCTTCCTGAAGTCTTGCGGCATCTTTATATAGCTGTTCTGCATCTGTACCCCTGTCATCTTTCAGAGGTTTTCCGTTATTGACTGCAAGATTCTTGACCTCTGTCGAGGTGGATGGAACATTGGCTGCATACTTTTCCTCCAATGCCTTCCTGATGTTCATCTCCTTTTCCAACTGCTCCTGCAGCTCAGCAGCTTCTCTCTCCAGTCTTTCTCTCTCTTCTTCTTTGGAGAAATCTATTACGAAACTTGTTTCCAGCTGTTTGGATATGTCTATCTGGTGCCAAAACAACAAAAGAACCACCGTGAAATGGAATATCACGGTGATCAGAAGTCCTGCATTACTCTTTTTGCGCTTTCTCAAGTTTATTTCCTCTTGCAGTTTGCCAGGGATTTTTCTATTGTGGCTGAAATAACATCAATAGCCACTTTATTGTGACCTCCCTGAGGGATGATGATGTCTGCATACCTCTTGCTTGGCTCTATGAACTGGAGATACATAGGCTTCACAGTGTTGGAATAACGCTCGATTACCCATTCGACCGTCTTGCCCCTCTCCACGATGTCGCGTGCCATGACTCTCATGAGTCTGTCATCGTCGTCAGCATCGACGAATATCTTGATGTCCATGAGCTTGCGAAGCTTAGGATCAGTAAAGATGAGGATGCCTTCAACTATAATAACATCTGCCGGAGTCACTCTTACTGTCTCGTTCTTGGAGCGTCCGCATGTAATGTAGGAGTAGACGGGCTGATCTACAGCTTTTCCTTCTCTGAGTTCCTTGAGCTGGGCTCTGAGAAGGTCGAAGTCAATGGAGTCAGGGTGGTCAAAGTTGTGGACCCTCTTCTGCTCTTCTGTGTAGTGACTCAGATCCTTGTAGTATGAATCCTGAGGGATTACTACCACATTCTCATTAAGCTGCTCTGTGATGGCCTTGACTACTGTAGTCTTGCCTGAACCGGAACCTCCGGCGATGCCAATAATCAACATTACTTTCTTGTTTGAGATCCCCGGTCAGGCCGGGGATGACGTTAGGGATTGTTTAACCCGGCCAGGCCGGGGATGACGTTCTAGTATTCTGCGTTCTTTGGTGTACGAGGGAATGGGATCACGTCACGGATGTTGGACATGCCGGTGACGAAGAGGAGGAGACGCTCGAACCCGAGACCGAATCCGCTGTGAGGAGCCGATCCGAAACGGCGTGTGTCAAGGTACCACTCGAGACCCTTTCTGCTCATTCCGAGCTCGTCAATGCGTGCTTCAAGCTTCTGGAGTGACGACTCACGCTCTGAACCTCCGATGATCTCGCCGATCTTAGGGAAGAGGACGTCCATTGCGCGTACAGTCTTTCCGTCCTCATTCTGCTTCATATAGAATGCCTTGATGTCCTTCGGATAGTCGGTAAGGATCACCGGCTTCTTGAAATGCTTCTCCACGAGGTATCTCTCATGCTCGCTCTGGAGGTCAGTACCCCAGCTTACAGGATATTCCCACTCTACGCCCGCAGCCTCAAGAATCTTGATACCCTCAGTGTAGGTGAGGCGTACGAACTCTGTGTCAGCAACTCCCTCAAGACGCTCGAGAAGCTCGTTGTCATATCTGTCATTGAGGAACTTGATGTCGTCGTAGCAGTTGTCAAGCGCATATTTCACGAGATACTTGATGAACTCCTCAGCGAGGTCCATGTTGTCCTTGATGTCGTAGAAGGCCATCTCAGGCTCGATCATCCAGAACTCGGCAAGGTGACGAGGTGTGTTTGAATTCTCGGCACGGAATGTAGGACCGAATGTATAGATGTCGCCGAGTGCCATTGCACCTAGCTCGCCTTCGAGCTGACCGCTCACTGTAAGGCTGGTCTCCTTTCCGAAGAAATCCTTTGAATAGTCGATGCCGCCCTTCTTGTTGCGTGGGAGGTTCTCCATGTCGAGAGTCGTCACACGGAACATCTGTCCGGCTCCCTCACAGTCAGAAGCTGTGATGAGCGGAGTGTGAATGTATACGAATCCCTTCTCATTAAAGAACTGGTGGATAGCGTATGCCATCTTGCTCCTGATGCGGTAGATTGCACCGAATGTGTTTGTCCTTGGACGAAGGTGAGCAACGCTTCTTAGGAACTCGAACGAAGTGTCCTTCTTCTGGAGAGGGTAGCGTACAGGATCGCACTCTCCGTAAACTTCGATCTCGGTAGCCTGGATTTCTGTAGCCTGTCCGCCTCCCATAGATTCGACCAGCTTACCCCAGACAGCTATGCAGGCTCCTGTTGTAACCTTCGTCAGTACAGCCTCGTTCTCAGGGGTCTTGTCTACTACGATCTGAATATTATTGATTGTCGAACCATCATTAAGGGCAATGAATGCCACATTCTTGTTTCCTCTCTTCGTTCTCACCCATCCTTTTGCAAGAACATCCTTTCCTGCTTCACTCTTCAGCAGGTCCTTGATTTTGGTTCTGATAGTTGTTTCCATTTCTATTTTACTGATTTAACAAACTTTGCAAAGATAATCGTTTTGCAATTATTCGCCTAAAATTTTACCTTTTATGTCAGTGTTATCTATGCGACCGCTGAACTTTTCCGCTCCCTTGCCTATTGAATACACCGGAACCGGTGCGCCAGTGTGGTGGTAGCTCGACCATCCGATAAAACCTTGTCTGTTGAGTTCCTTGTTTTCCTCCTCGGTCCTGACATTCTTGTAACCATCCTGGATCCATGTCGTCTCGAACAGCTTCCAGTCGATTATTTCCGGTCTCCATTCTTCTCCTTCGCCAATTGACAACCCTCCTGTTTCATGGTCTGCGGTCACGACGATGAGTGTCTCTTCCGGATATCTTTCGTAGAATTTGACTGCTGTTTTGATTGCCTCCTCAAATTCCAATATGTCGTATATCATTGACATTGTCTTGTTTGCATGACATGACCAGTCTATGTTTCCACCTTCGCACATTATGAAGAACGGTTCTTCATCGCCTATAAAGTCAAGACATAGTTCAAGCATTTCTGAGAGTCTTATGTCCTTCGCCTCCGCTCCGTCGCTTACATAATATTCAGGGTCCTGGCCACGGGTACTTTCCTGACAGAATATAATTTTGTCTGTCTCACTTGACCTGGCGGCAAATTCCTCCAGACCATAACATACAGGATAGCCAAGCTGTTCAATCATCTTATCTGCTGGTTCAAGATTGCCTTTCTCACCTTTATAATGGTAGAATCCCGAGCCTCCAAAAAATTCGAATCCGCTTTCGGTCAGCTGTCTGCTGATTGTATAGTATTCGCCTCTGTCATTCACATTTGCGTAAAATGCTGCTGGGGTTGCATGGTTGATCGGTACCGTTGTCATTATTCCTACATTGTAACCTTCGTCATGCAGATATGACGCGATGCTTTTCATTGGCTTCCCGTCAGGATCTGTTCCGAGTCTGCTGTTGTTGGTCTTTTGCCCGCAGGCAATCGCAGTGGCTGCAGCAGCTGAACATGTGACATGTCTGTTATTTGAGTGAGTGGAGCAGAGACCCAGATACGGAAAATCAGAAAAGACCAGGCTTTCTCCATTTATTTTACCTTCCTTGTATGAAAGGTATGATTCGGTAACAGCTACCTGGTTCAGCCCCATGCCGTCACCGATGAACAGAAATATATACTTGGCTTTCTTGTCTTCTGACTTTTTATTTGCCAATGCCTCACCGGTCATGCCTGCAACCAATGCCAGCCCAATCAAAGCTATTCTTAGAAATGTCATGCTTTATTTTTTTCTCAACCCACAAAGTTATCATTTTCTTTTATTAGTACTTATCCATTCCTCCGTTTTTAATAAAAAAAAGCAGCCAATCGGCTGCTTTTTTTATGTAAGTTTATATAAGTCCTATTCAACAGGCTGCTTTGCAATGTACATGACTTTGAGTGCTGAACAACGACGAAGTTCCTGCTTGATGTCTGTTATGATACCCATACGGACTTTTTTGTCCGCTTTGATAGCTACAGTCATGAACTCTCTGTCTGCTTCATTCCTCATTTCACGCTCTGATGCAATGAAGTCGCGGATCTCTTCCTTTGTCTTGAACGAGTCGTTCAGCTGGATTTGAGCTCCTGTTCCGTACATTGCCTGATACTTTGCAGTTGGGGAACCGATGCTTATATATGAAGTCAGGTCCTTTCTTTCAAGCTTTTCAATTTCAGTTGCCTGTGGAGCGTCTGTAATTACCTTGCTTTCTGTTTCACGCATGGTAGTTGTTACCATGAAGAAGAACAGCAACATGAACACGATGTCGGAAAGTGAGCCAGAAGGTGGCTGTGGTACTTCCCTTTTCTCTTTCTTTTTAAATTTTGACATTTTGTTGTTCTCCTATTTTTTAGAAAGGTCCTTAGGTTCAGCTTCAGAAATCATCTGAGGTATGATGTCTTTGATAATCTTCTGCTGCTCTTCATTCAAGTCTGCGTATGTCGCTCCGAATGCGCGCATTGCCTCCTCATCTCTAAGTTCGTTGAATACGCGTACAAGTTCGTTCTGTACCTCAATGTACTTCTCGTAGCTTGTACCACGGTCATTTTGAAGTGATATGACTCCTTTGGATACTCTGAAATCATGTCTTTTGTTACCCACTTCGATCGTTGTATCTCTACCTTCTGACAGGTTAGGGTTGTTTGAAGGGTTCTTTATGAACTCCTTTACAATCACACCAAGGTCAGAGATGTTGACGATTGCTTTCGAGCTAGCTTTAGATGAGGCAAGAACTTTATCCTGAGAATTGATCTTCACCTGAATGATGTTTCTTTCATTGATCTTCTGGTTCTCTTGCTGGGTCTTGGGATCCGGCATTGGCGGCAGACGGCGAGCCAATCCCTTGTCCTGATCCATTGTAGTCGTCATCATGAAGAAACAGAGCAGGAGGAATGCCATGTCCGCAGTCGAACTTGAGTTTACTTCTGGTGTTTTTCTTGCCATATCATTCCTTATTTACGTATTGCTCCGACTACCCAAGATACTATGAGTGCTATGAATGTTCCTCCAACCAGCAGATATGTCAGATACAGGATAGAGTCTGTCATCTTCAAGTCACCGTCTGCAGGTATGGCTGCTCCTCTTTCCTTATAGAATGAGTCAGGGTGAAGTGCATCACCTGGAGCAATCTTCCATGCTATGAACACTATGAGTCCGATGATTATCATCCAAACGATAATCTTTCCAAGACTTTTAAGTGAGTTCATACCTGTAATCACGAAAATTACGGTAAAGAGTGCTAATACAGCTATTGCGAACATCACATATGTGCCAATCAGGATGGTATCTACAGATGCATCACCATTTGCAATATAGGCTTCAGCCTCATTCAGCTTGTCGATGTTAGTCCTCAACTCATACTCTTTCGCGTACTCGTTCTTGACTATTGTAAGAGAGTCATTTGCAGCGATCGCTATTGTAGTCAATGAGTCCATTTCAGACTTATACTTCGCTGCAAGTCTGGTCTTCTCACGACCCTTCTTTGAGTCGATCTCTTTCTGAAGCTCATTGAACTTGGCTGTTGCGTCATTGCCCTTCTTTGCCAATTCTACAGCGACAACATTCTTCTTGTCATTAAGTTCGGCTTTTGTCAGTTCCCGTACGCCGTCCTCTTTAGCCTTTTCGATGAGTTTTGGAAGATCCTTTGCATTTTTCTTGTGCAGCTTCCATTCATCAGTGTCAGGCCACTCATTCAGGAAACCGAACACAGAGGTTACCAGTCCTGTTATGAACAAGACGACCAATAACCATTTGAATATTTTTCTATAAGACATTTTCGAAAAGATTGTTATTTGTTGTTTTCCTGATACTTAACCAGCATGTCAATCAGAGAGATTGAAGCATTCTCCATGTCGATAGTGAGTGACTCAACCTGTGAAAGGATGTAGTTGAAGAAGAGCTGGAGAATAACCGCAACAACGAGACCGCCGACAGTAGTGATCAATGCGACCTTCATACCGCCTGCTACGACAGCTGGAGACATGTCGTTTGCTACTACGATTGCGTCGAACGCCTGGATCATACCGATAACTGTTCCCAAGAATCCGAGTGAAGGTGCGATAGCGATGAAGAGGGAGATCCATGAAAGGTTCTGCTCCATCTTGCTGGCCTCAACACCACCGTATGATACAACAGACTTCTCTACATATTCCAGGTCCTGACCTTCCTCAAGGCGGATGAATGCCTGTGCGAAGATAGATGCTACCGGTCCTCTAGTGTTCTTGCACACTTCCTTAGCAGCCTCGATTCCGCCTTCTGCAAGTGCGTTTTCAATGTTCAAAAGAAGCTTCTTTGTGTTTGTCTTAGAGAATCCGAGATAAAGGATACGCTCGATGCAAAGGGCGAGACCGAGAATGAGGCAGACCATAACGAGAGCCATGAATCCGGCACCACCGTCGATGAAAAGCTGCTTGAGTGGAGTGTGTACAGCCTGGAAGCCGCTTAAGCCTGAATTTTCAGCCTTAGTAGTAGTATCACCTGCTGCTAATGAATCTGCTGTCTCCAGTTTTACTACATCAGCATTCTCTATCTGATTGTTATCAGATTCCTGAGCTACTGCATTCTGTGCAGAAAAGGCCATAACGCCCATTACTGCCAAAAACATGAAAATTTTTTTCATAATTGTTTTTGTGTGTTTGATTAATTTAAGTTATTGATTTATTTTTAGTTAATTCCTGTTCTGCCGGGTGGATACAATACACCACCCCCAAAATCCGGTGCAATTTAGCAATTTATTTTCAAACAGCAATATTTATTTTGATATTTCACCTCTCAAGTTTTCTCCGAGATAGCCTTTTACAATATCGTTGTCATCGTATCTTCCAAGAAGATGGAACAGCTTTCCGAGGGCGCTTTCTGTCGTGCTGTCGTAACCGCTGGTTACGCCTGCATCCTTGAGGCATTTTCCGGTGGCATAGATATCCATGTTGACGCATCCTGCCATGCATTGGGTCACATTTATGATGATCTTTCCTTCAGCAGACGCCTGAGCGATCAGTCTTGTGAACCATTCCTTTGATGGGGCGTTCCCGGCACCGTATGTTTCGATTATGACGGCGCGGGTATCTTTGCTGCAGACGATGTCCCTGACGACCTGTGGCGTTATGCCCGGATGAATCTTCAGAATCGAAACCCTTGTGTCCAGTTCCTTGTGGAATTCCGGTCTTGCATTCCAGTCCTTGGGCTTACGGATTACGGAAGAGTTGTATCTGATGCTTATTCCTGCTTCAGCCAGATGAGGGCAGTTGTCGGATCGGAATGCCCTGAAGTTGTCTGCATTGATCTTTCTGGTGCGGTTGCCTCTCATGAGTATGCTGTCAAAGCATATGCATACTTCAGGTACAAGGGCATGGCCTTCTTCGTCTTTCGCAGCAGCTATTTCAACTGCGGATATGAGGTTTTCCTTTCCGTCCGTCCTTGGACTGCCGATAGGCAGCTGGCTGCCCGTCAATATGACCGGCTTGCTCAATCCTTCCATCATGAAACTAAGTACCGAGGCTGAATATGCCATGGTGTCGGTTCCGTGAAGGATTACAAAGCCGTCATAGTCGTCGTATCTCTCCTCGATCAGACTTGTCAGTTCAATCCATAAGGACGGCTCGACATCTGACGAGTCAATCAGCGGGGAAAATGTGTGTGTGTCAATCCTATATGCAAATTTTTCCAACTCAGGGACCTCTTCCAGGATCTGGCTGAAGTCAAAAGGAGTAAGGGCTCCGATTGCAGGGTCTTCCTTCATTCCGATTGTTCCTCCGGTGTAGATCAGGAGGATGGCGGATCTTTCTCTGATTGGGCTCTGTCCTGTCATAGTTTGAATAGTTTTTGTGCGTTACAGGTGGTTGTTTCAGCTATTTCTTCCACATCTCTGCCGGTCAGTTCAGCCAGCTTTCGGGCGATATGGGGAATGTAGCTGCTTTCATTGCGTTTTCCTCGGAATGGCACAGGAGTAAGGTAAGGTGAGTCGGTCTCAAGTATGATCTTCTCGAGAGGAATTTCCTTCACGGTTTCAGCTATTGAGGCTTTCTTGTACGTGAGCACTCCGCCGATGCCTATGTGCCAGTCTCCCAGCCTTTGTATCTCACGATAGGTTTCAATGCTTCCGCTATATGCATGGAATACGCCCCTGACGCCGAGGTGACTGCACTCCTTGAGGATCTTGATGATCAGCTCTGTCGATTCGCGTGAATGGATGATGACGGGGAGATTCCTTTGAGAAGCCAGTTCCAGCTGGATCCGGAAAACTTCCTTCTGCTGTTCAAGAAATTCCCTGGACCAGTAGCAGTCTATCCCGATTTCTCCGATTGCCCATATCCGACGGTCCAGATGTTTTTCCATCAGATCCATTTCCGTTTTCCATCCTGCATCTACTGATGTCGGATGTAGACCGAGGCATGGGAATATGTTGGAACTGTATCTGTCTGCCAATGAAAACATCGCCTCACGGCTCTGTGAGTCGATGTCGGGAAATATTATTTTAGTCACTCCTGCTTCGATCGCTCTCTGCATGGCGAGGTCCTCTTCGCCTGCAAAAGCCTCATCGTACATATGGGAGTGTGTATCTATGAACTCCATTGGGAACTTTTTGTTTCGTATCCTGCAAATTTAACCAAATTTCATAAAAATCTCCTCTATTTTTTACTTATGTTGATGTAGCATCTTTGCAACAGGTCTGTCTTTATGAATCCGTCTGTTTCCAGGATCGCGGTGAGTTCCGCTGTCCTTACGTACCCCAGGCCGGTCTGGTCCGCAAGTTCCTCGACCGTGATGCCCCGTTCTTTCCGTATCGTTGTGACCAAACTGGCCATCTGGCTGATTTTGTCTTCATTGAACATGGAGCCGTAAGTGTTGGAAAGCACGCGTGTGTCCGGCACTTGTGTGTCGGCCTTTGTCTGAGGCAGTCCCATGCTTTCCAGGAAGTCCGGTATCGATGTAAGCGGTTCGGCTATCTTGCTCTTGATCAGTAAGTTACATCCTTGTGACCTGATGTCGTCGACTCTTCCTGGCAAAGCGTAGACATCCCTGGAGTATGAGAATGCCAGACGGGCAGTCATCATTCCTCCTCCCTTGAGTCTGGATTCAATAAGCACAGTTGCGTCGCTCAGCCCTGCAATGATACGGTTGCGTCTCAAGAAATGTATTGCAAGGGGCGGCGTGCCGGGCGGATAGTCCGTTATCAAGGCGCAGCCAGGCGTCTGGCTCATCATGTCGGCAAATTCCCGATGTCTGTATGGGTATACGCTTTCTGGACCGGTTGCCATCACAGCTACTGTCGGCAGTCCCGCTTCTACTGCGGCCTTGTGGGCGCAGATATCTGTGCCAAGGGCGAGACCGCTGACAATCAAGGGTCTGGTGCCAGATGATGCAAGACCGAGTACGGCTTTGCTGCACCATTCTTTCCCGTATGGAGAAACGTCCCGTGTGCCGACAATGGCAATGCTTTTTTCGGGCGTCCATAGTTGGGGGACAGGTGTACGGCTTCTGATATAAATCCCTACCGGAGCGTCGGGGCATTCCTTCAGCAATGGGGGATAGTGCTCTTCTGTCCAACCGACATAGTTTATGCACTGCTTTTCGTAATGCTCCAGTTCTTTTGATGCCTCGTACACCGTGGATTTCCTTATTATATCGGTGTATTGCGAGTGCGGCCCCAGCAGCAGTTCCAGATCATTCCTGCTGATCTTGAATATTTCGCGTGCGCTGCCGAGGTGTTCTATCAGGGCCAAAGCTATTCTGGGCTTGAACCCGAAAATCTTTCCAAGGGCGCAAAGGCATGCTTTTTCTTCAAAATTTTCCATGCCGCAATGTATGACAAAATCGGCTTCCGAAAATCATCGGAAGCCGATTTTTGCTTTATTTTTAACAGATAATTTCTGTTTTTTAAAATCGTGTTGTTTATTTTAAAGCCTTAAAAATTTTTTTTAATCAGATGATGAGCATTGCATCACCGTAAGGACCGAACTTATAGTCCTGCTCCAATGCTACTTTATAGGCCTTCATTACAATATCATATCCGCCGAACGCAGCCACCGACATCAGCATTGTAGAGCCCGGACGATGGAAGTTGGATACTATGGCATCCGGAATCGCAAATCTGTGTGGCGGGAATATGAACTTGTTTGTCCATCCGTCGTAGGCGATTACCTCGTCGTTTGTGGTTACATATGTTTCAAGTCCGCGGATGACTGTGATGCCTACCGCAACAACCTTGTGACCGCTCTTCTTGGTCCTGTTGATCAGTTCGGCAGCCTCCTCGGTGATGATGAGCCTTTCGGAGTCCATCTTATGCTTGGACAGGTCTTCTACATCCACTTCCTTGAAATGGCCGATGCCCATGTGCAAAGTGATGAAGGCTTTGTTGATGTCCTTGAGAATCATTCTGTTGAACAGCTCGCGGCTGAAATGCAGGCCGGCTGCAGGCGCTGAGACTGCTCCTTCGTGCCTTGCGAAGATGGTCTGGAAGTTTTCCGCATCTTCGGGTGTGACTTCCTTCTTGACCCACTCCGGTACGGGTGTCTGTCCAAGACCGAAGAGAGTTGACTTGAAGTCTTCATAGCTGCCGTCATAGAGGAAGCGGAGCGTGCGCCCTCTTGAGGTGGTGTTGTCAATCACTTCTGCAACAAGACTCTCATCTTCTCCGAAGTATAGTTTGTTGCCGATCCTGATCTTTCTGGCCGGGTCTACAAGAACGTCCCAGAGCCTTTGCTCGCGGTTCAGTTCTCTAAGGAGTGAAACCTCGATGTCAGCTCCTGTCTTTTCCTTGTTTCCGTATAGTCTGGCAGGGAATACCTTGGTGTCGTTGAGGACGAAAGTGTCGCCTTTTTCAAAATACTCGATGATGTCCTTGAAGAGTCGGTGCTCTATCTCTCCGGTCTTCCTGTTTATTACCATAAGCTTGCACTCGTCGCGCCATCTAGGTGGCTCAGAGGCGATCCTGTCGTCAGGAAGATTGAACTGAAATTGTGAAAGTTTCATATATGAAGTGAATTTATAACTGCAAAATACACTACATTATACGAAATTTTGAAGTTTTTGTTTCATCTTGAATAATAAAAGTGCGTTTTTTTTACACTTTTGCTTCTCTAAAGACCTCGATTATTGATGGATAGGTGTTGAGAAGGAATGGCGGAAGGCTGGATTTTGCCACCCATGCCGCTTTGGATATGTCCTCTTCTCTTTGCGGGGTAAGGTCTGTCGGGTCTGTATAAAGCATGTCATACCACCATGTGTGCTTGAGATGCCAGATTCCGTTCCTCTTATAGCAATGATCGGTGATGCAGATCAGGTCACGCAGCTCCAGCTGGTCTATACCGGTTTCTTCCTGTACTTCCCGCAGGGCAGTGACGGTGATGTCTTCTCCAGGATCCTGGTGCCCTTTCGGGAGATCCCAGAGCCCGTTCCTGCTTATGAGAAGGTAGTCGCCGCGTCGGTTTGATACCAGTCCTCCTCCTGCATTGACTTCAAGAAATTCCGTGCATATCATGCGATAGGTCGCTTCCGTGTCAGCTGTCGGTATGTATATCCTGTGAAGTGATTCCGATGCTTCGACCATTTCGACAAGGCTGTGGATGTCTGCTCCCGATCCGATGCTGAATAGGATTGCATTGGGGTCAGCCAGTGACTGCTCGTCTGGCGGACAGATTATGATACATCGCTTTTCGAAGTATATTTTGTGCATTTGACCTATAATTTTATTAACTTTGCCGGATGTGTCTCTTTGGCATGCTGAATGTATCTGCAAATATAGGCAGAAGAACTTAAGAACAAACTATCAAAATCAATAATTATGCAGACTGTTGAGAAAGCCGTGGCCGAGTCACTTCTTGACATAAAGGCCGTAATGCTCAGACCGGAGAATCCGTTCACATGGGCATCAGGATGGAAATCACCGATTTATTGCGATAACAGAAAAGTCCTTTCATACCCTGAAATACGTGAGAATATATGCAGATGGATGGCGGACATCATCACGAAACAGTATCCGGATGTGGAGGTGATTGCGGGAGTGGCAACAGGTGCTATCGCTCATGGCTATCTGGTTGCACATATCCTTGGCAAGCCTTTCTGCTATGTGAGACCTAAACCGAAGGATCACGGAACGGGCTCCCAGATCGAGGGACTTCTGGAGCAGGGAGCAAAGGTCGTGATTGTGGAGGACCTTATTTCTACAGGAATGAGCAGCCTTGCAGCAAAGAATGCTCTTGTGACAGCTGGTGCAGACATTATGGGTATGGTCGCGATCTTCTCATATAATTTCCCTCAGTCGCGCAAGGCTTTTGAGGATGCAAATGTCGAGTTGACCACTCTTTCGAACTACGATACCCTTGTCGAGGTCGCAAGCGAGATCGGATATATCAAGGAGACAGATATAGAGGTGCTTAAGGAATGGAGATATTCTCCGTCAACATGGGGAAAGGACGAGTAGTATGGCGGTAGAGATTCAAAGCAAGAAGGGGATGGTGTCCAAGGCTCCGTACGAGCTGTACATGATGTTTGTGGACATGCGTAACTTCGTGGCTTTCCTTCCTGAAGACAAGAAGGAAAGCGTGACGGCAGACTATGATTCGCTTCAGGCTACGGTGCAGGGATTCACTATCGGCATAAAGGTGAGGGAGAGGGTTCCGTACTCACGGATTGTGATTGAAGATGATGGCGCGCCTTTCCGTTTTGAACTGGTGTTTTTCTTCAATCCGGCTCCACAGGATCCATACAAGACCGAATTCCAGATTATCATCGAGGCGGAGCTCAACTTCATGATGAAGACCCTGCTTGGCGGAAAGATCAAGGATGGTCTTGACAAGGTGGTTGATGCACTTGTGGCTATGTCCGAGGGCAGGATGCCGGAAGGGTTTGATCCGTCAATGATGCCGAAGGCCTGATATGAACATCAAGGAATCATTCATACGTTTTATGGAAGAGGCGATAGGGCATGAGAATGCTCTTGTCGCTTTTTCTGCTTTTGATGCTCCTGCCTCTACAGCAGTGAGATACAATCCTTTCAAGGAATGCCGGAAGATGGACGGCAGGATGGTTCCCTGGTGCAGTCATGGATATATTTTGCCTGAGCGTCCGCTCTTTACCCTGGATCCCTTGTTTCATGCAGGTGGATATTATGTCCAGGATTCATCTTCCATGTTCGTAGGTCATGCTTTCAGAAAGGTGATAGCCGACATGGAACTGCCTGCAGGAAGACCGTTGCGTATTCTTGACCTGTGTGCCGCCCCGGGTGGAAAGACTACGGACCTGGCAGCTTCTTCAAGAGAACGCTTCGGTGGTGATTATCTCCTGGTGGCAAATGAGGTCATGAAGGCCAGGGTCGGCATATTGGCTGACAACGTGGCTCTTTGGGGAGATCCGAATGTGGTGGTCTCGTCTGATGATCCGGCAGCATTTGCTTCCCTCAGCGGTTTTTTCGATATCATAGTGACGGATGTGCCTTGTTCCGGGGAGGGAATGTTCAGGAAGGATGAAGAGGCGCTTCAGCAGTGGTCGGAGGATAATGTCGCATTATGTCAGGCGAGACAGAGACGCATATTGGCAGATGTGTGGCCGGCTCTTCGTGAGGGCGGGATACTGCTGTATTCGACATGTACGTTCAACCGTCTGGAAAACGATGGTAATGTAGCTTGGACCGCTTCCGAGCTTGGTGCTGAGGTTCTGACTCAAGAGGATATCATGGGCCGGATGCCTGGTGTGCTGAAGACTGAAATGGGGTATAGTCTGGTGCCCGGACATGTGGAAGGAGAAGGACAGTACTGTGCGGTCTTGCGCAAGACCGTCGCATCAGGTGTTGGCAGCGTCCGTATCAGATCAAGAAAGCCTCAGGTACGCACGGTTCAGATACCTGATGGCCTTCAGAAACTGATGAATGTGCCTGTCGTGTTCCGGACCCGAGGTGAGACCATAACAGCCGTCCCGCAGAATATCGCCTCTGAGGTTGCGGTGCTGGAAGATGCATTGCATGTCGTGGCTGCAGGATGTGCTGTGGGAGTTGTAAAGGGCAAGGACCTTGTTCCTGATGCTGACCTGGCCTTGTCCATTATGCTGGACGCCGACGCCTTTGCATCGGTGGAAACAGACAGGATGACAGCGTTGGGTTTTCTGCATAGGGACGCAGTACTCTTTCCTGAGGCTCCACGCGGATATCTCCTTGTCCGTTATGAAGGACTGGGATTGGGATTTGTAAAGAATCTGGGGAACAGATGCAACAGCCTCCATCCTCAGAGCAGACGTATAAGAATGGATATAAAGTGATTATGAAACGGTTTATATATATTGTTGCAGCTTTGACGCTGTCTATATCGATGTCCGCACAGACATCCGATTATCTGCGCAGATATAATCTGTTGCTTGACAGGGTAGGACCTTCCGGAGTAGGTATGGAAACCCTCATAAACAACTGGGCAAAGGATTACCCTGTGGATGCGGATATGCTGCAGGCACGTTTTTACTTCTACCTCTCAAAAGCTCAGTCTACTGAAGTCATTACCAGAAGCGAGGGCAGATACATGGGGATGTCTCCTGTGCTTTCGCTCAAGGATTCGACAGGAACTGATGTGCATTATTATCAGCTCCTTAAGTATGATGATCCTTTGTTTGCAGAGGCAGTCAAGGCATTGGACAGTGCGATTTCCCTTTATCCGGAAAGACTGGATTTCCGCTTTCTGAAGGCGAATGCCTATCTGTCTTATGAGAGGGAGAGTCCGGACATGACCTTGTCCAACATTCTTGGCCTCGTGCATGAATTCATGAATTCAGATATTGACTGGAAGTACTATGGAGCATCTGCATCGGAACCGACCTTGATTGACAGGGATGCTTTTGCAAAGCTTATACAAGAATATTGCTACAGCCTGTATTCATTGGCTACACCTGCTTCATATGATGCTTTTTTGAAGTTGTCACAGAGGATGAATGAGTATTATCCCAAGAATACGGATTTTCTGGGAAACTTGGGTTCATACTACATGGTGGTGAAGAAGGATTATAAGTCAGCCTTCAGGTTTTATGACAAGGCCTTGAAGATAAAACCTGATGAGGTGTCCATAATCAAGAATGCAATGTATGCTGCACGTGCATCAAAGAATGTGAAGCTCGAGAAGAAATATCTCAAGATGCTTGTCAGATATGCAGATGATGAGCAGACCCGGCTCATGGCTCAAGGCCGTCTTGACGGATTGAATGCAAAATAGATGGATGTTCCCTTTTTCATAGCCCGTCGACTCCGATATAAAGGAAGGATAGTCACTGCTGCAGTTGCGATAAGCTTCATGGTGGTGATCATAGCAGTCGCTGTGTCGTCAGGATTCAGGCATGAGGTAAGAAAAGGCATTTCATCAGCAGCAGGTGATGTGCTGCTGATGACTCCGGAGGCAAACTTTCTGGATGAGAGTTCTCCGATAAGCGTCTCCCAGTCCTATATTCCTTATATAAAGGAGGTAAACGGGGTGATGTCTGTGGATCCTCTGGTATGTCGCGCAGGGATCGTCAGGCATTCTGAAGATATATACGGAGTCCTGATCAGTGGAGTTGAAGGTGGTGTTGAAACAGGATCGGGAGCAGGTGTGAGAGATTCAATGGCTGTGTCAATCCCGTCGTCTATGGCGGAAAAGGCCGGATTGAAGAAAGGGGACAGGCTTCTCACTTATTTTATAGGAGAGAAGGTCAAGGTGCGGCAGTTCAATATAGCTGATGTGTATGAACCCCTGATCCGTCTGGATGACAGGTATATCGTATACGCCGATATTTCAACCATGAGGAGGGTGAATGAATGGTCTGCGGATCAGGTGTCCATGTTTCAGATTACCTTGTCGGATGATTTCTCGGACAGGGAAAGCATAGAGGATGTGACTTCTGACATTTCTGATGTGATCTATGAAAATGTACAGGATGATGACGACATGCTGGTAGCTTCATCGACGGTGTCCAGATATCCGCAGATTTTTGACTGGCTGGGAGTCATCGACTTCAATGTTGTCTTCGTGCTGCTGCTGATGATAGCTGTCGCAGGCGTCAATATGATCACGGGACTGTTGATAATGCTGTTTGAAAACACTTCCACCATAGGTGTGCTCAAGTCTCTCGGAATGCGTAACAGTGCGATTGCAGGGGTATTCCTTTTCAGGGCTGCCGGTACTGTGATGAAAGGAATGGTCATAGGAAATGCCCTGGCTCTGCTGTTTTGCCTTGTACAGGATGCAACCCACTTCATTTCGCTTGACCCGGTGAACTATTTCATCTCATTTGTTCCTGTCCACCTGGATATAGCCGGCATACTTATTACAGATGCCGTGGCATTTGCAGCCATCATGATGCTGTTGCTTATACCTTCCCTGTTTGTACTGAGAGTCGATCCGGCAAAGACCGTGAAGATGGACTAGATCTCAGGGCAGATCATGCATATTGCCGAATATAGGTCCATCACGTTCTCTACGTATGCAAGGGTCTCCGTTCCCTTGAATTTCCCGAGCATCACGTTTTCATTATGAAGAATAGTGTCGTCGTTCATCATAGGAATCACCTTTGCCACTTCCTCCCATATGTCAGGATTGAGATTCTGCGACTTTGCCAGGCTGCGGCAATCGTTGATTCTTCCTTCCCCGGCGTTATATGCTGCCAATGTGAAACGTATGCGTTCCTCATGAGTCATCCCGTTGTTTCTGTACAGTCCCTGTAGTCTTTTAAGGTGACTTGTTCCGGCCTTGAGGTTGTTTTCAGGATCAAACAGGTTGTCAATGTTGTATATTGTTCCTGTGCGTGGCATTACCTGCATAAGACCGGTTGCCCCTCTATATGACATAGAATTGATTGAAAATTTAGATTCCTGATATACGACTGCTGCCAGCATTCGCCAGTCCCATCCCAATTCTTCAGCATATTGCTTGAACAGGGTGTCATATGGACTGATTGTCTGCCTGCGTACTCCTTTCCCCGCCAGCTTGATAGGGTCGTTCTGCCTGGCGAAGAGCTCTTTCATGCCGGCAAAATCTTCACTGGACGTGTAGGCGTCAATCCATTCGTTCATTTCCTTGATATAGCTCTCCATCCCCGTTCTGACTGCCATGACCGAGCAGTCAGTGAGATTATGGGACACTATTATGCCTTCTGTGCCTTCAATGTCTTCCAGATGGGTGATGAGCATATCTATGCTGCCCACTTTCAACGAGTCGATATAATTGACATTTCTGCCTCCGACCATTATTGAAACATCACATCGTTTCTCGTGGGCAAACCTCTTTACTATTTCATATGACAGACCTGTCTCAAGGCCATGGCCTCCTTTCATGTCGTCTCCGAGGTCAATCCCGCAGACGAACGTCCTGCCGGAAAAGACAAACATGTCGATCGTTTCCTTCTGCCTTGTCTGGCCGCTGTCATACATAGGCCTTGCCATAAGCAGCAGAAAGCTTATGGCAAGTATCCTTATCATATATATGTTTCCTTTGGTTAATCTCATCTTCATTATCGTCTTTGTGTTCCGCTCCGCATGTTGGAACTGCTGCTTCTGCCTCCTCCGCTGCCGGTGCCTCCTCCGCTTGAAATCGAAGAGTTCTTGCCTGCGAATACATAGAAAGGCCATGTGATGCCGAACTTGACGGCTCTCTGTGATGCGATGTATCCGTCGGCAGTGAAATAGTCTGCCGATTTGTTTGGCCATCCCATATTGACGTTCACGAACTTGACGAATATGCTGGCTCTCTTCCATTGGATGTTGACAAAGGCATCTATATATGGACAACCTCCGTACTTCTCTGAATTCTGGCTATGGAATACGCCCAATACCGGGTTATACCCGGGGGCATACCACTTCGTGGTGAACAGTCCGTTGGCTCCTATCTGCATCTTCATGACGTTCTTGACCACGTCAAACTGGAAGTAATATCTCAAATTGAGTGAAAGCAACGGGAGAGGTACGGCCTCGGTGTTTGATGAAAACTGTAAAGTCGCTCTATTCTCAAAGTGGAACTTCCAGACCTTGAAGTCTTTGCGTAAGGATGCTGATATCACGCTCATCGGCGTGGTGTTCTGTCTGACAATACCTTCGTAGTCGTAGTATATGTTATTGCTCAACAGACCATAACCGAACGATGCGTCCATATCCCATCTCGGGATTGCCAGGGATGCTTCTAGTTTAGTCGTCGATATCTTGCCGAAGTCATTGTTCCATCTGTAGTGGTTGGTGTACAGATGCTGCTGATAGTAGTCCGGCTCCTTGAGTGATGTCTCGACATGTACGTTCAGCGTCAGAGGACTGTTGCGGTCTCTTCTGAACGGATAGGCGCTGAATGAAAGGTTTCCTTCCACTCCGAAGTCGTTTATCTCATGCCCGAGGAATGTGTATCTTCCTTTCGCATTCCATTGGAAATATTTCTTGTACTGTCCTTGTGCTCCTGCATATAGGTACAAAGAGTTCTGCACGACATTCTGGCGGCCTTTGACGTAATCGTCCGGATTGAAGGTAAAATAGTTTACAAGTTTATCTCCCAGACCTACGTCGAGTTTTGATACGATGCCGTCGCTCTTCCAAGGCTGGAGCCTGATGAATACTTTATTCTCCAGCTTCATCACTCTCAAGGAGTCGTGACTTGTAGTAGGGTTGATATAGAACCTGTCGCCGAAGAACTCCCTTCCTTCCTTGTCGGATGCGGCAATATTGTCCTGATAGGTTTTTCTTACTACCGTATATTCGCTGCTGTGGCCTATAAAAGCCGTTGTCACTTCCGTCTTCAATGTATCGAGCTCGGTTGCTTCCTTGCGCTCCCTTCTCATTGCGATCTGTTCCTGGAACTTTGCAATTGCAGCAGAATCTCCTGCTGTAATGAGACTGTCCAGCTTTGCATCTTCCTGCTTTCTGAGTTTATTCTCAGCCCGTACATCTTTGTCAAGGAATGAGATCGGAATACGGTAGCTTTGGTCAAGAAAGACTGTGTTCTTCTTGAGGAAGTTGCTGGCCTCCTTCAGATACACGTCTATTTCTCTTGCGTCCACCGTCGTATCCCGGATCCATTTGGTATCCTTGATTCCTCCGTTTTCACTTCTCCTGATACGGTTGTATATGTATCCGACATGCATCAGATATTTCTTGCCGGTGTAGTTGGCAGCCATGATTGCATGCCTGTTGTCGGTATCCTCCCTTCTGAGCATACCGTTGCTGCCATACCTGTGGTATTGCAGCATTATGTTCAACTCAGGAGTGATGTTCTGGGTCGTGAGTATCTTGATGTTGGACTCTTCCTTTTCCTTGTTGGCGAACAGTGTTCCGTAGTAGTCCAGCTCAGTATACGTTGTCTTTGTGTTGTATTGTGGCAAAGTCTCGGGAGTGTATCCGTAGAGCTGGTATGGCGTGTAGAATATCTCGTTCTCCGTTTCCTGTCTCTTGAAATAGTCATTCAACTGAACCGGAGCACCTGCAACTCCCAGCCATGTGGCATTCAAGTCCTGCTTCATGAACGGATAGTCATAGAAATTCCTGTTGAATGAAGAATCCACAGATTGGTCTCTCAGCCCTACGATGTCATGGAAATCCCTGTCATGGGTCCATGTCACTATCCTCTTGTATTTCATCGAATCAGGGAATGCGAATGTTTCCAGAATACGTGGGGTCGCTTCGCGCACGCTGTCCTTATATGCTTTGATGCTGTCCTTGATGGCTATCTTCCTGTTTGATTCTGCTATCAGTTGAGGAAGTTTCTGCTCAATGTCGTATTTCTTTCTTTCGCGTCTGCTTAATGATGCGTACCATGCGTTGTGTCTCGCAATTGCAATCTCTGTGGAGTCTTTGATATACAAGGAGTCAAGGCGGTGCACCTCCAGGGTGTCGCCTGCAGTGAGGAGGGAATCTCGCACATGGAACCTTGTGGTAGAGTCTTTGACCGCGACATAGTATTTATAGAAGAACGGGTCAGTGAGCCTTAGAGAGTCGGGTGCCTTGATAGTGTCTCTGGCAGAAAGGAACAGCGTGTCGATCTTTGCCGGCATGATGCTGTCAATGCCTGATGTGATGCTGTCTGTAGCCGTTGCGATACTGTCGTTGACAGATATAAGGCTGTCCGGAACAGATATGATACTGTCGTTCCTGGTGAGGATATCTGACGTGT
Organism: Bacteroidales bacterium; assembly: GCA_015060325.1. GTDB lineage: Bacteria > Bacteroidota > Bacteroidia > Bacteroidales > UBA932 > Cryptobacteroides. Next base: position 55,981 of record SUYQ01000008.1, on the reverse strand, counting down.
CTGCATGATGTCTGGCGGTAGAAAGGGTGTCCCTATGTGTCTTGAAGGATGCAGGACGCCAGATATCTACGCCGAAAGCCTGCATGGCGGACAGTGCCACCAGCAGTGCGGGAATCCATATATTCGCCAGAAATTTTTTCATACCAAGAGGGCAAAGGTACGAATAATTATTTATTATTCAATAACGATGCCCTCCGATGCCATTGTGGCAAGGGCGTCGATATGCCCCTGATGATCAACATATCCGATGCAGTCCTTGAGCAAGTGAACCTTGAATCCTGCCTTCATCAGGTCCTCACAGGTGTTCCTTACGCAATATTCTGTGGCAAGTCCGCAGACATATACATCTGTGGTGTCCAGAAGTTCCAGTATCTCGCCTAGGGACTGTTCTGCATTGTTCAGCCCATCGAATCCGGAATATTGTTCAGTAGTCTTGTCGCATCCTTTGTCAAATGTGAGCTCTTCCCTGACGTATGGTAAAAGATCTTTATGGATGCTTCCTCCGTGAGTCCCAGCAACACAATGGCTTGGCCAGATTCCGCCATATTCCTTGAATGACGAATGGTCAGCAGGATGGTGGTCTCTGGTGAAGAGGATCGGGAAGGTATCAAGAATCTCATGATCTTCACCTCCCTGACCCTTTGTCTGGCGGTCGATGAATTTCAATGTCTCCTTTACGGCGTTTTCCGAATTCCGGCATGCAAGACTTCCATCTATGAAGTCATACTGCATGTCCACTATAACTAAAGCACTGTTATTCATGGTAATTGTCATTTCTTTCGCTATTGCTCAAGCGACTTTGTCGATTGCGAGCTTGTCGAGAAATCTCTAATTTCCTGTACTATTCTGTTGATGATGCCCATCTTCAGATTATAAAGGTCATCCGAGATGTCTACCTTATAATAGTGTGGGTTAATCAGTCGTCTTTCACTCGGACTGAAGTGCATCAAGGTGCTGTTGTAATAGGCCTTCTTCTCAGCCAGCGTGTGGGTAGGGGCGCAGCGTCTGCCGTTCTCTATGACCTTATGCTGCAAGGTCAGAGCAACATATTCTCCTGCTTCGAAAGTCTTGGTCTTATAGCGGTCATATTCGTCGCAGACGGTGAATGTCTCGCCGGCCTCGATCTTTCTGCTGAGCTCGTCTCCTCTGAGACAGGTGACATCTACTTTGTAGATCTCTCCCTTTGAAGAGTCGCTGATCATGATCCTGTATGTGATCTGGAATCCAGGATTGATGAGCTTGATCTTGTCCTCGGAACGTTTGAGTACGGCTTCCCCTCCTATTTCAACGAGTTTGTACACATTGCCGAAGCAAGGATTGGCCTTGCTGGTGGCAATTGCGTCGCCGACGCCATAGGAGTCTATGCATGCTCCCTGACGCTCAAGGTCTGTAATAAGATACTCGTCAAGCGAGTTGGTCGCGAATATCTTGCATTTGTGGAGTCCGTTCTCGTCAAGGATCCTGCGGCATTCGATTGAAAGGTAGGCAAGGTCTCCGCTGTCGAGCCTGATACCGTATCCGGAGGCATAACTGTCGTCTATGCCGTTGTCCTTGAATGCCTTGACGGCATTGCGCACGCCGCACTTGAGGGTATCATATGTGTCTATCAGAAGAATGAGCGCTTCACCCTGATGGGTCTTGATGTATGTGTCGAATGCGCTGTATTCGCCCTTGACGCTGCATCCGAATGAAGTTACATAGCTATGTGCCATGGTGCCGGTGGAACCATAGTCGAACAGTACTCCTGTGAGGATGTTCGAGGTAGCGGCGCAGCCGGCGATGATGGCGGCCTTGGCGCCATAGGTCGCGGCCCATGGGCCGTGCGCCCTGCGCGAGCCGAACTCGCTGACCGGACGGTTGGTGGCGCGGCATACTCTTGATGCCTTTGTTGCGACTGCCATCTGGTGGTTCATGATGCAGAGCATCGGTGTCTCCAGGACCTGTGCCTCGATAAGCGGCCCTTCTATTATGATTATCGGCTGGTTCGGGAAGGCGATCTCACCTTCACGCATCGCGTAGATGTTTCCGGTGAATTTCATTGCTGAGAGATATCCTCTGAATTCGGCGTATTCTTCACCCGGGAGAAATTTCTCAAAGAATGCAGGATCCATGTTTCCGAGGTTCTGCACCATCTCGATGACTTCATCCACGCCGCTGACCACAGCCCAGTTGTTGTTTTCGGGGGCTTTTCTGTAGAAAAGGTTGAAGACCGCATGCTGGTCTTTCATTCCGTTGTCATAGAAGGATTTTCCCATTGTATACTGGTACTTGTCCGAGCAATACGCATAATTATGCATTACATTAATGTTTTAAATCCAACAAATTTAATCTTTTTTTGTTCAACTATTTGTAAATTCGCCAATAAATTAACAGACTTCACCTCCGGATAACCATTCCGGTTGTCATTTCGAGCGAGCGAAGCGAGTCGATAAATCTGCTATGGAAAGATTAACCATATTGTACAAATCGAAATACGGATGCGTGCCTGCATCCGTAATCCCTCTCACCGGATCTGCGAGCAACCGTCGCTACTACAGGCTGGCTTCTGATGCAGGTGCCTGCATCGGCGTCATCGGAACCGATGTGAAGGAAAATAATGCCTTCGTGACGATAGCACGTCACTTCCGTACTAAAGGGATCAATGTTCCTGAGGTGTATGCCGTGAGCGATGACATGTCTGCATATCTGCAGGAGGATCTGGGAGATATGGTCCTTTTTGACATGCTTTCATCAGCCCGCAGAGGCGGTGAAGACATGACGTGTGTCGACGCTCTGCTGAACAAGACCATGTCAATGCTTCCTGCAATCCAGTACGACGGAGCGGAAGGATTGGACTTTTCGGTGTGCTATCCGCAGCCTTCCTTTGACAGAAGGATGGTCATGTTCGATCTCAATTACTTCAAGTACTGCTTCCTCAAGCCTTCGGGCCTTGAGTTCGATGAGGTGCTGCTCCAGGATGATTTCGAAAGATTTGCTGACGTCTTGCTGGAAGAGGATACTGACACATTCCTGTATCGTGATTTCAATGCCAGGAATGTGATGATATGTGGCAATGAACCGTATTTTGTTGATTTTCAGGGCGGAAGACGTGGTCCGGTATATTATGATGTGGCATCTTTCATATGGCAGGCGAGGGCTAAGTATCCGGAAGTCCTGAAGGAGAGGATGCTTGACAGCTATCTCACTGCTTTGGAACAGTATCGTCCAGTCGACCGCAGTGCCTTCAGACAAAGACTCGATCTCTTTATACTCTTCCGCTTGCTTCAGGTGCTGGGAGCATATGGATTCAGGGGCCTCGTCGAGCATAAGGCGAATTTTGTTACCAGCATCCCTGCCGCAATATCCGAACTGAAATCAATGACGGGCCGGTTCTCGTCGCTATACCCATATATGACACAGATCCTGGAGAGACTTTGTGATCTTCCTCGCTTTGAGGAAATAGCCTCTGACGGAAACCTCGAGGTACGCGTATTCAGTTTCTCGTTCAAGAAGGGTATTCCGCAGGATACTACCGGAAACGGCGGAGGCTATGTCTTCGACTGCCGGTCAATCCACAATCCTGGCAGGTACGAACCATATAAGAATCTGACCGGACGCGACGAGCCTGTAATCAGGTTTCTGGAAGATGATGGGGAAGTGTTCGGTTTCCTTGAGCATGTGTACGGGGTGGTCGATCCGCATGTGGAGACATATGTCAGCCGCGGATTCAGCAGCCTGATGGTAAGTTTCGGCTGCACGGGCGGTCAGCACCGCTCGGTCTACTGTGCCGAGCATCTCGCAGCTCACCTCCGTAAGAAATATCCTGACATCCGCGTACGCCTTACGCACCGGGAACAGGGCATTGATACGATAATATAAAGATTCAAGGTTGAAAATATGAAATCCATGATATTTGCGGCAGGACTCGGTACCCGTCTGAAACCGATAACAGATACGCTTCCGAAGGCTCTGGTGCCGGTCGGAGGGAGGCCTCTTATCGAACATGTGACAAGAAAGCTCAAGGCTTCCGGGGTTGAGGAAGCTGTAGTGAATGTCCATCATTTTGCAGACATGATTGAAGAGTGGGTCGCACAACAGGACATTATGCCTATGCAGGTGAGCGATGAGAGGGAACTGCTTCTGGAGACAGGCGGAGGAATATTGAAGGCTCGCAGATATCTCGAGGACTGCGGAAGCTTCCTGGTCCACAATGTTGATATCCTGTCCGACCTGGATATCCGTTGGTTCGCCTCTCAGGTTCATGAAGAGGCACTGGCAACCTTGCTTGTAAGCGAGCGCGAGACTTCGCGATATCTGTTGTTCGAGACTGAAACCATGCGTCTTGTCGGCTGGACGAACGTCAAGACCGGGGAAGTCCGTTCCCCATATCCTGACCTGTGCCCCGATTCATGCGTAAGGATGGCCTTCTCCGGCATCCATATCATTTCAGACAAGGTCTTTGACGTGATGGAGGAATATGTAAAGGAAAAAGGACTGTGTGACGGATCACACAGCCCCCGTTTCCCGATTATTGATTTCTACCTGTCAGTTTGTGCAGATCACCCTATCTATGGTGTTCCGGCTTCGGAACTCAGGCTGATCGATGTCGGCAAGCTGGATTCCCTTGAGCAGGCAGAAAAGATGGCTCACAGCCTTGTGCAGTAGTCTAGAATATACTTTTGATTTTCTGGCATCCTCCTAGATATCCTTCTTTCTGAGGGATGCTCTTGAATATTATCAGACCACATATAAGTGCTGCTGCAGCCAGCGCATATATGATTCCGTATGCCCATGGAGAAAGAACATCCTTAAGATATTCCATCTCTTGCAGTGACGGGATAAGACTCAAGGCTAACACCAGAGTGTTGTTGGTAAAATGCATCAGCATCGTGAGCTTGAGTGAGCCAGTCTTGTAATAGACATATCCGAAGATGATTCCCATTGTGAACGCCGGAAGTGCCTGCCATGGGTTCATATGTATGATGGCGAAGAATAATGCAGACAGTATTATGGCCCATGCCGGTCCTGCCCTTTTTATCAGACCTCTGAGAATCAAGCCTCTGCATAACCATTCTTCGAAGAATGGGGCAAAGATGGAAACAGAGATGAATGTAACCCATGCAGGTCCGGTCATCATATTCTCCATCATTTCTATCAGGATCTTAGGCATTGGTGGAAGCAGCATGTTGGCAGGCTCGATCAGGATGGCTGATGCCAGAGTCATTACCATAGCTGCAAACGCAAGCTTGATGCCCATGCCGATCTTGAAATTGTTGTTGTCCAGCTTGTATCCGTCTTCGAAGTTTTCGTTGTGTCTGCTTTTGTTCGAAGCATACAGCATTGCCGGTATGAACATTATAGGATATGATATTATGTTCATATATTCGGCTGGTATGATGAAACCCAAGGCTGCTACGACGATGGAACCTAAGAGGGATCCCAACAGAAACAATATGAACAACCATCCGGTTTCAGAGAACCCGGGCATGAAGTGGTTGTAATTTGACAGGAGATCATATGATCCCCTGCCTTTGTATCGTTTTACGAATCCCATTATCTGTAAAGAGGTGTCGGATAGATTCCGTTATCAGCGAATTCCTGGAACTTTGCTACAACTCCAGGCCTGTCTTCCTTGAAGGTGACTCCAAACCAACGTGAAGGCGTAGAGAGAAGCTCACATCTGCCCAGACCTTCCTTGATGATGCAGTCGATTGCATAAGGAATATAGTATTCAGCCTTCAGCTCGTTGCTGTTCTGTTCAAGGAATCTTGTGAAGATCTCGCCGCTCTTGTCGAAATAGTCAGCAGTGAATCCCCACATGTTCATCGAGCAGAGTGCCTTAGGAGCAAGCTCCACAGTCTCACCGGTAGCATTGTTCTCACCATAGATCTTTCCGTCTTCTGCCTTTGCAATCTTATGATGCTCGACTACGTCAGTCAGGTAGCTGTCAGCTCCTGCGGTTCCGATTCCACGTGAAACTCCGCCTGATTCCGAGAGCGTATTCTCAAGCTCGAATCCTACAAGCGCATATTCTCCGGTCTTGCCTTCGTGTGCCCTGAGCCAGTCTCCGAGGATTCTGAATGATTCCTTTCCATAATAGTCGTCGCCGTTGATCACAGCAAACGGCTCCTTGACAACTTTTGCTCCCATCAGCACCGCGTGTGCTGTTCCCCATGGCTTCACGCGCTCAGGGTTCAGAGTGAACTGTGAAGGAATCTTGTCAAGTTCCTGAGTGACGAACTGGAATTCAAGCGGTGTGCCGTCAACGCATTTAACGTTGCTGTACTTTTCTTTTACCACCTGTTCCATCTGTTCTCTGAAATATTCGCGCACTATGTATACGACTTTTCCGAATCCCGCTTCTACCGCATCGTAGATGGAATAATCAATGATGGTTTCTCCGTTGGGACCGAGACCGTCCATCTGTTTGAGTCCGCCATAACGGCTGCCCATACCTGCTGCAAGTACCAAAAGTGTAGGTTTCATAATGAATATTTTAATGTGTTAATATATAATTCATAAAAATCTCCCAAAAATAACTATTTTTGTCGAGACATAGGTTAATTATCATGGAAATTTGGCAAAAGATCAAGAATTTATATACAGGCGATAACAAATGGTTTGTATGGTTTGTCACCTTGTGGCTGCTGTATTTCACTTGGTCATGGCTGTTCGGCTCGGGAAATACCATATTTCACTGGATTGATGCCAAGAAAGAGTATAGGAAACAGAATGCTGAGAAAGAGTATTATCGTGGTGAGATCGAAGATATGGACCGTATAATGAAAGAACGGGAATCCAACCTGGATTCCCTGGAAAAGTACGCCAGGGAACAGCATGGCTTTGCCGCCCCTGGCGAAGACGTCTATATTATAGAGGAATAGATTCCTCGACAAGCTCGGAATGACAATCCGACCGTCCCCTTTGTCATTTCGACCGACCGGAGGGAGTGGAGAAATCTAAAACCCTGTATAAGTCCAAGGAGTAATGACCCTGAGCTCCTCCTTCACAGATTCCGACACATCGAGCGTCTCGATGAACTCTGCGATGACTTCGTGATTGATGCCCGCACCGGTACGTGTAAGCGCCTTGAGCGTCTCGTAAGGGTTCGGGTAATTTTCTCTGCGGAGGATTGTCTGGATAGCCTCTGCAACCACTGCCCAGTTCCTTTCGAGATCGGCGCGCAGAGCATCTTCATTGAGTATCAGTTTGCCAAGTCCTTTCTTCAATGAATTGAGGGAGATCATCGAATGTGCAAGCGGCATTCCGATGTTACGGAGCACGGTCGAGTCGGTGAGGTCACGCTGCAGACGTGAGATCGGAAGCTTCATCGAAAGGTGAGTATAGAGCGCATTTGCAACTCCGAAGTTACCCTCCGCATTCTCGAAGTCTATAGGATTCACCTTATGCGGCATTGCGGACGATCCGACCTCTCCGGCCTTCACTTTCTGACGGAAATATTCCATTGAAATGTATGTCCATATGTCGCGTGCGAAGTCGGTCAGGATGGTGTTGATCCTGCGCAGACAGTCAAACAGCGATGCGAGGTTGTCGTAATGCTCGATCTGTGTGGTGGGGAAGGATCTCTTCAGACCGAGGGAGGCCACGAAATCATTTCCGAATGTGATCCAGTCGATGCCCGGGTAAGCTACCTTGTGGGCATTCATGTTACCGGTCGCCCCTCCGAATTTTGCCGGATAGGTCAGAAGCTTGAACTGACGGATCTGCTCCTCAAGACGTACTGCAAAGACATTGAACTCCTTGCCGACGCGGGTAGGGGATGCCGGCTGACCATGGGTCTTTGCGAGCATCGGTATATCTGCCCAGTCCGCAGCCATTGACTTGATGAGTCCGAGGACCTCTTCAAGAAGAGGCATGAAGCTCTCTTCTATGGCTTCCTTGAAAGAAAGTGGAACAGATGTGTTGTTGATGTCCTGTGATGTGAGTCCGAAGTGTACGAATTCACCCCATTTCATGATGTCCATCTCCTTGAAACGGTCCTTTATGAAATACTCGACAGCCTTCACGTCGTGGTTGGTGACCTTCTCGATCTCCTTTACCTTGGCTGCATCTTCCGGAGTCATATTTCTGTATATGTCCCTGAGCGCTTCGAACTTCGATGAATCAAAATCCGCCAGTTGTGGGAGCGGAACCTGACAAAGTGCGATGAAATATTCAATCTCTACCCGCACTCTGTATCGGATGAGTGCATATTCGCTGAAATACTCTCTGAGCGGCTCTGTCTGACGTGAATAGCGTCCATCAACAGGCGATACTGCCATAAGTGAATTGTAGTCCATTTCCTTCCTTTTAAAAATTGAGCCGCAAAGATAGCAAAAAGTTCCAAAAAAACTTTATCTTTGCGCGGCCCGGAACTGCAATTTCGGGTCGTGGAAGAATTTAATAATCAATTCAATTTAATACTGATGAGAAATACATTATTTTCATTCCGCTCTTTCGGTATCGTCATGATTGCCGTTCTGTGCGGAATCCTTACCGGCTGCAAGCAGGAAGAGAAGTTCTCTGTCAGCTTCATGGAAGCTGCTCCCGGTTATGTGACTGTGAATGCTACAGTAGGCACTCCTGTCGAAGTTGCATATCTGTGTCAGGAAGAGGTACTTGAGAATCAGGACGCCAGCCTGATCTTCATGCTTGGTTCGAAGACCAAGTTCTCGAAGTCCGGCCCTCAGCAGCTGCTCGCCGACATCGAGGAGAATACTGACTATCACCTCTATCTTGTGGCAAGACTTTCTGCTACTGAATATTCACAGGTATATGCATTTGATTTCACGACTCCTTCTTTCGAGTTCAATGAACTATGCACAGTTGTAGCAACGATGTATGATGGCTTCAAGATGCATATCGCAGTGCCGCAGTCTGTTAAGAACTCAGTTCCCGGCACTGCTGGCAGCAGGGGAATCCGCTACACTCTGACAGACCTCATGATGTACAACCTCAAGAGACAGAACAGTGACGAGTACTGGATGCTCCTTACCAATGCTGGACAGTATGTTACAGGAGACACCACTCTCGAATTCTCTGATGCGACCAACAGGATGCAGAGCTCTGAGGACCTTAATGAGGACGGCGTGGTAAACGAATATGACGAGACCTACATCTGGGATCCGATCTCTCCAGGCGAGCCGATCGTTTTCTTGGCAGGTGAGTTCGAGTGGATGGAACTTCCGCCGGAATATCAGGGGCCGAATGCTCCAAATTATGCTGTTGACGGATGGGTTTATCCTGCAGGATGGCCTGCCGGCTATTACCTTCCTATGCTCGACGGTCAGAAATATGACGAGTACTACGGATTGGGTACAAAGAGTCTGGGACAATATGAGGTCGATCTCCACAATCCTATCGATGATATGTGGACAGGAGCTTACTCAAAGAAGGTCTTCCGCTCGCGCGAACCTGGCAAGCTCAACGGCAGCGTGGACGTGGAGGTTGTCGAGCTCGGACCGGTTGATGCGACTCTCGCGTTCACCCCGACCGATAATGTGATGTTCTACAGCGTATGTATCCTTGACGAGGGAACTTTCGGTGAGATGCTGAAGCTTCTGGACGGCAGGGAAGAGCTCCTCCAGTGGGCGACTGCTTCGTTCTTCTCTTTGTATAATTTCGGTTCACGAGTAGTAGAAGGTCCGGCTGAAATCGTTCTTTCGAGCCACTTCTACGATGTGCCTGCCGACACAAGATACCATGTTCTCGTGACAGGTATGGGTGATGAGGCCGGTTCAGAGCAATGTTTCACTCACTTCACGTTCAATACTCCTCAAAAGACCAAGACCAAGGGTCCGACAATCGAGGTAACTCCTCTAGAGGAAGAGTCGTCTCCATATGAGGCCAAGTTCCACGTAAAGTGTACTTCGGTTGCAGACAACCCTGCAATAAGATGCTACTATGGTGCAAACTACTACAGGGACTGGATCTACACTATCAACAAAGGCGGTACTTATCTCCAGTATGGCCAGTCTGCTGCATTCACAGCAGAGGAAATCCAGAAGATCAACTCTGAAGAAGGACTTGTGGTGTCGATCCCTACTATAGACGGCGAGACCACCCGTCTTGTCGTCGTAGGATTCAATGACGAGAATACTCCAAATGACCTTAACTATGATGATATAGAGGAGTGTCCGGCCGTTGCTGACGTTACGACTCCATATTTCGAGGCCGAAGTATGCGGAGCTTACTTCAATATGGCGAACAAGCTTGCAGGAGACTGGACTATGACGGCTACTGTTCTCGATGCCGAGTCTGCTACAGGCAGAAGCGAACTTACCAAGAATGTTTCCATTCTGGATAAATATACTGATTTCCCTTCAGCTATCACTGATGAAATCTATGATATCTATCATGAGCACACCAAGTGGACAGATGAGGAAATCGAGGCATATTATACCGAGTTCATTGAAATGTCCAAGACATTCAACACCAAGAGACTTGCAAACCAGAACAAGCTTATGCTCATGGGATGGCTTGACGGCGGAGTTGACATCGCTTATCAGACAATGACTCCTTATGACCTCTTCGTGAGCGAGACCATCAGCACTGTTGACGTTCCGTCTATCTTCAGCGACTTCGGTCCGAAGATGTTCATCGAAGTGTCCGAGGAAAATGGCGAGCCAAAGCTTACAATCACTGCCGACATGTATTTCGGTTCTCCAGTGATGAACTGGAGCAATCCGTTCTACATGGCAGGATATGCAGATCAGGAGTCAAACAACACCGTCTTCTATTATGCGGATCCGGTTACAGGTTATTATGCGTCTCCTCTCGTATTTGATGTGGAGGTTTCTGATGATTACAACACTCTTACAATCAAGGCTATTGAGAGAAACGGCATCAGGTACTATCCGAACGTGATAGGTCAGGATTCGCAGACAGGACGCTATCTCCTGAACAACCCTATAGTTTCAGAGGTGGTGCTCACAAAGGGCCATACAGCGTCAAAGTCTGCCGTACGCAAAGCGTCGGGCAATGCTGTCGCACCTGAAGCAGAGGCACTTGAGATCTCGCATAAGTCCATGACCAGATTCGAGAAGCCTGCCGAGATCCCTTCTATTGAGATGGAAGTGATGACTCTTGACAAGGCAAAGGCAAACTTTGCCAGATATCTGCAAACATATGGTAAATAATAACTGACAATGAAAAGAATTATGAATATCGCATCACTGCTGCTCATGGCGGCAGTGGTGTCTGTCTCTTGCGAAAAGGACGATACAGACATGGATGCCGGATTCTACATTATGGCAGACAAGAACGTGATCCAGAGCAATGGCGAGGACTTTGCTACCTTTACTGCTCTGCTTGATGGCAAGGATGTTACGGCAGAGACCACATTCTATCTGAAGGACGGCAAGGATATTAAACCGGTCAGCGGTAACAGACTGACAGCTTCGTCTGCCGGAAAGTATGAAGTCATAGGTGCTTATGGAACCTTCTATACTGAAGATCCGGTTGCTGTTTCAGCTATAGACATGCCGGTTCCTGCTGCTGTAGAGGATCCTGCAGCTTCCAATACATCCTTTGTGCACAGGGCTTTCCTTAACCAGTATACAGGTACCGGGTGCGGATATTGCCCTGGTATGATCCGCGCACTCAGGGCTGCATTCGAGGATGAGGAGACCGCAGATATGGCTGTTCTTGCAGCTGTTCACTCTTTCGCAGCAGGTGATCCAGCCTATATCTCTGGACCTAGATCAAACTCATATCCATATCTTCACATAGACATGGTTTCAGGATTCACTTATGACATGGATCCGTTCGGAGAAGGAAAGGTGCTTAAGACAGCTCTTCAGGAACGAACTTCAGTTCCTGCTAAGGTCGGTATATCTGCAAACCCTGTATATCAGGACGATGTGCTGGTGGTCACTGTAGAAGTGAAGGCTGCCCAGACAGGAGAGTATAATCTTGGTGTATGGTTCATGCAGGACAATGTGTATGGTCAGCAGAAAGACGAGATCGGTATAGTTGCAGGTGACAAGTCTTTTGAGTATCACGACAATTGTGTGCGTTCGGCTGACTCAAGATACCTTAATTCGTATGCAGGATATCCTCTAGGAGAGATCAAGGCAGGAAAGACTGCTCAGAGGACATTTGTTCTCAATATAGACAAGACCGAGTGGAAACTCAAGGATATGAATAACATCCACTTCGCAGCTTTTGTTACAGCGAAGAACGGCAAGGCATATGAGGTGGTGAATGTGATCGACTGTCCTTACAACGAGCCGACGCCATACGAGTACAGATAGGCTGTCATCCCGAGCTAAGTCGAGGGATCTATAACAGCAACATCACTGCGAAAACGTATAGAAGGAAGCCTTGGAAAGCAAGGCTTCCTTTGCTTTCTCTGCCTATCAGCACTTCTGTCTTGTCGGTTTCATAGGTCTCTTTCAACTCCGATTTGTCTGGTGCACTTATCCGTGCCCATTTTCTGATTAGCGTTCCGTCGCAGAAATATGTCACTCCTCCGTTGGACCTGTTGAGGCTTATCAGGGTCTTGTAATCTGAGATATAGGCATGCTCCCTAAGATTTGACGGTATGCCCTTGGTGCTGGAACAGAGCAGGATCGTAGTGAAACCTGCATTGTCGGCCCTGCCCATGAATCCCTTGATATCCTTCCAACTCCTGGCATTCATGTCAGTGTCATAGACGGATACGACCATCACCTTCCCTTTTGTCGCAAGTGTATCCAAATATCCGCCTGTTTCAGGCTTGTAGAATGACAGCTCCACGAACTGATCCAAAGCCTCCTCGTTGGTGTGTGTATCAGTGCTTACATATGTCCATGTGGAGTCAGGAAGGTCATCAAGAGTAAATGTTTTCCTTTCTCCATCCTTCTCATATGTGAAAGTTGTTTCAAACATGTCTTCTGGATCTATTGTCGCTCCGGCAACCAGTTTTGCTCCAGGCTTGTATGCGGTGAAGTCAACCATAGGTATGTATAGCCAGGAGTATATGGTGAATGCCAGAACGGAGACCGTTATCAATGAAAAAGATACGTATTTCCTTTTTCTGGTCTCTCCGAGGTGAGTCAAAGGAATGATGTAGATCAGAATGAGGGCCAGCAGAATCAGATTCTTGACAAAGGTCTGCATGTGTGTCAGGTGAATGGCTTCACCGAAGCAGCCGCAGTCCATTTCCGGATTGAAGATCACCAGGGCAATGGTCAGCAGCGTGAAGAATCCCTGAAGTCCCAGAGCTATCTTGGCTGTGATTCTTCTCCAGACTCCTGTTATGACCGCTGCTCCTATGATCGTCTCTGCGAATGCGAACAATGTTCCCATGAATTTTGCGGAAAAATCCATAAAACCGATATGGAGGAACTGATAGTATTCGCTCATGACCAATCCCGCTCCGACAGGGTCCATAAGCTTGACAATGCCGGAAAGGAAGAATACCATACCTGCTATGATGCCGCAGAATCTTTTCAGTCGCAGAAGAAGAGCGATCATGTTACTGGAGTTTAGTGAATGAATCTACAACGGCCTGTATCTTGGCAAATATCGCACCCGGAGGAAGCATGTTCCCATTTTCGTCGGAACAGTCGATCCTTATGAATTTCGGGTCGATCTCACACTGCTTTCTGTATATGTCGCGGACACGGACCTGGAAAGCAATGTCGGATTCGTGAATATCCTGGCCGCCTTCGAGATAGTCCCTGTCTGCTCCTCCTCTCTGACTTTTCAGTTTGGATTCGACGAATCCGATGGGTACGTCAAGGAAGATGTTGAGATCCGGTACAGGCAGGTCGAATTCCCCATACTCAGTGTTGAATATCCACTCCCTGAGAGATGACGCCTCATCAGGGTTATTGAGCTTGGCGCACTGATATGCGATGTTTGAATAGACATATCTGTCCAGAAGTACATGTCCTCCTTCGCGAAGGATGCTCTTCATCTGTGGAGCGGCGCCATGGCGGTCTTCAGCGAACAGAAGTGCGACCAACTGTGGGTGGACGGTCTCGTTGGAACCGAAATCTCCGCGAAGGAAACGGCTTATGAGATCGCCGTAGACGGGTGCGTCATAGCGTGGGAAATGTATGTATTCGAGACTCCCGAGACGGGATTCCAGATAGGCTCTGAGTCTTTTTACCTGTGTCGATTTGCCTGCTCCGTCCAGGCCTTCAAGTACTACCAGCATATTGTCATTATTTGAATCAACTTACAAATATAGTAAAAAGATTTCTCCACTCGGCCAAGGGCCTCGGTCGAAATGACATGTTGGCATCATTTCGGCCGAACGAAGAGTCGCCCGTCTTGTCATTTCGACCGAACGAAGAGTGTGGAGCCATCGACAAAGTCGCTTGAGCGTAGCGAAAGAAATCTAAAAATTACTAATTTTGCCCCGAAATGAACACAGACCGTAAAATATCGATAATGGGCATAGTCAACCTTACGGATGACTCGTACTTTGCTGAAAGCAGGTGCGCTGATGTCGAAGCCGCGCTGGGCCGTGTCGCATGCATGGTAGCCGAGGGTGCAGACATCATCGATATCGGTGCGTGTTCTACACGCCCAGGCTCTGCTCCGGTCGGTGAAGAAGAGGAATGGCGAAGGCTTGAGCCGGTACTTCGGGCTCTAAGGGAACGATTCCCCTATGTTCAGGTTTCCATCGATACATATTTCTCGTCAGTCGTACGCATGGCCTATGACATTCTCGACAGGTTCATCGTCAATGACATATCTGCCGGGGAGGCTGATCCGGCCATGCTTTCAACTGTCGGCGAGCTGAAACTGCCATATGTTGCGATGCATATGAGGGGCAATCCCCGGACCATGCAGTCGCTTACGGATTATAAGGATGTTGTTTCCGAGGTCCTTGACTATTTCAGAGATTTTGCAGAAAAAGCAGATGAAAACGGGATTTCGGACTGGATTCTCGACCCCGGTTTCGGGTTTGCAAAGACAATCGAACAAAATTATAACCTGCTGGCTGGGCTCCGTGAATTCAAGAGCGTGACCCGCTCAGACGGAACGCCTGCACCGCTTTTGGTGGGCGTGTCCCGCAAAAGCATGGTTTATAAGTATTTGAATATAACGCCTGAAGAATCTCTTCCTGCCACTCAGGCCATTCATATGGTAGCCTTACAGAATGGAACAGATATCCTTCGTGTTCATGATGTGGCTGAGGCGTTGCGCACCATTAAACTTTATAAGGCTCTTGCAACAGGTTCTCAGTCGTGAGTTTTTTGCAGGCACTCACGGAATTTTATTGTCAAAACGAAATTTATTATTACTTTTGTCAACTTAAAGGCATTATGCCCGCAAGGGCTATGGTGCTCAATGTCAATATTTATAAGTTAAGTTATGAGAACATTTCTATTGACTGTCGCTCTTCTGATTTCGACAGCCGCTTTTGCACAGGTTCCTTCAGTTACAGTAGAGGATGCTAAGGGTGAAGCAGTAGATACAAAGGAAATTCTCTCGGAGGGAGTCCCTACAATCGTTTCGTTCTGGTCTACCATCTGCAAACCGTGTATCCGTGAGCTGGATGCTATCTATGATGCGCTTCCTGACTGGATGGAAGAGGCTGATTTCCGTGTAGTTGCGGTATCGACTGATGACAGCCGTCTGCTTGCAAAGGCAAAGTCGTTTGCTGAGGGAAGAGGATGGGGAGAAGATTTTACCCTTCTTTTCGATAAGAACCAGGACTTCATGAGAGCCATGAACGTGTCTGTCGTTCCTCATGTCTTTGTGTTTGATGCCAAAGGCAATATAGTATATTCCCACACATCCTATGTTCCGGGTGGTGAACTTGAAGTGTTCGAAGCCGTGAAGAAGTGCAAATAGACTTAGTCTATGAAAAAACTGTTTCTGATCATATACGTCCTTGCTCTTGTCCTCATGCCTGCTTCTGCACAGAAGAAGGATTGGGGCAGGATCTCTGCCAGTCTGGAGTCCAATCACCATTTTTATGTTGAGGATCAGGCAAACGGTTTCACTCCTTCGGAACTTATCCAGATGAAGGAGGATGGATTCTATGCAACCAATAATTACCTCAAGATAGACTACTTCAAGGGACGTCTGTCGGCCGGTACTCAGCTTGAGGGATATTTCCCGTCCATGGTAGGATACCCTTTCCCGGAAAACAGGATGTCCATCAGTAACCTGTATGTATCCTGGAGGGATGATTCCTATTCGGTTACAGCCGGTACCTTCTACGAGCAGTTCGGCAGCGGACTCCTTTTCAGAAGCTGGGAAGACAGGACATTGGGCCTGAACAACGCGATGCTTGGAGCAAGAGCAACCTATGATTGGGATGGAAAGATCTCTGCCCGTGCCTTCTGGGGTATTCCAAGACTTGGAAAGCTTTCCGAGTATGGCCTTATGACAGACAGCGAAGGAGGTTTCTTCGGGTTGGGACTGGCTTCCAAGGTGAATGTCGCCGGAGCGGATCTGAGTGTTTCGATATCTGAACTTGCCGGATGGAACAATGTTTCCTTCTCTGTCGAGGGATCGGTGATCAACAAGCACGAGGCCCTTTCGGATAACCTGATCAATATGGGATGCCGTCCGAACAATGTAGGATGGTCTGCAAGGGCCGATGTCGAAGTCAATGGCTTCTATGCGAAAGCGGAACATGTTGATGCAGGGAAGCAGCTGATAAATGCATTCTTTGGTGCAGAAAGAGGGAATGCGCAGCTCGTCGAACTCGGATACAATTCCCGAGGACTGGGAGTGTCGTTTACAGGACGCAGGCTCCATCGCATGACCCAGCAGATCTATACGTCCAACCTCATGTATGCGCCGTCTGCCAACATCATCTCATATTGTCCTGCCATGACGGCTCAGCACACATATATGCTGACTACGCTTAATCCTTATAATCCTGAGACCGGAACGAACAAGCTCCGTGCGGGTGAGATAGGTGGCCAGCTGGATGCATTCTATAATTTCCGCAGAGGTACTAAGATCGGAGGTAAGA
Organism: Bacteroidales bacterium; assembly: GCA_015060325.1. Classification (GTDB taxonomy): domain Bacteria; phylum Bacteroidota; class Bacteroidia; order Bacteroidales; family UBA932; genus Cryptobacteroides. The sequence continues at coordinate 39,072 of SUYQ01000008.1, read as the reverse complement.
GGGGAATGAAGGTTCATGCGAACTTCTCTGCATATTATTCGTTGAATGAGACAGGTGGAGTGAAGGGTGGTGAGCCATTGTTCCTTGATTTTACGTTTGATGTCGAGAAACAGTGGACAAAGAAGTTCAAGACCACTCTCCTTTATACCTTGCAGGACTACAACAAGGAAGAGAAGAACTTTGCTGACGAGGAAGTGTATGTAGGTATGTCTCATGTCATAGTTGCAGACCTTCTGTATAAGTGGACTCCTAAGCTTTCCACAAGACTGGAACTTCAGTATCTTGCGTCAAATGATTACCAGAAGGACTGGATGGCAGCGTTGCTGGAAGTGAGCTTTGCTCCGCATTGGAGTGTGTTTGCGAGCGATATGTTCAATCACGGCGACAGCGGGCTCCATTATTACAATGCCGGGATAAGTTTGGTGTACAGCAAGATAAGAGTGGCTGCCGGTTACGGCCGTTACAGGGCCGGATTCATATGCTCCGGTGGAGTATGTCGCGAAATACCGGCATACACCGGTGCCAATCTGACGCTGACAGCTTCGTTCTGACGTCCTGTCATCCTGAGCGGAGTCGAGGGATCTCAATAGAGAAAAGTAATATAGATTACACATACATTTTATTATTAACTAAATCTTATTATTATGAAAAAGACATTTTTAGCTATTTGCGCGGTGGCTCTCGGCCTCCTCACAATGTCTTCATGCGGTAAGCTCGAGGATAGCATCGACGGTCTCCAGAATGACCTCGACGCTCTGACTCAGCGTGTAGACCAACTTGAGAAGGATCTCAATGCAGACGTAAAGAGTCTGGAGGATCTCATCGCAGCTGCATCAGCAAAGATTGCTGTCGTAGCAGTCGAGCAGGTTGATGGTAAGGTTGTCCTTACTCTTGCTGACGGCTCAAAGGTGGAACTTTCAAAGCCGCTTGAGAATGTTGAGAACACTGGCCTTGTGACTATCGTCGAGGAAGGTGGCGTAAAGTATTGGGCTGTAAACGGTCAGGAAGGTCATACTGGTGTGCCTGTAGGACATCCTGAGTACAGCATCGAGTTCCAGATCAATGCTGATACCAAGGAGCTCCAGTACAGCGTAAACGGTGGTGATTGGATCGGTACCGGTGTTCAGGCACTTGCAGAGAACGCAGCCATCATGACTGACTTCGTTGAAGGTGAGGATTATGTAGAGATCACTGTAAACGGCACCAAGATCGTTCTTGCGAAGTATGCAGAAGACAACTCTATCCTTGGAATCGCTCGTGCAGACTTCTTCCTCCGCTATGAGGGTCAGAAGACTGTTCAGATCAACCAGGAGGCTGTTACTGAGTGCTATGTGATGGCTAAGCCAGACGGCTGGAAGGCAAATATCGTTGACGGCGCTCTCGTTGTGACAGCTCCTACAAAGAAGGCTGTCGAGATCGGCGCTGCCGAGACTGAAGGTCAGGTGCTCCTCCACGCTACAACTCTGACTGGAGCTTGCAAGGTCGCTAAGGTAGATGTAAAGGCTGGCCCTGGTCTTACTCTCTCAGTAGACATCAACGGTAATGTGACAGTCGAGAACTCATACTATGGCGAGTCAACCAATATGTGGGGCGAGACTTCATTCGGATTCTCTGACTTCATCCTCGGTCTTGCTACTCCATCACTCTTCCACGATGATCCTGAGGCTTATGTTCAGGTTTATAACGATACATGGTCTGCTCCTAGCTGGGACGACATCATCTTCCCTTCAGCATATAACATTGCAGAGCAGGGTATCTATGTAGAAGGTGAGTATGAGACAGATATCGTGAAGACTACAGTTGCTGACGCATACTTCATGATGAACTATGTAGACCTTCCTGACGGAGCAAACTATGTGGTATGGGTGGCTCCTGCTGACGGCGAAGGAAAGGCTGTCATCGAGGATATGGTCTACACTGATTATGTGAACATCAAGTGGAATGTGGCTGTAAAGGAGGTGACTCACAGCGACATCACTCTCACAGCAGAGGTTGCCGGCGCTTCCAAGTTCATCATCAACGCAGTTGCTGAAAGCTCATATAACAGCGAGTGGAACCCTATGTCATTCGATGACTACATGAATGCTCCTATGGGTGGCCCTTGGAACGGATTCAAGAGCTACGGCGCAGCCGAAGCTCTCGGAATGGTTGTAAATGTAGAGGATGTTCCGGCAGAGTTCAAGCTCAGCGAAATCCTTGGTCAGCAGCTCGCATTCGGCGAGAACTACAAGATCTGGGTAATGCCTGTATTCGATCATCTCGCAATCTACGATGAGGCTAACTCAATGCCTGAGTATGACTATTATGTATACGACTTCTCCGCATTTGACTACGAGGATCACTTCCTCCCATTCGTTATCGATGCAAAGACCAACGAGCTCCAGGCTGGCGGAGAATATGCTGCAACCCTTAAGCTCAACAGAAGCGAGTTCACTGCAATTTATGTTGACGTAGAGGTGGCTGAAGGCACTGAGAGCGTATACTACTGCTGGTATACTCCAGAGGAATATGCTGAGTTCGAGTCTGACGCAGCTGTTAGGGAGGCCCTCTTCATGGACTGCTACAGTCCGCTTACCGAAAACGGCCAGATAAACAAGAACTACATAAATCCAGGCGATGAGTATGTCCTTGCTACTGTGTCTATCGGAACCGACGGCAAGTATGGCGAGATCGTAACCGGAAACTTTGCTACCCTCGAAATCCCTTACGATGAGAACATCAAGGTAGAACTCGTTTCTGCAGTGCTTGACGCTGAAGGAAAGAACTATACCGTTACTGTAAAAGTGACAGGAGCAACAAAGGTTATGGGTTATAACATTACACATTCTGATTACTACTACGAACAGTTCCCTCTTAATGTATGCAAGAACGGTCACAAGGCATCTTACTCAGGATATCAGATGGCAGATGTAGTTGACGGACAGGCAGTTCTTACTTTTGCTAAGAGTAATTACAAGAAAGACTACTATGTTGCTGCTTACAACGTGACTGACGGCGTCGTTTCTGCGATTTCTGCTGAATTTGTTGTAGAGCACCTTTTTGACTAACATATTTCAGTCGATATATCATCGGGCGGTCGGAAAAAATTCCGGCCGCCTCTTTTTTTGAGCTTTGTTTTCATAATTTATTGTATCTTTGAAGGTTAAACTGATTGTAATAATCTAAAATCTATAATTATGAAAAGAATCATGAAAGGAATTGCAGGAGCCGTGCTGGCCGTTGTGGTTTCTGCTCCTGTCTTTACTTCGTGTTATGATGACACTGAGCTATGGGATGCTGTGGAAGGGTTGGATGACAGAGTTACGAAACTGGAGGCTGATCTCACAGCGCAGGCTGATGCAATGTCAACTCTGCTGAAAGATGGGTCTACAGTCGCCAAGTGCGAAAAGCAGGCAGACGGCTCATATCTCATAACTCTTTCAGACGGGACAAGCTTCAAGGCATTGCCTCAGGGGACCGATTTCTCTTCTCTTATGACTTATGTCGAGATCGGTGGCTCCAGATATTGGGCTGTTTACGGTCCGACCGGTGAGGCTGAAGTACTGCTGGATGCTGACGGTAAGAATATACCGGTGTCTGTGAAAGTCGATGTCACTGTCAAGGACGGCAGATATTATCTTGTGGTCAACGGAATCGAATATGAGACCTGTTATGATGTTGAGGATATTGTTCAGGTATTTGAGTCCTGCACTCCGCATACAGATGCTTCAGGAAAGGTCTATGCATTGACTTTCTCTTTTGGAGAAGGTCTGGATGTCACCGTGTCAGTAGACGGTTATAATGGTGTTCTTTTCAAAATAGAGAATGCCAGCTCGATGACTCTGGTGACAGATTATTATGTTCCATATGGTACGACTCAGACTTTCCTTATCGATAAGGAAGGAGTGATCGAGTATGCTCCTATCGCCCCGGCCGGATGGAAGGTAGTGGAGCGCGAGGATAAGCAGAGCGGAAATACATATCTCGACATCACAGCTCCGTCCAGGACTCTTGTTGCATCAGGAGCTGCGTTTGCCTCGGGGGATCTGAAAGCTGTGGCCATTGTCGAGGGTGGAGATGCTACAATCACCAAACTGACTCTTTCTGCCGATCCGTTCAGGACTCTTGATATATCGGCGACCAGACTTGCTGTCGAGCCGTATACAGGTGTGACTAAATATGTATATGGCGTGGTAGCTGAGGAGGATTATGATGAAGATGAGGTTCTGGCCAAGATTGAAGACCTGCTCGTCCATGGAGGAGATGTTCCGGAAGGATATGCTGTTGCAGAGAAAGCAGTCAATGTTCTTGTAGGCGAGATTCTCAGTACCGGACTCAATCCTGAGAAACGTTATGTCCTTTTCATCATTCCTGCATTGTATGACATGGATGCCGAGTCTGTGTATTATATCGATCCGGATATGCTCGTGACATATGATTTCGGTGCGATACTGACATCGATCTCCGAGCCGGTTCCATCTCTTTTTGATGCCGACGTGGTTGTGGAGGTTATAGGAACGGACAAGATGTGGGCAGGTACCGCGCTCAAGACAGACGACCTGTTCACAAATATAATCTACAGCATTCAGAACGGTATCCTGGATCCGGTAACCGAGTCGCTGACGTATTCTGGAAAGGCCTCGGCTTTCCCTACTGTCGAGGCGAATGAAGGTGTGGAATTTACTCCGGGAACCGCTTATGTTACCTGGTTTGTGCCTTTCGATCCTGAAAAGACTGAATATACTGAGGATGACATCATATACAAGGAATTCAAAACTCTTTCCATAGCTCAGGGAGGTAGCCTCGATGTTGTTGCAGGAGAGGCTGAAGTAACATCTTCATCCATAACATTCCCGCTGTCAGCGGAAGGCGCGGAGATGATCTATTACGCGTATCTGACTGAGGATGAAGGAGGTCGTCTTGCTGCAACCGAGGGAATGGACGAGTATAAGTTCGAACTTCTTCAGGAGTCTGAAAGTTGCACTATCGTAAAGGCGGATGAAGCCGTGGCGACTGTTTCCGGCCTTATCCCGGAGAGTACCATGTGGCTTTATGCGGTTGCAGTAGATGCTGATGGAAAGTATGGCAAGGTAACATGCGTGTCTGCGACCCTTGAGAAGGTGAAATTCAATTCCCTTACAGTCTCATATACAAACGTGGAAATCGGTTCTGATGAGATCGAGTATGAGATTTCTGTCTCAGGCGGAACTCCTGTAAGATATATCTACTGGATCGGTACACTCAATGACCCTTTCTGGGTCAAGTGCGGAAAGACCAGAGGAAATGCTGAGAAATACATGGCCATAAATCCTGACGATGAGGCTATTGCAAGGGTGATGAGGGCTAACGGTGATGTCTCTGCTGACGGCAAGATCAAGATTACAGGTCTTCGTCTTGAGGAGGATTACATCATGATGGTTCTTGCTCAGGATGAGTCCGGGCTCTTCTCGAAGGGTGCATACAAGAAGGTGACTACTCTTGCAGCAGACCTTGGAGAGGTAAGGACTGAGGGATCAGACCTTTGGAATACTGCCAGGAGTTCTATCGTTCTCGACTGGATCGAGGAATCGTTCGAGTCAGCAGCTTCTCAGGGACTGATGGCTCAGTATGCTTTCAATTTCTCATGCCCTCAGGATTACACAGCATATGTGATGTGTGCTTCTGACACATATTTCGAGGATGCTGGTCTGGTGAAGATGTCTCAGATAATGATTGAGATTGAGAATTTTGCAAGCCGCAAGTATGATGACGGACGTACCCCTATGGAAAATGGAGTGCCGCTCAACGAGCCTGACTACTACAAGGACGGCGAACTCAGACAGGGTCAGATGATGAATGTCTACAGCTATTATGTTCACGGACTTCCGTCTCTGGGATTTGCAACTTATTTTGCACCGGACAGCCATGGCGAGGGCAACTGCATCTACTGGGATGAAGAACTGGGACAGGATGTGAACTATCAGAGAGCTCTCGACCATATCGCCGAGCATTGCACTCTGGCTCCTTATGAAAGAAGGGCTGATGCCTTCGGACTCTCAGGTCAGGAAAAGGCTGACTGGGCTCAGGCTCTTCTGGAGGCTTATCTCCCTTACTATGAGAATGCCGAGCCGATAGTGCTGGTGAATGACGGCTCTCCGCTTACCATCAGGAACCCTTATGGAACAGGAGTCAACGACAAGGGAGTCGTGCCTGACAGAGTGATCGTGATGCTCAAGGATCGCCAGGGTAATTATTTTGAGCCTATGATGTTCGAGGTTCCTGACTATTTTACAAAATAACGATGAAACTATTCAGTTTGACAGCAATGGCAGCGTCTCTCCTGTTCGCAGGGGAGATCATGCTTTTGGCGGAGGATAAGCCTAAGGATGACAAGGGCTATGTGACCGGAAGTTTCGAGTCGAATACAAATCTTTATGTGGATGACGACCGTACGGGTGCCAAGGCCCCGGACGGGCATTTCGGTTCCAACAACTATCTGAAACTTGACTATTACAACAACCGCTTTTCAGCAGGTGTCCAGATGGAGGCATACGCTCCGGTACTTCTTGGATATCGCCCTGAGTTCAAGGGTGTTGCCCTCACAAACTATTATGTGGGCTGGACTGATGAGAATTTCTCGCTGACTGCCGGTACCTTTTATGACCAGTTCGGAAGCGGTCTGCTTTTCAGGAGCTGGGAAGACAGGGCGCTTGGCCTGAACAACGCATTGACCGGTGCGAGAGTGACATATAACTACAACGACATCGTGTCCGTTAAGGCGCTTTGGGGAATGCCTCGCTTCGGAATGAAGTTTTCGGGAACTCAGGTGAAGGGTGCCGATCTGAGCTTTGCCATTTCCAATCTTGCGGGATGGAACAACCTCTATCTTGCGGTTGAAGGTTCGGTGATGGACAGATATGAGAAGCTGGATACTGACAAATCGGTGGCTGGTTGCAGTCCGAACTGTACAGGATGGTCTGCACGGGTCAATCTTGAATCTTCAGGATTCTTCTTCAAAGGCGAGTATGTAGACGCCGGTCAGAAGTATTATTACAATTCCAACTACAATACGGACGCGGACATGTACCACCGTAAAAGAGGAAATGCCCAGCTCATCGAGACCGGTTACAACGGACGCGGCCTTGGCGTGAATCTTACTCTCCGTCGTCTTGAATGGATGGATACCAGGGTTGTCGATGCAGAGGGACCGGACATGAACATGATCAATTATGTCCCTGCCATGTGTACGCAGTATACATATTCCCTCACCAATCTTCACCCTTATTCTTCGCAGACAGGCCTGATTTCCAACCGTTTCATGAACAGTGGTGAGATCGGTGGCCAGCTGGATGTGTTCTATAACTTCCGCAGAGGCTCTTTGCTGGGAGGCAAGAGAGGAATGAGGGTACATGCAAACTTCTCGACCTATTACACTATTGCTCAGGAAGGAACGTTCAAGGCAGGAAACCTGCTTTTCCGTGACCTCAGCATTGATATCGAGAAGCAGTGGACAAAGAAGTTCAAGTCGACCCTCATGTGGTCGATGCAGGAGTACTGTCCGTCTTACGGCGAATTTAAGACCACATGGCTCTCGAACATAATAGTGGCGGACCTTCTGTACAAGTTCACGGAGAAGTTCTCGACAAGGCTTGAACTTCAGTATCTTGTCACTTTCGAGGACAGGAAGGACTGGATGGCTGCTATGCTCGAGGTGAGCTTTGCCCCGCATTGGAGCATATATGCAAGCGATATGTTCAACCATGGTTCTACGAAGGTGCATTATTACAACGGCGGCGTAAGCTATACGAAGTCGAGGACAAGGGTGGCGCTCGGATACGGCCGTTATATGGCCGGAAAGATATGCTCGGGAGGCGTCTGCAGACAGATTCCGGCATATACAGGTGCCAATCTTTCATTGACTATGTCATTCTAGAAATATGATTAAGATGAAGACTAAAGTTTTTATGCTGTCTATGGCGACAGTATTGATGATGGCAGCATGTACAGGTACACACGATCCTGAAGACAACGATCCTTCAGGAGTGACGGGACCTTTTACTCTTTCAGTAGATAAGGCAGAGATAGAGTCAGACGGACAGGATGCTGCCGTATTTACGATTACAGATGCGGAAGGCAGGGTCCTGACCGATTCCGAACATATCAGGAACGCATCGTTTCAGATCGTTGAGACAGGGGAGTGGAGGACAGATATCGGCTCTGGAGAGGCTCCGAATGTGTTCACATCCATCTCTGACGGTACATACACCATCAAGGCGATGTATGAAGGAGAATATTGTCAGAATGAAGTGAAAGTGACCTCGAAGAACCGTTCCGCTTATGAGCTTTTCCATAAGAACGTGCTGATTTACAGGTTCACTGCGACATGGTGCCAGTTCTGCCCTTCGATGACAGTCGCTTTGGATAAGATGAACGACTATTCAGATGACCACAGCATCGTGATGGAGTTCCATGGAAACGACCAGTATACTTTCCCTGCGATATCTGACTATGCAAATGATATCTACGGTACTAAAGGATTCCCATATTGCATATATTCTCTGGCGCAGGAGTCCGGAAAGAGGACCGTCAACGATATCCACAGGACCATAAAGTCTGTCCTTACCGACTACCCTGCAAGGACCGGCATCAAGGGCTCGGCTTCTGTCCAGGATGGCAGCCTTGTCGTTGATGCTGCTGTAAAGGCTTCGGCAGAAGGAGAGTATGACCTTGTCCTGGCTGTGCTGAAGGATGATTGCAAGCCTTCAACTCCGGCTGACGGCTCTACCGTATACGAGGATGAGTACGACAACGTGATTGTCGGAATCACCGGCAACTTCAAGAATATGTCGGCAGATAAGTTCAGTCTCGGAAAGAATGAGGAAAAGCAGATCAGCATGCAGATCCCTGACTTCTCGGTCTCTGATCCGGACAAGTATGAGGTGATCCTCTACACTCTCGTCAAGGCGGCAGACGGAAAGACCGTTGTTGACAATGCCGTATCAATACCGTTGGGTGGGTCAACAGATTATCGTTACAACTGATGAGAAAGTCCGTAATACTGCCGGTAATATCCGGCCTTTGCATGCTGCTTGTTTCCTGTGCGGGCAATATCGACCCCGATGACAACGGAAACGGCGGCGGCAATACTGATCTGCCGGGAGGAGGCACTCAGGAAACGGTAAATTCGGTATACAGGCAGAAGATGGTGGCCATGCAGTTCACTTCTGCCGGATGTGTCAACTGTCCGTCACTTACCGAGGCTCTGAAGTCAGTGCAGATCAGCCGTCCTGAAAGCATCATTCCGGTAGCCTTTCACCTTGATTATGAGATTGATGATCCGATGTCGTTGCCGGTATGCTCACAATTCTACGAAAGAGTGTCATATAATGAAAGCACGACTGTCTCTCTTCCTATGTTCGCGCTGAATTTCAGGAGAAGTTCGCAGAGGATCGTGAGTGAGGCTCCGAAGATCATCTCGGAGATGGACCTTCAGGCGGAGGACCACCCGGTCAGCTCAGGAGTTGCGATACAGACTGGGTATGATGCGGTTTCAAGGGAGCTCGAGGTGAAGGCTCGTTTCATATCAGAGGTCTCCCAGGTGTGCCGCTATCATATAATTCTCGTCGAGGATGGAATAGAATACGTACAGTTGGGTGCGGAGACTGAAGATTACACTCACAACAATGTGTTCAGATATGTCGCATCAGATGATATGCGTGGAGCAAGGCTCAATTCCGGAAAGCCGTTGACAGTGGGACAGGAATATGAAGTGACCAGGAAGATCGTTCTTGACGGGTCGTGGAACCCGGATTCGATGAGGGTGATCGCAGTGCTTCTCACTGCCGACGATGCAGACGGACAGATCTTCGGATGTAACAATGCTAATGAATGTGCCGTAGGAGGATCGGCAGATTATCTTTACAAGGATGAGAAATAGATTGAATATAATGCTGTGCTGCATTGCTGCAGTGCTTTTGGCCGCCTGTCATGGAAATGTGGACCAGGATGAGAAGGCTGCTCTCGAACTGAGCGCCGATTGTTTGACAGTGCCGGCAGACGGAATTTCCGAAGTGACATTCAACGTTACATATGGAGGTGAAGATGTGACTTCCCAGTCCGAAATTTTCTGCCTTACTACAGGGGTGGCGCTTGAAGGAAACGTGTTTACTGCCACAGAAAGCGGCAGATACACCTTTGTCGCGCGCTACGCTTCTTTGGAGTCGGAGCGCTTCGATATAGAGGCGACAGCCGTGTCGCGTTTCGAACGCAATGTATGCGTCATGGAGTTCACCGGCCAGTGGTGCAGCTGGTGTCCTGACGGAGCCAAGCTTCTTCAGCTGCTGGTTTCAGAGACCTATAAGGGTCAGGCCTATGCCCTGGCATTCCATAATGATGATTCCATGTCCATTCAGGCAGAAAGCGATCTCAAGGCTGTCTACGGATGGACTGATTATCCTTCATACCTGACCGACATGCGTGATTGCGGAAGTCTTTCCGGCAGCGGTTGCAGAATGAGCATTGAGAAATCATTGTATGAGACCGAGACCCATTGCGGAGTCGCCGTCTCATGTGTGAATGACGGTGGCAGATGCAAGGCTGTTGCTAAGATCTTTTCGGAAAAGTCAATGGAGTACCGCATGGCTGCATATCTCGTCGAGGATAAGGTGGTTGCCGAGCAGACGGTTTCGGGAAATGTGAAGGATGAGGATTATGTCCACAGGCATGTTGTGCGCATGATGCTTTCCTCATCCGTTTCAGGTGATGCTCTTGGGACTGTGAATAAAGACGAGGAAATCACGCGTACATATGAATTCGAGCCTGATCCGTCATGGAATATGGACAATATGACCGTAGTGGTCCTGGCTATCGATGATCAGGGACATGTCAATAACATGAATCTCTGTGCCGTTGACGGGGGAAATGCTGATTATGAAAAAAGAAAATAATATGACTATGAAAAAGTTATTTGGCTTTATGTTTATTGCGGGAGCGCTTCTTTGGGCGACAGCCTGCAATCAGGAGGAGGACAAGACTCAGGAACCTGAAACTTCCGAATACAAGGAGTTCGCCTTGAATGTGCAGAAGGATGGTTATAAGGCAGGAAAGAATGGTGTCAACATCAATATCACCGATCTGCAGGAGGACAATATCGTTTTCGAGATTGTTCCGGGTGAATCAGTGAAGTCATACCGTATGGAGGTCTATCCAAAGGCTCTCCTGTATAATGAACTGCTCAACAGAGGACTTCTGGATGCTGAACTTGCGGAGTGTGAGGATGCGGTCGCAGATCTCCTTGCGTCAGCTGCTACCGGAACCCCTGTGAATCTGTTCAGTGCAGCAGAGACCGAAGACTTCGCAGCTAAGGAGTTCGACTGGGCCAATTCCACATATAATCTGGCAACAGTCCTTTCTGACTGCGATTATATGATCACAGTGCTTCCTTTCTATGACGAAGAGGGCCAGGTGCCGGCACCTGTCTGCATCTGCGAGGTCGCTACTGAAGAAGCAGGCCTGGTAGGTGACCCTGAGATCGAGATAGAATCAATAGTTGGTCATACGGCCTTCATTGTGAAGTATTATCCTAATGAGGACTGTCGTTACTTCTACCACTGGATCTGGTCTACCGATGAGATCGGTGAGTTCATCGATCTGTTCGGTGAGAAGATGATGAGGGATTTCTGCCGTGTGGCAGGAGGACCTTATGATGCTACCAATCCGGAAAATCTTGCATTCAAGAGAAACACTACCATGCCGGATAACACTGCGGTCGTTGTAGCTGCGGATGAGAACATGACCCCGACAGGACTGGTGAGACTGGATTTCAGCCTTCTTGAGAGGCCTCAGTCCGGAGACTTTACCCCTGAAGTTACAATTGAAGTCGGAACCAGGGTTGGTGCAACGATGACCAATATTTCCGTGCAGATGGAGAAGTCATGTGAAAACTGCTTCTATCGGGTGTATGCCAAGTCTGATGCAGATGCAATCAGAAACAGCTCTGACGAAGAAAAGACAGCTCTCGCAGCCAATCTTACAGTTGAAGGCTGGGGCGTGAATAACCCTAACTTCGGATATGATTCGGATCTTCAGCAGCTTACAGGATCTTCATTCCATACGGACGGTGAGGTCAAGTTCGAACTCGACCCGGAATCGGAATATGTAATCGTATATGTGGGACAAAACCGTTTCGATGAGCTGTCGGCCCTCAAGTTTTCGGAACCTTTTACGACCAAACCTCTGGTCCGTGACAATCCTGAAGCATGTGTCGGTGATGTCCGGCTTACATTTACCGAGGTGTCACGCTGGGGTGTGAGATACAATTTCTCATATGACTTCACGAAGAACATGTGCTATCGTTTCCAGATCGTATGGCCGTTTACTCCGGATGACCCTTCAACCACCGAGGACGATGCATTCGTGCGCCCTCCGCATCTGCCTGACGGACAGCTTGATTTCGAGAATAGGGAAGCATGGCTGTACTATCTCATAGATGCGTATGTCGAGGGACCGGCAGGAAAACGCCCTGTTGCGAATCTTTGGCAGGCTGAACCTTCAGGCTATGATTCTCTGGCTGACTTCGGATATGAGTCAGGTACAGAATACATCATCGCATATTGTGCAGAGGATGTCAACGGAGTCGTAGGCCCTGTACATTTCGAGTCATTCACTACTACCAAACCTAATCCGGGTCCGAATCCTACAGTGGCCTTCCAGGATCTTACATACGATTCTTCCCAGAGCCGGATCATCGGTAAAGTGGTTGCGAATGCAGATGCCAAGATGATATGCTACTTCACGATCAGTGCGAACAGCGGTGATATATATAACTTATGCGGACTTCCATATCTGACCATTCCTAACGGAAGATATACATATCAGGCATATCTTGACATGTGGAAACTCAACCTTATCGAAAGTGGTCTCAGCACAACAGCTGAAGAGGCTACGATCATCGAAGGAGTTGACCCTGCGTCAGATAATCCTATCCTCATAGCAGCCGTGGCTATCGGAGAGAAGGATATGGAAGATGTCTACAGTCCGGTCATAGCAAAGATCTTCTATAAGGGTGAATTCAAGGACCTGTCTGATTTCCGTACCCCTCCAACTGAATAATTTAAACTTATGCATATGAACAAGATTGTAAAATTCTGCTTGGCTTCGTTGGTGGTGCTTGCATGCATGACTGCCTGCACCAAGTATGACGACACTGAGATCCGTGAGTCAATCAAGGATCTTCAGGACAGGGTCAAGGCTCTGGAGTCGCAGGTCGCTGATAATGTATCTGCGATACAGTCGATGATCACCCTGGGCAGCGTCCAGTCGGTTACGGTTGATGCCGAGAACGGAACAGCTCTGATCAGACTCAAGGACGGCAGGACAATTACTATAGACTATGCGACTTCCGGATATTCTCTTGTCACCGTTGAAAAGGCTGCTGACGGCGAGTACTACTGGGCTCTCTGCACTGACGGAGAGGTGGAGCCTCTGCTGATCGACGGAAAGCAGGTTCCTGTTTCTGTTACCCCGGCCTTGAAACTTTCCGAGCAGAATGAATGGATGATCTCTGCTGACGGAGGAAAGACGTGGGTGTATACCGGCATCTTCCAGAATCAGAACGGTTCAGGGGACAATTCCCAGCTTCCGGGGCAGAATGTTTCCTTCTTCCAGAATGTGGAATATGACGGAGACTACCTCTACCTTACCCTCATGGATGGAAAGGAGATCAAGGTGCAGGTAGCAGGTGAAGCTGTCTTCGCAGCCAAGACAGAAAAGCTTTGGTTCGCAAAGGAGGAGATCGAAAAGATCGCCCTTCTTGAAATGAACAATCTCAAGGCATACACAATCACTGAAAAGCCTGAAGGATGGAAGGCCAGAATCCAGACCGACAGCCTGATCGTGACTTCTCCTGCTGACTTCTCGGCATCCGCCACATCAGGAGTCGTGAAGGTACTGGGTGTCTTCAATGAGGGCAATACTCCGGAAATCGTTACTGTTGAGGTAATGTATGAGAAGCCGATCACTCTCAAGGCTGGAGTCGATTCTGCCTTTGAGGTTGTTCTTTCAGAACACGCTCTCGAAGACATTGAAGGATATGTCGCAGGAGCATGGAAGGCTGCCGACTTTACTTCTGAGGCTCTCGCCTCATGGCTCAATTCAGAAGAGGCGTATGGCGTCGAATGCCATACCGAATCAAAGGTCTTTGACCTCGAACAGATGGTGGAGGGCTACAATCCGAACGAAGCATATGTAGTATATGTTGCGGAGCATCTTCCTGTAAAGCAGCTCATAACCGGAAATATGGCTTATTCTCCGGAATGTTTCCAGCTTCTTGAAGTCGGTTCGACCAAGATGACCGCAGGTTTCTCGGATATCAGGTTTGACTCTGCTACATTCAATCTTCAGTTCAACGAGGCAATGGAGTATTATGGAGGATTTTCCGAACTAGGTTTCTGGGAAGCCATGGGACGCGACAATGTCCTGGAGTCTTTGAATCATGATAACATGACCGCAATCTCAGAACTTTCATATGCTGGCCCGGCGAGCATGTTCCCTGACGGAATGGAAGGTGATCAGATTCTTCCGTCAACAAGCTATGTAGCATGGATCGTTATCGCAAAGGAAGAAGGCGGGTATACCGCAGATGATTTCATTCAGTATACATTCACATCTTCTCCTGTCAATGCCGGCGGATCGCTGAGCGCGCCGGCCTGTGAAGTGACCGAGGTTACATATGGAGGTTTCTCAGCTTCAATAACGCCGGCTGCAGGAGCATACAAGACGTATGCAGCCATCAGGAAGGCATCTGCCATTCCTGAGGACGATCTTCTGTCAGTTGCTGAACTTATTGACATCAATCACGTCTCCGTGGGTTCTGAGACATTGAACGTGTCTTCAAACAATTTCTCAGCAGATGATGAGGTGTATCTCATAGCCGTATCAATATCTGAAGACGGATCGTTCGGAAAGATCCATAAGGAGAAGGTGGAGCTTAAGAAGCTGGTATATAGCGATGCAATGTCAGTGTCGCTGAGCAGCAGTCTCTACGGTCTGGGGGACGTCTCGGTGTCGATGACCTTTACAGGTGATCCGTCTGCTGTTTCATATTATTGCACAAGCAATGCGTATTTCTCAGACGAAGTCCTTCAGGACATGCTGGCGAAGGGTCAGCTCGGAGATGCCCGCAACGATGTGAAGATAAGCAGCCTGAGCGGCGGCAAGGTTGAACTGACAGGACTTTCCCTTGGCATCGAATACACTTTCTATGCGCTGGTAAAGGATGCTGAAGGCAATCCTTCACGCATGTCCAAGATCAGCTTCATCCCTATCATTATGGTAGACTACGTCCTCAGCAGCAGTGCTGATTATGAATATGGAATGCCGCAGATCACAGTGACAAAGAAGCTGGCCACATACACCATGTCAGTAGATATGCCTGATACATGTGTTCAATATTGGATGTTCGTCGGCGACTATGAGTATATGTCAGGAAGTGCTACTTCGGATGCCCTCGTTGATGTATATGGCGCGACAGACAAGCTTGTGACCATGCAGCTTGAATCTCTTGGAGCTACAGTCAATACTGAATCCATCGCTTCGCAGAAACTGACAGTCCGCAGCACCACCAGAATCTACATGGCATGGCAGGATGACAAGGGCAACTATCACGCTGTCCATACGGTCAACCCTAACAGATAGCAGTCGCTACAATAAAGTCAAAGGGCTTCTGATTCTGAATCAGAAGCCCTTTGACTTTATATGAAGAGGAACTAGAGTGTCCTCTTGATCTCTTCGATCGTGTAGGCCTCGACAACGTCTCCTACCTTGATGTCATTGTAGCCCTGGATGTTCAGACCGCAGTCCATACCCATGTGAACTTCCTTGACATCATCCTTGAACCTCTTGAGGGATCCAAGCTCTCCGGTGTAGACAACGATACCGTCACGGATCACGCGCACCTTGGCAGATCTCTGGAGTTTGCCCTCGCGGACGATACATCCTGCGATGGTACCCACCTTAGAGATCTTGAAGGTCTCCTGAACCTCTGCGGTTGCAGTGACAACCTCCTTCTGCTCAGGCTCGAGCATACCCTCGATACCGCTCTTGAGCTCGTTGATGCAGTCGTAGATGACTGAGTACAGACGGATCTCGATCTCCTCCTTCTCAGCAAGCTTTCTTGCGGAAGGCATAGGACGTACCTGGAAACCGATGATGATCGCATCCGAAGCGGCAGCGAGCAGGATATCCGACTCGGAGATCGCTCCGACAGCCTTGTGGATCACATTCACGCGAACCTCCTCTGTAGAGAGCTTGATGATAGAGTCTGAGAGAGCCTCCACCGATCCGTCCACGTCTCCCTTGACGATGACGTTGAGCTCCTTGAAGTTTCCGATCGCGATACGGCGTCCGATCTCCTCGAGAGTCATATGCTTCTGGGTCTTGATGCCCTGGATACGTATGAGCTGTTCACGCTTGTTGGCGATGTCCTTTGCCTCCTTCTCGTCAGCCATCACAACGAATGTCTCACCTGCTGTAGGTGCTCCGTTCAGACCGAGCACTGAAACCGGTGTCGAAGGACCGGCCTCCTCTACCTTCTGTCCACGCTCGTTGAACATTGCCTTCACTCTACCGGTGTAGCATCCTGACAGCATCACGTCTCCTACTCGGAGTGTTCCGTTCTGTACGAGGATTGTTGCGAGATATCCGCGGCCCTTGTCGAGCGATGACTCGATCACTGCACCTGCAGCCCTCTTGTTAGGATTGGCCTTGAGCTCGAGCATTTCGGCCTCAAGGAGAACCTTCTCAAGAAGCTGGTCAACATTGATACCCTTCTTTGCTGAGATCTCCTGGCACTGGTACTTTCCGCCCCAGTCCTCGACGAGGATGTTCATGTTTGAAAGCTGCTCGCGGATCTTCTCAGGATTTGCACCCGGCTTGTCGATCTTGTTGATTGCGAATACCATCGGTACGCCAGCCGCCTGTGCATGGTTGATCGCCTCGACAGTCTGAGGCATGATGCAGTCGTCGGCTGCGATGATGATGATGGCAACGTCCGTCATCTTGGCACCACGGGCACGCATCGCTGTAAAGGCTTCGTGACCAGGAGTGTCAAGGAACGTGATGTGCTGTCCGTCAGGAAGCGTCACGTTGTATGCTCCGATGTGCTGTGTGATACCTCCGGCCTCTCCGGCGATCACGTTCGCGCTACGGATATGGTCGAGGAGGGAAGTCTTACCGTGGTCAACGTGACCCATCACGGTGATCACCGGTGGACGTGGGAGGAGATCCTCGTCGGTATCCTCCACCTCACCCTGTGCAATCGCGTCAGTAAGGTTTGCAGTGACGAATTCTACCTCATATCCGAACTCCTCTGCCACAAGCACGAGAGTCTCTGCGTCGAGGCGCTGGTTGATGGACACCATCATACCGAGACTCATGCAGGCTCCGATGACCTTGGTCACAGGAGTGTTGTTCATCAGCGTAGCAAGGTCGTTTACAGTAACGAACTCGGTAACCTTGAGCACCTTCTGCTCGAGCTGCTGCATCTCCATCTCCTCCTGCATCCTCTGTGAGGCTGCCTCTCTCTTTTCCTTTCTGTGCTTTGCTCCGAAGTTCTGCTTCTTGCCCTCGTTCATCTTTGCATAGGTCTCCTTGATCTGCTTCTGGATCTCCTTCTGCATCTCTTCCTGCTCGGCCTCAGTCATAGGCTTGAACTTGTCGCCACCGCGGTCACGACGGCTCTTCTTGTCCTTCTTGCCCTGGTTCTGCTGCTGGGCATTGCCTCCCGGCTTATTGTTGTTCTTGTCCTTCTTGCTCTTGTTGTCAGCCTCGACTTTGGTTACGTCAACCTTCTGGCTGCCGCCCTTCTCTATCCTCTCTCTCTTCTTCTTTTTCTTCTTCTTATCGAACTGCGAGAGGTCGATCTTGTCTACAACCTTCAATCCTACAACCTTCAATCCTGCAAGCTTCTCCACTTCGATCTTCACTTCGCGTGGCTCGCTCTTCTCAATGACCTCCACCTTCTCTGCCGGTGCTTCTGGCTCTGCCGCTGGGGTTGGGGCGGGTGCTGGCTCTGGCTCCGGTGCAGGCTCCGGTGCGGGTTCTGGTGTCGGTTCCGGTGCAGGTTCTTCCTTTGCCGGTTTCTTTTCGAACTTGGAAAGGTCGATCTTGTCAATTACCTTTAATGCAGGTTCTTCCTTAACTTCTTCCTGCTTTACAGGCTGTTCCACGACAGGTTCTGCTTCCTCCTTAGGCTGTGCTTTAGGGGCTTCCACGTTCAGCGAAGTGCTCTTGATGACCACTTCCTGCTCGGGTATCTCTTCTTCAACGGTAGCCTTCTTCTTTGATCCCATCTCGATGATCTCCTTGAGCTTGATGGTAACCTTCTCAGAATCGGCCTTAAGTTTCTGGTCTTCTCCGAACTTTGCCTCGATAGCCGGCAGATACTCATCCGAAATCTTTGCATTCGGATTCATCTCCACGTCAGCTCCTTTCTCGTTGAGGAAATCAACGAGTCTGGCAAGTCCGATACTGAATTGCTTTGTAAGTTTGCTTAATCTGATTTCTGCCATATAATACCCCCTTTTTTAATTATTCGTCTTCAAATTCTGCGCGGAGGATATCCAGGATTTCCTCTACTGTCTCATCCTCAAGGTCAGCTCTCTTGGCGATGTCAGCTGCTGAAAGTGCGAGTACGCTCTTTGCAGTGTCACATCCGATGCTCTGGAGTTTCTCGATTATCCACATGTCGATGACGTCATCGAATTCGCTGAGGAGTACATCCTCTTCCGCATCCTCTTCCTCGTTCTTAGGAAGCTCTCTCCATACCTCGATCTCCTTTCCTACGAGCATGCCGGCAAGACGGATGTTGCATCCTCCCTTTCCGATACCCTTCTTGACCTCGTCAGGAAGCATGTATACCTTGATCTTGTCCTCTTCGCCTCCGAGAATGATCTTGGATATCTTTGCCGGATTGAGTGCCCTCTGGATGAGGAGCTGGGCGTTGTTCGTCCACTGGAGAACGTCGATGTTCTCGTTGCGGAGCTCGCGTACGATTCCGATGATGCGTGAACCCTTCACACCGATACATGCTCCGATCGGATCGATTCTCTCGTCATATGACTCGACTGCTACCTTTGCGCGCTCGCCCGGTACACGTACCACCTTCTTGATGGTGATGAGTCCGTCGTAGATTTCAGGAACCTCCTGCTCGAAGAGTTTCTCGAGGAACTCAGGAGATGTTCTTGAGAGCACGATATAAGGAGTGGTGTTGTTTCTCATCTCCACACTCTTGATGATGGCCTTGACCACATCATTCTTCTTGAAGTGCTCGCCAGGGATCTGCTCCGACTTAGGGAGTCTGAGCTCGTTTCCGTCCTCATCGAGGATGAGCGCTTCCTTTGCCCATGTCTGGTAGATCTCACCGGTGAAGAGCTCTCCTACCTTGTTTACATATTTATTATAAAGGTTTGCCTTCTCGATGTCCATGATGCGGCCCTGGAGGTTCTGGCGGATGTTGAGAATACCGCGGCGGCCGAAGTCCTTGAGTTCGATCTTCTTGGCGAATGTCTCGCCGATCTCGTAATCGTCGTCGAGTGCAGGGTCGTCAAGAGCAATCTGTGTGTTAGGGTCCTCGACCTCTTCAACAACCTCTCTGTTCCAATAGATCTCGCAGTCTCCCTTGTCAATGTTGATGATGATGTCAAAGTTGTCTGCTGATCCGTAGGTCTTTGTGATCTGAGTTCTGAACACATCCTCGAGCACACCCATCATTGTAGGTCTGTCGATGTTCTTCTGGTTCTTGAACTCGGCAAAAGCGTCTTTAAGTTCAATCTTTTCCATGTTATGATTTTATTAGTTAAATTCAATAAAAGGTCGTACGGAATTCACCTGGTCCATGGTGAAACGGTCCTCATGCTCTACCAGTTCCTTCTTCTTTTTGCCCTCCACGGCTTCTTTCACGGAGTATTTCAGTGTAATCCCTTCTGCATCTGCTGCCGTCAGCAGGGCTATCATCTTCTTTCCGCCCT
Organism: Bacteroidales bacterium; assembly: GCA_015060325.1. Classification (GTDB taxonomy): domain Bacteria; phylum Bacteroidota; class Bacteroidia; order Bacteroidales; family UBA932; genus Cryptobacteroides. Next base: position 19,090 of record SUYQ01000008.1, on the reverse strand, counting down.
TCAGCTGGACCTCTACCTTGGTCCCTACTGCCTTGAGGTACTGCTTCAGCACCTTGAAAGGCTGGTCAAGGCCGGCAGAACTTACTGTCAGGGAGTAGTCTTCCACCTCTCTGTCGAATCTTGATTCGAAGAATCTGCTGAGAGAAACACAATCTTCAAGTTCGATTTTTCCGTTTTCTGATTCGATTGTCAGCACAATATCATTATCTTTGCTGACTGAAATGTCAACAAGGAAGCAACCTCGTGCAACGATTTCGCCTCCGATGGCATCTAATATTTCTGGTACGTTCATCTTTGTTTTGTGTCAATGCATAAAATAAGGGGGCTCTCGGCCCCCTGGATCATTCTCACGCTGCAAATGTAAGAATAAAATCAGAATAAACAAAATACTTAGAACCGAACCTATTAAAGATCATGGAATTCAAGGCCAAAGAAATCGCTGAGATCCTTAACGGAACCGTAGACGGCAATCCGGAAGCTGTAGTCACAACATTCGCCCGCATTGAAAGCGGCAAGCCGGGAGCAATATGCTTCTTTGCAAATCCTAAGTACGAGCAGTATGTCTATACATGCAAGGCCGATATCATCATTGTAAACAAGACCTTTGAGCCGAAGGAAAAGGTGTCGGCTACTATGGTCAGGGTAGATGATGCTTATTCTGCCGTGGCAGCGTTGCTGGACTATGTGACCGCAAAGAAACGCTCGTACAGGAGATATCGCGGATGTCGCAGCCGTATACGCTGGAGCTCCAGAATCGGAAAGAAGGTATATGTCGGTGATTTCGCCTATGTCGGAAAGAGGGCTCAGATAGGGGATTATACCAAGGTATATGAGCACGTGTATATAGGAGATGACGTGAAGATCGGATCGTATTGCATCCTGTATCCAGGAGTGCGTTTATATCCGGGTACGGTCATCGGAAACAATGTCATCATACATGCCAATGCAGTCATCGGCTCGGACGGATTCGGTTTTGCTCCGCTCGAAGACGGTACCTGGAAGAAGATCGAGCATACGGGCAATGTCATAATCGAAGATGATGTCGAAATAGGCGCTAATACCTGTGTGGATAAGTCGCAGATGGGATCTACAATCATCCGTAGGGGAGCAAAGCTTGATAATCTTTGCCAGATTGCCCATAATGTCGAAGTCGGTCCTGATACCGTAATGGCATCACAGGTTGCGATTGCCGGATCGGCAAAGGTGGGCAGGCATTGTATCATCGGTGGGCAGGCCGGTATTGCCGGACACCTGACCGTGGCGGACAATACTTCGATTGCCGGACAGTCCGGAATAATGAGCAGTGTCAAGGAGGAAGGACAGAACCTGATGGGTAGTCCGGCACTCCCTCTCCGGCAGTATCTGCGTTGCTATGCCGTCTTTAAAAAGGGTGGTAAGTAGGAATATTAAAAAAAATGACTATCTTTGCCGTCCGATTTAATTCAGAGGTATAAAATGCAGTTTCAGCAGACAGTCAGAAAAGGCTATTCATTTGAGGGGAAAGGTCTCCATACCGGCAAGGTGGCCAGGATGGTGATTCTTCCTGCTCCTGCAGATACAGGTCTTGTATTCAAGAGAACTGATCTGGAGGGCTGTCCTGAGGTGGAAGCTTTGGCGGAGAATGTGTCGAGCACAGCGCGCAGCACCACGATATCAAAGGGTGCGGCGTCTGTTTCTACTATCGAGCATGTCCTTTCAGCTCTGACCGGAATGGGTGTTGACAATGCCTATATTGAAATTGACAATGTAGAAGTACCTATCCTTGATGGCAGCGCCAAGCCATATATTGATGCAATGTGGGCTGACGGTTTCCAGCAGCAGGATGCACCGCGCCGCTATATTGAGATCAAGGAGACTATAGAAGTAAGAAACGATGAGAAGGGATCTGTAGTTCGTGTCGAACCTGCGGATGAATTCTCATACGACATAATGGTGGACTTTAATTCAAGGGTTCTCGGTGTACAGCATGCCCAGTGGAACCCGTCGGTTGTTTACGCAGAAGAAATCGGTGTCTGCAGGACATTTGTCTTCTTCCATGAGATCGAGTTCCTGTTCAAGAACGGGCTTGTCAAGGGAGGAGATGTCGACAATGCGATTGTGATTGTCGAGCATCCTGTGACTTCGGAGCAGGTAGAAAACATGAGCAAGTTGTTCAATGTTCCTGCTCTTGAAGTCAGGGAGGATGGCTACCTCAGCAATCTGGTTCTTCGTTTCTCCAATGAGTGTGCGAGACACAAGCTTCTCGACCTCATCGGCGACCTCAGACTTGCAGGAGGCTTCTTGAAAGCCAAGGTGACTGCTGAGAAGTCGGGGCATGGTATCAATACCGCAACAGCTAGACAAATTAGAGTAAACCAATTATAATTATGGCAAACATTCATCCTCTTGCTACGGTTCATCCAAATGCTAAACTGGCAGAAAATGTTGAAGTCGGACCGTATGCATACATCGAAGAACACGTCGAGATAGGTGAGGGCACAAAGATTCTTCCTCACGCAACAATCTTCAACTATGTAAAGATGGGAAAGAACTGCTGTGTCTTCCCTGGCGCAGTCATCGGAGCTGTCCCTCAGGATCTTAAGTTTGACGGGGAAGTTACATATGTTGAAATCGGTGATAATGTAAATATCCGTGAATGTGCTACAATCAACCGCGGTACAAAGGCCAGCGGAAGAGGAGTTACCAAGATCGGTAACAATGTTCTTCTTATGTCTTATACCCATGTCGCACACGATTGCACTGTCGGAAACAACTGTATCCTGGTAAGTTATGTGGGCATAGCAGGTGAGACTGATGTTGACGACTGGGCTACTATCGGAGGAAGCTCTGTGGCTCATCAGTTCTCAAGGGTAGGAAAGCATGCCTTCGTAGGCGGCGGATGCAAGATCAACAAGGATGTGCCACCGTACGTGCTTTGTGGTCGTGATCCGCTTACATATGCAGGCGTCAATATCGTAGGCCTTCGCAGAAGGGGATTCACATCTGACCAGATCCGCAGCATCAAGGATATGTATGATATCATTTATAATAATGGTACAAATGTGTCTGATGCTCTTGCCAAGATCGAGCTCGGATTCCCACAGTCAGAAGAAAGAGATACAATCATCGAATTTATCAGAGGTTCGAAGAGAGGTATCATCAGAGGCATGGGCCCGGACGTGAAAGGAAACATTGACTAAAGTGCCTAAGCTTTTCTCAACAGCATATTTTCCGCCCGTTTCCTATTTTGCCGCAATGGCGCAGGAGATGGAAGGATTGAGCAATAGACGTGACGGCGGCAGTTCATTGGAACTGTCTCCGTCAGTTGTTTATATCGAGGCATGCGAGAATTTTCAGAAGCAGTCCTACCGCAACAGGTGCCGCTTCTATGGTGCTGAAGGTGTGCAGACCTTGTCCTTTCCGATTCTTCATGAGGGCGGCACACACCAGAACCCTATAACTCAAGTAAGGATAGATTACAAGACTCCGTGGGTGCAGCAGCACGAAAAGGCTATCGTTTCAGCTTACGGAATGTCCGCTTATTTTGATTACTATAGAGATGAACTCTTCTCTATCCTGGAGAGCCGTCCGGAGAGACTGTTTGACCTTAATATGGCGCTGTTGAATTTCTTCATCGGGAAGACGGGCCTTTGCATCGACATCCGTCTGACCGATGACTATGTCAAGGAACCGGCTATGACCGACCTTCGTAATGCCATCCATCCCAAGCGCCCGAACAGCATTCTTCATGACCTGGATCTGGAAAAGCCGTATTTCCAGGTCTTTTCCCAGAAATACGGCTTCCAATCCGATCTGTCCATCATGGACCTTCTCTTCAACGAAGGCCCTGACAGCATTATGTATCTGAAACGCTTGTAGATCCTTCTAGAATCTCCATCCTATCGTAAGCATCACCTTCCATGCGTCTTTCCTGTTGAGGATTTCAGGCGCATATGCCACAAGGGCTCCGCTCGCATCATACATGTAGTCGTCGTACGGCATGAAGTATTCTTCTGTGGCGAATGCGTATCTTGCCGCCACGTCGGCAAAGAATGATTTCTTTGATGCGTATCCCAGACCGAATGAAACGTTCTGAGTCTTCATCTTTGGAAGTTCCTCGCCGTTCAGGTCAGCAAGTTCCGGCGATGTGGTCAGCCCGTATCCGCCTCTAAGCGCAAGGCCTCCCAGCTTGATCTCCGCACCGAACCTGAACATGTTGGAGATGCCGTAGATGGTCTTGATGTCGTCGTTGAGGTCCTCGAAGTATTCTCGGTCGTCAGTGAAACCGTTCCTCATGAACTTCATGGTGCTGTAGTCGCAGAGTTCATAGTCGGCGCTGATCACTGCAAATTTCCCTAATGTGTAGGCTATACCGAAGTTCGCCCTGTAAGGCTCTCTGAAACTGTATTTGTCCTCTCCATATGGACTTGATGCAGAGGCATTGTATGCGCTTTCCGTGAAGTTTGTCTCGCCTGTGTATCTCCATTCTTCATACACTGTTGTCGCTGCAGGAGTCTGGATCGCTGCACCTATGCGGAGACCGGCTCCCGGAGTGAGGATGATACCGAACTTTCCATAGATACCTGTCGTCTCTACATTGTAGTTGTACTTGTATTTCATGCTGTCGAAGTACATCCTGTTGCCGTTGTCAAGTTCGATCTCGAAGTCGGACGGATCTCTGGCGATTTCCTTGAAGTATTCCGAATATCCGTAGTCCATTGAGGTGACTGCAAGGTTGGCTCCGATGTACAGGAAGTCAGAGATGTTGAATCCGACATTGAAAAGGTACTCGTTCTTTCTTCCTCTTACCTGTCTTCCGTAAGACTGGTCAAGCGGACCTCCGAGGATGATTTCTGTCTGTCCGTTCCTGTCGATCAGAAGTTCGCTTGCACCTACAAACTGGTCGTCATATCCGCCGAAAGTCGAAATCATTCCGCTCTGGTATCCCATTGCGTACTTCCATGGATAATAGTCGTATGCATCGCTGCGGTTGAGTTCGCTGCCGTAGAGTCCGTTCTCGGTTGCACCATAAGCCATGGAACCCATGAATGATGTCGTACTGTTGGTGCCGGCTGCATATACGTCTTCGTTCCAGCTGTTTGTGCAGTTGGATATGAATCCGAAAGTGATGTTCTTCAGGCCGGACGTTCTGTTGGTGTTCCAGTTGAATGTAAGGCCATAGTTAGGGAGCGAGAATGCTGAATGTCTGTTCCGGTATTCCTTATCGAAATATGGAAGACTTCCGTCCTCAAACGGAGAGACGCCCTTTGTCGTATTGGTCGTGAATGTGAGTGATGGCGTGATTGAGATCTGCGAGTACTTTGCCACTGCGCTGCCGGCAGGGTTGAGGCTTATAGATCCGAGATCACCGCCGAGAGCAGTGAAGGCATTACCCATCGCCACAGTTCTTGCTGTTCCTTCATAATTGTTTTCACTGAACAGGAAGGCGTCATAAGCTGTCTGGGCAAGACCGGTGATGCATGATGCCGCTGTCAGTAAAATGATTAATGCTGCTTTTCTCATGACTGTATGTTTTTTTTAAGTTGTTTCTATCTTCTTCCTGGTGAACCGCCGCTTCTGCTCGATCCGCCTCCGCTGTAACTTCTGCTCGAACTTCCTCCGCTATAGCTGCTTGACGAGCGTGAAGGTGAAGGGCTGCTGCTTCTGTAGCTTGATGAACTTCCGCTGCTTCTATAGCTTGACGAACTTCCACTGCTGCGGTAGCTTGATGAGCGTGATGTCGACGGACTGCTGCTGCGATAGCTTGATGAACTGCTGGTGCCATATGACCTTGATGTTCCTGATGTGCTTCTGTTGACAGAAGTCGAAGGTGCTGTTGCCGTTGGTGACGGTCTGCGGTGGTTTGATACGGTTCCTGCAGGACGTGTTGTTGTGGTGGATGGAGTCCTGCTGACATTGGCAGTGTTTCTGTTCACCGTTGAAGTGTTTCTGCTCACCGTCGCTGTGTTCCTGCTGGCTGCTGCTCTAGCCGGCGTTGCCGCTACCCTTGTGGCGGTGGTTCTTCCGGTAGAGGCTGTTACTCCTGTCGAGGCCCTGTTGCCTGAAGTGCCTGATGTGTTGCGGCTTATGCTGCTGATTGATGTGCCGCCTCGTGTGGATACTCTGCTTGTGAACACTCTGTCTGAACCGGTCTGATGACGGCTGCCATGCCATTCGTCCCTGTAGTGGATCGATGATCCTGGGTAGTAATGGTGGTGATGGTGGTGTCCCCAATATGGATCCCATCCGCCGTACCATCCGCAGTAGTGTGGATGCATGTACCCGTACCAAGGGTCGTACCAACCTCCATAATATCCTCCATACCATCCGGCGTAGCCATAATACCAAGGGTCATACCATCCGTGGTATCTCCAAGGACTGTAAGTCCATGTGTTCCAGTACCATGGGTCGCTGTACCAAGGATTGTAATACCTGCTCCAGTACCATGAACTTCCGACGCTGTACGGGGTGTAATAAGCCCATGGGTCGATGTTGTTCTGCCATGCGTATGGGTTTTCTCCCACTGTCACGACAGTGCTTTCGAGAGACTTGTCGTATCTTATGCTGGCAGACATGTTTTCCGGAATCATGACAGTGTCCTTCTTTTCACCGAAGAGGTATATGCGTGAGGCCTTGGTCTCTTCCACCAGGGCATCTGTCTTGGACTGCGATTCAGCCTTTTCTTCTCTTGAACGCAGTGATGGCGAGTTGCTGTAGATGCCGTCCTGGAACCTCGCTCCGTCAGATGATGACGCATAGCGGGAGGCGGTTCCGCAGGAAGAAAGCAGTACGGCAACCGCTATCGTCAGCAATGAACTCTTTTTCATAGTCTATCTCCTATTTTATTTATAATAATTTCGTATCTTCGCAATCTGTTTGAGTAAGCAATAATCATACCTGGGTTTTAGGACCTTACAGACTTGCGCATTCAGACACAATTATACGGATAAAAACAATAAAAAGCAAAAATACAATGGCAAAAGAAGTAACCAAGAGGTCTGACAACTACTCGCAGTGGTATGACAACCTCGTTGTAAAGGCTGATCTGGCGGAGCGTTCCGCTGTCAGGGGATGTATGGTCATCAAGCCATACGGCTATGCAATCTGGGAGAAGATGCAGGATGTGCTTGACAAGATGTTCAAGGAAACAGGCGTGCAGAATGCATATTTCCCTCTCTTTATCCCTAAATCTTTCCTCAGCCGTGAGGCAGAGCATGTGGAAGGCTTTGCGAAGGAGTGCGCTGTGGTGACCCACCACCGTCTTATGGCAAATCCTGACGGTCCGGGAGTTGTTGTCGATCCTGCTGCGAAGCTTGAGGAGGAACTCATCGTAAGACCTACATCCGAGACCATCATCTGGAATACATACAAGAACTGGGTTACTTCATGGAGAGATCTTCCTATTCTCTGCAACCAGTGGGCGAATGTCGTGCGCTGGGAAATGCGTACCCGCCTTTTCCTCCGCACTGCGGAGTTCCTCTGGCAGGAGGGCCACACAGCCCACGCTACACGCCAGGAGGCTGAGGAAGAGACAATGAGGATGGTGAATGTATATGCTGACTTCGCGCGCAACTACATGGGCGTGCCTGTAGTGGTAGGTCACAAGAGTCCTAACGAGCGTTTTGCCGGTGCCCTCGACACTATGACCATCGAGGCCCTCATGCAGGACGGAAAGGCTCTGCAGGCCGGTACTTCACACTTCCTCGGACAGAACTTCGCAAAGGCGTTCGATGTGATGTTCACCAACAAGGAAGGCCAGCAGGAGTATGTATGGGCTACATCATGGGGCGTTTCGACCCGTCTTATGGGTGCGCTTATCATGGCTCACGGAGACGACAACGGTCTCGTGCTTCCTCCGAAGCTCGCTCCTATCCAGGTGGTGATGGTTCCTATCACAGGTAAGGATGAGGCTGTAAACAACGCCATCCTCGACAAGATGGCTGCATTCAAGAAGGAGCTTGAGGCGAAGGGCATCAGCGTGAAGATCGACAGCCGCGACACTCTCCGTCCGGGATTCAAGTTCGCCGAGTGGGAACTCAAGGGTGTTCCGGTACGTCTTGCTATGGGTGCACGTGACCTTGAGAACGGTACTGTGGAACTTGCCCGTCGTGACACATGTGAGAAGGCATCGCATTCTCAGGAAGGCGTTGCAGATGTGATTGCTGCACTCCTTGACGAGATCCAGGCAAATATTTACGCCAAGGCTCTCAAGTTCCGCGATGACAGCATCCGCAAGGTCGACACCTGGGAAGAGTTCAAGGAAGAGATCAGCAAGGGCGGATTCCTTCTCTGCCACTGGGACGGAACTCCTGAGACAGAGGAGAAGATCAAGGAAGAGACCAAGGCTACCATCCGCTGTATCCCTGTGGACAGCGCCGTATGCGTTGAGGAAGGCAAGTGCATCTACTCAGGCAAGCCTTCAAGCCAGAGAGTCCTTTTTGCAATTTCTTACTAACCCAAACGTCATCCCCGGCCTGACCGATTCACAAACCGTCATCCCCGGCTTGACCGGGGATCTATACAATAAATTATGAAAAAAGTAATAATCACATTATCAGCTGCCCTTCTTTCTTTGGCAGCATACGCCCAGGATGCCCAGCAGGCTGCTGCAGAGGCTGCCAAGGCAATGGAAGCGGCACCTGAAGCAGAGGTGAAGGTTGAAAAACCTAAATATTGGACAAATTCATTGAAGACCAACGTCAGCCTTGGCCAGACCAGTCTTACCAACTGGGCAGCCGGTGGTGACAACACGGTTTCCCTCGCAGCTTTCATCGATGCGAATGCAAACTATAAGAAGAACGAAATGTTCTGGAACAACCGTCTCCAGCTGGATTACGGATTCCTTTATGCATCTTCGAAGCCGATTCTTCAGAAGAGTACTGACCGTATCTATCTCGAGAGCAAGTGGGGCTACAAGACCGAGAAGATGAAGAACTTCTACTTCTCTGCAAACTTTGACTTCAAGTCTCAGTTCACAACAGGATACGATTATAAGACACCTGACAATCTGAAGGATGATGCCGGCTTTGACCTTGAAGGAAGCGCCCTCAGACAGGCGTGGCGTGACGCCCGGGTCCTTAAGTCAGGTTTCCTTGCTCCTGCGTATACCAATCTCGCGCTCGGTATCGACTGGACCCCTGCAAAGTGGCTGTCAGTGAACTTTGCACCTCTCACCGGAGGTTATGTGATCGTGAAGGATGCAGCCCTCAGGGAAAGCTACAGCATGGGTCTGAAGAAGGAATTCGAAGGCAAGACCGATATCCCTACAGATGGTTCTCAGTTCAGAAGCGCACGCTTCGAATTCGGTGCCCAGCTCAAGGTGGATGCCAAGGTCAACATCAATGACAACTTCTCATACAGCACTCAGGTTGTGCTCTTCTCGAACTACCTCGACAAGCCGCAGAACCTTCGTGTAAACTGGGATAACCGTATTGACTGGAAACTTGCAAAGTACTTCTCATTCACTGTCACCACCAACCTGATCTACGACGACAAGGTGATGATCAAGAGTGACAAGGATATCGACAGGTATCCTAACGGAAGGCAGCGTGTACAGTTCAAGGAGTCTATTGCATTCGGCTTTACCTACACAATCGCCAGCAAGAAATAATGCTTAACCGCTTCAAGCATACAGTAGAGGAAATGAGGGGGCTGATCGATGATTCACGGTCAGCCTCCGTTTCTATGGACGACGGTGGAAGGCACAGGTGCAGAAAGAACCCCTCCCACTTAGTGGGTCCCTCCCCCTGCGGCCAGGGGGGTAGCACGCTTTCTGCACCCGTGCCTTCCACTACCATTTATAGCGAGCTTCTCACTGTCATTTCGAGCGAGTCTCCGTCTGTCATTTCGCCCTCTTCACCTGTCATCTCGAGCGAGTCTCCTTCTGTCATTTCGAGCGAGCGAAGCGAGTCGAGAAATCTATACCTCCTGGCAGTCAGCGGAGGCATCGACTCCATGTGCCTGGCTGACCTGTGGCTCCGCTGCTTCGGTGCGGAAAGTTTCGCCATCGCACACTGTAACTTCCACCTTCGCGGGGAGGAAAGCGACGGCGACGAGGCCCTTGTGACGAAGTGGGCCGAGGAGAACGGCGTCCTGCTTCACCGTGTGGATTTTGACACTGCAGGCTATGCCGCGGAGAATGGCCTGAGTATCGAAATGGCAGCCCGTGAGCTGAGATATACCTGGTTTGGAGAACTATGTGACAAGCATGGATACAATGCTGTCGTCGTTGCCCACCATGCCGACGACAATGCCGAAACCCTGGTCCTCAATATGGTCCGCGGAGCCGGCCTCAAAGGCCTTACCGGAATGAAACCCGTCTCTCCATTGTCATTTCGAGCGATCTCTCCACTGTCATTTCGAGCGAGCGAAGCGAGTCGAGAAATCTCCATCCTCCGCCCCCTCCTGACCTTCACCCGCAAACAGATCGAAGGACATGTCTTCGCCTGGAAGGTACCTTATCGTGAAGACAGCACCAACTCATCCGTAGAATACCGTCGCAACAGCATCCGTCACGAAGTGTTCCCGCTCTTCGAGCGCATGAACCCTTCGTACGTACGCACTCTCAACCGTGAAATGACATATCTGTCCGACGCATCTTCCATCGTAGAAGATTGGTGCAAAGCACATATTCCGCATGTGCTTGTTCCTCTGCCATCCGAACCGAGCTCCCACTTGTCATCCGAACCGAGCTCCCACTTGTCATCAGAACCGGGCTCCCACTTGTCATTTCGACCGAGCTCCCCATTGTCATTTCGACCGAGCGAAGCGAGTGGAGAAATCTCCATCTCCATCCCCCGCCTCCTCGAAATCCCGCAGTGGCGATACCTGTTATATTATATCCTCGAACCATACGGTTTCAATACTTCCGTCCTCGAGTCCCTGGAGAACCTTCTGACATCGGGCAGGACCATCTCAGGCAAACGTTTCGAGTCTGCCGGCTATGTTCTACGAACAGAACGGGAGTCCCTGGTGGTGTGCATCAGGACATCTTTAAACTCCCCGCTGTCATCCCGAGTGAACTCCCCACTGTCATTTCGAGCGAGCTCTCCACTGTCATTTCGAGCGAGCGAAGCGAGTCGAGAAATCTATACCACGATCCGCACCCCAGGTGCCTACCACGTCAACGGCCGTCGCATTCTCGTCGAGACCCTCCCTTGGACTCCGGACATGCCTCTGAAGCAGCCGGCAGGCACTTTGATCTTCGATGCCGCCAAACTGAAGTTCCCTTTCGTATGCCGCGTATGGCGCAATGGCGACTGGTTGATACCTCTAGGAATGAAGGGCAAGAAGAAACTAAGTGATCTTTTTACAGATCTTAAATACAGTCACTTTGAGAAAGAATCCTCTCTGGTAATAGTTGACTGTAACGGAGACTATGCAGAAAAGCAGCATGTGTCGGCTGTTTTACCGGTACGTATCGATGACAGATACAAAGTCACTTCCGACACTACCGAAATTATCCGCATAAGAATAACAGATAACCGATGATATTTATGAAACGTACAGCACTTTTGTTCATTTCCGCGCTTATGGTCATGCTGTCTTGCGGACGCAGCAGCGAGAAACACTTCATTTCTGACGAACAGGCCCGTGACAGGATTGCCGAGGACTTCGCAGGTCGTGCCGATATAATGGAAGCGGCAGGCGTGGATCTGGATGCGATGGGACTGTCCATGGACGAAAAGGAAGCTCTTCAGTTCCTGTATGCCTACATGCCTCTTGGAGACATCGTCAACCAGACTCCGGAGTACTATCTGGACCATTATAGGCTTACACTCCAGGCCTTGGAAGAAATGCCTTGGGGTGATAAAGTACCGGAACGTGAACTGAGGCACTTTGTTCTTCCTGTACGTGTGAATAATGAAAACCTGGACTCGGCCCGATATGTATTCTACGAGGAGCTTGCTCCAAGAATCAAGAATATGAGCATGCATGATGCCGTGCTGGAAGTCAATCATTGGTGCCACGAAAAGGCCATATATATGCCTTCGGACCGCCGCACAAGCTCTCCACTGGCAACAGTGAAGACCGCATACGGCCGTTGCGGTGAGGAATCAACACTCCTTGTTGCCGCACTTCGCTCTGTCGGTATCCCTGCCCGCCAGGTATATACTCCAAGATGGGCCCACACAGACAGCAACCACGCATGGGTTGAGGCATGGGTTGACGGTAAATGGTATTTCCTAGGAGCCTGCGAGCCGGAGCCGGTGCTCAACCTCGGATGGTTCAATGCTCCTGCAAGCAGGGGAATGCTGATGCATACAAATGTATTCGGAAGATATGACGGACCCGAAGAAGTCGTGCGCGAAACACCGAACTATACGGAAATCAATGTCATAGAGCATTATGCTCCTGAATCTGCGTCGGTTGAAGTTACTGTTGTGGATAGGGATGGTGCTCCGGTTGAGGGTGCGAAAGTCAACTATAAGATATATAATTATTCTGAGTTCAACAGCGTTGCATATAAGCTCACCGATGCGCAGGGAAAGACCGCTCTCACTGCCGGTCTCGGCGACATGATGGTCCATGCCACAAAGGACGGCCGCTTCGGATTTGCAAAGGTCACATATGGCAAGGACGAGGCTGTGTCCATAGTCCTTGAATATGAGGAAGGCTCGGAGATTCCGCATATGGAAATGGAGATTGTTCCTCCGGTGGAAAATGCTCAGCTTCCGGATGTTACGGATCAGCAGCGTGCGGAGAACACCCGCCGTATGGAGTATGAAGATTCTCTTCGTAATGCTTATGTGGCTACATTCTATGATAAGGAACGTGCAGAGGCTTTTGCGAGTCAGTATGAAGATCCAGCCTTGAGGAAGGAGATTGCTGAGATTCTCGTTGCCTCTCGTGGCAATCATGAGGAGATAGTTGCTCTTCTTGAGGAGGCTGCTCAGCAGGACAAGCTGCCTCAGGCTCATACACTGCTCGTGTCATTGTCTGAAAAAGACCTCAGGGATACTCCTAAGCCAGTATTGGATGATCATTTCTCATGCATGGAGACTGTAGGGGATGCCAATGTGTATGGTCCGAGGGTAGACACTGAACTTCTTCGACCGTTCAGGAAATATTTCCATGAGAATATTCCAGATTCTCTCTCTGATATGATCAAGGCAGATCCTGCATCGTTCGTGAAATGGTGTAAGGAAAATCTTTCGATGCACGATGACATCAGTCTTCGCTATGTGCAGCTTGATCCTAAGAGGGTTTGGGAGACAAGACTGGCTGACAAAGCCTCCCGCGAGATCTTCTTTGTAGCTATGTGCCGCAGCTTTGGAGTGCCTGCTTGGATGGATCCTGTAACCAGAGTCGTGAAGTATGTCGGTGCAGACGGTCTCACTTACGACGTAGACTTCGATGCCAAGGAACAGATCGTGGCTCCACAGGGTAAGCTTAAACTGACTTACAACGAAATACCGCTCCTTGATGATCCTAAATACGAGACTCATTTTACACTCTCTAAATATGTGGACGGTAACTTCCAGTTGTTGAACTATGACGGCACATGGGCCTCGCTCTTCAAGGAGGCTCGTCCTATGGACTGTGGCTATTACATGCTTGTGAGCGGCTCTAGAATGTCTGGCGGAAATGTCTTCGCAGATGTTGAATTCTTCACAATAGAGGAAGGAAAGACCACAGTGCGCGAACTGGTGATGCGTGATATCAAGGACCAGATCCGCGTCATCGGCAGCTTCGACTCGGAGATGAAATACAATGCTGTCATTCCGGGCACTTCTGCTTCTGTCATTTCGAGCGAGGCCGAAGGCCGAGTCGAGAAATCTATCCTTGAAACCACAGGCCGCGGCTACTTCGCCGTAGCATTGGTAGACTACGGCACAGAGCCTACCAACCACGCCCTCATGGACATCTCCGCCGCCGCTGCCGAACTCGAAGCATGGGGCAGACCGATCCTTGTGGTGTTCGCTACAGAAGATGACTACAGGAAGTTCCGTGCACAGGACTTCAATCTTCCGTCAACAGTGCACTTCGGTATCGACATCGACGGCAAGATGAGGAATATGATCGCAACCGAGATGAAACTCGACAAGGGAGGCCGCCTGCCGCTTATCGTGCTGGCCGACACCTTCAACCGAGTCGTATTCTTCTCTCAGGGCTACAGCATAGGCCTGGGCAATGCCCTCGTCAAGACTTCAAAGGCGCTATAGAAGATTTCTGCCATCTGTCATCCCCGGCTTGGCCGGGGATCCATCATATAAAAAACAGCATGTCGGAATTTCCGACATGCTGCATATAGATTCATCAATTGACAAAACTGTCAATTTGTAATCAAATGCCTGCGCCTAAGTGCAGTAAGCACACATTCAGAAGCGACAGGATTAAGGCCTTTGAATGTAGTGCGGCTCTTGAGTTCTGTAAGCGTCATATGAAGTAATAACTTGGCAATGCACTCGTCCGCGAATGAGTTGCTCACCACATTCACGCCCGTAAAGTCAAGAACCACAAGGTCGTTCTGCTCTATCAACGGGAGCAGACTCTCACGCACGCGCTGTCCTAAAGGGCGCGTACCTAAATTCTCACCATATTGTATAAAACTGAACGTTACCATAATTCCTCCAATTCATTATCATTCAAGAATGTTTCATTATACTGTGCCGCCACATTTGTGCGGTTTGCAACAACTTCAGCCGGATTAATCTCCTTGTTGGTCTGAATCTGCAAATAGATGATTGTTCCCTGCCAGAACTCACTCTCTGATATTTCTTCGTCTCCGCCTTGCAGTGTCAATGCATGTCCACCTGAACGAACCTCAAACCTTAAACCAGCATCCCTGACAAGAAGAGAGGTTGAATAGAGACCGAATCCCATACCCTTTCCGTCAGTAATAGCATCCTTGACACAGATTCTCAGTGCTTCTGATTCCGTTATGTCAGCATACTTTTCATTCTCCGACAGAGACTCCCGGACACAGCGGAACGAAAAAATTTATCTATCATTGCCTTAGGATACTGCCAGCCTTCTTTGTGCCAAAGCAAAGTCTCCGAAATACTTATCAAGCCACATCAAGAGAGATATGTCAGCCTCCTCGTATGCTCCGCAGAACAGCTCTCTGACTTTACAGAGCTCTTTCAGCATGTCTCCTCTATAAGGCGAATCCAAACGACCAAATTTCAATGTCAGATCAATCAACTCCAGGGCCCTCACAAAAGCCCCTTCCGCCATTGCAGGCTTAGTCTTCTGAACCCATTTTGCAGTCCTTCCGACCTCACTTCCGATATTAGCCATCTGCTCCACGAAAGGCATGGATTTCCACCTTTCATCATTCAATCTTCCACTTTCCATATTTCTATGCCATATATTTATTTACAATAGACCTTATTCTTGCTCTAATCTCCTCGTTCTCCACATCCCAGCTTCTATTGCCCTGACGAGGTCGGATGTTGATCAACGAATCAAACTCCAGGAAATCCTCATCATCGGCCTCTGGATAGAGATTGATTCCCCACAGCGCTTCTTGCTGAGAGCCTTCTCTCAAAAGCAAACCTTCAAGATCGGAATGGAGCTCTGCATCGATGGCAAGAAGTTCCTGATCCACATCCACCACTCCCTTTATCATATCCCCGTAGAAGTTCTCTGCCAATCTGACAAGTTCTTCACGTGTAATAGGCTTATCAAGTATAACCATAATGTTTAATTTTTGACAAATATAATCAATCCCCTCGAATTCGAGGGGATTCACAACCATTTTCGTTCCTGTATGTCAAAGTCTTCCTCCGTCATGGCCGCCCGCTTCTTCGTCATGGCCGACCTGATCGGCCATCCGTCATCCCCGGCCCCGACCGGGGATCCCTCATATGACCTACTGGAAACGAAATTCCGCCCGTCAGCCGAAGCCACGAGCGGAACGAAAAAAATGATATCTATTGCTACTTATTTTTCTTTACCCTCTTTACGGTATGCTTTATCTTGCCTATAAAAAAGTTGAGTTCCAAAGTGGATTCCGTTTCAAAAGTCTCCAGATCAGGCATAACTATATCTGAAATTACCTCACCAAACTTCTGCATTTTTGTCGTCTGCTTTTCAATATCAGTCTCTTTATGCAACTCCACGATCTCCCTCTTTAAATATCGTACTTTGGCAAAAGTCTCAATAATGGCAAAAGTAACATCTTGAGCCCGCTTGCTCTTCAAAATTGTTGCAAGCATATACAGCCCCTTCTCCGTGAAGACCTTAGGTGCGACTCTGCTCTTGGCTGATATTTTTGTGGTCGAAATTTTCGACCGCAAATCCGATAATTCATCAGTTGTAAGCACAAACATATAGTCCTCCGGAAACTTTTCAGGATTATTCCTGACAGCTTCGTTCACACGTTTTGTTTCCACCCCGTATAAATCAGCCACATCTGCATCAGCAATAACATTAACACCCCGAATGTTTACAATTTTATTTTGCACCTCGGATTGCAATGTTGGCAAAAACCTGTCTGTCTGTTCTATTAAAGTATTACCATCGTTTCCCATAAACAAGATTTTATACAACGAAGATAGTAAATTTTTCTTTTCGTTCCAGTATGTCAAAGAACTTTACCGTCATCCCCGGTCTTCTTCCACGTCATCCCCGGCTTGACCGGGGATCTCACGCCACAGTCGGATCAAGCACAATCTCCCCGGAAATATCAGTCCATTCAGGATTAACCTTCTCCACCAACTGGTTCTTCCACTCGCGTTTGAAATGCTTTATCTGCTTTTCTCTTGCAATAGCCTGTTCAATGGAAGGAAAGACCTCATAATACACAAGTTTAGAACAATTGTACTTCTTCGTGAACTCTGATCCTCTGCCTTCCGAATGCTCTACCATCCTTCTCTTCAGGCTGTTAGTCACACCAACGTAAAGTACATTATTATTCCCATTCGTCATAAAATACACATATCCCTTCTGCTCCATAGCCAATTGTTTTACGAATGTAAAGGTAGTCTTTTTGAGATTGCCGGTCAAGCCGGCAATGACGATCGGTTCTCGTCATGGCCGATCACTTCCGTCATGGCCGGCCCCGACCGGCCATCTCCACCGTCATCCCCGGCTCCGACCGGGGATCCCACACCTGACCGGCCATCTCCACCGTCATCCGACCTCTTTCCCCGTCATCCCCGGCTTGACCGGGGATCCCATAGTGAGCAGGAGAGGCATCACCCTCTTCCTGCCCTGAATCATTTTAGTTTTCCGTCGGTTTGCCATCGGCATCGTAGGTCACGACCTTATCCGTGGTGGTGGCATCCAATCCAGTGTAGCAGTAAATGGTGCTGTTCGTTACCGAACCGCCGCCACAGTTAATGCTGCCAGTAGCGTAAGGACCTCCATCGGGGTTATTATATTCTATATCGCCCATATATCCAATATAGTCAGAACCGGAGTTATGTCTGAATGTATGAACCTCAGAATCCGAGATTATCACAATAGGGATCGTATCCGGCCAATCAACCAAACTCCAAGCGCTGCCGATACCAGGAGCAGAAGACCATTGGTCACCAGCACCATAGGCATATACGATTGCGTTTGTAATATTGATTGTTCCGCAGGTACCTTCGCCTGCTGCACCAATAGCTGCTGCGTAATAGTTGTTAGTATATGCATATACTGTGACATTTGAAATGTTGATGTTACCGGCATTATAACTTTCGTTGTTGTCGTAGTCGTACTTTCCTCCAATAGCTGAAGCATGACTACCGTGAGCACGAAGAATATTAGCATTACTGTTCGAAGTAATATTAACTGTTCCGCCCTCTGCAACGAAAATACCACCACATGGCTCATTCCAAGATTCGGTTTTTGTAGTGCCTATCGTATTGTCACCCAACACAAATATGGTTGCGTTGTTGCCAGATGCAACATCAATAGCACTGCCTGTACTAACCGTAATGCTTGCATCATTCAGAACGATTTTGGGATTTCCGCTTTCCACCTTGATACCGTAGCTGCCGGCTCCGGTAAACTCATAATATCCATCCTCCGTGATGGTGTATGTTCCGGTGAGCGTTGACAAATCCACCTCTTCCTTTTTACCTGCATCCAGCGCATAACTCTTGCCCGGTTCAGTGGCTTCGGTGAATTCGTACTCCGCAAGCGCAGTTACGCAAGATTCATCCAATACGGTCACACTTCCACCTACAGCGAAAGTTCCATATAGAAAGGCATTTCCATTAGCATTGGTAGTGAGGGTGTACGGCTCAGTCGCCACCTCGGTCGCTCCTGCCGAGGTGAAACCAGTAGTGGCCATGGTCAGTTCCTGCCCCGCATCTGCTGCTATACGCAGACGGCTGTAGGTGCGAGTGACATCTTTGAAGGAAATACTTACATTAAGACCGTCAACAGTCGTTTTTGCAGGGATGTACTCTGCCATACCATACAGTTTGCCGCTGGCAAGACCGATGCTTCCGTCTGACTTTATCTCGCAGTCGGGTGCATATAGGGCAAGGACCCCAGTAATGTCAGAGCTGGCAAGAACTTTATCATTCAGAGTCCACACTCCTGATAAGTATTCAAGTGTGTAGCCCTGTTTCTTTCCACTCTCGAATGATATGGACAAAAGCAGTTTGTCACCTTCCTCCCACGCTGTCTTACCGACATCTTGAGTGCCGATAACACGGGTGTCGGGGCTTTCACCAAAAGCAGGGAAATCGCTTACTACGAATTGCAACGAGCCATTTCCGGCAGGCTGTAACACCTCATCCAATTCGTTGCTGCACGATGCTGCCGCTACCAGGGCAACAGTCATCAGTATGTATTGAAAGAACTTCTTCATAATGTTTATCGTTTGTATCTTTCTCACTATTCTTGTCATTCTGAACGAAGTGAAGAATCTTTAATAAAGATCCTTCGCTATGCTCAGGATGACAGAGGGGGGATTACTTTAAGTCGTTTTCATTGTTCCAACCGTCTCCGAACGGGCTGTCAAAATCGCTCGTTGATATTTGCTCGACAGTCACCTTGTCCTTACCCACTTTCACGCTGATAGTATAGTGGATGCCGCTGGACAGCACCTCGGTATCGTCAGTAGTCTCGGCATTATCCAATAAGGCGGTAAGGGTGAAGAGGCGACCGCTGTCTGTCGTGATGCGTAGAGCAAGAGACTCTGCCTCGTTCGGCAAAGCATAAC